>NZ_JAJNCV010000001.1:1472438-1497123 GCF_021026215.1 Microbacterium sp. JC 701
CATGTCCTTGGAGTCGGTCGCGTCGTGCGAGTCCTTCGAGTCGGTCATGTCCTTGGAGTCGGTGGCGTCCCAGGAGTCCTTGGAGTCGGTCATGTCCTTCGAGTCCGTGGCATCCCACGAGTCCTTCGAGTCGGTCATGTCCTTGGAGTCGGTCGCGTCGTGTGCGTCCTTCGAGTCGGTCATGTCCTTCGAGTCCGTGGCATCCCACGAGTCCTTCGAGTCGGTCATGTCCTTGGAGTCCGTGGCATCCCAGGAGTCCTTCGAGTCCCACGAGTCCGCAGCGTCCTTGGTGTCGGTCGTTCCGTCGGTGTGTCCGTCGGTCGTGCCGTCCGTGTGTCCGTCGGTCGATCCGTCGGTCGTCCCGTCCGTGTGTCCGTCGGCCGTCCCGTCCGTGTGTCCGTCGGTAGACCCGTCGGTCCATCCGTCCGTCGATCCGTCGGTGTGCCCGTCGGTGGTGCCGTCCGTGTGCCCGTCGGTCGACCCGTCCGTCGTCCCGTCCGTGTGTCCGTCCGTCGCCCCGTCAGTGTTTCCGTCCGTGGACCCGTCGGTGTGCCCGTCGGTCGTCGGCTCGGTTGTGGTCGTGGTCGTCGTCGACTCGGCGGTGACCGCCTCACCCACGGCGGACGCGCTCAACGGCGCCCCGAACGCCGCCAAGGCGCTGAACGTGATGACCGCCGTCGTCTGAATGATCGTTCGACGAACCCGCATCGTGCGCGGGACGTGACCGTTATGAAAGTTCGTGCGAAGCACAAGAATCCCCTGGTGTCCTAGGCCCCCCTAAGCACCACGAGAATGAAAATAGGGAATCGAATGAAGGAGCTGTAAGTAGTTGACTTCACCCGTTCGAGGCGGCACACTCACCCGCTGCACTGTTCGTCGATCGACGTAGGATCGCACGCGTGCACCTCCGGGTGCGCAGAGATCTGCCCTCATCGCCGGTAAGGGGGGCAGTCGGAAGTGCCCGGCGATGAGGGCAGGTCTCACATAGTACGGTTCGCGTGTCCCCCAAACGGGGGACACGACACCATTGCGAGGCAGATTCACGGCTGCTATCACGCGGGCGACCTAGAAGTCTCGATTTGCCCCGCGCTCGCCGCGGCGGATACCCTCGCCACATGTCGTCGATCACCGCACGCACCGAGGAGCTCTCCGTGAGCACCGGTGGCGAGCGTCGACGTCGGGTCGCGCGCCGATTCTCGGCGACCTCGTAACCCGCCATCGGTTGGGCATACGGGCGTCGCCGCCCCGGTTCTTGCTGATTCCAGCACCCGTCCGACTCGTAAGGTGGATACATGACCCTCTCGGTCGCCGTTTCCGGCGCTTCCGGCTATGCAGGTGGCGAAATCCTCCGCCTCCTCGCCGACCATCCCGACGTCGAGGTCCGCACCGTCACCGCTCACGCGAACGCCGGTCAGCCCCTCCTCGCCCACCAATCGCACCTGCGCTCGCTCGCCGGACTCGAACTGCAGCCCACGACACCCGAGGTGTTGGCCGGTCATGACATCGTCTTCCTCGCGCTGCCGCACGGTCAGTCCGCGCAGTACACCGACGCTCTGGCCGATACGCCTCTCGTGATCGATGCGGGAGCCGATCACCGTCTCGTCTCCTCCGTCGATTGGGCGGCGTTCTACGGCGGGGACCACCCCGAGCCGTGGGCGTACGGAGTGCCCGAACTGCCGATCGCCGGTGGCAAGCAGCGCGAGAATCTCCGCGCCGCGAAGCGCATCGCAGCTCCCGGCTGCAACGCCTCGACGGTGTCGCTGTCGCTCGCCCCCGGCATCGCCGCCGGAGTCATCGACGGACGCGACATCGTTTCGGTGCTCGCGGTCGGTCCCAGCGGCGCCGGAAAATCCGTCAAGACCAACCTCCTCGCGAGCGAGATCCTGGGTTCGGCCAACCCATATGCCGTTGGCGGTACACACCGGCACATTCCCGAGATCCGCCAGGCGCTGATCGCTGCGGGGGCCTCGGCCGACGGCATCCGGATCTCCTTCACTCCGGTGCTGGTTCCGATGGCGCGCGGGATTCTGGCGACGTCGTCGGCCCCCCTCGTGGAGGGAATGACGGATGCCGAGATCCGCGGCGCGTGGGAGAAGGCGTACGCCGACGAGCCCTTCGTCGAGCTGCTACCCGAGGGCGTCTTCCCGCGGACGGCCGACGTGCTCGGCGCGAACGTCGCCTCGATGGGTCTCGCGATCGACCGCGCGGCGAACCGGGTCACCGTCGTCGCTGCCGTCGACAATCTCGTCAAGGGCACCGCCGGCGCCGCTCTGCAGTCCATGAACATCGCGCTGGGCCTCGCCGAGACCACCGCCCTTCCCCTGAACGGAGTCGCCCCGTGAGTGTGACCGCCCCCGCTGGATTCGAGGCGGCCGGCGTCGCCGTCGGCTTGAAGTCGACCGGTGCCCGCGACGTCGCCCTGGTCGTCAACCGCGGACCGCTCAAGGTCGGCGCCGCCGTGTTCACCTCGAACCGCGCGAAGGCCAACCCGATCCTGTGGTCGGAGCAGGTGGTGAAAGACGGCGTGATCGAGGCGGTCGTGCTCAACTCGGGCGGAGCCAACTGCTTCACGGGCTCGTTCGGCTTCCAGACCACCCACCAGACGGCCGAACGCGCCGCCGAGCTCCTCGGTGTCGGCGCCGGAGACGTCGTCGTGTGTTCGACGGGTCTCATCGGCACCGGTGACGAGGTCTTCCGCGCGAAGGTGCTCGACGGGGTGCAGCAGGGCGTCGCCGCGCTGTCGTCCGATGGCGGCGAAGACGCGTCCCTGGCCATCATGACGACCGACTCGCGTCCGAAGCGTGCGGTGCACGTCGGCGACGGCTGGTCGATCGGCGGCATGGCGAAGGGCGCCGGCATGCTGGCTCCGGGTCTGGCGACGATGCTCGTGGTGCTCACCACCGACGTGGTGCTCGATGCGGCTGGAGCGGATGCCGCTCTGCGTCGCGCCACGCGCGTGAGCTTTGACCGGCTCGACTCCGACGGCTGCATGTCGACCAACGACCAGGTGACCCTGATGGCCAGCGGCGCCAGCGGCATCCGCGTGGATGCCGAGGAGTTCGGCGACGCGCTCGCCGCGGTGTGCGACGACCTCGCCGCGCAGCTGCAGGGCGACGCCGAGGGCGCCAGTCACGACATCACGATCCGCGTCGCCAACGCCGCGACCGAAGACGATGCCGTCGAGGTGGGTCGCTCGGTCGCGCGCAACAACCTCTTCAAGGCCGCGATCTTCGGCAACGACGCCAACTGGGGGCGCGTGCTCGCCGCCATCGGCACGACGCAGGCCGCCTTCGACCCCTACGACGTCGACGTCTGGATGAACGGCGTGCGCGTGTGTACGGCCGGTGGTCCGGACCGTCCGCGCGAGGACGTCGACCTCACCCCGCGGGCCACCGACCTCGTCATCGACCTCAAGGTCGGCGACGCCACCGCAACGATCCGCACCAACGACCTCACGCACGAGTACGTCCACGAGAACAGCGCCTACTCCTCATGACTCACGTCGATCTGCAAGACACCGATCCCGCCGAAGCCAGCGAGCGGGCGGTCACGCTCGTCGAGTCGCTGCCGTGGGTGCGCAAGTACCGCGACCAGGTCGTGGTGGTGAAGTACGGCGGCAACGCGATGGTCAGCGACGAGCTGCAGGACGCCTTCGCCGCCGACATCGCCTACTTGCGGTACGTGGGCGTGAAGCCCGTGGTCGTGCACGGCGGCGGACCCCAGATCTCGTCGATGCTGAACCGCCTCGACATCCCGAGTGAGTTCCGCGGGGGCTACCGGGTGACCTCGACCGAGGCGATCGGCGTCGTGCGCATGGTGCTCACCGGGCAGATCAACCCGCAGCTCGTGGCCAAGGTCAACGCGCACGGTCCGCTGGCGACCGGGCTCAGCGGCGAAGACGCGGGCCTGTTCGGCGGTCGGCGTCGCGGTGTCGTCGTCGACGGCGTCGAGCACGACCTGGGCCGCGTCGGCGACGTCGTCACGGTCGACCCGCAGCCGGTGCTCGATCACCTGGCCGCGGGGCGCGTGCCGATCGTGTCGAGCATCGCGCCCGACCTCGACAACCCCGGGACGTCGTTGAACGTCAACGCGGATGCCGCGGCGGCGGCCCTCGCGACGGCGCTCAACGCCAAGAAGCTCGTCGTCCTGACCGACGTGCCGGGCCTGTACGCCGACTGGCCGAACCGGGACTCGCTCGTGTCGCACCTGACCTCGAGCGAGCTGCGCACGATGCTGCCGACGCTGGAGTCGGGCATGATCCCGAAGATGCAGGCGTGCCTCGACGCCGTCGACGGGGGAGTGCCGACCGCGGCCATCATCGACGGTCGCGTGCCGCACTCGGTGCTCGTCGAACTCTTCACCAACAAAGGAATCGGAACGGAGGTGGTCGCGTGAACGCGGACACGACTCAGGAACCCGCGGCGACCCGCGCCCCCTGGCAGGAAGATGCCGGACGCGACCTCGTCCGTAGCTTCGGCGACCGCATGGCTCTGTTCGTCCGCGGTGAGGGCGCCTACATCTGGGACGGCGACGGCACGAAGTACCTCGACTTCCTCGCCGGGATCGCGGTCAACGCGCTCGGGCACGCCCACCCGGTGTTCGTCGAGGCGATCACCGCGCAGGCGTCGACCCTCTCGCACGTGTCGAACTACTTCGCCACGCCCCCGCAGCTGGCGATGGCGGCGCGCCTGAAGCGTCTCGCCGGAACGGGCGAGTCGGGCCGTGTCTACTTCGGCAACTCGGGCGCCGAGGCCAACGAGGCCGCGCTCAAGCTCGCGCGCCTGCACGGTCGCGGCACCGACCGCACCCGCATCCTGACCCTCAAGGGCGGCTTCCACGGTCGCACGATGGGGGCCCTGGCCCTCACCGGCAAGCCGGCGCTGCAGGCCGACTTCCTGCCGATGGTCCCGGGCGTCGAGCACATCGATGCCACGATCGAGGCCCTCGAAGCCGCGATGGACGAGCGCGTCGCCGCCTTCCTCGTGGAGCCCATCCAGGGCGAGGCGGGCGTCGTCGAGCTGCCCGAGGGGTACCTCCAGGCGGCCCGCGAGCTCACGGCCCGCCACGGGGCGCTGCTGATCATCGACGAGATCCAGACCGGCGCGGGTCGCACCGGCGCGTGGTTCGGTTTCCAGCACGCCGGGATCGTTCCGGATGCCATCACGGTGGCCAAGGGCATCGGCGGCGGCTTCCCCATCGGTGCGCTCATCACCTTCGGCGCGGCGAGCGACCTCTTCTTCCCCGGCACCCACGGCTCGACCTTCGGCGGAAACGCCCTGGGCACGGCCGTCGGCGGCGCGGTGCTGCAGGAGATCGAGTCGGCCGGCCTCGTCGAGAACGCCGCGCGGCGCGAGACGCAGCTGCGCGAGGGGATCGCCGCCCTCGGCTCGCCCCTCGTGGCGGGCGTACGCGGGCGCGGGCTGCTGCTCGGCATCGCACTGTCGAGCCCCGTCGCCAAGGCCGTCGTGGCCGCGGCGCAGCAGCACGGCCTGATCGTCAACGCCGCCAACGACGACACCATCCGCATCGCGCCGCCGCTGACGATCGGGGATGCCGAGGTGGCCGAGTTCCTCGAGCTGTTCGGCGCCTCTCTCGCCACCGTGTCCGACGCACTGATCATTGGAGCATCCGCGTGACCCGTCACCTTCTTCGCGACGACGACCTGAGCCCGGCCGAACAGGCCGAGATCCTCGACCTCGCGATCGAGCTCAAGAAGGACCGCTGGGCGCAGAAGCCGCTCGAGGGTCCCCAGACGGTCGCCGTGATCTTCGACAAGTCGTCGACGCGCACGCGCGTCTCGTTCGCGGTCGGCATCGCAGACCTC
This sequence comes from Microbacterium sp. JC 701, assembly GCF_021026215.1. Classification (NCBI taxonomy): domain Bacteria; kingdom Bacillati; phylum Actinomycetota; class Actinomycetes; order Micrococcales; family Microbacteriaceae; genus Microbacterium; species Microbacterium sp. JC 701. Next base: position 1,478,263 of record NZ_JAJNCV010000001.1, read on the forward strand.
GGCGGCTCGCCGCTGATCATCTCGACCGCCAACAGCCAGCTCGGCGGCAAGGAGACCCCCTCCGACACCGCGCGCGTGCTCGAGCGCCAGGTCGCCGCGATCGTGTGGCGCACCTACGCCCAGGCGGGTCTCGAAGAGATGGCGCGCGGGACGCGCGTGCCCGTCATCAACGCCCTGAGCGACGACTTCCACCCGTGCCAGCTGCTGGCCGACCTGCTCACGATCCGCGAGCACAAGGGTGAACTGAAGGGTCTGACCCTGTCGTTCTTCGGCGACGGCCGCAGCAACATGGCGCACTCGTACGTGCTCGCCGGGGTCACCGCGGGCATGCACGTGCGCGTCGCCGCCCCCGACGATTACGCCCCGCGCGCCGACGTGATCGCCGACGCCGAGCGGATCGCCGCCGAGACCGGCGGATCGATCACCCTCGTCAGCGACCCCGAGGCAGCGGCATCCGGAGCCGACGTCGTCGTCACCGACACCTGGGTGTCGATGGGCAAAGAAGAGGAGAAGATCGCGCGCATCCGCGACCTGGGCGGGTTCAAGGTCACGACCGAGCTCATGACTCGCGCCGACGACGACGCGATCTTCATCCACTGCCTTCCCGCCGACCGCGGGTACGAGGTCGACGCCGAAGTGATCGACGGTCCGCAGAGCGTGGTGTGGGACGAGGCCGAGAACCGTCTCCACGCCCAGAAGGCGTTGCTGGTGTGGCTTCTGCGCCAGGGCTGACCGCGCACCTCCGCCGCTCCTGGACGCGCTTCGACGGGCCGGGGCGGCTGGTCGGCGTGGACCTGGCGCGCGCGCTTGCCGTGCTGGGCATGCTGGCCGCGCACCTGCTCGACACCGACCGGGTGCTCACCTCCGACCCCTCGACGTGGATCACCCTCGTCAACGGACGCTCGTCGATCCTGTTCGCGGTGCTCGCGGGCGTGTCGGTCTCGCTCGTGACCGGCGGTCGGCGTCCGCTGACTCCCGAGCGACGCCCGCGCGCCGCCGCCCGCTTGGCGCTGCGCGGAGCGGTGCTGTGGGTCATCGGCATGATGCTGGTGTTCACCGGCGTGCCGGTCTACGTCATCCTCCCCGCGTACGCGTTGCTGTTCGTGCTGGCGCTGCCCTTCCTCGGGCTGCGCGCGCGATCGCTGTTCCTCGTCGCGGCGGGCATCGCCCTGGTCATGCCGTGGATCCAGCCGGTGCTGGATGCGGCGCCGATCTGGTCGGGGCCGGCGGGAGACGACCTGTCGGCTGCCGTGGGCTGGCACTATCCGTTCCCGGTGTGGATCGCGTTCGTGCTCGCGGGGATGGGTGTGGGCCGGCTCGACCTGCGTCAGCTGTCGGAGCAGGCCTCGCTCGTGCTCGCGGGCGGCTCGCTCATCATCGTCGGCTATGGCGGGGCGCTGCTGACCGCGCCGGTCGTGACCGATCGCTACGCGCGGACCGTGCTGACGGCGGGAGATCACTCGTCGGGGCTGTGGGAGGTCATCGGCTCAGGCGGGTTCGCCCTCGCCACGATCGGGATCTGCCTGCTGCTGTGCCGCACCCCGCTGCGGTGGGTGGCCGTGCCGCTGCGCGCCGTGGGCTCGATGCCGCTGACCGCCTACGTCGTGCAGCTGCTGGTGTGGGCATTGGTGTCGCTCGAGCTGTTCGGCGACACGTCCGAGATCGTCGGGGTGCGCGAGTCGGGTCTGTTCTTCCCCCTGACGATCGGTCTCATCATCGGGTGCACCGCGTGGGCGCTGCTGGTGGGCCGCGGGCCGCTCGAGATGTTCATCGACGCCCTCGTGCGCGTCGTGGTGGGGGCGGATGCCACGACCCCGGGCCGACCGTCGTCCGCGGCGTCCGAGGGGGCCGACGTCTCCGGCGGTGTCGGTGGCCCTCGGTAGGCTGGGGGGATGAGCAGCGAGACCGGTCAGTCGACGAACGAGGGTGCCCTGTGGGGCGCCCGTTTCTCGGGCGGGCCGTCTCCCGAGCTGGCGGCGCTGAGCCGCTCCACCCACTTCGACTGGGACCTCGCGCTCTACGACATCCAGGGTTCGCACGCCCACGCCGCCGCCCTCGAAGCCGCCGGTTACCTCACGGCCGATGAGGCCGCGGCGATGCACGACGGTCTCGACTCCCTCGCCGCTCGCGTGATGGACGGCTCGCTGGTGGCCGCCCCCGGCGACGAAGACGTGCACGGCGCCCTCGAGCGCGTGCTCATCGAGACCGTGGGTGCGGCGGTGGGCGGCAAGCTCCGTGCCGGTCGCAGCCGCAACGACCAGATCGCCACCCTCGTGCGGTTGTACCTGCTCGATCACTCGCGCACCCTCACCCGCGAACTGCTGCGTCTGATCGACGCCCTGGTCGCTCAGGCCGAAGCGCACGAGAGCGCCATCATGCCGGGGCGCACGCACCTGCAGCACGCGCAGCCCGTGCTGCTCGCGCACCACCTGCAGGCCTACGGTTGGGCCTTCGTGCGCGGCATCGAGCGCCTGCGCGACTGGTCGGTGCGCGCGTCGGTGTCGCCGTACGGCGGCGGGGCGCTCGCCGGAGCGACGCTCGGGCTCGACCCGCAGCTCGTGGCCGACCGCCTGGGTCTCGCCCGTCCGGCCGAGAACTCGCTCGACGGCACCGCCTCGCGCGACGTCGTGGCCGAGTTCGCGTTCATCACCGCGATGATCGGCGTCGACCTGTCGCGCCTGGCCGAAGACGTCATCCTCTGGAACACGCGCGAGTTCGGCTTCGTCACCCTCGACGACTCGTACTCGACCGGGTCGAGCATCATGCCGCAGAAGAAGAACCCCGACATCGCCGAGCTCGCGCGCGGCAAGGCCGGCCGCCTGATCGGCAACCTGTCGGGTCTGCTGGCGACGCTGAAGGGCCTGCCCCTCGCGTACAACCGCGATCTGCAAGAGGACAAAGAGCCGGTGTTCGATTCGGTCCGCACGCTCGAGCTCGTGCTGCCGGCGTTCTCGGGCATGATCGCGACCCTCGTCTTCCACACCGACCGCATGGCCGAGCTCGCGCCCCAGGGCTTCTCGCTCGCGACCGACGTGGCCGAGTGGCTCGTGCGCCAGGGCGTGGCCTTCCGCGACGCGCACGAGATCTCGGGCGCACTCGTGCGGGCGTGCGAGCAGCACGGCATCGGCCTCGAAGACGCCGACGACGCCCTGCTCGCCTCGGTGTCGCCGCAGCTCACGCCGCAGGTGCGCGAGGTTCTCACCATCGAGGGCTCCGTCTCGAGCCGGACCGGGGTCGGCGGCACCGCCCCCGCGCGCGTGGGCGAGCAGCGCGAAGAGCTCGTGTCGCGGGCCCAGGCGGCCGCGCGACCGATCATCGACTGAATATCAGTCTTTTGCTTATCGTTTGCGAAGAATAAGTGAGAGACTTATCTTATGACCGTCACCGTCATCGCCGACATCGTCGCCTCGCGCCGCCTGCGCGACCGCGCGGGGGCGCAGCGCACGATCGCCGAGACGGTCGACAGAGTCCAGCACGATCTGCCGGTGGCGTCGAGCCCCCTGACGGCAGTCGTCGGCGACGAGCTGCAGGGGGAGTACCCGACCCTGTCCGACGCGCTCGCCTCGCTGCTGCTCGTGCGCCTCGCCCTCCCCGATGAGATCGACTGCCGCTTCGGCATCGGCGTCGGAGAGGTGCGTCCCATCGCCCTCGCAGAGCGCATGGTTCCCGAGGGTCCTGCCTGGTGGGCGGCGCGCGAGGCGATCGAACACGTCGAACGCCTGCAGCAACGCGCCGCGCCGCACGCGCGCACGTGGATCGTGGGGGCCGAAGGGGAGGATGCGACCATGTCCGAGACCATCGCGCTGGCCGCGGCCTACGCCCTGAGCCGCGACCAGCAGGTCTCGACCATGAGCGAGCGCACCCGCCGGCTCACCTACGGCCGGTGCCTCGGCAGATCGCAGCGCGAGCTCGCCTCCGCCGAAGACGTCAGCCAGTCGGCCGTGTCGCAGGCGCTCGCCGCCGCCGGGTCGACCGCGCTGGTCGAGGGCTTCCTCGCGCTGACCGCGCGGAGGTCGGCGTGATCGCCGCGGGCCTGCTGCTGGTCGCGGTCGGCGCGGTCGATCTGCTGCGGCAGATGGTCCGCTCGCGACGATGGATCGCCTTCGCCGCGGCGGCCGTGGCGCTCGTGCTCGTCTCGGCGGCGCTCGACGCGGTCATCGCCGGTCTGCTCGCGGTGGCGGTCGCCGCGATCTGGACCTGGGTCGTGCCCGAAGACGGACCCGCGCGCGCGGGACTCTGGCCCGTCGCGTTGCTCGCGCTCGCCGCCGCGGCGTGCGTCGTGATCGCCCCCGGGCGCGCGCGACCGGGCCTGCTCGGAGCGGCCTGGGCGACGTACAGCCCCGGCAACGCCGTGTCGATCGACGTCGTCGTGCTGGTAATCGGGTGCCTGGTGTTCCTGCTCGAATCGGGCAACGCCGTGGTGCGGATCGCCCTGCGCTCCGAGATGGGCGGCCGGGTCGAGCTGAACCCGCGCCCCGTGGCATCCGGAACCGCCCCCGTCGGCGTCGACGCGGCGGCCCCCGTCGCCCCCGCGCCGGGGCTCAAGGGCGGTCGCCTGATCGGCCCCCTCGAGCGCATCCTCGTGTTCGTGCTCACCCTCACCGGCGCCTACACGCTGCTGGCCGCGGTGCTCGCGGCGAAGGGCATCGTGCGCTTCCCCGAGATCTCGCGCGATCGAGACGACGGCGACCGCGCCGAGTACTTCCTCATCGGGAGCCTCGTCAGCTGGGTCACGGCGCTGGCTGCGGCGTTCCTCGTGTGGTGGGGCGTGCGCGCCGGCTGACGAGCCCCGCACGGGGCCTCGCGGGCGCCGAGTACGGTCGACAGAGACACGGGGGAGTCGAGATGAGCAACGCACGACCGGGCTGGTACGACGCGGGCATGCCAGGGCGGGTCCGCTGGTGGGACGGAGCGCAGTGGACCGCGCACGAGGCGCCGGTCCCGGCGTCGGGTGCTCAGCCCGCGGCGCCGCCATCGACGGCGGCCCAGCCTGCGGACGCCCATCCCGTGGCGGCCCAGGTCGCGACCGCGCAGACCGCCGCGGCCCCGCAGGAGCAGGCCGTTGCGCAGCCCGGGTGGTACCCGACCCGAGCGGGAGAGCTGCGCTGGTGGGACGGGCGCGTCTGGACGGGCTCGCGTGTGCGCGACGGACGGCCGGGGATCGACTGGGCCACCATCGAGCAGCCGACGCTCCCCTGGGTGGCGGGGACGATCTTCCTCGCCCTCGCCGCGATGCAGACGGTTTCGGGCATCGCGTTCGGCGGGGTGTCGATCATGCCCGTGCTGTGGCTCGTGCTGTCGGGACTGTGGTTCGCGATGGCGATTCAGACGACCCTCGTGCGGCGCATCCCCGCTCCGACCGGCACCCCCGAGGCGCCCGCGGTCGTGCGACCGCTGCCCGGCGAGGCGGACGGGCCCGGCGCCGGGTGGTACGCGATCAGCTGCCAGGCCGGCAGGTGGTGGACCGGCACACGATGGGCCGACTACGTCACCTCGCGCTTCGGCGTGCGACCGACCTTCCACGCGGCGCAGGCGCTGCTGACGCTGCGAATCGTCGCGTTCGCGATCGCCGCTCTCGCCGTCTTCGTGCTTGTCGCGGGGATCGTGGTGCTCGCCGTCGCCGGCGGCGAGACCGTGCGGACCGCCATCGGGTGGGTCCTCGTCATCGGCGCGGTGGTGTTCGCGGGCCTAACGGCCCTGGTGCTCGCGATGGCCCGGACCCAGACCCGCCTGCTCCTGCTGCCGACCGACCCGCCCGCCGGCGTACCCACCGCAGACGGGGCCCGGCCCGCCTGACCGCCCGGGTCGCGGCATCCGGAGCCGTCCCGCCCCGCTGATACCCTGAACCGGTGTCCACCTCCACCGATGCGGCGCCGCTGAGCGCCCTCGCACCCGCCAACGACCCGACGTTCGACAACGTCTGGGACGAGCTGCTGTGGCGCGGCCTGGTCCACGTCTCGACCGACCAGGCCGAACTGCGCGAACTGCTGTCGGGGGACCCGATCGTCTATTACTGCGGGTTCGACCCGACCGCCCCGAGCCTGCACCTCGGCAACCTCGTGCAGTTGCTGCTGATGCGCCGCCTGCAGCTGGCCGGACACCGCCCGCTCGGTCTCGTCGGCGGTTCCACCGGCCTCGTCGGCGACCCGCGGCCCACGGCCGAGCGCACGCTCAACACGCGCGAGACGGTCGCCGAGTGGGTCGCGATCCTGCGCGCGCAGGTCGAGCGCTTCTTGAGCTTCGAGGGCGAGAACGCCGCGCGCATCGTCAACAACCTCGACTGGACGGCACCGCTCAGCGCGATCGACTTCCTGCGCGAGATCGGCAAGCACTTCCGCGTCGGCACCATGCTGAAGAAGGACGCGGTCAGCGCGCGCCTCAACTCCGAGGCCGGCATCAGCTACACCGAGTTCAGCTACCAGATCCTGCAGGGCCTGGACTACCTCGAGCTGCACCGCTCGTACGGCTGCGTGCTGCAGACCGGCGGCAGCGACCAGTGGGGCAACCTCACCAGCGGCACCGATCTGGTGCGCAAGGTCGAGGGCGTCTCGGTGCACGCGATCGGCACGCCGCTGATCACCAACAGCGACGGCACGAAGTTCGGCAAGAGCGAGGGCAATGCCATCTGGCTGGATGCCGAGATGTGCAGCCCGTGGACGATGTACCAGTTCTGGCTCAACACCGACGATCGCGACGTCATCGAGCGCCTGAAAGTGTTCACCTTCCTCACGCGCGCCGAGATCGAGGAGTACGCGGCGCTCGTCGACGCGGAGCCCTTCCGCCGCGCGGCGCAGAAGCGTCTCGCCCGCGAGGTGCTGACGACAGTGCACGGGGCGGAGATCACGGAAAGCGTGATCGCCGCGACCGAGGCGCTGTTCGGCCAGGGCGATCTGACCGCGCTCGACGCCGACGTGCTCCGCAGCGCCCTGAGCGAGCTGCCGCACGCGACCGTCGCGGCCGGCACGCCGGTCGCCGAGGCGCTCACCGCCACCGGCCTCTCGTCGAGCCTGAGCGACGCGCGCCGCGCGATCGCGCAGGGCGGCGTCTCGCTCGACGGCGAGAAGGTCGCGGGCGACGACACGGTCGTGCAGGGGACCCTCCCCGGCGGGGTGTCGGTGCTGCGCCGCGGCAAGAAGACGCTCGCGGGACTCTTCCTCAGCTGACATGCCGTTCACGCCGAGCCACGCCGTCGTCGCGCTTCCGTTCCTGCGCACACGGCTGGTTCCGGCGGCGATCGCGATCGGGGCGATGACCCCCGACCTGCCGCTGTTCGTGCGAGGGATGTGGCCCGACTACGGCCTGACGCACGACTTCGCCTGGCTGCCGCTCACGGTCGTCGTCGCCTTCGTGCTGCTGCTGGTGTGGCGGTGCGTGCTTCGTCCGGCGACGCGCGAGCTGCTGCCGCGACCGGTGGCGGAGCGGTTGCCGGCGCAGTGGGATGCCGGCGCCCGCGCGGCCCTGCGCGAGAGCGTCGGCGGGGGAGTCGTCGGCATCGTGTGGCTCGCGCTCTCGCTCGCGCTGGGAGTCGCCTCGCACATCGCGTGGGACCTGTTCACGCACGAAGGGCGGACGGGCGAACAGCTCGTCCCCGCCCTCGCCGACCGCTGGGGTCCCTTCTCGGTGACGAAGTGGCTGCAGTACGGGTCGGGGGTCTTCGGGCTGGCCGTGCTGGGGATCTTCGCGCTCGTGTGGCTGTCGCGGCACGCGCCCGAGCCCCTGCGGAGGGTGCTTCCGGATGCCGCCCGCTGGGCCTGGTGGCTCTCGCTCCCGGTCGCGCTGGTCGTGGCATCCGTCGTCGCACTCGGTCTGAACGGCGGGTTCGACGAGGAGTACACCACCACGCATCTCATCTACGGCGTGCTGACGAAGGTCGCCGCCGCGTGGGCTGCGCTGACGCTCGCTCTGGCGCTGTTCGTGCAGACGCGACGCGCGCGGTCGGTCGTGCGCGCGGCCTAGCGCTGCGCTGTCGGGAGGGGGCTGAGCCTGTCGAAGCCACCGGGCGGGCGCGGGGTCCGGCCCTTCGACAGGCTCAGGGACCTGGGTGGCGGAGGGGGCTGAGCCTGTCGAAGCCACCGGGAGAGCGGTGTGCGGCGGGGGCCGGTCCCTTCGACAGGCTCAGGGACCTCGTCGCGAGGCTCGGCGACCTCGGTCGGGAGGTGGCTGAGCCTGTCGAAGCCACCGGGGTGCGCGACCTCGGCGGCGCCCGCGGGTCACACGGGCGCGGCGACGGGCGGCGGCTAGACTCGGGAACGTTATGACGAAGGCGGGAGACTCGGTGTCGGCGAGCACAAAGGGCAAGAAGACGGGCGCAGACGAGGTCATCCTCGGACCCACCGGTCGCCCCTACCAGGGGTTCCCCACCCCGAAGCCGCTCGACAGTCACGGCCCCGCCCGCATCATCGCCCTCTGCAACCAGAAGGGCGGCGTCGGCAAGACGACGACCACGATCAACCTCGCGGCCTCGCTCGCAGGTTACGGCCGCCGAGTGCTGGCCATCGACTTCGACCCGCAGGGCGCGCTGTCGGCGGGCCTCGGCATTCAGACGCACGACGTGGAGACGATCTACGACCTGCTGCTCGACACGAAGCGCGATCCGCGCGAGGTGATCGTCGAGACCCGGGTCGAAGGCCTCGACATCCTCCCCGCGAACATCGACCTGTCGGCGGCCGAGGTGCACCTCGTCAACGAGGTCGCCCGCGAGACGATCCTCGCCCGCGTGCTGCGCAAGGTCGCGTCCGACTACGACGTGATCCTCATCGACTGCCAGCCCTCGCTCGGTCTGCTCACCGTCAACGCCCTCACGGCGGCGCACGGCGTGCTGATCCCGCTCGAGTGCGAGTTCTTCGCCCTGCGCGGTGTCGCGCTGCTCGTCGAGACGATCGACAAGGTGCGCGACCGCCTCAACCCCGCGATCGAGCTCGACGGCGTGCTCGCGACGATGTACGACCCCCGCACGCTGCACTCGCGCGAGGTGCTGGAGCGCGTGGTCGAGGCGTTCGGCGACGACGTTCTCGAGACGGTCATCGGTCGTACGGTGAAGTTCCCGGATGCCTCGGTCTCGGGCATGCCGATCACGGAGTTCGCGCCCGAGCACGCCGCCGCCCAGGCCTACCTGCGGTTGGCGCGGGAGCTGGTCGCCCGTGGCGCCGTCGCCTGACGACACCGCCGCCCCCTCCGGTGGCTTCGACAGGCTCAGCCCCCTCGCAACGGAGGTCCCTGAGCGTGTCGAAGGGCCCGGGACCCTCGCGCCCGGTGGCTCCGACGAGCTCAGCCACCTCGCAACGGAGGCCCCTGAGCGTGTCGAAGGGCCCGGTATCCGCGCGCCCGGTGGCTTCGACGAGCTCAGCCCTCTCGCAACGGAGGCCCCTGAGCCTGTCGAAGGGCCGGGTACCCCGCAGACCGGTGGCTTCGACAGCCTCAGCCCCCTCGCAACGGAGGTCCCTGAGCTTGTCGAAGGGCCCGGGACCCGCGCGCCCGGTGGCTCCGACAGGCTCAGCCCCCTCGCAACGGAGGTCCCTGAGCCTGTCGAAGGGTCCGGCCCCCTCGCGCCCGGTGGCTTCGACAGGCTCAGCCACCTCGCAACGGAGGTCCCTGAGCTTGTCGAAGGGTCCGGCCCCCGCGCGCCCGGTGGCTCCGACAAGCTCAGCCACCTCGCAACGGAGGCCCCTGAGCTTGTCGAAGGGTCCGGCCCCCTCGCGCCCGGTGGCTCCGACAAGCTCAGCCCCCTCGCAAGCGATCCCCCGGCGACCGGTGGCTCCGACGAGCTCAGCCGCCTCGCGGACGACGCCCCCGCCGGGTTCCGCGTCTCGCTGCCCGATTTCGACGGGCCGTTCGACCTGCTGCTGACCCTCATCTCGCGCGCCGAGCTCGACGTGACCGAGGTGTCGCTCAGCCGCGTGACCGACGAGTTCATCTCGTACCTGCGCGCCATGGGACCCGACGGCGACCTCGACGAGGCGTCGGAGTTCCTGGTGGTGGCCGCGACCCTGCTCGACATGAAGATCGCGGGTCTGCTGCCGCAGGGCGAGTTGGTGGATGCCGAGTCGGTGGCGCTGCTCGAAGCGCGCGACCTGCTCTTCGCGCGTCTGCTGCAGTACCGGGCCTTCAAGGAGGTCTCGGCGTGGTTCGCGCGCTGCCTGCAGCGCGAAGACAAGCGGCACACGCGCAACGTGCGGCTCGACGAGAAGTACCGCAGTGCGGTGCCGGAGCTGAAGTGGACGCTCAGCGCCGACGATTTCGCCGCGCTCGCGGTGGTCGCCTTCGCCCCGAAGGAGATCCCGACGGTGGGCCTCGACCACCTGCACGCGCCCCTGATCAGCATCCGCGAACAGGCCGCGATCGTGGTGACGCTGCTGCGCTCGGCGGGCACGCTGAACTTCCGCGACCTCGTCGCCGGCGTCACCGAGACGGGGGTCGTCGTCGCGCGGTTCCTCGCGATCCTCGAGCTGTACCGCCACGCCGCCCTGTCGTTCGAGCAGCTCGAACCGCTCGGCGAACTGACACTCCGTTGGACCGCCGAGAGGTGGTCGGAAGAGAACCTCGCCGCCCTGGGAGCCGACTATGACCGATGACACCGTGATCGACACCGCCCCCGCGCAGGCCCCGATCCCCGCACAGCGCCCGAGCGACACGGCATCCGTCGCCCGTCGCCTCGAGGCGATCCTGCTGATCCTCGACGAACCGCAGAGCCTCGTGAGCCTCTCCGCCGCCGTCGGTGCGCCCGTGCCGGCCGTTCGACAGGCCGTCGAGGCGCTCGTGGCCGACTACGACGGTCGGACCGGCGGACCGGTCCGCGGTTTCGAGCTGCGCGAAGTCGGCGGCGGGTGGCGCCTCTACGTGCGCGAGGAGTACGACGACGTGGTGGGGGAGTTCGTCAACACCCAGGCGCCCTCGCGGCTGTCGCAGGCAGCGCTCGAAACGCTCGCCGTGATCGCCTACAAGCAGCCCGTGACCCGGGGGCAGGTGGCGTCGATCCGCGCGGTCAACGTCGACTCGGTCGTCCGCACCCTGCTTGCCCGCGGCTTGATCACCGAGGTGTTCACCGACCCCGACACGGGCGCGATCCACTACGGAACCACCGACCAGCTGCTGGTCAACCTCGGCATCAACTCGCTCGACGAGCTGCCGCACATCTCGCCGTTGCTCGACGACGGCTCAGACGGATTCGACGGAGAGGTACTGAAATGAGCGACGCTTCAGACGCACTGAGCGAGGGCGCGCCGACCGACGGCACGGCGACCGAGGGCGCGGGTTCCGCGAGCGATGACGGCATCCGCCTGCAGAAGGTGCTGGCCAACCGCGGAGTGGCCTCGCGCCGCGTCGCCGAGCAGATGATCGTCGAGGGCCGTGTGCGCGTGAACGGCCTCGTCGTCACCGAGCTCGGTCGCCGCATCCACCCCGAGACCGACCTGGTCGACGTCGACGGCACGGCCATTCAGCTCGACGAGTCGAAGCGCTACGTCATCCTCAACAAGCCCACCGGGGTGGTCAGCTCGATGAACGACGACCGCGGCCGCCCCGACCTGCGTCAGTTCACGCAGGAGTGGGACGAGCGGCTCTACAACGTCGGGCGACTGGATGCCGACACGAGCGGCCTGCTCGTGCTGACCAACGACGGCGACCTCGCGCACGTCCTCGCGCACCCCTCGTTCGGGGTCACGAAGGTGTACATCGCCAAGGTCGAGGGGCAGGTGCTCCCGCAGACCATCCAGCGCCTGATCCGGGGCGTCGATCTCGAAGACGGACGCATCGCGGCCGACAAGGCGCGCCTGCTCGACGCCTCGCGGGGCGAGAGCCTGGTCGAGCTGACCCTGCACTCGGGCAAGAACCGCATCGTGCGGCGCATGCTCGCCGAGGTCGGTCACCCGGTGATCGAGCTCGTGCGTCGGCAGTTCGGGCCGCTGCACCTGGGAACTCTCCCGGTGGGGAAGGCGCGCGAATTGACTACAGTAGAACGCGGTGCCCTTCTCACGCTGTCGCGTACGTCCGACAGCGCTCCGGCCGATCCGGCCGAGTGAGTCTCGCGGGCGCCCGCGGCGCGTGAGGCGTCGCCCAGGGCAGCAGGAGACCCGATGAGCGAACCGAACGGAACGTCCGCGCGCGCGGCCGGGCCTTTGGCGACCCGCACGAGCGGCACCGTCCGCATCGTCGGCTCGGGTCTGCTCGGTGCCAGCATCGGCCACGCGCTGACCGCCCGCGGTGTCGACGTCGTGCTCGTCGACGCGTCTCCCTCGCAGCTGCGCCTCGCGATCGACTACGGCGCCGGTCGCGCCGAGCGCCCCGACGACGAGCCCTCGCTGATCGTGGTGGCCGTGCCGCCCGACGTGACGGCCGACGTCGTGCAGCGCGAACTCGAATCGCATCCGGATGCCGTGGTCACCGACGTCGCGAGCGTGAAGCTCGAACCGCTGCGCACCCTTCGCGAACGAGGGGTCGATCTCACGCACTACATCGGCTCGCACCCCATGGCCGGGCGCGAGCGCGGGGGAGCCATCTCGGCCCGCGCCGACATCTTCGTCGGCCGCCCGTGGGTCGTCTGCCGCGACTGCGAGACCTCGGCCTACGACCTCGCGCTCGTCGAAGGCCTCGCCCTCGACCTCGGGGCGACGCTCCTCGAGATGACGCCCGAAGAGCACGACGAGTCCGTCGCGCTCATGTCGCACGTGCCGCAGCTGGTGGCGAGCCTTCTCGCCGGTCGCTTCGTCACGGCCCCCGACGGATCGCTCCGTCTCGCGGGCCAGGGCGTGCGCGACACCACGCGCATCGCGGCATCCGCCCCCGAACTCTGGGTGCAGATCCTCGGAGCGAACGCGGCCCCCGTGGTCGCCGTGCTCGACGAGCTCGCGTCCGACCTCACCGAGGTGGCCGCAGCGCTGCGCGACCCCGACGCCCCCGGCGCCCGTCGCGCGGTGGCCGACACCATCCGCCGCGGCAACGAGGGCGTCGAGCGCCTGCCCGGCAAGCACGGCCAGAACCGCCGCTTCGATACTTTCGTCGTCATGATCGACGACACTTCCGGCCAGCTGGGACGCCTGTTCGGCGAACTCGGCGATCTCGACGTGAACGTCGAAGACCTGCGTCTCGAGCACTCACCGGGGGCTCCCTTCGGTCTGGCCGAGATCAGCGTCGTCCCCGACGCCGTCCGCCGAGCCGTCGACGGGCTCGAGCAGCGCGGATGGCGGATTGCGAGCACCACCCATGACTGATCCGACCCCCGCCCTCTTCCGCCCCGGCCTCGCCGCGCCGGGCTTCGCGGCGCCCGCCGAGGGGTCGGCATCCGCCCCCGTCATCGTCGCGATCGACGGTCCCGCCGGCAGCGGTAAGTCGAGCGTCTCGAAGGCGACGGCGGCCCGCCTCGGCTACGGATTCCTCGACACCGGCGCCGCCTACCGCGCCCTCGCCTGGCACGCCCTCGAGCACGGGGTCGACACCTCCGACGCCACCGCGGTGCTCGAGGTGTTCGGCGACTTCGACTACGCGATCTCGCTCGACACCACCGACCGCTGGGTGCGCGTCGGCGGCGTCGACGTGACGACCGCGATCCGCGAACCGCGCGTGACCGACGCCGTCAGCGGGGTCGCGCGCGTGGGCGCCGTGCGTCAGGCCGTGAACCAGCTGTTCCGCCGGCTCGTCGCATCCGCCGCTCTTCGGGGTGTCGTCGTCGAGGGCCGCGACATCACCACGGTGGTCTTTCCCGACGCCCCCGTGCGCATTCTGCTGACGGCCGCCCCCGAGGTGCGCGCCGCGCGCCGCAGCGCCGAGCTCACCGACCAGGACGCCGCCAAGGTGGCCGCTGCGCTGCACAAGCGCGACGCCGCCGATTCCACGGTCGTCGACTTCCTCACCGCCGCCCCCGGCGTCGAGGTCGTCGATTCGACCCACCTCGATTTCGAACAGACCGTCGACGCCGTGTTGAACGTCGTCGACTCCACGATGGGAGCCCGCGATGGGCGTTGAAGACGAGTACGAAGGCGGGCCCGACCAGCTCGCCGAAAAGATGGAGAACCTCGACGAGGTGCTCGCCGAACAGCGGGCCGAAGCGCTGCGCGCGGGCCTGGCCGACTTCGACCTCGATGAGGACGACGCCGAGCTGCTCGCGGGCCTGGCCTCGGGTGACGGAGAGATCGAGTTCCTGCCGGCGCTGCCGGTGGTTGCGATCGTCGGTCGCCCGAACGTCGGCAAGTCGGCGCTGGTGAACCGCATCCTGGGCCGGCGCGAGGCCGTCGTCGAGGACACCCCCGGTGTCACCCGCGACCGCGTGACCTACAAGGCCGAGTGGCTCGACCGCCGCTTCTCGCTGGTCGACACCGGCGGGTGGGAGCCCGACGCGAAGGGCATCGACCGCTCGGTGGCCGCACAGGCCGAGGTGGCGATCGACCTCGCCGACATCGTGCTGTTCGTGGTGGATGCCACGGTGGGGGCGACCTCGACCGACGAGCACGTCGTGAAGCTGCTGCGCAAGAGCGGCAAGCCGGTGTTCCTCATCGCCAACAAGGTCGACGACGCGCGCCAGGAGCCCGAGGCCACGGCCCTGTGGAACCTCGGACTCGGCGAGCCGCACCCCGTCTCGGCGATTCACGGTCGCGGTGTCGCCGACCTGCTCGACGAGATCATGAAGGTGCTGCCCGAGGTCTCGGCCGTCGCCAAGTACGAGATCGGCGGCCCCCGCCGCGTCGCGATCCTCGGACGCCCGAACGTCGGCAAGTCGTCGCTGCTGAACAAGGCCGCCGGTGAAGAGCGCGTCGTCGTCAACGAGCTCGCGGGCACCACCCGCGACCCGGTCGACGAGGTCGTGGAGCTCGGGGGCAAGCTCTGGACGCTCGTCGACACCGCCGGTATCCGTCGCCGCGTGCACCTGTCGCAGGGCGCCGACTTCTACGCGTCGCTGCGCACCTCGACCGCGCTGGAGAAGTCGGAGGTCGCCGTCGTCGTGCTCGACGTGTCGCAGCCGATCAGCGTGCAGGACCTCAACATCATCGACCTCGTGCTCGAGTCGGGTCGCGCGCTCGTGCTGGCGTTCAACAAGTGGGATCGCCTAAGCGACGACGACATGGAGAACCAGGACCGTCGCCGTTACCTCGAGCGTGAGATCGAGCAAGACCTCGCGCACGTCGCGTGGGCCCCGCGCGTGAACATCTCGGCCCGCACGGGTCGCCACCTCGACAAGCTCGTGCCCGCCCTCGAGCAGGCACTCGAGTCGTGGGACACCCGCATTCCGACCGGAAAGTTCAACGCCTTCCTGTCGGAGCTCGTCGCCGAGCACCCGCACCCGCTGCGCGGAGGCAAGCAGCCGCGCATCCTGTTCGGTACGCAGGCGGCCACGCGTCCGCCGACATTCGTGCTGTTCACGACCGGGTTCCTCGACCCGGGCTACCGCCGGTTCATCCAGCGGCGCCTGCGCGAGATCTACGGCTTCGAGGGCACCCCGATCGTGCTCAACATGCGCATCCGCGAGAAGCGCCAGCGCTGAGTCACGCGTCGCGAGCGCCCCGTCCCCGTCGTGGGGCGGGGCGCTTTCGCGTGCGGAGGGATGCGGGTCCCGCCGTCGTGACCCCGCGTGCGGGCGGGTCTGCGGGCCGGGACTTCTCGCGAGACTGCATCTCGCTGACAAGCCGGGCGCAGCCTGACACCGGTTCGTCAGCGAGATGCAGTCTCGGGTGCGCACCGGGCCGTGGAGCCGGCGCGCGCCGGGCCGTGGAGCCAGCGCGCCGCACCGGCGCAAGCGGGCCCGCACCCGACCGGGTGGTCGATACAGTGCTCTCGCGACGGCGCCGCCGTGGCATCCGCCCTCTTCTTGCCGGGAGACCACATGACCACCGTCGCGCCGCCGCTCGACCAGCCGTACTACGGCGCTCCGTTGGGCGCCGCGATCCGCCGCGTCTTCGCGAAGTACGCGACCTTCCGCGGTCGCGCGAGCCGCAGCGAGTACTGGTGGTGGGTGCTGACCGCCGCCGTCGTGGGCACGGTGCTGAACGCGCTGCCCACGCTGACCGACGGCATCCGCGTCGAAGCCGACGGCTTGATGACCGTCACCGGTCCGCTCGGAGTGATCCTCGGGTTGATCTGGCTGGTGTGGGCCCTCGCGACGATCGTGCCGACGCTGGCGGTGCTCGTGCGGCGCCTGCATGACACGGATCGCAGCGGATTCTGGATCTTCATCGGGCTGATCCCGCTGATCGGACCGGTGATCCTGCTCGTCTTCACGGTGCAGGCATCGCGCCCCGGGGGAGCACGTTTCGACCGCTGACCGGCGCAAGGTGCCCTCGCGCGACCGACCGAGTCGATAGGGTTCACTCGCGCCGGTGCCCTCATCGGCGTGCATTGCACTCGCCATCGTGTCAGGGGGACACACATGACCACTGCTTCTTCCGCCGTTCCGCTCAGCCAGCCGTACTACGGCGCGCCGATCGGAGCCGCCGTCCAGCGCTTCTTCAAGAAGTACGCCACCTTCACCGGGCGGGCCAGCCGCAGCGAGTTCTGGTGGTGGATCCTCGCCAACGCCGTGATCTCGTTCGTGCTCAGCATGCTCGCGCTGATCACGGGCGGTGGCGGCGGCGTCGACGCCGCGGGCAACCCGGTGCCGCCGAGCGGCCTCGGCCTCGTGTTCCTGATCGTGCTGTTCCTCTGGGGCCTCGCGACGATCGTGCCGCACCTCGCCCTGATCGCGCGCCGCCTGCACGACAGCAACCGCAGCGCGTTGTGGATGCTCATCGCCTTCGTTCCGTTCGTCGGCGGGATCATCCTGCTGGTGTTCGAGCTCATGCCGTCCGACCCGCAGGGCGCGCGTTTCGACGCCTGAGCCCGTCGAGCGAACGCCCCGTCTCCCGCGTGGAGTCGGGGCGTTCGTCATTGGGGAGGGGGCGGATGCCGTGGCGGCGGGCTGTCGCGGGGTCGCGGCGCCCGGGGTGTCGAGGGTGCGGCCTTTGGTGGCCGGGCTGTCGCGGGTGCGGGGTTCGGTGGCCGGGGGTCGCCGAGACTGCATCTCGCTGACGAAACCGTCGCAGGTTGTCGCGGGTTCGTCAGCGAGATGCAGTCTCGCGCGTCCTGTGCGGCCGCACCGGGGCCCCGGCAGGCTCAGGCCGGAGCCGCGGGGCGCACCAGCGCGGTTCGGTCGGGCTCGGCGAAACCGAACTGACGATAGAGGCCGTGGGCGTCGCTCGTGAACAGCGTCCAGCGGAAGTGCGGGCCAGGACCCTCGTCGATCATGCGCGAGACGATCGCCTTGCCGAGGCCGTGTCCGCGGTGTTCCGCGACCACGAAGACGTCGGCGAGGTAGGCGAAGCCCACTCCGTCGGAGATCGCGCGTGCGAAGCCCACGAGCCGACCGCTCTCGCGGTGGTAGGCGGCGACCACGCGCCATGCGCTGTCGAGCTGCGCCTCGACGTCGGCCCGCGTGCGCCAGCGGCCCCAGTAGGCCTCGGTGCTCAGCCACGTCCACACCGCGTCGCGGTCGATGCGTTCGGGGTCGTCGTCGAGGTCGTAGTCCACGCCTCCAGTGTCGCGGCGGCGGCGTTCGAGGCGCGATGTGACGCGCGGCGGAGCTGCGGCGCGGCGGGTGTGCCAGGCTGGAGGGGATGACGATCCAGCCTCCCGCCCCGGGCGAACCGCGGCGTCCGCACGGGCCCCGTGACCCCGGCGATGCGTGGGTCGTCGCGGCCACCGGCGAGAAGTACTGGGGCCGCTTCGGCGCTGCGGGTCTGATGGCCCTCGATCCCGTCCGCGGCGTGCTGCTGCAGCACCGCGTGTCGTGGAGTCACTTCGGCGACACCTGGGCGCTGCCCGGCGGTGCCCGTCACGAGGGCGAGTCCGCCCGTGACGGGGCGCTGCGCGAGTCGGGTGAAGAGGCGGGAGTTCCGGCAGATGCCGTGAGCCCGCGCTTCGAGAGCGTGCTCGACCTCGGCATCTGGTCGTATTCCACGCTGGTCGCCGACGTCACGACGCCGTTCGAACCGGTGATCAGCGACCCCGAGAGCGTCGCGCTCGAGTGGGTTCCGGTCGATCAGGTCGACGATCTGCCGTTGCATCCGGGCTTCGCGGACTCGTGGCCGGCTCTGCGCGCGGCCCTCGCCTCGCGACCTGCGATCGTCGTCGACGTCGCGAACGTGATGGGCGCGGTACCCGACGGCTGGTGGAAAGACCGCGCCGGCGCCGCCACCCGCATCGTCACCAAGGTCTCGCGACTCGCCGAGCGGGGAGTGGATGCCGAGGCACTCGGGCTTTCCGCGACGCGCTGGTTTCCGTCGGTCACGGCCGTGCTCGAGGGCCAGGCCCGGTCGGCGGAGCCTGTCGCACCCCCGATTGATGTGCGGCACGCGCCGGGCGAGGGCGACGACGAGATCGTGGCCGTTGTTCGCGAGCTGGTGGCTTTGCACCGACCGGTCGTCGTCGTGACGAGCGACCGAGAGCTCGCGACGCGCGTCGAGGAGCTCGGCGCGGTCGTCCACGGCGCGCGCTGGTTGCTGGAGCAGCTCGACTGACCCGCGCGCGGGTCGGGAGGTGGCTGCCCTTCGACAGGCTCAGGGACCTGGGTTACTGCTCGGGTTGGTGAGGTGGCTGAGCTTGTGGAATCCTCCGGCCCTTCGACAGGCTCAGGGACCTGGGTTACTGCGGGCAGGTGGGGAGGTGGCTGAGTTTGTCGAAGCCTCCGGTCCCTTCGACGGGCTCAGGGACCTGGGTTACTGCGGGCAGGTGGGGAGGTGGCTGAGCTTGTCGAAGCCTCCGGTCCCTTCGACGGGCTCAGGGACCTCGGTTACCGCGGGTTGGTGAGGTGGCTGAGCTTGTCGAAGCCTCCGGCCCTTCGACAGGCTCAGGGACCTGGGTTACTGCGGGCAGGTGGGGAGGTGGCTGAGCTTGTCGAAGCCT
>NZ_JAJNCV010000001.1:1497221-1678274 GCF_021026215.1 Microbacterium sp. JC 701
TGAGGTGGCTGAGCTTGTCGAAGCCTCCGGCCCTTCGACAGGCTCAGGGACCTGGGTTACTGCGGGCAGGTGGGGAGGTGGCTGAGCTTGTCGAAGCCTCCGGCCCTTCGACAGGCTCAGGGACCTGGGTTACTGCGGGCAGGTGGGGAGGTGGCTGAGCTTGTCGAAGCCCCCGGTCCCTGCGATCAGTCGAGCTCGCGGCCACGCAGCTTCTCGATGTCACGCCGGTCGCGCTTCGTGGGGCGTCCGGCACCGCGATCGCGCACGGGCACGAACGGCATGCTCTCCTTCGACGGCGGCGGGGGAGTGCGATCGTCGACGGACTCCGCGACCAGGGCAGCGCCGACGCGTTTCGCGATCGTCTTCTTCACCACGAGGATGCGGTCGAAGCCCTGGATACGCACCCGCAACTCATCGCCCGGCCGCACCGGCTGCGCGGCCTTGGCCCGTTCGCCGTTGACGCGCACGTGACCGGCGCGGCACGCGGTCGTCGCCGCGGACCGGGTCTTGTAGACGCGCACGGCCCAGAGCCACGCGTCGACGCGCGCGGTGGTGGGGGCATCGGTCATGTCAGATCCTCGGTGGGCGAACCTCCATCGTAGGTCGGGCGGTCAGTCGCGCAGCGCTAAGGAGACGAGCGCGCGATCCGGCTTGGGTCGATCGACGACGTCGAAGCCGGCGTCCTCGAACACCGACACCGTGCCGCGGTACAGCTGGTTTGCCGACCTTTTCGAGACGGCGGGGTCGAGGGGGTACGCCTCGACGACTCGTGCCCCGGCGTCGCGGGCGGTCGTGACCGCGGCATCCAGCAGCTTCTTCATCAACCCCTGACCGCGGTGGGCCGTGCGGATGACGAAGCACGACACCGCCCACACGTCGTCGGCGTCGAGCGGCTCGGCCGTGGAGGTCGTCACGTCGCGGGTGCGCAGGAGTCGCGCCTGATCGGTGCGGAGGCCGACGCGCACCCATCCTGCCGGTTCTCCGTCGACATAGGCGATGAGCCCAGGGGGCCGCTCGCCCTGCATCTCGGTGCGGAAGCGTTCGGTGAGCTGCTCGCGGGAGTTCTTCTCGAACTCCGCGTTGGTGAGCAGCCACCATTGGCACTGGCATCCGGGACCATCGCCGCTGTCGAGCGCGACCTCGGCGTCGTCGAAGCGGTCGGAGGTCGCGGGCAGGATCTCGATCGTCATGTCGGCGACCGTAGCGAGGGGGTCCGACATCGACAAGGGGGCGGCCACACGCCCGGGCCGTGCGCTGGTTCGCGGCACTGTCGGCGAGGGGCTAATATAGGGGAGTTGCCCGCTCGCGGGTAACGGGATGTGGCGCAGCTTGGTAGCGCACTTGACTGGGGGTCAAGGGGTCGCAGGTTCAAATCCTGTCATCCCGACAGATCGGGCCGGGATCCTTCGGGATTCCGGCCCTTCGTCGTTTCACGCGCGAAGCGCGCGGCAAGCGCACGCATGGTCCGCCGAACGTCCCGCTTCGTGTCACCCCAGGTTGAGCAGCGCGAGGACCGTCACGATCGCGACGCACGACGCGATCAGCATGACCCACTCGGCCCTGCTGCTCGTGGCGCCGGCGCCCGGGGCCGGCGGGAGGCCGAGTTGTTCGCGAAAGCGCGCCTGTTCGGCATCCAGTTCCTCCCGCCACACGTGCGCACCGGGGTCCCAGCGGGCCAGGCTCATGGTGGACCGGAGCAGTTGGTCCTCGACCTCGTCGAGGCGACGGAGAGCCGCCGCGCGATCCTCGGCGTTCACGAGGTCGCATCCATGAACGAGATCACGAGACCGGGTCCTGATCCCGCTCGGCCGCCTCGTAGCGAGCGGCACGCGCGAGCGCCTCGTCGGCGTCGCGGTTCCGCTCGCGTCGCACCGACCAGATGAGGGAGGCAACGGCCACAGCGATGACGATGACCGCGAGGACCCATAGCCCGTTCACCGCGAGCACGAACGCGACGACCGTCAACGCGGAGAGCGGAACGGTCGGAAGCACGATCCGCTTCACCTCGGCATTCGTCATCCCCATGTCCCCAGCCAACAGGTCGCGTGCGCGGTAAGTCCAGCCATTGACCCCCGGCGACGCGGCCGCGTAGGCGGCTGCGAAACCAGTAGGACGCCCCACCATCCACCCGCCCCGCCGCCACGAACAATCGACGTGGCACAGACAGACGCTCGTGAGTTCCTGATCAACGTGATCGATCGGGCCGCGGCAACAGGACGACCTTTCTGGGACGCGACGCCCGAAGAGCGTGCGGCGGTGCGCGAGCGCTTCGGCACTCCCGCGGCGGCCATCCGCGCTTCGCGACACCCGTGCGATGACGGGCAGGGTGTCCTCGCGGCCGACCTCTTCCTCAGCACCGCAATCCTCGTCGAGGTCGCCGTCGACCTCCTTCACGAGGATGGGGCGGGGCGTTCGCGCCAGGAGGCGACAGCGGCGTTGCGCCAGCGGGTCCACGCGCTGTTGGGGTAACGCCTCGCAGCGTCTCCCGGATCGGCGTGACCCGGTGCGGCAGAGTGGACGCATGCTCACCGCCGCAGAACACGAGGAACTGACGGTTTTGCGCGCCCGCGCCTACGGCCGGGGTGCGGACGCGCAGCCTCCGCTCACAGACGAGCACGTCGAGCGACTGCAGGAGCTCGAACACCGCGCGCGGACGACGGCCCGCGGGGAGGCGCCCGCGGATCGAGACCCCGACCCCGAGTCCGACCCCGAGCCCGACCCCGACCCGGAGTCCGAGCTCCGCCCCGCGAATACCGGGCGCGGCCTGAGCAGACGACGCATTGCGATCCTCACCACTGCTGCGCTCGCTCTGGGCCTGCTGGCAGGGATCGTCATCGGAACGACCCTGCCGACGCTGCGCAGCGCGGCGGACATCCCGGAGCTGCGATACGCCGCGACGGGCGAAGACAAATTCCCCATTCCGGAGGCCATGGGGTTGTTGGATGCCGACACCGTTCGCTACGTCGCCTTCTTGGACGACAGTGTGATCTACATCGGGCGCCAGCCCGACCAGCCCGACGAAGTGTGCCTGGCCGTGGTGCAGACGAATACCGGCGGCAATCAGACGACGGCGCAGTGCGGTGCCGCCGACGTCACGGCCCAGGCGAGCGACGACACATGGGTGGTCATCGGGCAGCCCGACACGACCAAGATGAACAACATCGTTCTCGGTCGCTTCGACGCCCGCCAGCTCTCGCCGAGCGTCACCGCATACGTCCTGCGCGACTGAGCGTCGCCGCCCCGGAATACGACCCCCAAGCGGCCCCAGCCTGGCAATCGCCTGGGCAATCGCCCCTGTTCACAGCCACGACCCGCGTGATTCCGGGGCTCGGCACCGCGAAGTATTCGCGATCGCGCATACGCCCCCAGTAGCGTCGCGAACAAGTCCTCGGCATCCGCCTTCGGCTTCGGGCCGCTACGGTCACCCCCACCCGAGGAGCACGCAATGGCTGCACCCGTCATCGAGTCCCGGATGGGGCCGATCCGTCAGACCTACAAGGGGACGACGGACTTCCCGCCCATGGCGAAGGCCTACACCGAGCTCTCGCAGGTCGTGCGCGAAACGGGCCTGCTGGTCCGCGCCCGCCGCTTCTACGCGATGGTCGGGGCCGTGCTCACCCTCGGCTTCGCCGGCTGCGTCACTGGTTTCATCCTGCTCGGCGACAGCTGGTTCCAGCTGCTCATCGCCGCGGCGCTCGGCATTCTGCTCACCCAGGTGGCGTTCCTCGCCCACGAGGCCGCGCACAAGCAGATCTTCGCCTCGGGCAAGGCCAATGACCGTCTGGCGCTGTGGCTCGCTGCCGGCGTGGTCGGCATGAGCCTGTCGTGGTGGACCTCGAAGCACACCCGCCACCACGCCAACCCCAACCGCGTGGGCAAAGACCCCGACATCGAGATCGACACGATCTCGTTCATCGAGGTCGACGCCGCCAAGGCGCGCGGCCTGCAGCGCTGGATCACGCAGCGCCAGGGCTGGGCGTTCTTCCCCCTGCTCACGCTCGAGGGTGCCAACCTCCACTTCATCGGTCTGCGCCACCTGTTCTCGAAGGAGCCGGTCAAGGGTCGCTGGACCGAGCTCGGCCTCATCGCCCTCCGCTTCGCGATCTTCGTCGCTCCGGTGTTCGTCTTCCTGCCGCTCGGCATGGCCTTCGCCTTCGTCGGCGTGCAGCTCGCCGTGTTCGGGCTGTACATGGGCGCCTCGTTCGCCCCGAACCACAAGGGCATGGCCGTCATCGCTCCCGACGCGAAGCTCGACTTCTTCAGCAAGCAGGTGCGCACCTCGCGCAACATCACCGGCGGCTGGTGGGCCACGTGGCTCATGGGTGGCCTGAACTACCAGATCGAGCACCACCTGTTCCCGAACATGCCGCGCCCGCACCTCAGCAAGGCCCGCGCGATCGTCAAGGAGCACAGCCAGACGCTCAACGTCCCCTACGTCGAGACCACGCTGCTGCAGTCGTACGGCATCGTCATCCAGTACCTCAACCGGGTGGGTCTCGCGGCCCGCGACCCGTTCGAGTGCCCGATGACCTCGGCGGCCGCTCGCGCCTGACGTTCTCTGATCCACCACGCCGGAGGGGCCTCGCACAGAGCGGGGCCCCTCCGGCGTTACCGATGGAGCCCCGCTGCGAGATGGTCGAGCCGAGTGGTCAGCCGCTGAACGGCTTCAGCTCGGAGTCCACCCAGGTGGAGGTTCCGGATGCCGGCTGCGCGGCGTACTGCGCCAGCGACAGCTCCCGCGAGTCGTTCCACCCGCGTCGGGCTCGCACGATCGTGAAGCCCTGGCCGCGGAGGTCGCGCGCGGATCTGCGGTGAGCGGGTGGTGCGGGACCTTCTGCCAGCCGCCGGGAATGCGATAGGCGTGAGTGGCGGTACGCGGTCGAGTCATGGTGTCCTCCTGACAAAAACCCCTCGGGGCCACGTCGTTGGAGCGGGGTGGCCAACCTTACGCCGGCTCCGGCGCGCTGTCTGTCCCCCGTTCGGTGGTGTAGGGCCGATCGCGCGTCGCCGACAATGGTCGGGTGACAACCGCGCGCATCATCGTCCTCTTCCTGCTCGCCGCCGTGGCCGAAATCGGGGGAGCGTGGCTCATCTGGCAGGCCGTGCGCGAGAACCGCGGATGGTGGCTCGCGCTGCTGGGCATCGTGGCGCTGGGGGCGTACGGATTCATCGCGGCGCTGCAGCCCGACGCGCAGTTCGGCCGGGTGCTCGCAGCCTACGGCGGGGTGTTCGTCGCGGGATCGCTGGCGTGGGGCATCGTCGTCGACGGGTTCAAGCCGACGACGTGGGACTACGTCGGCTCGGCCGTCGCCCTGGTGGGGGCGGCGATCATCGTGTTCGCCCCGTCGGCGGACACGGCCGGCACCTGACGCGCGGTCAGCTCGGAACGGTCGGTGCGCCCGCGCGCTGCGGCGGATAGTCGCGGAGCGAGATCTCGCGGGTGTCGAACATGCCGCGTCGCGCGCGCACCATGGTGAATCCCTGATGGCGCAGTTCTTCGGCCACCTCCGGGGTCAAGGTCTCGTGGGAGGTCTTCTCCCAGCCGCCGCCGAGCGAGTACACATGTGTCACAGTGCGAGGTTTGGTCACGGTCTACCCCCTTCGAGGGAACCGTAGTCCTCGAAAGACCAGTAGTACCGATATTTTCCCTATGCGTAATCTGGGTATCGATTGCCGGACGCAGACATTCAACGTCTCGACTGATGAGTAGTTAGCTAGGCGTACTTTCCCGTTCCTGTCAAGGACCGTTTCCGCTCCAGGCAGGTCAGCCACACTCGATCCATGCAGAACGACAACGCGCCTCACGAGGGCATCGCCGACGACTTCGCCGCCTCCGACACCGCACGTCCCTTCGGGTCGTATCTGTCGGTGATCAACGGCGGCGAGTAGTCGTCCGGAACCTCCGCTAAGGGGTTCGATACGAGAGGGCCGGATGCCATGGCATCCGGCCCTCTTGCGTTCGCGGAACTGCGGTCACTCGTAGCGGAGCGACTCGACCGGATCCGCCCGGGCAGCCCGTGCCGCGGGGAGACTGCCGGCCAGGAACGCGATCGCCATGATCGCCACCGTCGTAACCAGGATCGACGTCGGATCGAACGCGATCAGCTGCAGCCCCGGCAGGTCGCTGAACAGGCTCTGACCGAGCTGTGCGCTCACCGCGGTGCCGACCGCGATCGCCACCGCGGCGCCGATGAAGCTGCCGAGCAATCCCAGGAACACCGCTTCGAGGCTGAAGAGCGAGAACACCCGCCCGCTGCCCATGCCCATCGCCTTCATCAGCCCGATCTCACGGGTGCGCTCCTGCACCGACATCAGCAGGGTGTTGACGATGCCGAAGCTCGCCGCCAGCAACGCGATCACGGCGAACGCGTTCAGCACGAGCACGATGCCGTCGATCACGGCCTTGAAGGTGCCCAGCTGGTCCGAAACGGTCTGGCCGGTGTATCCGGCATCCGTGAGCGTCGTCTTGATCTCGTCGATCTGCGCCGCGGTGGCCGTCGGCGACACGAAGGCGCTCGCGCTGGCGTACCGGTCGAGCTGGTCGGAGGGCACGCCGGTGTTCTGCGCGGCGAACAGGGCGTCTTCGAGGGCGGGATTGGTGGTGAGGGAGGTGGCGTTGGCGAAGGCGCCCTCGGTCACGCCGGTGATCGTCGCCTCGACCAGGTGCGGGGTGCGCACCGGATCCGACACGGCGACGGTGAGGGTGGCCCCGACCGCGTCATCGGCGCTCGAGAACCCGAGCGGCGAGACGAGCGACTCGGGGATCGCCGTCTGCAGGGTCGTGCTCGAACCGTCGGGCGCCGTTCCGGCCGCCAGCTGCGGGGTCTGACCGCTGATCAGCGAGCCCGCCGACGCGACGTAGGGCTGCCCTCCGTCGTACTGCACGAAGTCGATCTTCACGGCCTTCGCGGGGACGACCCGCTCGATGCCCGACAGGCCCTCGATGGTCGAGATGTCGGCATCCGTCAGCGCCGAGACGGCCGTGCTCGCGCCCGGTCGACCGGGGTTCGTGGTGCCGCCGGCGACCGAGTCGGGGTCGTATTTCTGAGGGGCTCCGGATGCCGCATCGCTCGTGCTCGTCTTCGTCACCGTGAGCACGTCGCCGGCACCGATCGCCGAGACCGTGTCGTCGATGAACCGGTTGATGCCCGTGCCGAGCCCGTTTGTCAGGGTGAGGGTGAACGCGCCGACGAAGATCGCGAGGACGGTCAGGATCGTGCGGGTCTTCGAGCGGAACGTGTTGGCCGCCGCGGTGGCGACGAGGTCGGTGGTCTTCATGCCGCACTCCGTTCTTCGGCGACGATCACGCCGTCGCGGATCTGTACGCGGCGATCGCAGCGCGCGGCGAGGTCTTCGTCGTGCGTGACGACGATGAGGGTGATGCCGTGCTCGCGGTTGAGGCGGAACAAGATGTCTTCGACGACGGCGCCGGTGGCGGTGTCGAGATTGCCCGTGGGCTCGTCGGCGAAGATCACCTGCGGGTCGTTGACGAGGGCGCGGGCGATGACCGCGCGCTGCTTCTGGCCGCCCGAGAGGGCCGTGGCCTTGTTCTTCGCCTTGTCCTGCATGTCGAGCTCGGCCAGGGCCGCCAGTCCCCGACGCTTGCGCTCGGCCCGGCCGACCCCGGCGATCTTCAGCGGCAGCACGACGTTGTCGAGTACCGAGGCGTTCGGGGTGAGGAAGAACTGCTGGAACACGAAGCCGAACGTCTTGTTGCGGGTGCGGTTCAGTCGACGACCGCGGAGGGTCGCCGCATCCGTCCCCTCCAAGACCACCGAGCCGGTGGTGGGGGCGTCCATGAGGGCGAGCAGGTGCATGAGGGTGGATTTGCCCGAGCCGCTCTTGCCGACGATCGCGATGCTCTCGCCGCGTCGGATGTCGAGCGACACTCCGCGCAGCGCGTCGAAGCGCGCCGAGCCGCGGCCGTACGACTTGTGCAGGTCCACGACGGAGAAGAGCGGGGGAGGAGGTTCGGTGGTCATGGCTCCACTGTCGTCGCGCGGGCTCGCCGCCGCGTCGCTCAGCGGGGGTGCGGGCATACCCCGGTGGGGGGAGATCTCGTCTGCCCCGAGCGGGCGATGGTCAGACGCTCGCGTGCGCGTCAGACTGGGACGATGCGACCCGACCCGACGACGGACTCCGCGCCGCGTCTGATCCCGGCCGGTCGCGCGTGGCTGCTCGACGTCGTCGCCGCGATCCTCGTGATCGCGCCGGTCTTCGCCCCCGTGCCGTTCCCCGAGCTGCGCCCGTCGAGCCCGCTCGTCTACGCGATCGCGATCGTGCCCGCGCTGCTGCTGCCGTTGCGGCGGCGCTGGCCGCGCACGGTGCTGCTGGCGTGCATCGCGCTGTACGTCACCGCGCTCGTGCTCGGCACGCTGCTGCCCGGGGTCGCGCTGTCGATGGTGATCGCCTCCTACGGCATGGCCGACCGGCTCACACGGCGCGAGGCCGCCCCGGTGGCGATCCCGGCGGTGGTGGGCCTGGTCGGGGTGAGCATCGTGATCGAGCTCACGACGGGGCTCGACACCCGCTTTCTCCAGGTCGGGCTCATGGTGACGCTCGCGGGCGCGCTGGGCGACGCCGCCCGCTCCCGCCGCGCTTACGTCGAGGCCGTGATCGAACGCGCCCGCCGCGCCGAGCAGACGCGCGAGGCCGAGGCCCGGCGCCGGGTCACCGAGGAACGTCTGCGCATCGCCCGCGACCTGCACGACGCCGTCGCGCACCGCATCTCGGTCATCAGCCTGAACGCGGGAGTGGCGTCGTCGACGCTCGAGACGCGGCCCGAGCGCGCCCGCGAGGCGCTGGCGACCATCCGCACCGCCTCGCGCGACGTGCTCAGCGAGATCGGATCCCTGCTCACCGTGCTGCGCGCGCCCGACGAATCCGCTCCGCGCGAGCAGCCCGGCCTCGCGCGCCTCGCAGACGTCGTGGAGTCGGTGCGTGTCGCGGGGTGGGACGTCGTCGTCCGCGATGAGCTCGACCGCGACGACCCGGCCGACGCGCTGCCCCTCTCGGTCGACATCGTCGCCTACCGCGTCGTGCAAGAGGGACTGACCAACGCCCTCAAGCACGGCACCGCGCGTCGCGCGCACGTGCTGCTGCGCCGCGACGGCGACGAGATCGAGATCGTGGTCACCAACCCCCTCGACCGCACGCCCGAGACCGCGTCTCCCTCCGGCTTCGGCCTCGTCGGTCTGCGCGAACGCGTCGAGTCGGTGGGCGGTCACCTCGATGCCGGGCTCGCCCCCGGCGGCTACCGTCTCGCCGCGCGTCTTCCCCTCGCCGTCACCCCCGGAGGTGTCCGATGACCCGCGTGCTCGTGGTCGACGACCAAGCCCTCATCCGCACGGCCGTGCGCGACCTTCTCGATGCCGCGCCCGGCATCGAAGTGGTGGGCGAAGCCGTCGACGGAGAAGAAGCGGTCGCGCTCGCCGCATCGCTGCGGCCCGACGTGGTGGTGTGCGACATCCGCATGCCGCGCCTGGACGGCATCGAGGCCACTCGTCTCATCTGCACCGACCCCGCCCTCGCCGAGACGCGCGTGCTCATCCTCACCACGTTCGAGGAAGACGACTACGTCGTCGCGGCCCTGCGGGCGGGGGCCAGCGGCTTCATCGGCAAGGGAGCCGAGCCCGACGAGATCGTGCACGCGGTGCTCGCCGTCGACGACGGCGGCGCCCTGCTGTCGCCGGTGGCGACCCGGGCGATGATCGAGAGGTACGTGCGCCGCGTCGAGCCGGCGGCCCCGCGGGACGCCCCGTCGCTGGCAATGCTGACCGAGCGCGAGCGCGAGGTGTTGCTGCACGTCGCGCGCGGCCGGTCGAACGACGAGGTCGCGGCCGCGCTGTTCATCTCGCCGCACACCGCGAAGACCCACGTGAAGAACACGATGCTCAAGCTCGGCGCCCACGACCGCGCGCAGCTGGTGATCGCGGCGTACGAGAGCGGGCTGCTCGTTCCGGGGGAGTGAACTCCCGTCACGCGTGGGCGGTGGCGCCTTTCGCCATGCGGTCGACGGCGTTGCGCGGGCCGCGCATCGCGATGCCGACGAGATCGAGATCGGATGCCGCGACCGCGGCCACGGCCGCCCGGTTCGCCGCATCGTGGGACGTGGCGAAGAGCTCGCGCGTGTAGACGGCGAGGGCGACGTCGTCGCGCGCGGCCGCCTTGGCTCGCGCCCTCGTCAGCGTCTCGGCGTCACCGCTCAAGACGATCACCGGCTGCCGCAGCATCGGCAGGTACGTCGTGCCGTCGGCGTCGAGATACGGGTCGCCGACCAGATCTGGCGCGCTCGTGGCGATCGCCGAGATGAGGAACGCGGTGACGTTCAGCTCCTGCCAGGGGGCGAGGTCGTCGCGCAGCATCACGATCACCTTGGTGTCGAACAGGGGGACGGTGTTCTCTTCACTCACCCCTTCAGCATCGGGCGGCGGTGTCGGTGGGGTCTTGTACGTTTCTCACATGGTCGATCGCGTGCGGGCATGGCATCCCGAGGTGCCGCTGCTTCGTGAGAGCTACCACGCCGAGCTCGACCACGCCTACCCGGTGCACACGCACGACGACTGGGCCGTCATGCTCGTCGACCGCGGAGTCGTCTCGTACGCGCTCGACGGAGGCGCCTATTACGCGGCTCCGTCCGCGGTGACGGTGCTGCCGCCGGGCATCCCGCACGACGGACGCTCCGCCCGCGCGGGCGAGGGCTACCGCAAGCGCGTGCTGTACCTCGGTGGGGAGTGGCTCTTGAGTGAGACGGCGGCGCGGATCGCGCGGCGCCCGACCCTGGCCGACCCGCAGGCCATGACCGCGGCACGGCGCGTGCACGCCGCCTTGCGGCATCCGGGAGACGAACTCGCCGCCGAGCACTGGCTGCTCGCGGTGCGCGAGGCCGTGCTCGCCCACGCTGGGTCGGGGATCGCTGCGGCCGCGGACGCCCCGCTCGCCCGCCGCCTGCGCGCGCTGCTCGACGACCGCACCAGCGAGTCGTTCACCCTCGCCGACGCGGCGCGCGAACTGAATGCGCACCCGAGCCATCTCGTCCGGGTGTTCTCGCAGACCTACGGCATCGCTCCGCATCGCTACCTCGTGACGCGTCGCGTCGACACGGCACGCCGATTGCTCGTCGACGGCGTGCGCCCCGCCGAGGCGGCCGTGCGCGCCGGCTTCCACGATCAGTCGCACCTGACGCGACACTTCCGGCGGGTGCTGGGCGTGACCCCCGCGGCCTTCGCGACGTCGGGTGGACGGATGCCATGACCCGGCCGACCTTCGAGATCGACGGAGCGGCGGTGCACGGCATCCCGTCGCTCTACGTCGAACTGAACCGCGTCTTCATGCCCGACGAGGACTGGACCCTGGGCGAGAGCCTCGATGCGCTCGACGACCTGCTGTACGGCGGCTTCGGCGATCTGCGCGGGGCCGAGCCGGTGCGGGTGGTGTGGCGCGACGCCGAGGTCGCGCGCGGGGCGCTCGGCGTCGAGACCACGCGGGAGTACTACCGCGCGAAGCTGGAACGCCCCGAGGTGTACGCCGCACCTCCCGCGCAGCGTGCGCTCGACGCGCTCGACGCTGGTCGCGGCGAGACGTACTTCGAGCTGGTGCTGCGGGTGTTCCGCGATCATCGCAACATCGAGCTCGTGCTCGCCTGAGCGCGACGGGCCTCAGTCGACGAGCGCTCCGCCCTCGCGCCAGTACCCGAGGAACGACACCCGTTCGCGCGCGACGCCGAGCTCGCGGACCAGCACGCGACGCGCCGCGGTCACCACACCCGACTCCCCGGCCAGCCAGGCGTAATCGACCTCCGTCGAGCCCCACGCGCGGACGGCCGCCTCTGTCTCGCCGCGGCCGACGACGCGCACGTCGACCTGGTCGCCCAGCGCCGACACGGTGACGTCGTCGGCGGCATCGCCGATCTCGACGATCGCGACCCCCTGCGCCTGCGCCGGGAGGGCGGCGGCGATGTTGCGGACCGCGGGGATTGCCGTCTCGTCGGCGACGAGCAGAAAGGTGCCGAGTGCGGGCGGCTGCCAGTGGATGCCGTACCCCGTCCACCCGTTGCGCGCATCGGGGCCCGTGATGACGAGCGTCTCGCCGATCTCCGCGGTGCGCGCCCAGCGCGAGGCGGGGCCCTCGGGGGAGTGCAGGTAGAAGTCGACGTCGATCTCGCCGGCCTCGGGCCGGATCGCGGCGGGGGTGTACGTGCGCAGGACGTTGCGCTCGTCGACCGGCAGGGCCTTCCAGCGGGCGTACCAGTCGGAGGGGTGGGGCGTCGGCTCGGCGAGCAGACCGAAGTCGGCGAGGCCGCCGCCGGGCAGCGGGAGCACGAGTTTGATGCGCTGGTCCGCACCCCACGGGGCGAAGTGCCGCAACGTCTCGCCGCCGAAGGTGAGGCGCAGGAAGTGCGGCGAGAGCGCTCGGCGGGCACGAACGGCCACGGGGAACGCGCTGTAGGCCCAGGGACGCGCGAGCAGGTGGGGGGTGTCAGGCACGGCGGCGGATCTCCGAGACGATCATGACGATGAGGTACGCGCCGCCGACCGAGACGGTGACGACGCCGACGGGAAGGGTGACCGGCAGCAGATGCTGCGCGACGGCGTCGGAGGCCAGGAGCAGCAGCGCCCCGACGAGTCCCGAGAGCGTGAGCGACAGTGAGGGCGAGCGCGCGAGGCGCCGGGCGATCTGCGGGGCAGCGAGCGCCACGAACGCGATCGGGCCGGCGATCGCGGTGGCGCCCGCGACCAGCACCACACCGATCAACAGGGCGAGGCTGCGCACGAGGTGCGGGCGCACGCCCGTAGCGGTGGCGAGGTCGTCGCCGAGCTCGAGCTGGCGCAGGGCGGGCACGAGCGCGAAGGCGGCGAGGGCGACGGGCGCGGCGATCAGCAGCACACCGCCGAGAGCGTCGCCGGTGACGCCGTTGAGCGAGCCGTGTCCCCAGGCCGAGGCGAACATCGCGGTCTCGAGCTCGACGTGCAGCAGCATCCACGTGTTGAGCGAGGCCAGCATCGCCGAGACGCCGATGCCGACGACGATGAGACGGAACCCCTGGATCCCTCCGCGATACGACAGCAGCCAGATGACGACGGATGCCGCGAGGCAGCCGACCAGCGAACCCGCGGCCCGCGCGGGCCACGACGGCGACACGAGCACCAGGGCGATCAGCATGCCGGTGAACGCGCCGTTCGACAGGCCCAGGATGTCGGGGCTCGCGAGGGGATTGCGCGTCACCGTCTGGAACAGCGCCCCCGCAATCGCCAGGAGCGCGCCGAGGGCGACCGCCGCGAGCACGCGGGGCAGTCGCCACCCGACGACGACGGTGGTGTCGAGGGGCGTCCCGCCTCCGAGGAGCGCGCGGACCACGGCATCCGGAGCCACGGGGTAGGTGCCCCACCCCAGCGACAGCACCGCGAGGGTCAGGATCGCGGCGAGGGTGGCGGCTCCGACCACGACGCTGCGCGGGCGCAGGCGGACACCGCCCCGCGCGAGACGCGGGGAAAGAGCGACGATGGTCACAGCGCCGCCGCCCTGCGTCGACGTGCGAGGGCGATGAGCACGGGGGCGCCGACGAACGCGGTGACGATCCCGGCGGGTACCTCGGCCGGCGCGATGATCACGCGGCCGAGGACGTCGGCCAGCAACACGACGATCGGGGCGGCGAGGGCGCTCAGCGGCAGGATGAGGCGCTGATCGGGGCCGGCGATCCAGCGGGCGACGTGCGGCACCATCAGTCCCACGAACGACAGGGGTCCGACCAGGGCGGTCGCGGCCCCCGCGAGAACGGTGACGGCGGCGACGGATGCCACGCGCACCCGGCCGACACGCACGCCCTGCGCCTGCGCGAGATCGTCGCCCAGGGCGATCGCGTTGAGCCCGCGACCGAGGCCGAACGCCACGAGCAGACCGAGCGCGACGAACGGCGCGACCGGCAGGATGACCTCGAGCCCGCGGCCGAGGAGCGATCCGGCGTTCCAGCCGCGCATCGTGTCGAAGGCGTCGGGGTCGCTCAGCATGAGCCCCGAGGTGATGCCCGAGAGCACGGCACCCACGGCGACTCCCGCGAGCACGAGGCGGATCGGGTCGGCCCGACCGCGCCCGGCCGATCCGACGAGCGCGACCGCGACGGTCACGACCAGCGCCCCGAGGAACGCCGGCCACACCAGCAGGAGCGAGTTCTGGATGCCGAAGACCGCGACGGTGAGGGCGACGGCGAACGCCGCCCCCGCGTTGACGCCCAGCACGCCCGGGTCGGCGAGCGGATTGCGCGAGAACGACTGCATGAGCGCTCCCGCCACGCCCAGGGCCGCTCCCGCGACGACCCCCGCGATCGTCCGCGGGACCCGGAGCCCTTGCACCACGAAGTCGGTGTCGGGGGTGCCGGCGCCCGTGAGCGAGGCCCAGACCGCCGACAGGGGGAGCGGGTTGGCGCCCATCATGAGCGACAGGGCGACGGCGACGGCGAAGACCGCTGCCAGCACGAGGGTGCCGGCGGCGGTCCTGCCGAGGCGCGCGGGGCGGGCGGGGGCCGCCGCCTGCACGGGCGCAGACGTCATTTCGCCGAGGCGAGGAAGGTCTCGATGTCGTCGAGCACCGACTGCGCGCCCTTGGGCCCGACGCCCGCGACCCAGGTGCTGTTGTCGACCAGCGTCACGACGGGGAAGGCCGCTGCGTTCTGGGCGATGGCCGCCGGGATCGTCGAGCGGTCGGTCACGTCGGTGGTGGTGACGAAGACGGCGTCGGCGGTGGCGCTCGCGATGTTCTCGGGCGAGATGTCGGCCTGCAGTCCGTCCTTCCACTCGTGGTCGGGGATCGTGTAGCCGACGCACTCCAGCAGGCTGCCGGCGAACGAGACCGGACCGTACAGGCTCAGGGTCGTCTCATCGCGCGGGCGGATCATCTCGGCGGTCTTCCCCGCGAGCTGGTGCGCCGCCTCGATCTCGTCGCAGCGGGTGTCCACGGCATCCACCGCCTTCTTCACCTCGTCTTCGCGGCCGAGGGCCTCGCCGACGAGTGCCGCGTTGTCGCGCCAGGGGTCCGCCTGCGTGGCGATGAAAACCGTCGGGGCGATCGCACTGAGCTGGTCGTAGAGGGCGGAGTGGCGGGACTCGGTGCCGAGGATCAGGTCGGGCTGCAGCGCCGCGATCGCTTCGAGGTCGGGCTCGCTGACGGTGCCGACGGAAGCGACCCCCTCGGCGCCGAGGTAGCTGGGCACCCCGTTGACCATGTTCGCCACGGCCGTGCCGACCGGGGTGATGCCGACCGCGACCGCGGTGTCGAGCTCGAGAGGCTCGAGCGTGACGACGCGCTGGGGAGCATCGGTCACCGTGGTGGTGCCGCGGGCGTGCGCGACGTCGTGCGTGGCGGCGGTGGCATCGGGGGCGGATGCCGCACCACCGGCGCACCCGGAGAGCACGAGGGTGAGCCCGGTGACGGTGGCGAGGGCTAGGCGGGAGGAGGCGCGCGAGGGCATGGCGAGATGTCCTTTCGGGAGGGGATGCCGTGGCTTCGAGTTAGGCAAGGGTTACCTTACTAGACTCGAAGAACGGCGCACATCGCCCGCTCATCGCCACGCGTGCGCTTCGGCATTCGCGCCCGGCCCGTCGGGGCCTCGCGAAGGCGGCGAGGGCTTCGCCGCGGTGGCGCCTAGGCCAGCCGCTGCAGTAACCGCGCCGCGAGGAAGCGGGCGCGTCCCCGCGGGCTCAGCGGGTCGTACCCGAGCTGGCGCGTCCACGTCTCGTGGCGCGACTGCAGGCTGCTGTGGTGCATCGACAGACGCGTCGCGGCCGCGCGGATGCTCTCGCTGTCGACCACCACGTCGAGGGCCTCGAGCGCCCGGGCATCGAGGGCGTCGAATGCTTCGACATCCGGATGCCGCGGCGCCGACGCCTCGAACGATCGCGCCAGCATGATCAGCACGCCGAGGTCGGCGGCATCCATCACACGGTGCCGGTCGTCGGCGAGGCGCAGCGCGAGACGGGCGTCGGCGCAGGCGCGGGGGAGATCGTCGAGGTCGCTCGCGACGCTCGTTCCGACGGGTCCGTCCGGGGGCACGACGTCGCCGAGACCGATCCACACCGCCCCCTCGTTCGTGGCGAGCACGGTCGAAGCCGTGAGCACGTGGCGGGAGGTGGGCGGGGCCGCCACGACGCGCACGGCACCGCTCAGGCGCAGGCGGTGGGCGGCGGCCTCGCGATCCACTCGCGAGGTCGTCGGGTCGATCACGCGTTCGACCGCGCTCATCGTCGGGTCGGCGCGCGCGACGATGATCGAGAGGGCGACCTGCGCGCGGTCGATGATCATGGCGTCGTTCAGGCCGGCGCCGTCGGGGCGCTCGAGCCACACGCGTGGCGCGTCGGCGGCATCCGCCCCCTCGGGCTCTCGCGGTGCGGTGCGCCCGCCGTCCGCATCGACGCCGATGAGACGGCCCCGCACCCGTGCGCCCGCGGGCACGCCGCTCAGGATCGCCGCTGCCCGCACGACCGACTCGGCACCCGCGCCGCCCGCAACGAGCGAGTCGAAGTATCCGATGATCTTCACCGACTCGCTCGCTGCCGGGTCGAGCACCCTCAGTCGTCCCGCGAGCTCCTGCATGGGTCACTCCTTCGTCGCGCCCAGCCTAAGACCGCGGCTCAGCCGAGCAGGCGGCGGATCCAGCGATCGCGCGCGTCGACGGCGTCGTGCGAGAGGGCGGCCTGCGGCGCGAAGCCCTCGAAGGCGTGGAACGCGCCCGGCCAGACGTGCAACTCGGCCTGCCCGCCGGCCGCCCAGATGGCCGAGGCGTAGGCGACGTCCTCGTCGCGGAACACCTCCGCGCTCCCGCAGTCGATGAACGCCGGGGGCAGGTTCGACAGGTCGGTGGCCCGCGCGGGCGCGGCGTAGATCGAGACGTCGTCGGTGCCCCGGCGTTCGCCGAGCAGGGAGTTCCAGCCCAGCAGGTTGCTGCCGCGGTCCCACACCCCGACGCCGTCGATCTGGTGCGTCGACACCGTCGCATCGCGGTCGTCGAGCATCGGGTACATCAGCATCTGCCCGACGAGGTGGGGTCCCCGCCTGTCGCGGGCGAGCAGGGCGACACCCGCGGCGAGACCCCCGCCGGCGCTGCCGCCGGCGATCAGCAGACGCTCGCTCTCGATGCCGAGCCGGTCGGCGTTCTCGGCCGTCCACACGAGCCCCGCGTAGCAGTCCTCGACGGGGTAGGGATCGGGGAACTCGGGGGCGAGCCGGTACTCGACGCTGACGACCACGGCGTTGTAGCGGTGGATCCACTCCGCGAAGGCCTCGACGGCCGTGAACCTGTCGCCCATGATCATTCCGCCGCCGTGGGTGTGGAAGATGCCGGGTCCGGTTCCGGTGCGCTCCTTCGCCTCGATGACCGAGACGACGATGTCGGCCCCCTCGAACCCGGGTATCGTCACGTCGCGCGACTGCAGCTGCGCCGACTCGAGGATCTCGGCGGGAGTGGGCAGACCGGGCAGGGAACCGGCGCGCATCGCGGGCAGCATCTCGGCCGTCAGGGTGGACGGAAGCATCTGGCTGATCACCTCGAGCATGGGGGCGAGCTCGGGGTCGAAGGGCGGGCGGGGCAGGATGCCGGGGGCGGTCACGGTGACTCCTTCGTCGGGGACGCCACGTCGCGTCCGCTTCGATCATGCGGCTCGACGTGCGCTGTGCGTCCCCGCCGGACGGCGGGAGAATCGCGGGCGGATGCCGCCGGGTGGCGGGAGCGGGGTTCGGTCGCCCCCGCCGCGGCTACTCGCTCGCCTTTTCGAGCCCCCGCGCGCGGATCTCCTCCAGGTCGAGACCGGCGAGGATCTTGCGCGCGACGAGGTCGTCGATCGTGCCTTCGCGGCGCAGGCGCAACAGCACCTCGCGCTTGCGGTCGAGGATCGCGAGCCGCAGCCGCTGCGCCTCTTTGTGCCGCAGCAGAGGCGAGCGCTGCGTCACGTCGATGTCGTCGCTCACGGCGATCATCTGCAGCGGCCCGGTGAAGGCCGTGCCCTCGTCGTCGGTGCCCGACGAGGCGCGGTCGGCGTTGCGCTTGTCGGACTCGGGCGCCTCGGGCGGGAGCGGCCCCGTCGCCGAGCTGTCGTCGTCGAACGAGGCGTCGAGCTCGGCGAGGTCACGCTCCTCGATCGCCCGCTGGCGGGCGACGGCGCGCGCGTTGGCGAGCTCCAAACGTTCGTACCCTTCGCGCCGCGCACGGTCACGGACCCGGTCGCTGATGCCGTGCTCGACCGCGAGGTCGTCGAGGGCCGAGAGAGCAGCCCCCGAGATCGCGCGTTCGGCGAGTTCGTACTCCTCGATCGCGGCGTCGTCGTTGGGGAGCTTCGCCCACTTGATGACCGCCGGCAGCAGCGGCCCCTGCACGAGCAGGGTGAGCACGATGACACCCGCCGTGACGAACACGATCGCGTCACGACCGGCCACCGGGTCGCCCGCGGCCGTGGTGACCGGCACCGACAGGGCGATGGCGAGCGACACGGCTCCGCGGAACCCGGCCACGGTGCTCACGATGCGCGATCGATGCCGCAGCGACCGCGACGATCCGGCGGCGGGACGCGAGAACGGCGAGAACAGCCACTGGAACAGGTAGCGCACGACGAACAGGGCGATCCAGGCGGCCACGGTCACCAGGAGCAGGATGCCGATCTCCGACCCTGAGATCTCGTGCAGCACGAGCTGCACCTCGAGCCCGATGAGCACGAAGAGGGCGCCGTTGAGGAGGTAGACGCCGAAGGGCCAGGTGGCATCCGCCGCCCTTCTCGACATGGCCGTGGTGATGCGCGGCGACACCCACGCCATGATGAGGCCGGCGAATACCACTGCGAGCACGCCCGAGGCGTCGATGATCTCGGCGATGAGGAACGACACGAACGGCACCAGCACCATCGTGAGGTTGATCGTCAGGGTCGACTGCATGCGCCGCAGGGCGAAGAACGCCGCGGCGGCCACGGCGATGCCCGCGGCGGCTCCGCCGAGGTACGACAGCAGCACCATGCCGGTGATCTGCAGAGGGGTGATCTGGTCGCCGAGCAGCAGCGCGACGGCGATCGCGTAGAGCACGAGGGCGGTGCCGTCGTTCGTCAAGCTCTCGGCCTTGAGCTTCATGAAGGTCTTGGCGGGCAGCAGTCGGCCGAGGGCGGCGACGGCCGTGGCGTCGGGCGGGGCGACCGCGGCGCCCAGCACGAGAGCGGCCTCCCACGGCACACCCATCCAGGTCGCGACCCCGGCGACGGCGAACGCGGATGCCACCACGAGCAACGTGCTCATCGGGATGATGTAGCGCAGCGAACGGCGCACCGACCGCAAGGAGGTCGTCCACGCCTCGCGGAACAGCATGACGGGCAGGAACAGCAACAGCACCGTCTCGGGCGGAAGCTCGATCTGGCGCAGCTCGGGGATGAAGCCGAGCGCGAGGCCGATGACGAGCAGCACGAGCGGTGTCGCGACGCGCAATCGGGGAGCCAGGACGGTGCCCACGAGCATCGCCAATCCCAGCAGAACCGTGATCTCGAGTCCTTGCATGCCTGCCGCCTTCCGCCGTGCCCCTGAGCACAGCGTAGAGAGGGTCGCGGACATTCCCGAGGGTGGCATTTCCGCCGGCCCGATTCACACCCTCCGAGATCCGCGCATCTTCAGCCGCGACCCCCGGATTTCCGCTGAGGTTGCGCTGATTGCGGAGGTTGTCCGAGGCGCGCCAAAAAGTGCTCGCCTCACAATCTCCGCGATCCGCGCACCCTCAGCCGCGTGACCCCCATCCCGACTGAGGTTGTCCGATCCGCTGAGGCTGCGCCACGGCTCACGCCGGCAGCGCCACCTTCGCCTTCGCCCACGAGCGCCCGCGGGTGTCCTTGAGGATGTCGTACTCGACGTCGACGTGCGGCTCGATCGCGCTGTACTTGTCGTTCGGCGCACCGATGACGAGCTGGAATCCGAGGCCGCGCCAGGCTCCGATCGCGCGCTTGGTGAAGTGCGCGTCGGCCTTGATGAGCGCTTCGTCGAGGAAGACGGGGGCGTAGCGCGGGCGCTCCGACCCGGCGTCACCGAGCTGGTAGCGCAGGGCGGCACCGACGATGAAGGCGATGAGCTCCTGCGATTCGCCGCCCGACTTCTCGCCGATGTGGTCGTACAGCGCCACGTGCTCGCCGGTGTCGGCGCGGAAGCGCTCGGCGCTGACGCGCACGTGGTTGCGCACGTCGACGAGGTCGGCGAAGTCGGGGGCGGTGGGGCGGATGCGGTTGATCAACCGCGCCATGCGCCCGTACACGGCCTCGCGCTCCTCGTCGGAGGAGGCCGCGTCGATCGCCGCGCGCACGTCGCGCAACTCGCGGCGGAACCGCTTGCGCACCTCCGACTGGCTCTCGCGCGGCACGATCTGCAGGCGGTGCTCGTCGTCGTAGAACGGGAGGTCCTGCATGATGTCGTTGATCGGGGCGATGCGCTCGCGGATCTCGCGCAGCGCGCGCGTGAGCGCGGAGTCGAGGCTCGTGAGGTCGTTGCCCGAGAGGCGCAGCAAGGAGTCGCGCCACTCGGCCTCGAGCTCGTGCAGGCCGCTAGCCTCGAGCTCGCTGAGGATTCGCTCGAAGTCGCCGAGCGCCTCGTCGGGGTCCGCGAGCAGGTTGGGGCTGGGCCACCGGTCGGTGAACGCGGTCATCGTGCGGCGGAGGCTGTCGCGCTGGTCGCTCCACGTCTCCTGCGCCGCGCGCTGCTCCTCGAGCAGGCGCTTCGACGCCGACTCGAGGGCCGCGTCAAACCGCGCGAGCCGCTGCGAGGGCGAGACGTCCTCGCCGGAGGGCGCCACGAACAACCCGTCGAGGTACGCGACCTCGTCGTCGGTGAGCGTCATCTCGCGGTCTTCGGCCCGTTCGAGCAAAATCTGCGCGGCATCCACGTCGTCGGTGATCTCGGCCCAGCGTGCGGCGAGGGCCTGCTGCTCGGTCTTGGCCCCGCCGATCTCTTCGCGCAGGCGCGCGACGCGGGCCTTCGCGCCCGAGATCTGCTCCTGCAGCTCGGCGATGCGGGGGTTTCCCGCGGTGACCTCGACGACGGTCTCGTTCCAGCGGTCGAGATCGCGTTCGACGGATGCCACGTCGACCTGGTCCCATGACAGATCCGCGATCTTCTCGAGGGCGCCGCGCCGGTCGTCGAAGGCGTCGAGGGCGGCGGCGGCCTCGTCGACCGCGGCCTTGGCCGAGGTCAGGTCGCGTCGCACGGTGACGATCTGCTCGCCGAGCTCGGTCAGGCGCACGCGCGACGAGAAGCCGAGGATGCTCTGTCGCGCCGACCCGCCGTGGGCGCCGCGGGCGCCCTGGCTCGTCTGGCCCGAGATCGTGAGCGCCATGCGGTGCTGCGAGAGCTCCGACGCGGCATCCACGCACACGAAGGAGAACTGCTGCTCGAGGCGGTCCTGCAGCCAGCCGGTGAAGGGGGAGGAACGGAACTCCAGGCGTCCGGGCAGGGTCGCCGGGTCCAGTGCGCCGCGCTCAGGGAGGTCGGTCGGCACGCCCTCGAAGCGCAGACGCTCGCCGAGGCGCACGCCGTCGATCGCGGAGCGGAACGAGGCCAGGTGAGCGGCGTCGACGAGCAGCGTCGTGGCGAAACCGCCCAGGGCGAGGGTGAACGCCCCGCGCCACGGCTCGAACTCGGTGCGCACGTCGACGAGCTCGGCCACGAAGGGCAGCTCGGCGGCGGTGAGTCCCGCGGCCGCGGCCAGCGCCTCGCGCGCCTCGTGCAGGCGCGGGGGGATGTTGTCGTCGCGGGTCTGCGTGCGCCGGTGCTCGGTCTCGAGAGCCGCGAGCTGCTGGCGCAGGTCGGTGTGCCGGCTGCTGGCGGCGACGAAGGCGTCGCGCACGGCGCTCTTGGCACCCGTGTCGGCGAGGGTGCGACGCGCCTCGGCGACGAGCGCGGCGAACTGCTTCTCGGTGGTGACCTCGACCGAGAGCACGGCGAGGGCCGCCTCGAACCGCTCGCGGTCGCGCTGCATGCCGGCCAGGCGCCGCTCGAGGGTCCGCAGCTCGCGCTGCGCCGCGTCGAGGCGGTCGCCGCCGGCCGCGCGCAGCACGTCGCCGAGGCCTTCGCGTTCGGCCTCGGCCGCGTCGGCAAGGGCCTGGCGCTCGCGCACGAGTGCGTCGGTGGCGTGCGTGCGGTCGCGCAGCTCGGCCTCGACTGCTTCGAGCAGGTCGACCCGGCGCTGCGCGCGCCAGAGCGAGGCGCGCGACTCGGGGTCGCCGAAGCGTCCGAGCGCGTCGATCAGGCGCAGGCGCTCGGCGGCGTCGTCGATGCGCGTCTTCATGCCGCGGATCGGCTGCAGGGCCCGCACTTGCTGGCGGGCCTCGAGCATGCGCGTGCGCGTCGACTCGAGCCCGTCGAAGTGCGTGACGACCGCGTCGGCGACGGAGAGCGTCTCGGGCTCTTCGAGCACCATGCGCTTGTACAGGTCGTCGACGGTGGTGATCTGCTGCCCGGCCTGGATGCGCGCGAGCAGGCTCATCGCCTTCGCGCCCGCTCCCGCCGCGCCGATGCCGAGCACCGTGTGCAGTCGCGCCGAGAACTCGCGGTCGGTCGCGAGGGTGTCGAGGCCGGTGGCCCGCACCGCGGAGTCGGAGAGGTGGCTCTGCGCCGCGCGCTCGAGCTGGCGCAGGTCGAACGCCCCGTGCACGGTTGCGCGCACCTTGACGGCGTCGTCGAGGGTGCGGGCGGCGGCGGGGAAGTACCAGGCCCGCACCGCCGTGAAGCGCGCGCCGTCGTGGTCGGCCCAGGTCATGCCGATCGCGGTCCACGTGTCGACCCCGTCACCGCGCAGCACCCGCACCTTCGTGCCCTCGTCGGTGCGCGACTCGTCGAGCTTGCCGCGGCCGTACGAGAGGATGTTGCGCTGCTCCTGCCCGCGCGGGCGCCCGACGACCGCGCCGTTCGAGGCGCCGTTGAAGGGGGTCGTGTGCGGCATCATCAGCGCGACGTACGCGTCCATGAGCGTGGACTTGCCCGAGCCCGATCCGCCGCACAGCAGCGTCGCGGTCGGCGCGAAGCGCACGCGGTGCGTGCCGTCGTACCCGCCCCAGTTGATCAGCTGCAGGTCTTCGGCGACCCACTGCTGCCCGCGCGAGGCGGCGGGGATCAGCCCGAACAGCGTCTCGAGCATGGTCATACGAGTTCCTCCTCGAGGGCGTCGGCGGGGGCGGATGCCGCGGCATCCGTCACCTGCTCCTCCAACCACCGCTGCAGGTCGCGCAGCACCTCGGCGCTGAGCACGATCTCGATGAGCGGCCCGATGCGGTAACGCCCCTCGGACTCCTCCTCGATGATGCCCTCGCGGTCGAGGCGCGCGATCGCGGTGCGCACCGCGCGCTGCTGGCTCGCGCGGGTGCCGTCGGTCTCGCTGAAGTAGGTGAGCACCGTCTGCTCGACCTCTTCGACGTCGACGCGGGCGGATGCCGTGCCGGCGGTCGTCTCGCGCTGGAACACCGTGCGCAGGTAGACGAGCACCAGCGTCTCGGCGCGCGAATACGCCTCGTCCTTCAGCAGGATCGGCACGTCGAGCTCGTCGCTGCGCACCTGCTCCTTGTAGGCGACGCCGCGGGCGTGGTCGACGACGAGCCGCACGAACAGGTCGTTCAGGCGCGACTCGATCATCTGCTGGTGCTCCAGAAGCAGCTTCCACTCGGCAGGGGAGTTCTCGGCGACGAGGAAGCGCCGCTGCAGAATGCGCACGAGCACGCGCCGCACGTCGGCGTCGAGCGTGCCGCGGTCGCCCGCGAACAGCGCGTCGGGGTCGTTCTCCATCGCGACCGGGGCGATGAACGCGGGGCTGTCGTCCCCGCCGGAGGGAGCGTCGACGTCAGTCATCGGCATCCGTTTCTGTGTGGAGCTGGGCGGAGACCGCCCCGAAGGCGAAGCGTCGGGTCGTGCCGTCGGGGCGCACGGCCTCGACGATCGAGACGTCGTCGTGCTCGACGAGGCCGGCGCGGTGCACGATCTCGAGCAGTCCCACGAGGTCGACGGGGCGTCGCGTCTCGGCATCCGCTCCCGCGAAGGCGGTCGCGAGGTCGAAGCCGTCGCCGAGCGATGCGACGTACTGCTCGAGCTCGGCGTAGTGCGGGCCGCCCCACGCGCGCGTGTCGGCGTCGACGAACTCGACGTCGGAGTCTCCGGATGCCAAGGGCTCCGGCGCCCCGGGAGGACGCACGTCGCTGAGG
This sequence comes from Microbacterium sp. JC 701, assembly GCF_021026215.1. Classification (NCBI taxonomy): domain Bacteria; kingdom Bacillati; phylum Actinomycetota; class Actinomycetes; order Micrococcales; family Microbacteriaceae; genus Microbacterium; species Microbacterium sp. JC 701. The sequence goes on from NZ_JAJNCV010000001.1 coordinate 1,521,410, forward strand.
GATCGACGCAGGTGCCCGATGTCGGCGAGGGGGAGCGTCCGCACGGGCTCGACGCGGCCGGGGGAGCGGGTCTGGCTCCAGCGGTGAAGGCCCGCCATGACGCCGCGCAGCAGGTCGTCGACCTGTCGGTCGCGGATCGGGTCGTGCGTGCGCACCTGCGCGGTGATGACGTGCGAGGCGCGTCGCTGGGCGGTGAGCACCTCCTGCACGCCGGCCTCGACGCGCCGCGCGATCGCGTCGAGCTCGCCGCGCTGCTCGGGCGTCATCAGGCGCGAGAACGGCTGGGTGAGTACGGCGTGCAGCTGGTCGGTGAGGTCGTCGATGTTCTCGGGGTCGCCGATCAGGCGCAGTGCGCCCTGGAACGCGCGCCCCTCGGGGGTCGCCTGCATCACCTGTCGGCCGCGCTCGAGGTATTCGCGCAGCACTTCGCCGGTGGGGCGCACGTCGCGTCGCAGCTCGGCGACCACGTCGCGCTGCATCGCGGCGATCGACTCGGCGACGCGCGAGAAGTCGGCGGGCAGCTCGCGTGCGAGGTGGATGACGTTCTCGGCCTCTTCGAGCAGGTGGTCGTCGTCGAGAGGCTCGACCACGCCCTCGTCGAGAGCCGCGATCTCGGCGTCCAGGGCGGCCCGCTCCTCGAGCAGGGCCTCTCGGCGGCGGGCGGGATCGCTCTCGGCGTCGCGCGCGAGCCGATCGACGGCGTCGAGCAGCGTCCGCACGCGCGAGCGCGAGACACGGGCACGGCCGCCGCCGGCACGCCCGGCGATCTCGAGGGCGCCCACGGCGTGGGCGGAGAGGCGGTAGACCTCGACGTCGTCTTCGATCTGCAGGCCGAGCCAGCCCACGCGCACCCACCCGCGGCAGATCTCGCGCGCGGTACCGGCGGGGATACGTCGATCGTCGTCGGTGTCGATGCCGGCGGCCCGCAGCTCGTCGATCGCCTCGGCGACCTCGACGTGCGCGTCGGCGACCGCGACGGCGGGGCGGTCGGGGGTGAAGACGACCGACAGGACGGCGACGACGAAGGGGGCGAAGCGCCCGTGCAGCAGGTCGAGCGTGGGATTCTTGAACGCGGTCGCCGAGCGCAGGTACGCGGCTTCGGCTCGGGTTCTGCTCACTGGCTGAAGTCTACCGGGGGCGCGCGGCGTGCCCCGGCGAGCGCCGGGCAGGTGAGAGCACGGGTGAGCACGAGCCCCGCACGCGGATCGCCCGCGCGGTCGTCTGCGCGATGCGATCCGCGCGGAACGGCGACCGGATGCCGTCGGCCCCGGCCTTCACCCCCCGTCGCGAACCGCGCTCCCAGCGCGTCCCTCGCCGACGCATAGGGAAATGTCACCCGCACGTCGTGGGTCCTCAGCCGTGACGCCCACCGGCCCGTCAGGAAGGACGACCTGTGCGACACTCCGTCGATCGCCCGCTCCACCTCCCCGCCCACCCCACTCGCCGCGTCATCCTGCACGGTGCCGCGTGGGCGGTGCCCGCGGTGGCCTTGGTCGCCGCGACCCCCGCCTTCGCCGCCTCGGGCAAGACGCTCTCGTTCTCGGCGGCGTCGTACTCCGGCGTGACCTGCGGCACGATCACCACCGCCGTCGTCAAGGCGGCGAACGGCGCCGCGGCCGCGGCCGGGGTCAGCATCGCTCTGCAGCTGTCCGGCGGATACACCTTCGACGGGGGCGGCACGTCCGCGACCGTCGTGACCGGCTCCGACGGCTCGGTGTCGTGCGGCACGATCCACGTGCCCGGCAACGGAGCCACCGGCACGCTGTCGGCGTCGTCGTCGGGCGCCACGAGCGCCTCGGCCTCGCTGACGGCAACCGATGCCCGTATCCTCACTTCGCCGAGCGGCCTCGCCGACGCGACGAGCGTCCCCACCGGGTCGACCCCCGTCGGCCAGGACTACTTCCTCGCGGGCGGCGTGCTCTACAAGTCGGGCACCGGGGCCGTGGCCACCGGCATCGCGGCCGTGGGTCGGCTGGTCGAGTCGCCCTCGGGCAACGCGACCTTCCTGCTGCCGGTGCGGCGCGACGACGGCTCGGCGGCGGTGTTCAGCACGAGCGCGGGCACGTTGACCACCGTCAGCGGTACGCCGTCGGGAGCGACCCCCCTCGCCGCCGACCTCTTCCTCTCGGGCTCCTCGATCTACCGGGGTGGCGCTGCCGTGGCCACCGACGTCGCCGAGGCGGGTCAGCTCATCTCGCACGACGCGGGCAGCGGCTCGTCGAGCACCTTCTTCCTGCCGTATCGCTCGAGTGTCGGGTCTGCCCGCATCCTGCGCCTGCCGAACAACGACGTGCGTACCGCGCCCGAGTACGGCACGGCGAACGGTCCGGGCGGTGGCGCGACGCCGATCGCCGACGACCTCTTCCTCTCCTCCGGGAACATCTACCGCGTCAGCTGGGACGGCACCAGCGCCTACGGCACCGGCATCGTGGCATCCGGAATCGCCGCGTTCGGGACGCTCACGCCGAACCCCTACTACTCGGGCGAGCGGTTGCTGCCGGTCCGTCGCACGAGCACCGGCGAGGCGGCCCTCTTCATGGTCTCGGGCAACAGCGTGCGCACGGCGACCAACGTGCCGACCGGCAGCACGCCGCTCGGCGCCGACTTCTTCGCGTCGAACGGAACGATCTACCAAGACGTCTCGGGGGGCGTCGCGAGCTCGGTCTCGGCTTACGGCGCGGCGGGTCCGGCGGCCTTCGGCTCGAACAAGGTCACCGTCCCGTTCACCGTGTCGAGCTCGTCGTGCTGAGCGTCGATCCCTCCCGACGTCACGGTCCGCGCGGCGCTCTGCGATGGGTGGCCGTCGGCCTGACCGGCGCGCTTCTCATCGCCGGGGGAGTGACGCTCGCCGTATGGCCTGCAGCCGACCACTCCGCCCCCGCCGCTGCGGCGGCGGCCGGCCCGGCGCCGTCGAGCACTCCCTCGGTTTCGGAGTCATCCGATCCGTCCACCGCCACCGAGGGGTCGGGCGTCGCGGCGGCCGACGAGTGGGTCCACGCCGTCCAACTCCCCGCCGATGCGACCGACGACCAACGCCTGCAGGCCAAGCTGGCGTACGACCTCATCACGGTTCCGCTCAGTCAGCGCGACGCTCTGTTCTCGCTTCCCGGCGTCGAGGCCGTCGCACCGGTCGTGCGCGATGACACTCTGTCGGTGGCGGTCCTGCGCGAGCAGTCCGACCTCGTGAGGGCGAGCATTCCGGATGCCGTGGTCGAGCCGAACGAGGTCGCCAAGGTCGAAGCCGATCAGACCCCCGTCCCGTCGTGGGGGCTCGACTCCGTTGACAACGCCGGCGGGGCGCAGGACGGTCACTACCGCTACGACAACGACGGAACCGGCACGACGGTCTTCGTGATGGACAGCGGCGTGCAGTCGAACCATCCCGATTTCGGGGGCCGCGTCGACGTGGCTGCAGGGAAGGACTTCATCAACGACGGTCGCGGCACCGAGGACTGCCTCGGCCACGGCACCCACGTGGCCGGAATCGTCGGCAGCACCACCTACGGCGTGGCCAAGAAAACCCGCATCATTCCGGTGCGAGTGTTCGGTTGCTCCGGAACCGGCTCTGCGATGGACGTCTATTACGCCCTCAACTGGATCACCGACAACAACCGATGGCCCAGTCAGATGGTCATCAACATGAGCCTGAGCGTGCCCAAGTACTTCCCGATCAACAACACGGCATCGTTCGCGAACAGTCGCGGCTTCGTCGTGATCGCGGCCGCGGGCAACGAGTCCGACGATGCCTGCAACTCGTCCCCCGGTTCGACGTCGTCGGTCATCACGGTGGGGTATTACACCAAGGCGCTCAACTACAGCGGCTACAGCAACACCGGCCCGTGCGTGAAGGTCGTCGCACCGGGTGGGGAGATCACCTCCACCTATCTCAACAGCGGGACGGCAACCGCCAGTGGAACGTCGATGGCGGCGCCGCACGTGTCGGGCCTCGCGGCGCGCCTGCTGCAAGCGCACCCGTCGTGGGTCGGGTCCGACGTGTTGAACTCCTTCAACACGGCCGCCTCGACCGGCCGCCTCGGCAACATGCCGGCCAACACCGTGAACCTGATCGCGACCATCCCTGTGGCGGCTGCGCAACCGCAGGTCACCTCGTTGACGACGAGCACCGCCTCAGCCGGCATCGGGCTGTCGTGGACGACCAACGGCGTCGGAACCTTCACCGCCTTCTCGCTCACCGTCACCGACACCGCGACGGGGCTCGCCTACCCGGTGACCGTGTCGGGCACCAAGGCATCGACGGTCTTCACGAACGTCATCCCGGGCCACGCCTACTCGATCAAGATCATCGGCACGGCGACGCTCTCCTCGGGCGCCTCGGTGACGACCGACCCGGTCACGGCCACCGGTCCCTGACCTCGGGAGGGCCATTCATGTCGTTCGTCACCCTCCCCTCCCGTTCTCGACGGGCGTGGTCCTTCGGCCTCGTCATCACTCTGCTCGCATCGGGCGGCGTCACCGCGGCAGTGATGTCGTCGTCCTCGGCGGGAAGTTCCGTTGCTTCGTCGATCTCACCCGTTCCCGGCGAAAGCGCCGCCGAGCCCCAGGTCGCTGTTGCTGCCCCCGCCCCTGCCGAGGACGCGCCGTCGTGGTCGGCGCAGTTCGGCGTCCCCGCCGACGCCACCGATGAGGAGCGCCTGCAGATCAAGTCGTCGTTCGACATCGTCACGGTGCCGCTCGCCGACAAGGACGCCCTGGCGGCGCTGCCGGGCATCACGCTCGCCGGCCCGATGACCTTCGGCGACACCTTCATGGCCGCCGTGCCGCACGCGCAGACCGAGCTCGTACGGGCGCAGTTTCCGGATGCCGAGATCGAGCCGAACAGCGAGGTCACGCCCGACGGAGACCAGACGCCCGTCCGCTCGTGGGGTCTCGACGTGGTCGACAACTCCGACGCCGCACAGGACGACCACTACCTGTACGACGCGACGGGTGCGGGCACCACGGTCTTCGTCATCGACAGCGGTGTACGAGGGTCGAACGCCGACTTCGGCGGGCGCGTCGACACCTCGATGGGGCGCGACTTCATCAACGACGGTAACGGCACCGACGACTGCTCGGGGCACGGCACGGCCGTGGCCGGCACCGTGGGCAGCACCACCTACGGCGTGGCGAAACAGGCCAAGATCGTTCCCGTCCGCGTCTTCGGATGCACGGGCGGTGGGCTGGCCTACGACTTCGTGAACGCGGTGAAGTGGATCGTCGACACCTACCCGCCCGACCGCATGGTCATCAACATGAGCCTCGGCATGGGCCGGTGGGCGACGTTGAACACCATGGTGAACTACGCCGCCACGCACGGTTTCGTCGTCGTCGTGAGCGCGGGCAACAACAGCCGCGACGCCTGCACGCAGTCGCCGGCGGCGGCCGAGAGCGTCATCACCGTCGGCGCCTTCAACGAGCAGCGCAGCTACAGCTCGTACAGCAACTACGGCAAGTGCGTGAAGACCCTCGCGCCCGGCGACAACATCGCGACGATCCCGATCCAGGGGACCATCGCGTACGCCACCGGCACCTCGATGGCCACGCCGCACGTCTCCGGGCTCGCCGCGCGTCTGCTCGAGCAGCACCCGACCTGGACCACCGCCGACGTTCTGGCGTTCCTGAACACCCCCGCCGCGGCCGGACACATCTCGAACGTGCCGGCCGACACGGTGAATTTCACCGCCGCGATCCCGATGGTCCCGCGGATCACGTCGCTGACGACCGGCACCGCGGCGAGCGGCATGTCGCTGACCTGGACGACCAACGGCGTCGGCACCTTCACGTCGTTCTCGATCACCGTCACCGACACCACGACGGGTCGCACTCACCCCGTCACCGTGTCGGGCGGGCGATCGTCGACGGTGTTCACCGCCACGCAGAGCGGGCACGCCGACAGCGTGAGCATCACCGGCGCGGCGCGCATGCCGTCGGGCGTCGAACTGACCGCCGACCCGGTGACCGCGACCGGTCCGTGACAGAAGAGAGCGCATGATCGATCGTCACCGTTCCACCCCACGCCGAAGCGGCGTCATCGCGGCCGTGGCCGCGGGCCTCGCCCTCGTCGGCGCCGTCACCGCGACCGCGTGGTGGGGGCCCGTCTCGGCGGCACCCGACGGGGCGCGCGCAGCGGCGGTGGCACCGGCGCCGCAGCCCGAGGGGTCGTCGGCGGTCATCGACGACTTCCCCATCCCGGCGGATGCCACCGACGCCGAGCGCGAGCAGATCAAGCTCTCGTACGACATCGTCGCCGTCCCCGTCGACCAGCGCGACGAGGTTCTCTCGGTTCCCGGGGTGTCCGCCGTCGCACCGGTCACCGTGGGCGACACCTTCGTCGTGGCGGTGCCGGCGTCGTCCGCCGACCTGGTGCGGGCGAGCGTTCCCGACGCGGTCGTCGCGCCGAACCCGGTGGTCACCGTCGCGAGCGACGAGACACCCGTTCCCTCGTGGGGTCTCGACGTCGTCGACAACACCGCCTCCGCCCACGACGACCACTACCTGTACGACTCCACCGGGGCGGGTGTCACAGCCTTCGTCATCGACAGCGGGGTGCAGTCGACGCATCCCGACTTCGGAGGCCGGGTCGATGCGGCCGCGGGCAAGGACTTCGTCGGCGACGGGAACGGCACGGAGGACTGCTTCGGCCACGGCACGCACGTCGCGGGGACGATCGGCAGCACCACGTACGGGGTGGCGAAAGAGGTCCGCATCATCCCGGTGCGGGTGTTCGGGTGCCAGGGTCAGGGGTCGGGCTACGACATCCTGCGGGCTCTCGACTGGATCTACCGCACCTATCCGACCGGGACGCAGTCGGTCATCAACATGAGCCTGGGCATGCCGACGTTCTCGTACGTCGACGCCTACGTCAATGCGCTGAGCGACCGGGGATTCGTCATCGCGGCGGCCGCGGGGAACGACGCCAAGGACGCGTGCACGTCCTCGCCGGCGAGTGCGGCGAAGGCGATCACCACCGGGGCCTACGCCGACGACAACGCCTTCGCGTGGTACAGCAACACCGGCCCCTGCGTGAAGATCCTCGCCCCGGGGAGCGACATCACCTCCACCTGGATCGGCTCTCAGGTGGCGGTCGACAGCGGCACCTCGATGGCCAGCCCCCACGTCGCCGGTCTCGTCGCGCGGCTGCTGCAGGAGCATCCGACGTGGAAGACCGCCGACGTGCTGCAGTACTTCGGCACCTCTGCCGCGACGGGGCACATCACCGGCGTCCCCTCGAACACCGTCAACCAGGTCGCCGCGGTTCCCGGCGTGCCGCGCGTGAAATCCCTCACCGCGACCGCAGCCGCCTCCGGCATCGCCCTGTCGTGGACGACCAACGGCATCGGCACCTTCACGACGTTCTCGCTCGAGGTGACGGACACCACGGCGGGCCGTTCCTATCCGGTCACCGTCTCGGCGCTGCGCTCGTCCACGGTCTTCACCGACGTCGTGAGCGGGCACGCCTACACGATCACCCTCACCGGTTCGGCGCGCATGCCGTCCGGCGCCCTCGTCACGACCGACCCCCTGACGGTCGCCGGGCGCTGACCCCCGTCCCGCACCGCGCCCACTCGAACACCCTCTAGGAGACCCCGTGACCGACCGCACCGCTCTCGATCGACTCCGCCGGTGGGGCGCCCTCGGACTGGCCGGAGGGCTTCTGCTCGGCGCCGGCATCGTCGTGGCGGTGTCCGCACCGGGCGGGGCGGACGCCCTCCCGGCCACCGCCGCGAGCCTCGCCGTCGACCCTGCTCCGACGAGCGACGCGACGCCTCCCGCGGAGGCGGTGGTCGACGACTTCCCGATCCCCGCGGATGCCACCGACGCCGAGCGTCAGCAGATCAAGCTCTCGTACGACATCGTGACGGTGCCGGCCGACCAGCGCGAACAGGTGCTCGCGATCCCCGGGGTCACGGCCGCAGGCCAGGTGACCCTCGGCGACGAGTTCTACGCGGCGGTTCCGGCCGCGGCATCCGACGCCGTGCGCGAAGCGCTTCCCGACGCGCAGGTCACCCCGAACCCCGTGGTGCGCGTAGCAGCCGATCAGTCGCCCGTGGGGTCATGGGGGATCGACGCGGTCGACAACGTCGCCGGTGCTCAGGACCAGCACTACCTCTACGACTCCACCGGCGCCGGCACGACGGTGTTCGTCGTCGACACCGGTGTGTGGGCCGATCATCCCGACTTCGGCGGCCGCGTCGACGCCGCGGCGGGCAAGGACTTCATGAACGACGGCCGGGGCACCACCGACTGCCAGGGCCACGGCACGATGGTGGCGGGCGTGGTCGGCAGCTCGACCTACGGCGTCGCCAAGCAGGCGCGGATCGTGCCGGTGCGGGTGTTCGGCTGCTACGGAGAGGGCAACGGCTGGGACGTCATCGCCGCCCTCGGCTGGATCTCCGACAACTTCTCGGGGCAGAAGGCGGTCGTCAACCTGAGCCTCGGCACCCCGGAGTGGGACACCCTCGACAACGCCTCCAGTGCCCTCGTCGACAAGGGCTTCGTCGTCGTGGCGGCCGTCGGCAACGACCAGGTCGACGCGTGCACCGTCTCGCCCGCGCGGGCGCCGAAAGTGATCGCGGTGGGGGCGACCGAGCCGGCGGGCGACTTCCTCTACATGAGCAACCGGGGTCCGTGCGTCGACGTGCTCGCCCCGGGCGGCAGCATCACCTCGACCTCGAAGGACGGGGGATCGGGCCTCGCCAGCGGCACCTCACTGTCGAGCCCCCACGTCGCCGGCCTCGCCGCCCGCCTGCTGCAGGAGCCCCCGACGTGGACGGCCGCCGACGTCTCGCAGTACTTCGCGAACACCGGGGCACGCGGGCACGTCGGAAACGTGCCGGCGAACACCACCGACCTGCTCGCAGTGATCCCCGCCGAGCCGAAGATCACCGCGCTGACGGCGAGCACCGTGAGCGCGGGCACGAAGCTGTCGTGGACGACCAACGGCATCGGCACCTTCACCTCGTTCGCGGTGACGGTGACCGATACGACGACGGGTCGCTCCTATCCCGTGACCGTCTCCGGTTCGCGCTCGTCCACCGTTTTCACGAACCGGGTCTCCGGGCACGCGTACACGGTGAGCATCTCGGGGTCGGCGCGGATGCCCTCGGGGGCCTCCGTCACGCCGGCGACCGTCACGGCATCCGTCCCCTGATCGCGGGCGGGGTCACCGGCAGTCGTACAGGGTGACCCCCGTCGCCTTCGACGCGGGTCGACCATCGCCGGCCTCCTTCGCGGGGGCGAACGTCACCGTCGTGAGGGCACGGCAGCCGGGGCCGGTCGCCACCTCGCGCACGGGATCGCCTTCGGGGGCGCCGTAGGCCACGGCGAACAGGTGCACGCGCCCGGTGCTCACCATCTGCGCGAGCTGGTCGGCGGTGAACACCGGCACGTGACCGCTGTAGCCCCCATCGGTGAGCACGCGCGCACCGGTGGCATCGATGATCTGCGCCGAGATCGCCCACGAGTCGGCGACGAACAGCGGCGTCCCCTCGGCTCCGCCGCCATGCTTCTCGGCGAGCGACACCAGCTGGGCGAGCGCCGGCGTCAGCGACGGGTGGCCACCCCACGGCGCGGGTGTCGACACCGTGAAGACCTCGTCGCGGTTGCCGCCGACCGCAGTGACACCCACGTACGCGTCGCCACCGCTGCCGTCGCGGGCGTCGTCGAGCACCTGCAGGCTCGTCGCGACCGGCAGGCACAGCAGGGCGATGGCCAGAGCGAGAGGAGCGGCCCGTCGCAGCGGCCGGGGGGCCCTCCGCCCGCGCAGGGCCGCGACGAGCCCGGTCACCAGGCCTGCCGTACCGAGGGCGATCGCGGGGATCAGCAGCACGGACGGAAGCAGCGCCTGCGCGATGAGCCACGCCCACCACCCGGCCTGCGCGAGGACGACGGCGGGGAGCATCAGGCGCAGCGCGACGTTCCGCGCGCGCAGGAGCCGGACGCCCTCGCGCCACGCGATGGCGGTCAGCAGCGCCATCGGCACGCCCAGCGATGCGACGTACGCGGTGTGCGGCACGCGCGTGACGGTGAGCACGGCCGCGGCCGTCGCCAGCCACACGGTCGCCGCGACGACGAGGGCGAAGCGCACGCGGCGAGCCGACGGAAGAGCTCGACCGCGTGGGCGGCGGGCGTAGCGCCAGAGCCCCAGCACGATGCCGGCGAGGGCCGCGGGGTAGAGCCAGCCGATCTGTGTGACCAGCGGCAGCTCGACGAGTTTCGACAGGGTCGGCAGACTGCCGTGCTGCCCCGTCGAGGCGGGGGAGAAGAGAGCGTGCACGATGCTTGCGAGCGTCGAGCCCACGCCGCCCGCGCCGCCCGACGAACCGACCGACCCCGGGTAAGCGCCGGGGGCGAGGCGGTCCAGTCCGTTGTAGCCGAACACCATCGCGAAGATGTCGTCGTCGGTCGACCCGTCGACGTAGGGGCGGCTGCCCGCCGGCACGAGCGCGAACACCACCATCCACGCCACCGAGACCACCACCGACACCCCGGTCACCGCACCGGCGCGGGCGAGGGCGCGACGGCGGTCCGGCACCGCGACGAGCGTGGCCACGATCAGCGCCGGCAGCACGAACCACGCCGACATCATCTTCGCCTGGAAGCCGATGCCGACGAAGAGGGCCGCCATCAGCAGCGGCCCCCAGCGCGCAGTGAGCATCGCGCGCTGCCACCACACCACCGCGACCGCAAGCGACATCGTCAGCAGGCCGTCTTCCATCGGATGCGCGAACATCGACACGAAGATCGGGGTCGACGCGGCGGCCGCGGCGGCGACCAGCCCCGCACCGCGCCCTCCCCATCGCAGCGCGATCACCGCGCACGCGACGACGGTGATCACACCCTCGATCACCTGGGGCAGGGCGATGGCCGAGACCGACATGCCGAACACGCGGATGCTGAGCGCCTGCGGCACCGCGAAGCCGCTGAGCTTGTCGAGGGTGACCGTGGCCGCCGGATCGAACGCCCCGAAGAACAGGGCGCGCCACGACTGCGACATCGATCGCGCCGCCGCCTCGTAGAACGAGAAGTCGCCCCCGCGCGAGAGGTTCCAGCACGTGAGCACGACGAAGCCCGCGACGATGAGCACGAGCGAGAGGCGCGCCCACCATGGCTCGCGCCACCAGCGCGCGAGAGGCGGGGCAGGGGTCACGATGCACAGGGTCGCGCGGTCAGGACGGTGGCGGATATCAGCCGGATATGAGAGCGCTGTCAGTTGGGCGCGGTGCCCGGACGCGCGAAGGCCGCGGCACCCGGAAAGCGATGCCGCGGCCTGTCAGCGGGGCGGGTCAGATCTCGGAACGCGGCCCCGGCATGGTCTTGTTGAAGCCGGTGACGGGCTCGTTCTCATCGAACGAGGCGATCGGGCGGCGGAACCCGCGGGTCAGCACCAACAGGTACACGACGCCGATCCCGGTCCAGATCAGTCCGCCGATGAGGGCGTGCATGTCGAGGTTGACCCACAGCAGGCCGGTGAGCACCATGCCGATCGCCGGCATGACGATGTAACGGAGGATGTCGGCCGGTGTCTTGCGCCGCCCCTGTCGCACCGCGAACCACGCGATCACCGAGACGTTCACAAAGGTGAACGCCACGAGCGCGCCGTAGTTGATGTACGCCGCGATCTGCTCGAGGGTGAACGCGATCGCGAGCAGGCTCACCACGCCGACGATGACGATCGAGAAGGTCGGGGTGTGGGTCTTCGGGTTGATGAAGCCGAAGATCCGGCGCGGCAGCACGTTGTTGCGGCCCATCACCATGAGCATGCGCGAGACCGACGCGTGCGAGGCGAGCCACGACGCGAGCGTCGCCGCGAACCCGGCCGCGGTGAGCACCGCCTGCAGCACCGGACCGCCGACCTGCACGCCGATCTCGGGCAGCGTGCTGTCTTCGATCGCCTCCTGCGGGAAGGCCGTCGAGTCGGGGAAGCGAAGCTGCGTCACGTACGCCGCGACGAGGAAGATGACGCCACCGGCGACCAGGGTCAGCAGGATCGCGCGCGGCATGATCTTCGGCGTCTTGGCCTCTTCGGAGTACATCGAGACCGCGTCGAAGCCGATGAACGAGAAGCACACCACGGTTGCCCCCGCCAGCACGGCACCGAACTGCACCTCGCTGTGGGCGAAGGGGGCGATCGAGACCGCGGTCCCGGCTCCCGCGCCGCCGACGAGCTGCACGACGACCATCACGACGAACACGGTCATGACGAGGATCGAGAACACCAGCAGGATCATGTTGACGTTCGAGGTGCCGCGCATCGTCAGGTAGATCACGCCCGTGACGCCCGCGGTGAAAACGATGACCCAGATGAAGCCGGGCACGTCGGGGAAGAGCGCCTCCATGTAGCTGCGCAGGATCAGCGCGTTCACCATCGGCAGCAGCATGTAGTCGATCAGGGCGGTCCAGCCCACGACGAAGCCGACGCCGGGGTGGATCGACTCGCGGGCGTAGGTGTACGCGGAGCCGGCGCTCGGGATGACGCGGACCATCTTGCCGTAGCTGATGGCGGTGAAGACCAGCACGACGAGCGCGACCGCGTAGGCGGCCGGCACGACGTTGTTCGTCTTCTCGGCGACGAGGCCGAACGTGTCGAAGACGACGGTGGGGGTCATGTACCCCAGACCGAGGCCGACGATCGACCAGAGGCCGAGGGTGCGGGCGAGTTTCGCTCCCGAGCGGGATGCGGCCGTCGTGGCGGCGAGGTTGTCGTTCGTGGCTCCTCCTAGAGGGTGCGGTGCGCGATCGGGCGTCGCGTCCGAGGGGCTGATGTCGGGGTACAGCGGGCGGAGCACCGCTCGGGGTGGGAGCGGGGGAGTCGGCGCGGGTGGCGCCGGGAGGGACCGGATGCCGACGTGGTGGCGCCGGCATCCGGAGATCAGAGGCGGGTCCAGGCCTCGGTCAGCACGGAGCGCAGGATCTGCTCGATCTCGGTGAACTCCGCGGGACCGAGGGTCAGCGGGGGTGCGAGCTGGATGACCGGGTCGCCCCGGTCGTCGGCGCGGCAGTACAGGCCCGCGTCGAACAGGGCCTTCGAGAGGAATCCGCGCAGCAGGCGCTCGGACTCGTCGTCGTCGAAGGTCTCTTTGGTCGCCTTGTCTTTGACGAGCTCGATGCCGAAGAAGTACCCGTCGCCGCGCACGTCGCCGACGATCGGCAGATCGAGCAGCTGCTCGAGCGTCGAGCGGAAGACGGGGGAGTTCGTGCGCACGTTCTCGAGCAGTCCCTCCTCTTCGAAGACGTCGAGGTTCTCGAGCGCGACCGCCGCCGACACCGGGTGACCGCCGAAGGTGTAGCCGTGCGGGAACGTCGCGTCGCCGTGGGCGAAGGGCTCGTAGATGCGGTCGCTGATGATCGTGCCGCCCAGGGGGGAGTACCCGCTGGTCACGGCCTTGGCGAAGGTGATCATGTCGGGCTGGTAGTCGTAGGCCGAGGCGCCGAAGTAGTGGCCGAGCCGGCCGAACGCGCAGATGACCTCGTCGGAGACCAGCAGCACGTCGTACTTGTCGCAGATCTCGCGGACGCGCTGGAAGTAGCCGGCCGGGGCGGGGAAGCACCCGCCGGCGTTCTGCACGGGCTCGAGGAAGACGGCGGCGACGGTCTCGGGGCCCTCGAACTGGATCATCTGCTCGATGCGGTCGGCGGCCCACAGGCCGAACTCCTCGGGGGTGCCGCCGCCGAAGCCCGACTCGGCGGCGCGGTAGTAGTTGGTGTTGGGCACGCGGAATCCGCCCGGGGTGACCGGCTCGAACATGTGCTTCATCACCGGCAGGCCCGTGATCGCCAGGGCGCCCTGCGTGGTGCCGTGGTAGGCGATCGCGCGCGAGATGACCTTGTGCTTGGTGGGCTTGCCCTGCGTCTTCCAGTACTGCTTCGCGAGCTTGAACGCGGTTTCGACGGCCTCTCCGCCGCCGGTGGAGAAGAAGACGTGGTTCAGATCGCCCGGTGCGAGGTTCGCCAGGCGCTCGGCGAGCTCGATGGCCGCGGGGTGCGCGTACGACCACAGGGGGAAGAACGCGAGCTCCTCCGCCTGCTTCGCCGCAGCCTGCGCGATGCGGCGCCGTCCGTGGCCGGCGTTCACCACGAACAGGCCCGCGAGCCCGTCGATGTACTTCTTGCCCCGGGCATCCCAGATGTGGTGGCCCTCGCCCTTGACGATGATCGGCACCCCGGGACCGTCGGTCATCGTCGACTGACGGGAGAAGTGCATCCAGAGGTGGTCGCGGGCCTTGGCCTGGAGGTCGGCATGCTGGTCGGTTTCGATAAGAGTCATCGCGTTCCCCAGTTGTAGAGCTGACGGTGGAGCTTGAGATAGACGAACGTCTCGGTCGAGACGACGTCGGGCAACGACCGGATGCGGTCGTTGAGCACGTCGATGAGGTCGTCGTCGCTCTCGCAGACGATCTCGACGAGCAGGTCGAACGAGCCGGCCGTCGACACCACGTAGGTGACGCCCGGGATCTCGCTCATGGCCCCGGCGACCACGCGGGTGTCTCCCGACACGCGCACGCCGATCATCGCCTGGCGGGCGAAACCGAGCTGGAGCGGGTCGGTGACGGCGACGATCTGCAGGACACCGGCCTCTTGCAGCTTCTGCACGCGCTGGCGCGTGGCCGTCTCGCTGAGACCGACGGCTTTGCCGATCTCGGCGTACGACCGGCGCCCGTCTTCTTGCAGCTGTTCGACGATCGCCTTCGAGACGTCGTCGAGCACGGCGCTGCGCTCGATCGGAGGAGTCATGATCGGCGACGGTATCAGCGGATTGTCAGGTGTATCAATGGTGATCTCGACATTTCACACGCGGAAACACGACGGAAACCGTCGCTGATCGCGGACGCGGCGACGCCGAATCGCGCGAGGCGGTCCCGTGCGGGTCAGAGCAGGGGGCCGGATGCCGGGATGCCGGCGTTTCGCGCGTGCGCGGGGCGGCGCCGGGCACCGCTACGATGACCGCGGGGGTGCCGATGTCCGGATGGCGCGCGCGGTGGGCGACACTGCGACGATCGGCGCGCCGTGTTTCCGCGATCACGGTGGCGCTGGTGCTCCTGGCATCCGGGGTCGTCGCCGCTCCGGCCGCCTCCGCCGCCACCCTTCCGGGCTGGTTGTCGACGCGCGGAGCGAGCATCGTCACGGCATCCGGAACGCCCTACACGATCAAGGCCGTCGCCTGGTTCGGCATGGAGACCTCGAACTGCGCGCCGCACGGCTTGTGGTCGATCTCGCTCGACGACGGGCTCGACCAGATCGCGCGCATGGGCTTCACCACCATCCGCCTGCCCTTCTCGAACGAGTGCCTCGCGGCGAAGTCGTCGAACTCGATCAACAGCTACGTGAACCCGCAGCTGGCCACACTGTCTCCGCTGAAGCTCATGGACGCCTTCATCGCCCGCGCGAAGGCGCACGGGCTGTCGGTGATCCTCGACCGGCACCGGCCCGACTCGGGCGCGCAGAGCGAGCTCTGGTACACCGCGCAGTACAGCGAGAAGCGGTGGATCGACGACTGGAAGATGCTCGCGGCGCGCTACAAGAGCGACTCCACCGTCATCGGCGTCGACCTGCACAACGAACCCCACGGCCCCGCCTGCTGGAACTGCGGCGACCCGAAGCGCGACTGGCGGGCCGCCGCCACGCGTGCGGGCAATGCGGTGCTCGCGGTGAACCCCAAACTGCTCATCATCGTCGAGGGCGTCGAACGCCAGAACGACGGCTCGAGCACCTGGTGGGGCGGCGGCCTGAAGGACGCGGGCGCGGCTCCCGTCTCGCTCACGGTGAAGAACCGCGTCGTCTACTCGCCCCACGACTACCCGGCCACCGTGCACCAGCAGTCGTGGTTCTCGGCGCCGAACTACCCCGCGAACCTCGAGTCGCTGTGGGACGCGAACTGGGGCTACCTCGTGCGCACCAACACCGCGCCCGTGCTGCTCGGCGAGTTCGGCACGAAATACGAGACCGCGAGCGACAAGGCGTGGCTGAAGTCCCTCGTCGGCTACCTCGCGAAGACGAAGATCAGCTACGCGTACTGGTCGTTCAATCCCAACAGCGGCGACACGGGCGGCCTGGTCACCGATGACTGGAAGACGCCGCAGAAAGCGAAGCTGGCGGCTCTCGCGCCGATCCTCACGCCGGTGAAGACACCGACGCCCAGTCCGACGCCCAAGCCGAGCACGACGCCGAAGCCGACCGCGAGCGCGACGCCCAAGCCGAGCACCACGCCCAAGCCGACGGCCAGCGCGACGCCGAAGCCGAGCGCAAGCGCGACGCCCAAGCCGACCGCGAGCACCACCCCCAAGCCGACCGCGAGCCCGGGCCTGGCCGCGACCTGGATCCCGCAGAGCGTGTGGGGCGAGGGCTACGTCGCCGAGCTGTCGCTGACGGCCTCGGGAGCGGTGAAGCGCTGGACCGTGTCGTTCGACGCCCCCGGCACCACGGCCGTCACCAGCGCCTGGGGCATGAGCTGCGCGGTCAGCGGCACGAAGGTCACCTGCACCGGCAGCGACTGGGCCGCGACGCTGGGCGCCGGACAGAGCGTGCGGGTCGGGCTGCAGGCCTCGGCCACCGCGGCGCCGAAGGCTCCGAAGCTCTCCGTCTCCGCCTCCTGAACCGCCTGAACGCGAGAACGTGACCGGCGCGGATGCCCGGGGAGTCGGCATCCGGACCCTTCTTCTCCGGATGCCGCGGCCGCCACTCATCAGTCACGCATAAGAACCGCTAGGCCGCGGTGAGGGAGCGCCTGCCTACGATGCGCCGGTGACCGCCACTCTGCCCGCATCGTCCGCCGCCGCCCCCGCCCTCCCGGCCCTGCGCCGCCCCGGCGGCTGGACCCTCGGCCTGCTCGCCATCGGCCTCGGCGCCCTGGTGCTGACCGGGTGGCAGGTGTGGGCGGGAGCACCGAGCGAGTACTACGCCTCGATCGCGCTGTCGATGAGCAGGAGCTGGTCGAACTTCTTCTTCGGCGCCGTCGACCCGGCGGGCACTGTCACGCTCGACAAGATCCCCGGCTCGTTCTGGATCCCGGCGCTGTTCGCGCGCGTGTTCGGCTACTCGGCGTGGGCCGTGATCCTGCCGAACGCCCTCGCCGCCGTCGGTGCGGCCCTCGTGACCGCCGTCACCGCTCGCCGACTCGCGGGGGTGCGCGCGGGCCTCATCGCCGGGGCGGTCGTGGCGGTCACGCCGATCCTCGTGGCGGTGGCCCGCTCGAACCAGCCCGAGGCCTTCTTCGTGCTCGGGCTCTCGCTCACCGCGTGGGCGGCGGTGCGGGCCGTCGAGCAGCGCAGCCTCGGCTGGCTGGTCGCGGCGGGGGCGCTGGTGGGACTGTCGTTCCAGTTCTACATGCTCGAGGCGTGGGCGGTGTGGCCGGCGCTGGCCGCCGCCTACCTGTTCACGCGGCAGTCGTGGGCGCGGCGCCTCGGGCACCTCCTCGTCGCGGGTGCGGTGAGCGCTGCGGCCTCGCTGTGGTGGGTGGCCATCGTCTCGCTCATCCCGGCGGGGAGCCGCCCCTACGTCGGCAGCACCCTGTCGAACAACCCGTGGGAGATGGTGTTCGGCTACAACGGTCTGGGGCGCTTCTCGGCGACCGCCGACATCGGCTCGTTCGAGTCGTTCACCCCGCCGTTCTCGGGCGACCCCGGAGTGCTGCGCCTGTTCAACGCGCAGCTGGCCGGGCAGATCGCGTGGCTCGTCCCGGCCGCGCTGGTGGCGATCGTCGTGCTGTGGGTGCTGCGGTTCTCGCGGCCGCTGACCGTGCTGCTGACGGTGTGGACGGCGACGTTCGCGGCGATGTTCTCGGCGGTCGCCGGGATGCACCAGTTCTACACCGCGGCCCTCGCCGTTCCTCTCGCGCTGACGGTGGCGACCGCGCTGGCCGTCGCGCATCGCGCCGGCAAGACCTGGCCCCAGGTGGTGATCGTCGGCGCGGCCGGGGCGACGGCGCTGGGCATCGGCATCGCGATGGGCGGATACAGCGTCCCGGTGTCGATCGTGCAGGCCCTCGCCGCCGCCGCCGCGATCGTGTTGCTGGTGCTGCGTCGCGGATCCCGGCTGCTCGTGACCTCGGCGCTGATGATCGGGCTGCTGCTGACCCCGGCGGTGTGGTCGGCGGTCACCATCGCCCACCCCAATTCCATCAACCCCGTCGCCGGGGGCGTGTCGGAGGTCTCGGGCGGAGACTTCGGCCGCGCCGGCTTCGCGGGCGGAGCGCCGGGCGCCGGGCAGGCTCCGGGGCAGGGCTCGGGCGGCGCGCCCGGGTCGGGCACCGCGCCGGGCTCGGGCACCGGTCAGGGCTTCGGGGCGGGGCAGGGCCGATCCGGTCAGGGCTTCGCGCAGGGCGGCACGGGACAGGGCCGCACGCGCGACGGCGGCGCGGCCTTCCCGGGCTCCGGCAGCACGGGCGCCGATACGGCTCTGCTGTCGTGGCTTGAGTCGCACAGCACCGGCGGCACGTACCTCGCCGCGACCTTCGGGGCGCAGTCGGCCGCGCAGCTGATCGTCGCCTCGGACGGCGGGTCGTTCCTGCCCATCGGCGGCTTCAACGGCACGGATGCCGTGCCCACCCTCGACGCGTTCGTCTCGATGGTGCAGTCGGGTGAGGTGCGCTATGTCATCGGCGGCGAGCAGCGCGGGTCGGGTGCCCCGGGGTCGTCCGCGTCGACGACGTCGAGCTCGGCGCAGATCCGCGACTGGGTCACGCAGCACTGCGCGACCGACAGCTCGGCTCCCTCGACCGTGTACGACTGCGCCTGAGGTCGCGCGAACGCGTCAGCGGCCGAGGAACTCCAGGCCCGCCTCGCGGAACGCCCGCGAGCCCGGCGCGTTGACGTGGTGCCGCTTCGGGATGTCGGCGAACTCGCCGCGGGGGAGCAGGCCCGCGAGGTGCGCCGACTGGTCGTGGATGGGGTCGTCGGTGCCGGTTGCGATGAGCACCGGCTGCTGCGGGGGCGACGAGGGGTCGGGGTCGGTCTCGCCCAGGCGCATGCCCTCGGCGATCGCGACCAGGGCCCGCAGGTCGTTGCCCGGCACGCGCTCGGCGAGCGAGACGTAGCGCAGGGTCGTGGCATCCTGAACCGGCTCGCCGTGATCCAGGAACGCGCGCGCCTGATCGACCCGCAGACGAGCGAGGGGACGACCGTCGGGAATCCCGCCGAGCACCGCCCGCTCGACGTGCTCGGGGGCGTCGACGGCGAGCTGCCAGCCCACGCGGCCGCCGAGCGAGTAGCCGAGGTAGCGCACCTGGTCGACGAGGTAGGTGTCGAGCACCGCCACCAGGTCGGAGACGAGCGTGGGCATCGTGTACGACGCGGCGTCGTAGGGCTTCTCGCTCGCGCCGTGACCGCGCTGGTCGACCGCGATCACGCGGTAACCCGCACGCAGCAGGTCGCGCACCCAGCCCGTGTTGACCCAGTTGTCGCGGGTGCTCGAGCCGAAGCCGTGCACGCACAGCACCGGATCGGCCTCGACATCGCCCCACGAGTAGGTGGCCAGGCGCACGTTGTCGCCGACGATGACGAACTGCGCGGGAGGGATCTCGGTGAGGGCGGGCACGGCATCCATTCCTCCGATCCTGGCAGACGCCCAGGGTCGTCCCGAGGTAGTGGTCATAGTGGTCTCATGGGATATACGCGCGCCGAGCTCGAGTCGTTCCGGGATGCCACGCGGCCCGACCTCGTCGAGCCGGGCGTCCGCCTGCTGTTCGTCGGCATCAACCCCGGCCTGTGGACCGCGGCCACCGGCACCCCCTTCGCGCGACCCGGAAACCGGTTCTGGCCCGCGCTGGTGAAGGCGGGCATCCTCCCGCGCCTGCCGGCGTACTCCGAGCCGCTCGGCGACGACGACCGCCGGCTGATCTTCGACGCGGGGGTGGGGGTGAGCAATCTCGTGGCCCGCGCGACGGCCCGCGCCGACGAGCTGTCGCGCGACGAACTGCGCGAGGGTGCCGCAGCTCTCGTCGACCGGGTCGCCGCGTGGAGCCCTCGCGCCGTCGCCGTGGTCGGCCTCACCGCGTACCGGCAGGGCTTCGGCCGCCCCAAGGCCGCGGCGGGGCGACAGGACGAGGCGATCGCCGGGGTGCCGACCTGGGTGCTGCCGAATCCGAGCGGGCTCAACGCCCACGACACCGTCGACTCCCTCGCCCGCGCCTACGCCGAACCTGCGCGGGCGGCGGGGATCCTCGCGTGAGGCGGCGTCGTCTCGCGGCCCTCGTCGCGCTCGCCGCCGTCATCGCCGCGGGGCTGCTCGTGCACAAGGCTCTGCCCGGGTCGACGGCGACCGACGTCGCGGGCGACGCGCTGTACGCGGTGGCCGCCTTCACCGGACTCGTCCTGCTCTTCCCGCGCGCTCCGCGCTTCGCGCTCGCCGGGGCCGCGGCCGTGTGGTGCGTGGGCGTCGAACTGCTGCAGTTGACCGGGGTGCCGCTCGCGCTGGCCGAGCGCGTGCCGCCGGTGGCGCTGCTGCTGGGCACCGGGTTCGATGCACGCGACCTCGTCGTCTACGTGTGCGCGGTGGCGGTCGCCGTCGCGGTCGACATCGCGGTGTCGCGGCTTCTCCCCAGGGGGACGGCGCGCACGGGTGTCGGAGCACCCGGGTAACGTGACCGCCACATCACCGAGGAGGTTCCGGATGCCGAGGGCAGTGTCGTGATCGTCGACTTCGAGGGCGACGTGTTCCGGTGGGAGGCCCGTTCCGACAGCGACTGGTACTTCGTGGCCGTACCGCCCGAGCTGAGCGAGGAGATCCGCGAGGTGCAGACCTTCCGCCGGGGTTTCGGGGGAGTGCGCGTCGACGCGACCATCGGGGCGACGACCTGGCGCACGTCGATCTTCCCGCAGGCGAGTGACATGTACGTGCTGCCGCTCAAGCGTGCGGTGCGCGAGGCCGAGGGCATCGATCCGGGGGCGATCGTGCGCGTCGGCCTGTTCGTGCTCGACGCCTGACCCCGGATGCCGGTGGTACTCCTGCTCGCGCTGTCGGTCTTCGGCGTGGCCGGTGTCGTGCTCGCCGTGATCGACGCGCGCACCCACCGGATCCCCGACGTCGTCGTCATCCCGTCGACGATCGCGGTGCTCGCGCTGATGGCGGTCGCCGCGGGCGTGCTCGGCCAACCCGGCCGGGCGGTCGCGGTGGCCGGGGGAGCGCTCGCCGCCTTCGGCGTCTGTCTCGTGCTGCACCTCGCCCGTCCGGCGGCGTTCGGCGGGGGAGACGTCAAGCTCGCTGCCTTGGTCGGCGCGACGCTGGGTTGGTTCGGCCCGGGCGCCGTGGCATCCGCCCTCTTCGTCGCCTTCGCGGGCGGAGCCGCAGCGGGCATCGCGGCGTGGGCGGCAGCAGGGCGCCGGGCCGAGGTGGCCTTCGGGCCCGTCCTGGTGCTCGGGGCGGGGTGGTCGCTGGCGCGGGCGGCGCTGTGAGGGGCGGCGCAGACTGTCGCGCCGCCCCGGATCGGTCAAGCCCCGCGGTGCGAGGCGTCTCGCGCGGATACCCTGACCCCATGGCCGACCTCATCCGTCGCGTCACGGCGTGGGCTCTGTCGCTCCGCCTCGTGCGCGCCTTCCTCGTCTACTCGGGAGCGCGTGGTCCGATGCTGGCCGACAGTGTCACCTACCGCACCCTCTTCAGCCTCTTCGCCGCGGTGCTGCTGGGCTTCTCGTTCGCGACCGTGTGGCTCGCCGGCAACCCCGACGGGATCGCCGCCCTCGAGCGTTCCGTCAACAGCGTCGTGCCGGGTCTCGTGGGCCCCAACGGGCTGCTCCAGCTCGACGGAATCAAGGCACCCGAATTCACGATCGCCGGGATCATCGCGATCCTCGGTCTGCTGGGTGCAGCCATCGGCGCCATCGGGTCGCTGCGTTCGGCGTTCCGGCAGATCGCCGGGGTGACCACCGACGACACGCTGCCGATCCTCGTGATCGTGCGCAACCTCCTCGTCGCGCTCGGCATCGGCGTCGCGCTGGTGGGTGCGGCGATCGTGACCTTCCTCGCCACCGCGGGGCTCACCTTCGTGCGCGAGCTGCTGGGGATCTCCGCCGACTCCTGGGTCTCGGCGGTGCTGACGTGGCTGCTCTCGACCGCGGTCGTGCTGGTGCTCGACACCGCCGCGGTGGCCGTGGCCTTCGCGGCACTGTCGGGCGTGAAGACGCGTCGCAGCACGCTCCTGCGCGGAGCCCTCCTGGGCGGTGTCGGGCTGGTCGTCCTGCAGCAGCTGTCGGGACTGTTCGTCGGCGGCGCCACCAGCAACCCCCTCCTGGCGACGTTCGCCTCGCTCATCGCGTTGCTGCTGTGGCTCAACCTGTCGAGCCAGGTGATCCTCATCGCCGGGGCCTACATCACAGTGGCCACCGAGGAGGATCTCGACCGCGTCCGCGCGAAGTACGGTGCGTCGACCCTCATCCAGTTCCGCGTGCGCCGGGCCGAGAAGGCCGTGCGCGCGGCGACCGGTGAGCTCGACGCGGCGCGCGAGGCCGAGAAGAAGGAGCGCGAGACGCTCGCGAAGAGCGATCCCGCCGCCGCCGAGCGCGAGAGCGCTGCGGAGGCGAAGTCGCATGTCTGAGCGCGCGGCCCCGCTCGCGGCCGAGCGCACACCGGCCTATACCGCCGACGCCGTGCGCGCCGCCGAGAAGCCGCTGCTCGAGCAGGGCGTGCCTTTGATGCGCCGCGCCGCGGCGGCTCTGGCCGACGTGGTCTCCGACGAGCTCGCGGCCCATCCGGGGCCGGTGCTCGTCCTCGCGGGCGCGGGCGACAACGGCGGAGACGCCCTGTACGCCGCGGCCGAGCTGGCCCGCGCGGGAGCCTCGGTCGACGTCGTGCTCGTGCGCGACCGCGTGCATCGCGCGGCGCTCGACGCGGCTGTCGCCGCGGGTGTGCGCGAGTGCTCGGGAACCGACGCGTGCGCGCGGATCGCCGACTACCGCGTCATGGTCGACGGGATCCTCGGCATCGGCCGTCTCGCCGACCGGCGGCTGCGTGGCAGCGCCCGTGCGCTCGTCGAGAAGATCCTCGCGCTCGACGCTCGTCCCCGCATCGTCGCCGTCGATCTGCCCAGCGGCCTCGACCCCGATGACGGGACGGCGGATGCCGCCGTGCTCGCCGCCGATGTCACCGTCACCTTCGGCGCGGTCAAGGCCGGCCTCGTGCGCGGGCGCGGTCCCGAGCTGGCGGGGAGCGTGCACCTGGTCGACCTCGGGCTCGAGCCGTACCTGCGGCTCGCGCACCCCGCGGTCACCGCGCCGATCGTGCTCGCACGCTCGACGGTGCGCGTGCGCTGAGGTCAGCGCCGAGCCGCCGAGGTCAGCGGGCGTAGCGCTCGACGAACGTGCGCAGCATCCGCGACGGTTCCGTCACGGGGGCGCGGCGCACTGCCGAGAGGGTGAGGTCGAGCTCGTCGGAGGCGAAGTAGCCGTACTCCGCGTAGGCGTGGATACGCGTGACGATGCCGTCGACGTCGAGCTCGGGGTGGAACTGCGTCGCATACACGTGGGATCCGAGACGGAACATCTGCACCGGGCACGTCGGCGACGACCCCAGCAACACCGCCTCGGGCGGGAGGGCGCTGATCGCCTCTTTGTGGCCGACGAAGGCGGAGAAGGTCGAGGGCAGGCCCGCGGCGAGCGGATCGGCGCGCCCCGCCTCGGTGAGGGTCACGTCGACGACGCTGATGGGTTCGGCGAAGGTGCCGTCGATGGGGGCTCCGAGGTGCGTCCCGAGAGTGCCGACGCCGTAGCACGCGCCCAAGAAAGGCAGGTCGCGAGCGACCACCTCGTCGACCAGGGCGGCCATCTCGGCCTCGACCCGGCGCTGCACCGCCGACTTGCGCTCGAACGGGTCGGATGCGTTGAAGGGGCTTCCGCCGACGAGGATGCCCGACACCTCGTCGAGATCGAGCGCGGGGAGGGCATCGCGTTCGAGACGGATGCGGCGCAGCCGTTCGGGTGGGAGGCCCGTATACCGCAGGAAGAGCGCGTACTCCTCGTCGGCCGGGCGGTCCTCCGCGCGCGTGGCCAGCAGGACGAACGGGCGATCTCCGGGCAGGTCGGTCGTCGTCACCCGAGCGATTCTAGGCGAGCCCTGTCAAGTCACCGGCCCGCAAGGAGGGCGCCGTCTACGCTGAGGTCATGGCTATCGCACGACTTTCCGGAGGCCCGCTCGACGGGCAGGTCCTTCCCCTCGACAACGAGTCCGACGACACGCTGATCATGCCCTACAGCGAGGGTCAGCTCGTCTACCGCCGCGACGGCGGTCTCGAGAACACGGGCGACTCCGACGGCCCCACGCAGGCGGTCTTCGTGTTCGCCGAAGAGACCGAAGACATCAACCCCGACGCCGACGGACGCGACGATTGAGCGCAGGCCCCTCGGGCGGCCCGGCATCCGGGGCCTCGAACGTCGAGATCGAGTCGAAGTACGACGTCGATGACGACACGCCCCTTCCCGATTGGTCGGCGCTGCCGGGTGTGGTGAGTGTCGGGGAGCCCGAACCGCGCGACCTCGACGCCCGCTACGTCGACACGGCGCACCACGATCTGTCCCGCAAGGGCATCGCGGTGCGCCGCCGTCGCGGCGGGCCCGACGAGGGCTGG
The DNA here is from genome assembly GCF_021026215.1 of Microbacterium sp. JC 701. Lineage (NCBI taxonomy): Bacteria > Bacillati > Actinomycetota > Actinomycetes > Micrococcales > Microbacteriaceae > Microbacterium > Microbacterium sp. JC 701. The sequence goes on from NZ_JAJNCV010000001.1 coordinate 1,545,960, forward strand.
CACGTGAAGGGCCCCCGCGAGGGCGGTGGGCGACGCGAGACCCAGTGGCCGCTCGGCGAGGTGGCCGACGACGACGCCGATCCCGTCGTTCCGGCTGAGATCCAAGAAGCCGTCTCCGCGTGGGCGCGACCGCCGTTCCTCCCGCTCGCGCGCGTGCGCAACCAGCGCACGGCGTACGCGCTGACGGATGCCGAGGGCGCCCTCGTCGCGGAGTTCGTCGACGACCGGGTGCGGGCCCGTGACGAGCGACGCGGTGTCGACTCGTCCTGGCGCGAGTGGGAGGTGGAGCTCGGCCCCGCTGGCCCCTCCGACGACGCCGGGCGCGCGAAGTTCTTCGCCGCGGTCGACGCGGCCGTGGCCGCCGCCGGGGGCCGGCCCGCGGCATCCGGATCGAAGCTCGGCCGCGCTCTGGGGCACTGAGCCCGCGCGTGAGCCGGCGCTCTGGGGCACTGAGCCCGCGCGTGAGCCCCCGGGTTCGCTCTCGCGGTCGCTCCTGACGCCGAGACTGCATCTCGCTGACGAGTTCGTTGCAGCGTGACGCAGAGTTGTCAGCGAGATGCAGTCTCGCGGTGTTCCTCGCGCCGCGAGCGACGTCACGGCTGCAGCCAAGACCCTCGAGATCACGAAAGGCCCGCCCGGGCGAACCGGGCGGGCCTTTCGTCGATCAGCTGATCAGAGGTTGATCATGTGGCCGGTGAGGCCGTGGAAGGCCTCCTGCAGGCCTTCCGACAGCGTCGGGTGGGTGTGCACGTTGCGTGCGGCCTCGAGGGCGGTGAGGTCCCACTTCTGCGCCAGGGTCAGCTCGGGCAGCAGCTCCGACACGTCGGGGCCGATGAGGTGGCCGCCGATGAGCTCGAGCGTCTCGGCGTCGGCGACGAGCTTGACGAAGCCGACGGGCTCGCCGAGGCCGTTGGCCTTGCCGTTGGCCGAGAAGGGGAACTTCGCGACCTTGATGTCGTGACCGGCGTCGCGCGCCTGCTGCTCGGTGAGGCCGAACGAGGCGACCTGCGGGTTGCAGAAGGTGGCGCGGGGCATGTTGCGGTAGTCGCCCAGCGTCTGCGTCTCGGCGCCGGCGATGGTCTCGGCGGCCACGACGCCCTGCGCTTCGGCCACGTGGGCCAGCTGCAGCTTGGCGGTGACGTCGCCGATCGAGTAGATGTGCGGCACGTTGGTGCGCATGTGGTCGTCGATCTCGATGGCGCCGCGCTCGGTCAGCTTGACGCCGGTGTTCTCGAGACCGAAGCCGTCGACCTTGGGGGCGAAGCCGATCGACATGAGCACGCGGTCGGCGTCGATCGAGCTCTGCGAGCCGTCCTTCGCCGTGTAGGCGACGGTGACCTTGTCGCCGTGGTCGGTGACCGACTCGACCTTGGTCGAGGTGAGGATGTCGACGCCGTAGCCCTTGTACTGCTTCTGGATCTCCTTCGAGACCTCGGCGTCTTCGTTCGGCAGTGCACGGTCGAGGAACTCGATGATCGTGACCTTCACGCCGTAGTTCGTCATGACGTACGCGAACTCCATGCCGATGGCGCCGGCGCCGACGATGACGATCGACTCGGGGAGCTCGCGGGTGAGGATCTGCTCCTCGTAGGTGACGACGTTCTCCGACAGGGTGACGCCGGGGAGGAGGCGCACGGTCGAACCCGTGGCGATGATGACGTTGTCGAACGTGACCTGCTCCTTGGAGCCGTCGGTCTTGGTCACGTCGATCGTGTGGTCGTCGGCGAAGAAGCCGCGGCCCTCGTACTCGGTGACCTTGTTCTTCTTCATCAGGTAGTGGATGCCCTTGACGTGGCCGGCGGCGACGCTGCGCGAGCGGTCGAACGCCTTGCCGAAGTCGAAGGTGACGTCACCCGAGATGCCGAACAGGTCGGCCTTCGCGTGGAACGTGTGCGCGAGGTCGGCGTTGCGCAGGAGGGCCTTGGAGGGGATGCAGCCCACGTTGAGGCACACACCGCCCCAGTACTTCTCTTCGACGATCGCGACCGACAGTCCGAGCTGTGCGCCGCGGACGGCGGCGACGTACCCGCCGGGACCCGCACCAAGAATGACCAGATCGTAATGAGGCATGGTTCCAGCCTATCGCCCGGCGGTGCCGCCACCGGCGGTCTTACGACCGCTGCGGGAGGCGAAGACGTAGACCAGCACCCCGGCCACGATCACGAGGATCACCGCGAGCAGGATCAAGGGCAGGGGAGAGGGTGCGGAAGCCTCGTCGACCGGTGCCGCGGTCGCGCTCGAGGTCGGATCAGCGCTCGGTGCGGACGTCGCAGACGGGGTCGGGCTCACCGCGGGGGTGGTCGTCGTGGGAGTCGCCGAGGGGGTGGGCGCTGCGGCCGGCACCGTGAAGGCGAAATCGCCGCTGATGGGGTGGCCGTCGCTCGACACGACGCGCCAGACGACGCTGACCGCTCCGGATGCCGCGCCCGCCAGCGACTGCGTGACCGTGGTGCCCGAGACCTCGGGCGCGCCATCGGCCAGCGACGCCCCCGATGCGTCCTTCACCTCGACGACCGTCGCCCCGGCGTCGGTAAGGACGTCGGCGCTGAAGGTGAAGGTGATCTGCGCGGGAAGGGCGTCGAGCACGGCGTCGGCGGAGGGGTCGGTGGAGACCAGCTCGTCGTGCGCGGCGGCGGGCAGAGCGGGCACGAGCAGAGCGGCTGCGGCGAGCAGACCGGCGGCCAGCGCGGCGGTCCAGCGGGGCAGGCGGGCCCGGCGGTGCGGGGTCGGAGAAGAGGTCACTCCTCGACCCTACTGACGACCTCCGACACCGGGCCTGGGAGCGGGCTGCGGCCGATGCGCGGCCCCCGATTCGGGAGCGCTTTCGCGATCGTGGGCGTGTCGGGGTGAAGCAGACTCGACACGGCCCCGCCCGGGTCGATAGGTTCGAGTGTCTCGTCGGTCGTCTCCGCGGCCCGAACCGCGGTGTCGGTGTCGACGGATCGAGACGTAAACACGCATCGCCATAGCCCGCTCGAGATCGGTCGATCTCCCCCTCGTCGACCGATCGGTTATGGTGAAACAGAAGGAGAAGCCGTGGACGAGACCAGCCGATTCGAGCGCGACGACATCCGACGCGCGGCCGACGCCGCAGCGAACGACCGGGCGCACGACACGACCCAGACCCACGACGCCGATCTGTCGTTCGTCCCCTTCGGGGCCGACCTCAGCGAGGCCGAGCTCGAGGCGATCGACGCACTGCCCTCCGGCGCCGCGTTGCTGATCGTCCGCTCCGGCCCGACGACCGGCGCCCGCTACCTGCTCGACACCGACGTCACCACCGTCGGGCGACACCCCGAGGCCGACCTCTTCTTCGACGACGTGACCGTGTCTCGTCGTCACGCCGAGATCACCCGCACCGGCACCTCGTTCGAGATCGTCGACCAGCGCTCGCTCAACGGCAGCTACGTCAACGGCGAGCGGGTCGATCGTTCGGCGCTCGTCAACGGCTCCGAGGTGCGCATCGGCAAGTTCCGCCTCAACTTCTTCGGTTCGCCGGTCGATCTGCCCGCGGCTGATCGCTGATGCCGGCAGCCCCCTCCCGTAGTCGTCAGGCGGCTGCGGGGCTGCTCAGCATCGGCCAGGTGCTCGCCCGCCTCACCCCCGACTTCCCGGCGTTGACTTCGAGCAAGCTGCGCTTCCTCGAGGTGCAGGGCATCGTCACGCCCACGCGCACCGAGTCGGGCTACCGCAAGTTCTCGCCCGCCGATCTCGAGCGCCTGCGCATGGCGCTCACGCTGCAGCGCGACCACTACCTGCCGCTCGTCGTGATCCGCGACTACCTCGCCGAGCTCGACGCGGGCCGCAATCCCGCTCCGCCGACGTCGATCCCGTCGATGACGAACACGCCGCGCCGCTACCGCCGCGACGAGCTGCTGGCGGCCGCGGGTTCCGCTCCGCAGCTGCTCAACGACGCGATCAGCACCGGCGTCATCACGGCATCCGACACGTATCCCGAGCAGACGGTGACGCTGCTGCGCTCGCTCGTGGCGTTGGATCGCCACGGCATCGAGCCGCGTCACGTGCGCGCCCTGCGCCAGAGTGCGGAGCGCGAGGTCTCGCTCGTCGAATCGGCTCTGTCGGCCCTGCTGCGGCGCCCCGACGCCTCGTCGCGCGCGAAGGCGAACGAGCTCGCTCCCGAGCTCGCGGCGCGTCTCGACGAGGTCCGCGGCATGTTCGTGCGCGAGGCGCTGGAGCGGATCCTGTCCTGAGTGCGACACGCCGCGGCCCTCGGAGCGGATGTCATTGCCGGGGGACCCTCGCTGATCTAGCGTGGAGGAAACGACAGATGAGGAGGGCGCGAGCATGAACGCTGGCGACGCAGTCGGCGAACCCCGGTTCGCCACCGACCTCCTCTTCACCGACGGTCTGCCCGAGATGGACGACGACACCGGTTACCGCGGTGCGGTCGCCGCTCGCGCCGCCGGGATCACGTACCGCCAGCTCGACTACTGGGCCCGCACCGAACTCGTCGTCCCGACGGTCCGCGGTGCGAGCGGCTCCGGGTCGCAGCGTCTCTACGGCTTCCGCGACATCCTCGTGCTCAAGCTCGTCAAGCGCCTACTCGACACCGGTATCTCGCTGCAGCAGATCCGCACCGCGGTCGACCAGCTGCGTGCCGCGGGCATCCGCGACCTCGCCGGAACGACCCTCATGAGCGATGGCGCCTCGGTCTACCTGTGCACCTCGAACGACGAGGTCATCGACCTCGTCAGCCGCGGTCAGGGCGTCTTCGGCATCGCCGTCGGCAAGGTGCTGCGCGAGGTCGAATCCACGCTCGTCGACTTCGAGAAGGCGACGCCCGACGCCGTCGACGAGCTCGCCGCCCGCCGGGCCGCCCGCACCGCCTGACGCGTTTCATCTTCGAGATCCCGGATGCCATGGCATCCGGGATTCTGCTTTGTGGAGCTCGAGGTAGCTGAGCTTGTCGAAGCCACCGGTGCCGCGGCGGGTCCCGGGCCCTTCGGCAGGCTCAGGGACCTGGGTTCGCGCGGATGACGCGTCCGACGCGGGTCCCGGGCCCTTCGACAAGCTCAGGGACCTGGGTTCGTCCGCGGCGGGTCCCGGGCTTTTCGACAGGCTCGGGGACCTGGGTTCGTCCGCGGCGGGTCCCGGGCCCTTCGGCAGGCTCATGAACCTGGGTTCGTCCGCGGCGGGTCCCGGGCCCTTCGACAGGCTCAGGGACCTGTGTTCTTGCGGACGCGGGTCCCGGGCCCTTCGACAGGCTCAGGGACCTGTGTTCTTGCGGACGCGGGTCCTGGGCCCTTCGACAGGCTCAGGGACCTGAGTCCGCGCCAGTGGCCCGGGCGCGAACGAGAGACGCCGCCCGGCTGCGAGGCAGCGGGACGGCGTCTTCGTGGAAAGGATCAGGCCTGCGGGGCCTCGGACTCGACCGGGATGCGGCCGGTGCGCACGATCCGGTCGAGAAGCGCGTCGAAGTCGGCCGCGAGTTCCTGCGCGGAGTCGCCGGGCCACACGTGCAGCGGCTTGGCGGCACCCTGCGCCTGCTGGAGCGAGGTGCGCTCGGGCAGCTGCGGGTTGAGCACGAGCGGGCCGAACATGTCGCGCAGTTCTTTGATGCGGAACTGGTGCTCGATCGACTGCGGGCGCACGCGGTTGACCACGACGCCGAGGGGCTGCAGGCGCGGCGAGAGACCGCGGCGGATCTCCTCGATCGCGCGCAGAGCGCGGTCGGCAGCGGCGACAGAGAACAGGCCGGGCTCGGTGACGACCACGACGCGGTCGCTCGCGGCCCACGCGGTGCGCGTGAGGGCGTTGAGCGAGGGGGCGCAGTCGATGAGCACGAGGTCGTACTCGCTCTCGATGGTCGCGAGGGCTTCCTCGAGCTTCCACACGTCGCGCACGCTGGGGTGCGGCCCGTCGAAGTTGATGGCCGACGGGCTGCCGATCAGCACGTCGATGGTGCCGGGGTGCACCTTGGCCCACCCGCTCGAGGTGATCGCCTGTCGGACGACCTTCTCTTTGGGGTTGGCCAGGACATCGGCGATGTTGAGCCGACCGGCGACCTGGATGTCCATCCCGGTCGACACGTCGGACTGAGGGTCGAGGTCGACGACGAGAGTGCGAACGCCACGTGCGAAGGCTGCGGAAGCCAGCCCGAGTGTCACGGTCGTCTTGCCGACCCCGCCTTTGAGAGAGCTGACGGAGAGTACGTGCACGAGAGTCCACGTTACCGTCCCCTAGGCTGTGAGCACATTCAGCTCCGCCAGCTTGACGTGAGGTGCGCATGTTCTCGAAAATCCTGGTCGCCAATCGCGGAGAGATCGCGATTCGCGCGTTCCGTGCCGCCTACGAGGTCGGAGCGCGCACCGTCGCGGTCTACCCGTACGAAGATCGCGCCTCGCTCCACCGTCTGAAGGCGGACGAGGCGTACCAGATCGGCGAGCGGGGACACCCCGTGCGCGCCTACCTCGACGTCGACGAGATCATCCGCGTGGCTCGTGAGTGCGGGGCGGATGCCATCTACCCGGGCTACGGCTTCCTGTCCGAGAACCCGGAGCTCGCCGAGAAGGCCGCCGCCCACGGCATCACCTTCATCGGGCCGCCCGCCGAGGTGCTCGCCATGGCGGGCAACAAGGTGACGGCCAAGGAGCACGCGATCTCGGCCGGAGTGCCGGTACTGCGCTCGACGCCGGCCTCCGCCGACATCGACGAGCTGCTCGCGCAGGCCGACGAGATCGGCTTCCCGATCTTCGCCAAGGCCGTCGCCGGCGGTGGCGGGCGCGGAATGCGCCGCGTGGAGTCGAAGGGCGAGCTCGCCCCGGCCCTGGCCGAGGCCATGCGCGAGGCGCAGAGCGCGTTCGGCGACCCCCGCATGTTCCTCGAGCAGGCCGTGCAGCGCCCGCGTCACGTCGAGGTGCAGATTCTCGCGGATGCCGCGGGCGAGACCGTGCACCTGTTCGAGCGCGACTGCTCGGTACAGCGTCGCCACCAGAAGGTCATCGAGATCGCGCCCGCGCCGAACCTCGACGACGCCGTGCGGCAGGACCTGCACCGCTACGCCGTGGCCTTTGCCCGCTCGATCGGGTACCAGAACGCCGGAACCGTCGAGTTCCTTCTCGAGACCGCCGGCCCCCGCACGGGCGAAGTCGTCTTCATCGAGATGAACCCCCGCATCCAGGTCGAGCACACCGTGACCGAGGAGGTCACCGACGTCGACCTCGTACAGTCGCAGATGCGCATCGCCGCGGGCGCGACCCTCGCCGAGCTGCACCTGCAGCAGGACGACATCCACCTGCGCGGTGCGGCGCTGCAGTGCCGCATCACCACCGAAGACCCCACGCAGGGCTTCCGCCCCGACACGGGCAAGATCACCACGTATCGCTCGCCCGGTGGCGCCGGCATCCGCCTCGACGGCGGCACGACCGCCGCGGGCTCGCAGGTCAGCCCGCACTTCGACTCCATGCTGTCGAAGCTGTCGTGCCGCGGCCGCGACTTCCCGGCCGCGGTCGCCCGCGCCCGCCGTGCCCTGGCGGAGTTCCGCATCCGCGGCGTCTCGACGAACATCCCCTTCCTACAGGCCGTGCTCGACGACCCGGCGTTCGTCGCGGGCGACCTGAGTACGTCGTTCATCGACGAGCGTCCCGAGCTGCTGAAGGGGCGCGAGTCGAAGGACCGCGGCACGAAGATCCTGTCGTGGCTCGTCGACACCACGGTCAACCGCCCGAACGGCGAGAACCCGCTGTCGATCGACCCCGCCGCCAAGCTCCCGCGCGTCGATCTCGCGGATGCCGCTCCGGCGGGCTCGCGCCAGCGCCTGCAGGAGCTCGGCCCGGTCGGCTTCGCCCGCGCCCTGCGCGAGCAGACGGCCCTCGCCGTCACCGAGACCACCTTCCGCGACGCCCACCAGTCATTGCTGGCCACGCGCGTGCGCACGCGCGACCTCGTGCGGGTCGCCCCGTACGTCGCGCGCATGACGCCGCAGCTGCTGTCGGTCGAGGCGTGGGGTGGGGCGACCTACGACGTCGCCCTGCGCTTCCTCGGCGAAGACCCGTGGGAGCGCCTCGACGCGCTGCGCCAGGCCCTTCCGAACGTCGCGATCCAGATGCTGCTGCGCGGGCGCAACACCGTCGGGTACACCCCGTACCCCACGGAGGTCACCGATGCGTTCGTGGCCGAGGCCGCGGCATCCGGAGTCGATATCTTCCGCATCTTCGACGCGCTCAACGACGTGTCGCAGATGCGCCCCGCGATCGACGCCGTGCTGGCCACCGGCACCGCGGTCGCCGAGGTCGCGGTCTGCTACACCGGAGACCTGCTCGACCCAGCCGAGAAGCTCTACACGCTCGACTACTACCTGGGCCTGGCCGAGCAGATCGTCGACGCGGGCGCCCACGTCCTCGCGATCAAAGACATGGCGGGCCTGCTGCGTCCGGCCGCCGCCGCGAAGCTCGTGACGGCGCTGCGCGAGCGCTTCGACCTGCCGGTGCACGTCCACACCCACGACACCGCGGGCGGGCAGCTCGCGACGCTGCTGGCCGCTTCGGCGGCGGGGGCGGATGCCGTCGACGCGGCGTCGGCGCCCATGGCGGGAACCACGAGCCAGCCGTCGCTGTCGGCGCTCGTCGCCGCGCTCGCGCACACCGATCGCGACACGGGCCTCGATCTCGGCGCCGTGAGCGATCTCGAGCCGTACTGGGAGGCCGTGCGCCACCTGTACCGCCCGTTCGAGTCGGGACTCGCCGGTCCGACGGGGCGCGTGTACCGTCACGAGATCCCGGGCGGACAGCTGTCGAACCTGCGGCAGCAGGCGATCGCGCTGGGCCTCGCCGACGACTTCGAGCTCATCGAGGACATGTACGCCGCGGCCGACCGCATCCTGGGCCGGGTGCCCAAGGTCACGCCGTCGTCGAAGGTGGTGGGCGACCTCGCGCTGCACCTCGCCGCGGTGAAGGCCGACCCCGCCGACTTCGAGCGGAACCCCGAGAAGTACGACGTGCCCGACTCGGTCGTGTCGTTCATGGCGGGAGAGCTCGGCGACCTGCCGGGCGGCTGGCCGGAGCCGTTCCGCTCGAAGGTGCTCGCAGGACGCGAGGCCAAGATCGGCGTCACCCCGTTGACCGACGACGACGCCGCCGCGCTGGCGGGGGAGTCGGCCGAGCGCCGCGCCCGCCTCAACACCCTGCTGTTCCCGGGGCCCACGCGCACCTTCCTCGAGACCCGCGCGACCTTCGGCGATCTCAGCGTGCTCGACACGGCCGACTACCTCTACGGCCTGCAGGCCGGCGGCGAGCACACCGTCGAGATCGAGCGCGGCGTGCAGCTGTTCGTGGGCCTCGAAGCCGTCGGCGACGCCGACGACAAGGGCATGCGCACGGTCATGACGACCTTGAACGGTCAGCTGCGTCCGGTGTTCGTGCGCGACCGGTCGATCGACGTCGAGGCGCGTCAGGCCGGGAAGGCCGACACCTCGAAGCCCGGTCAGGTGGCGGCGCCGTTCTCGGGCGTCGTGACGATGAAGGCCGCTGTCGGCGACCGCGTCGCAGCCGGTCAGGCCGTCGCCTCGATCGAGGCCATGAAGATGGAGGCGGGCATCACCGCCCCCGTCGAGGGAGTGGTCGAGCGGGTCGCGATCGGTACCACACAACAGGTGGAAGCAGGAGATCTTTTGCTGGTAATCCGCCAAGCGCAGTAGCCTGGGAGGGGGCGCTTTCGCGCCCTCTTCCCGTTTGGAGACTGCAGTGACCCCCGACCGCACCGATGCGAACCACGACGAGAGCGCCGAGCACGGCGTTCTCGACGACGGCGGCAATCTCGACACTGCCAGCATCACCATCCTCGGCGGACACATCGCACAGGTCAGTGTCGACCTGCCGATGGCCGCTGACGACGATGATCTCGATGACGACGTCATCGAGGACGAGATCCCGGTCGGCGACGTCGACCTGCCCGCGTTGATCACCTCCCACGACGTCTACGAGCCGCACGACGACGAGACCGACCACCGTGAGGTCGAGCAGCTCGACACCGGCGACATCATCCTCGAGCCCCACGACGGCGAGGAGTCCTCGTCGACCGAGGGCGACGCCGACACGGTGACGCACGATGACGTGCACGAGGCGGAGCTGGTCGACGAGCCCGAGCACGAAGGCTTCTCGCACGACGCTCGCGCCGACGACCTGCACGACGCCGAGGTCGTCGACGACGTCGAGCTCTTCGAAGCGGATGCCGCCGAGCCCGCCGACGAGGCGCTCACGCACGCGCCGTGGATCCCCGAGCAGTCGGACGAGACGGATGCCGCGTCGGACGAGACGATCGTGGGCGATGACGCCGGGCACGAGGGCGTGGAGGGCGACGCCGACCACGCCGCCCCGCATGACGATGCCGAGGGCGAGTCGTTCGTCGCGGAGGAGGACGCGGCCGTCGAGGTGGCCGAGCCCTCGGACGAGACCGCCGTCGAGGAGGACGACGCCGACGCCGGCGACGCTGAGGAGCCTGTCGCCGCGGACGCGGAGGCAGAGGCTTCCTCCCCGGAGGACGAGCTCGAGGCGGGTGACTTCCACGAGGTGGAGGGTGATTTCACCGCTTCTTCGGAATCGTCTTCCGACGAGCCTGCCGCTGAGGAGTCGATCACCGACGACACGTTCGTCGGGGACACGTTCGTCGGGGACACGCTCGTCGAGGAGCCGGTCGCCGACGAGCAGGCTGCTGACGAGCCGATTGCTGACGACCCGATCGCCGACGAGCCGGCGGTGGAGGACGTCATCGTCAACGAGGCGTCTTCCGACGAGCCGGCGCTCGATGAGCCCGCCGTCGAAGAACCCGCCGTTGAAACCCCTGCCGTCGACGGACCTGCCGTGGTCGAGCCCAACGTCGACGAGCCTGTTGGCGCCGAGCCCGCCGTCGAAGAGCCCGCCGACGCGGGCTCGAGTGACGCCGAGCTTTCGGCCGCGGCGTCACCCGCCGCACCTGCAGCCCCGAGCGCGTCGGACGAGGCCACAGCCCCCGCCACCGGTCCTGTCGCCCCGCCGAGCGTCGCGGCCTCGGTCGTCGCCGCCTCGGTCGCCGCGGCCGCCGGCCCCCGCGCGGCCGCCTCGACCGGTCCGGTTTCGACCGGAACCGTCCCGACGGGCTCCGTCCCGACGGCCCCCGCCTCGACGGGCCCCGTGACGACGCGTCGCGAGCGGGCGGCGACGGGTGTCATCGGCACCGTGCCCCTGACGCGCCGCAGCGCCCAGCAGGCCGACGACGCCACCCGCGGATCCGACGAGGCCGCGCGCGTCGACCGCGCCCACGCTATGGAACGCGTGCGTACGCAGACGCCCGAGGTGACGCTCACCTCGAAGCGCATCGGGCAGATCGACGATGCCCGCGAGAGCTCCGACCTGCTGACCGCCGACCGCCTGCTCGACCCGCGTCAGATCGCGCGGCCCGAGCCCGAGGGCGCCTGGCAGCAGCTGGTCTACTCGGCGACCGGAGGCCGGGTCAACCTCGGCGACGGTCGTCGCGCGCGCCAGCGCAAAGACCTCGACCGCCGCATCTCGACCCCGTTGACCGGCGGCGCGCGCTTCGTGCCCGTGCTCTCGCGCAAGGGCGGCGTCGGCAAGACGACCGTCACGTCGCTGCTCGGCATGGCTCTCGCCGACGCCCGCGACGACCGCATCATCGCCGTCGACGCGAACCCCGACCGCGGCACGCTGGCCGATCGCGTCGGTCGGCCCAACGGCCGCACCGTGCGCGACCTGGTGCGCGCGCACGACGAGATGGTCGGGTTCAACGACGTCTCGGCGATCGTCGCGCGTGACGCGACGCGGCTCGACGTGCTGGCATCCGATGCCGATCCCCGGGTGTCGGAGGCGTTCAGCGACGACGACTACCGCCAGGTCGCCGACGTCGCCGCGCACTACTACTCGATCGTGCTGACCGACACGGGCACCGGCATCGTGCACTCCGTGATGGGGGCGACCCTCGAGCTCGCCGACACTCTCGTGATCGTCGCGGGTCTGTCGGTCGACGAGGCGCGACTGGCCTCCGAGACGCTGACCTGGCTCGAGACCAACGGCTACGCCGCGCGCGTGCGCGACGCGATCGTCGTGCTCAACAACTCGCGCCCCGGCACGCCGCTGGTGCGCGAGAGCGAGCTCGAGGCGCACTTCCGCTCGCGGGTGCGCACCGTGATCCGCATGCCGTACGACGCGCGCATCGCCGCGGGAAGCGCCATCGCCTTCCGCGACCTGCAGCCCTCGACTCGTCAGGCCGCGCGCGAGCTCGCCGCCGCCGTGGTGGAGGGTCTGCGCGCCCCGGTGTCCGCCGCATGACCGTCCGCCCGATCCGCCTGTTCGGCGACCCCGTCCTGCGCGCCACGAGTGCGCCCATCGAGACGATCGACGACGGCATCCGCGCCTTGGTGCAAGACCTGCTCGACACCGTGGAGCTGCCGGGCCGCGCGGGCGTCGCCGCCCCGCAGATCGGCGTGGGACTGCGCGCCTTCAGCTACAACATCGACGGCGACATCGGCTACGTGCTGAACCCCGTGCTGATCGAGACCCGCGGTGAACCCGAAGCCGTGGGGGAGGGCTGCCTGTCGGTGCCCGGCCTGTGGCACGACGCGATCCGCTACCCGTGGGCCAAGGTCGTCGGCATCGACCTCGACGGCGAAGAGGTCGTGCTCGAGGGGGAGGGGCTGCTCGCTCAGGCCCTCCAGCACGAGACCGACCACCTCGACGGCATGCTCTACCTTTCGCGGCTCCCCGCCGAGACGCGCCGCGAGGCGATGCGCCAGGTGCGCGAGAGCGACTGGTTCTGACCTGATCTCTGCGGAAGGGCCCGGATGCCGGCATCCGGGCCCTTCGCCCGTCTCTGCTCGCGCATTTCCTCCGCGATTCGCGCAACCTCCGTCGGTTTCGACCCTTCCGAGCCGAGGTTGTGCAGATCGCCGAGGGCGTGCGATCGGTGACGGTGTCCCGGGGCGCACACAACCTCCGCGATTCGCGCAACCTCGGTGATTGTGCCTCGTTCCGGACTGACGTCGTGCGGATCGCTGAGGCTGTGCGCTCGAGAACGAAACGGCCCGGCCCCGCGAGGGGACCGGGCCGTCATCGTCGCGCGCGTCAGGGCAGCGAGACGTTGGTGGTGTTGACCGGCACGGCGTAGATGTCCTCGATGTCGTCGGCGAAGTCCGACGTGATGACGTTGCGCTTGATGCTCATCTTCGGGGTGAGGTGGCCGCTGGCCTCGGTCCACTCGGTCGGCAGGATCGTGAACTTGCGGATCGACTCCGCGCGCGAGACGCGCGTGTTGGCCCGGTCGATCGCGCCCTGCACCTCGGCGCGCACCTTCTCGTTCTGTGCTGCCTGCTCGAGCGTCATCTCGGCGGGCAGGCCGTTGTTGGCCAGCCACGTGGGCAGCATCTCGGGGTCGAGGGTGATGAGGGCGGCGATGAACGGCTTGTGGTCGCCGACCACCACGACCTGGCCTACGATCGGGTTCGCGCGGATGGGGTCTTCGAGAGCGGCGGGGGCGACGTTCTTGCCGCCGGCGGTCACGATGATCTCCTTCTTGCGACCGGTGATCGCGAGGAAGCCGTCGCTGTCGAAGGCGCCGATGTCGCCCGTCTTGAACCACTCGCCGTCGAAGGCCTCCGCCGTGGCATCCGGATTCTGCCAGTACTCGCGGAAGACGTTGATGCCGCGCACCTGGATCTCGCCGTCGTCGGCCAGGCGCACCCCGACGCCGGGGAGCACCGGACCGACCGTGCCGATCTTCGACTTCGTGGCGAGGTTGACCGTGGCCGGGGCCGTCGTCTCGGTCAGGCCGTAGCCCTCGAGGATCACGACGCCGAGGCTGCGGAAGAAGTGCCCCAGGCGCGGGCCGAGCGGAGCCGAGCCCGACACGGCGTACACGACGCGGCCGCCCATGGCCTCGCGCAGCTTCGAGTAGACGAGCTTGTCGAACAGGGCGAACTTGACCTTGAGCGCCAGCGAGATCTTCTTGCCGTCCTGCAGGCGCTGCGAGTGCTCGATCGCGGTGTCGGCGGCGGCGCGGAAGATCTTGCCCTTGCCGCCGGCCTCGGCCTTCTGCTCGGCGGAGTTGTAGACCTTCTCGAACACGCGCGGCACGGCCAGCAGGAACGTCGGCTGGAACGTGCCGAGCGCGGGCAGGAGCTGCTTGGTGTCGGGCTGGTGGCCGGTCTTCACGCCCGCGTGCACGTTGAGCAGCGAGATGAAGCGGGCGAAGACGTGCGCCGTCGTGATGAACAGCAGCGTCGAGGCGCCGGGGGTCTCGACGACCTCGTGCAGCGCCTTCGCGGAGTTACGTGCGAGCTCGACGAAGTTGCTGTGCACCAGCACGCAGCCCTTGGGGCGGCCGGTGGAGCCCGAGGTGTAGATGAGCGTCGCGATGTCGGAGGCCTTGGCCAAGTGACGGCGGCGCTCGATCTCTTCGTCGGTGATGTGCGTGCCGTTCGCGACGAGGGTGTCGAGAGCGCCCTCGTGCATGGCCCAGACCTCGCGGACGAGGGGGAGGTCGCTGCGGACCTCGTCGAGGCGCGCGGTGTGGTCGGCCGACTCGACGACGACGGCAATGGCGCCCGAGTCCGACAGGATCCACGAGATCTGCGACGGCGAGCTCGTCTCGTACACGGGCACCATCACGGCGCCGGCGTAGAAGAGGGCGAAGTCGACCAGCGTCCAGTCGTAGGTGGTGCGGGCGATGAAGCCCACCTTCTCGCCCGGCTGGATGCCGGCGGCGACGAAGCCCTTGGCGAGCTTGACGACTTCTCGCTCGAACTCGGCGGCGGTGATGTCGCGCCATCCGTCGGCGTGGGGGATGGCGAACAGGGGGCGGTCGGGCGTCGAACGCACACGGTCGGCGAGCAGGTCGGATGCGTTGGCATCCGGGTCTGCGGCGACGACGGCGGGGAGGTCGAACTGGATCACGGCAACTCCTTTGGCACCGGAAGAAAGGTCGAGCGGGTCTGTCGAGTCTATGCGCACGGATGCCGTGGCCCCAGGACGTCGCATTCCGATGCGGGTCGCGCGGCATGGCTAGACTTCTCCGGGCCGAGCCGCACGGTCGGCCCGGAAGGGAGCGCGGTGCGCAACGTCGGCATCGACATCGGGGGCACGAAGATCGCGGGAGGCGTCGTCGACGACGACGGCACCATCATCGAGAAGCTCCGCGTCGACACCCCCATCGACCCTGCAGCCCTGGTGGACGCCGTGGTCGACATGGCCGACCACCTGCGTCGCGCGCACGAGATCCACGCGATCGGCGTGGCCGCGGCGGGCTTCATCAGCCGCGACCGCAGCACCGTCATCTACGCGCCCAACATCGACTGGCGCGACGAGCCGCTGCGTGCCCGCCTCGAGCAGCGCCTGAACGCCCCCGTCACGATCGAGAACGACGCGAACGCGGCCGGGTGGGGCGAGTACCGCTTCGGCGCGGGGCAGGGCGTGCGCGACATGGTCATGCTCACGATGGGCACGGGCGTCGGCGGGGCCGTCGTCACCGACGGCGAGCTGTTCCGCGGCGGCCACGGCATCGGCGCCGAGCTGGGGCACATGCGCTTCGTGCGCGGCGGCCACCCGTGCGGGTGCGGGCAGAACGGCTGCCTCGAGCAGTACGCCTCGGGACGTGCCCTGCAGCGCGAGGCCAACGCCATCGCCGACGAGGGCGGCATCGGCGCGGCCCTCGCGGCGATCCGCGACGAGAAGGGCGCGATCCCGGGTCCGGCTGTGTCTCGCCTCGTGCTCGCGGGTGACCCGGGCGCCGTCGAGGCACTGCGCCGCGTGGCCACGGCGCTCGGCGAGGCGTGCGGCGGGTTCCAGGCCGTGCTCGACCCCGAGCTCTTCGTGATCGGCGGCGGTGTCGCCCAGCTGGGCGCGGATCTGCTCGTGCCGGTGAAGCTCGCATACGAGACCTCGCTCCCGGGGTACGGTGAACGTCCGGTCGCGGAGTTCGCGATCGCGCGCCTGGGCAACGACGCCGGTCTCATCGGGGTCGCAGACCTCGCCGGGAAGGAGCGCTGACGATGTTCTACTGGCTCATGAAGTACGTGGTGATCGGGCCGGTCATCAAGGCCGTGTTCCGCCCGTGGATGGTGGGCCGGCGCAACATCCCCACCGAGGGTGCGGCGATCCTCGCCAGCAACCACCTGTCGTTCTCGGACTCGATCTTCCTGCCGCTGATGATCGACCGCCGCATGGCGTTCCTCGCCAAGAGCGACTACTTCACCGGCAAGGGCATCAAGGGCTGGGCGACCCGCATGTTCTTCACCGCGACGGGTCAGCTGCCCATCGACCGCTCGGGCGGCAAGGCCTCGGAGGCGTCGCTCAACACCGGCCTCGGCGTGCTCGGCCGCGGAGAACTGCTCGGCATCTACCCCGAGGGCACGCGCAGCCCCGACGGCACTCTCTACCGGGGCCGCACGGGCATCGCCCGCATGGCGCTCGAGGCCCGCGTTCCGGTCGTGCCCGTCGTCATGGTCGACACCGGAGCCGTCATGCCCATCGGCCAGCGCCTGCCGCGAGTGGGGCGCGTGGGCATCGTGATCGGCGAGCCCCTCGACTTCTCGCGCTTCGAGGGCATGGAGGGCGACCGCTACGTGCTCCGCTCGGTCACCGACGAGATCATGGTCGCCCTGCAGCGCCTCGGCGAGCAGCGTTACGAAGACGTGTACGCCTCGACCGTGAAGGACCGTCTGGCCACCGCGCAGGCGGCGAAGGCGCCGACCTCGCGCCACTAGACTTCAGGGGTGAATCAGCAGCTCCACGACCTCGACCACTGGCGAACCCTGCCCATCAAGCAGCAGCCCCAGTGGTATGACGAGGCCGCTGTGGCCGCGGCATCCGCAGAATTGGCGACCCTTCCTCCGCTGGTGTTCGCCGGCGAGGTCGACATCCTCCGCGACCGCCTCGCGCGTGCCGCCGCCGGCCAGGCGTTCCTCCTGCAGGGCGGTGACTGCGCCGAGACGTTCGCCGGTGCGACCGCCGAGCAGATCCGCAACCGCATCAAGACGGTGCTCCAGATGGCCGTCGTGCTGACCTACGGCGCCTCGATGCCCGTGGTGAAGATGGGCCGCATGGCGGGCCAGTTCGCCAAGCCCCGCTCGAGCGACGTCGAGACGCGCGGCGACGTGACGCTGCCGGCCTACCGCGGCGACATCGTCAACGGCTACGACTTCACCGAGGAGTCGCGAAAGGCCGACCCCGCGCGCCTGCTCAAGGGCTACCACACGGCCGCGTCGACCCTGAACCTCATCCGCGCCTTCACGCAGGGTGGCTTCGCCGACCTGCGCGAGGTGCACAGCTGGAACAAGGGCTTCGCGAGCACGCCGGCCAACCAGGCCTACGAGTCGATGGCGACCGAGATCGACCGCGCCATCAAGTTCATGGAGGCCGCCGGCGCCGACTTCGACGAGCTCACGCGCGTCGAGTTCTACACCGGCCACGAGGGCCTGCTCATGGACTACGAGCGCCCCATGACGCGCATCGACTCGCGCACGGGCCTGCCGTACAACACCTCGTCGCACTTCCAGTGGATCGGTGAGCGCACGCGCGAGCTCGACGGCGCGCACGTCGACTACTTCTCGAAGATCCGCAACCCCATCGGTGTGAAGCTCGGTCCCACGACCACGGCCGAGACGGCGCTCGCGCTCATCGACAAGCTCGACCCCGAGCGCGAGCCGGGTCGCCTCACCTTCATCACGCGCATGGGTGCCGGCAAGATCCGCGACGCGCTGCCCCCGCTGCTCGAGGCCGTGCGCGACTCCGGCGCGACGCCGCTCTGGGTCACCGACCCGATGCACGGCAACGGAATCACCACCCCCACCGGCTACAAGACCCGTCGCTTCGACGACGTGGTCGACGAGGTGCGCGGCTTCTTCGAGGCGCACCGCTCGGTGGGCACGCACCCCGGCGGCATCCACGTCGAGCTCACCGGCGACGACGTCACCGAGTGCCTGGGCGGGTCCGAGATGATCGACGAGGCCACCCTCGCGACGCGCTACGAGAGCCTGTGCGACCCGCGCCTGAACCACCGTCAGAGCCTCGAGCTGGCGTTCCTCGTGGCCGAGGAGCTCGAGAACCGCTGACTCGCGTCTGTCGACACGCGACGCCCCCGACCCCCGCGGTCGGGGGCGTCGTCGTTTCCGGATGCCGCCGACGCGGGCGTGGAGGCATGTGAACGCTCGGCCACACGAACGGTGCCGCGTCAGGGCGAAGCGTGCGACTACAGCGTCGGCGTGATCGTGATGGTCGAGCCCTGCGGAGCCGTCGTACCGGCCTTCGGATTGGTCGAGCGCACCTTGTAGATGTCCCAGTACTTGAACCCGAGGGGGAGGGTGCCGTCGTCGATGCCCGCGTTGACCTCGAAGCCGAGACCCTGCAGGGTCGTCACCGCCTCGCGGATCGACATGCCCACGATGTTGCCGGGGATCTCGACCGGCTTGGGACCGATCGAGACCGTCAGCGGAACGGTGTCGCCGGGGCGCCAGTTGCCGCCGCCGTCGCGGTCGCCCATGCGGATGACGTTTCCGGATGCCACCGAGTTGCTGTACTCCTCGGTGACCGAGCTGTCGAGTCCGACCTCCTCGAGGGCGTTCTGGGCACGGGACTGCAAGTCGCCCGTCACGTCGGGGATCGGACCCAGCGAGGTGACGAACGCCGACGCGTCGCCCTCGTAGACGGTGCAGCCGCCCGTGCAGTCGAAGGCGTCTCCGCCCGAGCGGGGGATGATCGACGCGCTGAGGACCGTGCCGTCGGCGGCATCCGTGAACTGTCTCTCCGGGTCGCCGACGCCGACGAACGCCTGCTCCATGACGGAGCGCGCCTCGTCGAAGCTCAGCCCGGCGAGCGAGGGGATCTGGTGCGTGGCGGGACCGGCCGAGACGAGCACGGTGACGACCGTGTCCTTATCGAGGCGTGATCCCGGGTCGGGGTCGGAGCCGAGGGTCGTGCCCGCGGGGATCTCGCGATCGTTCACGTCCTGCTGCTGCGCGATGAGCTGCTGCTGCGCGAGCAGGGCCTCGGCGTCGGCGAAGCTGCGGCCGGACACGTCGGGCACCGACACCATCGAGCCCGGACCGGAACCGAAGTACCACCCAGTGAAGCTGGCGCCGCCGGCGAGCAGCAGCACGATCACGAGGATCCACGCCCCGCGGGCGGTGCGTCGGCGCGTGCGGGCGCGCAAGCGTGCCGCGTTGTCGGGCTCTTCGGTGGGGACCGGCGGAAGCGATGCGGTCTGCGGGAGCACCTTCGTCAGCTCGCGCGACTCGGCGGCCGAGGCGGGGGAGGTGATGCCGACCGAGACGGCGCGCGCCACCTGCGGGGCCAGGCCCAGCTCCTTCTCGACGGCGCGCAGACGCTCGAGCATCGCGGCCGCATCGAGGGGGCGGTCGTCGGGCTCGCGCTCGGTCGACCACAGCACGAGCTCGTCGAGCTGCTCGGGGACCGACGGGTTCTTCGCGCTGGGGCGGGGGACCGAGTCGGTGGCGTGCTGGTAGGCGATCTGCATCGGCTGCTCGCCCTTGTAGGGCTGCTCGCCGGTGAGCATCTCGTAGAGCATGATGCCGAGCGAGTAGATGTCGCTGCGGGCGTCGGCGGTGCCGCGGGTGACCAGCTCGGGGGCGAGGTAGGCGATCGTGCCCATCAGCTGCGCGCCGCTGGCGGTGTTCGCCGTCGTCGCGCGGGCGAGGCCGAAGTCGCCGATCTTGATGCGGCCGTCTTCGGCCAGCAGCACGTTCTCGGGCTTCACGTCGCGGTGCACGATGCCGGCTCGGTGGGCGGCCGCGAGGCCCGACAGGATGGCATCCATGATCGTCAGGGTCTGATCGACCGTGAGGCGGCGGTGCTCGCGCAGCAGCTCGCGCAGCGTGATACCCGGCAGGTACTCCATGACCAGGTACGCCATCTCGCCGTCCTGGCCCTGGTCGAACACGTTCACCACGTGCGGATCGCTCAGGCGCGCGGCCGAACGGGCCTCTTGGATGAACCGGCTCTGGAACACGGTGTCGTCGCTGAGGTGGCCGTGCATGACCTTCAGCGCGACCCGTCGCTCGAGGCGCAAATCGGTCGCGACGTACACGGTCGCCATGCCGCCGCGCGCGATGCGCGCGCGGACCCGGTACCGGCCGTCGACGAGACGGCCGATCAGCGGGTCGGCCTGCTGACTCGTGCTCACGTGTCGAGTCTACGGAGAGCCCCCTGTGAGGCCGGGCAACGGCTCACCCTCACCTGGGGATCCGAGGCGGGATCAGCCCAGAACGGCGAGCCATGTCGTCGCGGGCTGCTCCCACTGCGCGTACCGGTCGGGGTAGGCCGAGATCTGCACGGCCTGAGCGGCGTCGGCGTAGGGCAGCTGCTCCCAGCCGGGGATGTCGAGCAGGCCGCGCGTCGTGGCGCCGTTGGGGTCGGCCGAGCCGCCGAAGAACACGCGGGTCGAGCGGTCGCGGTCGCGGATCTGCTCGGCCGTGCCCCAGCCCTGGCTCGGACGCTGCTGGAACAGTCCCAGCGAGTCGCGGTCGCCCCAGTCGAGGTTGCGCAGCCACGACTCCTGCATGGCGGTGCCGAGAGCGATGACGATCCCGCGGTCCGAGACGCCGAGCTCGCGGCCGATGCGGATGATCAGGCGGGCGTTCTCGGACTGCTCGGCGTCGAGACCCGGGGCGGTGACGGGCGCGACAGAGGCGGGAGCGGGCCCGGCCGCGGGGATCTGCAGCACCTGCCCCGGGTAGATGATCGAGGCCCGGGTCAGGCCGTTCGCCGACAGCACGGCGTCGATCGACACGCCGTTGCGCGCGGCGATC
This sequence comes from Microbacterium sp. JC 701, assembly GCF_021026215.1. Taxonomy (NCBI): domain Bacteria; kingdom Bacillati; phylum Actinomycetota; class Actinomycetes; order Micrococcales; family Microbacteriaceae; genus Microbacterium; species Microbacterium sp. JC 701. The sequence goes on from NZ_JAJNCV010000001.1 coordinate 1,566,724, forward strand.
GCCGACACGGTGTCTCCGGGTCGCACCTCGGCGGTCGCTCCCACGGGCGCGCTCTCGGGGGCGGGGGCGGATGCCGCCGGCGCGGCGGTCAGCGCGAGCACCTGTCCCGGGCGGATGACGTTGTCGGCGCCGATGCCGTTGGCGGCGCGCACGGAGGCGGTGTCGAGCCCGTGGGCGCGGGCGATGCCCCAGACGGTGTCGCCGGGCTGCACGACGTAGGTGAGCGCGGCGGGGGCGGCGGCGAGTACGGGGGTGCCCAGGGAGCGCGGTTCGAGCGCTCCCGTCGGGGGCACGAGGCTCGACGGGGTGAGAAGGGCGGTCGCGTGCGCGGCGTGCTCGCCGACCAGGCTGAGCGCGATCGAACCGACCACCGCGGCGGGCCAGACGGCGGGGGAGCGGCGGGGGGTCTCCGTGGGCAGGGGGGACAGCGTGAGTCGTCGCATGGTGGGGGATTCCGTTCTTCCGACTGCCCGCCACCGTCCCATGCCGTGGGGTGGATGTCAACGAATGAGGTGCATGTGACTCGTGTGACAGGCGAGCACGGGGGTTGATGAGCGCGCGGGGTGAGATAGTGAATCAGTGACCGACAACACCCGTTACGCGACCGACTGGCTGACCATCCCCGATCTGGTGGAGCTGCTCGACGAAGCCCACGGGCGCGTGCGCCGCCTGCTCGACGAGCAGTATCTGGTGGGCACGCGTCGCGACGGCGTCTTGAAGGTGCCGTCGGTGTTCATCGTCGACGGGCGTCCCCTGGCCTCGCTGCGCGGCACGATCATCGTGCTGCACGACGCCGGCTTCGACTCCGACGAGATCATCGACTGGCTGCTCAGCCCCGAAGAGACCATCGGCATGCCTCCGATCGAGGCGCTGCTGGCCGGTCGCAAGAGCGAGGTGCGTCGGGTCGCCGCGACCCTCGCCTGATCGATCCGGATGCCGCGGGCTCGCCCCCGCGGCGCCGTCGCCGGGTCTTCCGGCCGAGGCGTCTCGACTCAGGCGGTGCGCTCGGTCGCCGCTCGCGCCAGCGCGCGCAGTTCGTCGACCGCCCCGGCAGCCAGACTCGCCCCGTCGAGGGCGTCGTCGGCGCGCCGCGCGAAGTCGGCGATGAGTTCCTCGGTGCGCGCGAGGGCGCCGCTGTCGACGATGGCGCGCTGGAGCGTGCCGATCTGCTCGGCGGTGAGGGCCGGGTCGCCGAGCAGCGCGTCGATCGCGTGACGCTCGTCGGCGGGCATCGCCTCGCGGGCGTAGGCGACGAGCACCGTGCGCTTGCCCTCGCGCAGATCGTCGCCGACGGGCTTTCCGGTGATCGCGGTGTCGCCGAAGACCCCGAGCACGTCGTCGCGCAGCTGGAAGGCCATGCCGACGTCGTGACCGAAGCGGCCGAGGGCGTCGAGCTGCCCGTCGTCGGCGCCGGCGAGCGAGGCCCCGATCAGCAGGGGCTGCTGGATGCTGTAGCGCGCCGACTTGTACGAGGCGACGCGCAGCGCGCGCTCGGCGTGCGTCTCATCGGGGTAGACGGTGTAGGCCGACTCTTCGGCGACGTCGAGGAACTGCCCGATCGTCACGTCGCGGCGCATCTGCGCGTACGCGCGACGGGTGGCCGCGGCCGTGGGGGAGCTCGAGGCGAGCCCCTCTTCGAGCAGGTCGTCGCTCCAGGCCACCAGCAGGTCGCCGAGCAGGATCGCCCCCGAGCGGCCGAACGCGTCGGAGTCGCCCGCCCAGCCGGCGTCGCGGTGGGCCGCCTGCAGGGCGCGGTGGGCGGCGGGCTGCCCCCGGCGGGTGTCGGAGTTGTCGACGAGGTCGTCGTGCACGAGGGCGGCGGCGTGGAAGATCTCGAGCGAGGTCGCCACGGCGAGGGCGGCGTCGTCGAACGAGGCGCTCGAGCGGCCGGCGGACCGCCAGCCCGTGAGGCAGAAACGCGCACGCAGGCGCTTTCCTCCCCGCAGGGCGGAGGCGCCCGCACGGGTGAGGGATTCCGCCTCGGGGCCCAGTGCGGAGGCGTACGATAGCTGTTCAGTGAGGAACTTGTCGAGTCGCTGGGAAACAGCTTCGATCGGTTCCGGGGAGGTCGGCACGGGCCTAGCCTAGTGATCCACGCCGCGCGTAGAATCGTCCGCAACGAACAACAGAGGGGGATGCATGCCACTGTCAGAGCAGGAGCAGCGTCTGCTGGATGAGATGGAACGCCATCTCATGAGTAACGACACCGACGTCGTGACCGCCCCCAGTCGTGCCCTCAGCTACCGCAACATCGTCCTCGGTTCGATCCTCGTGCTCGCCGGCCTCGGCGCCCTCGTCGTGGGCGTGTCTGTCGGCTTCAACACGGGCGTCCTCGGCATCGCGATCGGCGTGCTCGGCTTCCTGCTCATGGTGGGTGGTGTGATCTTCGCGGTGACGCCGATGCGCGGCGCCGTGGCGTCCGCTCCCCGCTCGACGAAGCCGCGCGCCGCGCGCGCCTCGGGCGGATCCTTCATGGACCGCATGAACGACAGGTGGGATCGCCGCAACGAAGGGCGCTGATCCCTCGCAGATTTTTTGAAGCACCGGCTCTTCGGAGCCGGTGCTTTTTTTCGTGCCCGGGGCGCGGCATCCGGAACGATCTTCCGACGCGTCGACGGGGCGCGCTCGCGAGGGGGCGAGCCGCGGGGGGAGGAAGGGTGAGGCGCGTTTTCCCTCCCTTTCGCTCCACCCGCGGTGGCGCCACCGCCCGCTGAGCCGTCAGAACCGCGGAATTACGCGGATCTTCGACGTGCGCGGTCAAGCGTCCGGACACAGTACACGGCGACGCCCATCGCGAGAAGAGTGGGTTTTCGATAGCAAAGTGGAGGGCGGTGGAGTAAAGTGGGGGAAACTTCGCAGGCCGGACGAAGGGGGTGGACGCCCGAATGCTGCTCGGTACGCACACACCCAAGCTCGACGACAAGGGTCGGGTCATCCTGCCGGCGAAGTTCCGTGACGATCTCGGCGCCGGAGTGGTGATCACGCGCGGGCAGGACCGCTGCCTCTACGTGTTCAGCACCGAGGAGTTCGAGCGCGTGCACGAGCGGATCCGCGAGGCCCCGCTCAGCAACAAGCAGGCCCGCGACTTCCTGCGCATGTTCCTCTCGGGGGCCAGCGCCGAGAAGCCCGACAGCCAGAACCGCATCACCGTTCCCCCGGCGCTGCGCACCTACGCCGGCCTCGGGCGCGAGCTCGTCGTCACCGGCGTCGGAGCCCACGCCGAGATCTGGGACGCCGAGGCCTGGAACACCTACGCCGAGAGCAACGAAGAGACGTACGCCGAGATGGAGCAGGAGGTGATCCCGGGACTGTTCTGACCCTCCGGCTGTGATGCCCAGCCGCACGCCCTGACGCACTTCCCCGGCGCCAGGTCGAGCGGATGGGGATCAGAGCCGAAGGATCGGACCCCGACATCATGGACATCCGCGACATCCACACTCCCGTTCTCCTCGAACGCTGCGCCGAACTGCTCGGTCCCGCCCTGCAGAAGCCCGGATCCGTCTTCGTCGATGGCACGCTCGGCATGGGCGGGCACTCCGAGGCCTTCCTCGAGCGCTTCCCCGAGGCCCGACTCATCGGCCTCGACCGCGACACCGACGCCCTGCGCATCGCGGGGGAGCGCCTCCAGCGTTTCGGCGACCGCGTCACCCTCGTGCACACCGTCTACGACGGCATCGCCGAGGCCGTGGCATCCGCCGGCGTCTCGAAGGTCGACGGCATCCTGTTCGACCTGGGCGTGTCGTCGCTGCAGCTCGACGAGGCCTCGCGCGGGTTCGCCTACGCGCAGGACGCCCCGCTCGACATGCGCATGGACCAGACCACCGGCGTGACCGCCGCCGAGGTACTCGCCACCTACGGCGAGGGCGACCTCCGCCGCATCTTCGAGCGGTACGGCGAAGAGAAGCTCGCCGGCCGCTACGCCCGCGCCATCATCGCCGCCCGCGCCGAGGCTCCCCTCGAGCGCTCGGGTCAGCTGGTCGACGTATTGCAGGCGGCGACGCCCGCGGCGGTGCTGCGCGAGCGTCACCCGGCCAAGCGCGTGTTCCAGGCCCTGCGCATCGAGGTCAACGCCGAGCTCTCGGTGCTCGAGCGCACGATCCCCGCGGCTCTCAAGGTGCTGGGCGTCGGCGGCCGCATCGTCGTGCTGTCGTACCAGTCGCTCGAAGATCGGCTGGTCAAGCGCGTGTTCGCCGACGCGTCGACCTCGACCGCGCCTCGCGGCCTGCCGGTCGAGCTGCCCGAGCACGCGCCCAAGTTCACGCTCCTCGTGCGCGGTGCCGAGCTGGCATCCGAGGAAGAACGCGCGGTCAACCCCCGCGCCACCCCCGTTCGCCTGCGGGCGGCCGAGCGAATCCAGGAGGACGCATGAGTGCACCACAGGCCATCGATGCGGCTTTCCTGCCCGACTTCCCGACGCCGGTCCGCGAGCGTCGGCTCACCGTCGTCCCCGCGACCGCCCGCCGCCGCGCCCCGCGTCGCCTCTTCGGCGTGATCGCCGTCACGGGTGCCCTCGTGATCGTGCTCGTGCAGATGGGTCTCGGCATCCTGACCACGCAGAGCTCGTTCGAGATCGCCTCGCTCACCCAGCAGCAGCGCGACCTGACGTACCAGAAGCAGATCCTGAACGACGAGAGCGCCGGGCTCGCCTCGCCGCAGTACCTCGCCGCCAACGCCGCCGCGCTCGGCATGGTGATCGACGAATCGCCGACCTACCTGCGCCTGAGCGACGGGGCCGTGATCGGCTCCGACAAGCCCGCCGACGCGGTGTCGTCGGTGGATGCCATGGGGCGCGGTTCCGTGCGCAACGCGCTCATCGCCGGCGTGCCGCTCGTGACCGACCCCGCTGCCTCGACGACGGCGGACGGCGCCGCGACGGAGGCTCCCGCCGCCGACGCCACGGCCGGGACGACGACGACCGGTGCGGCCACCCCGCCCGCCGGATCCGCGACACCCCCGTCGATCAGCGACGGTCTGCCGACTCCCGCGACACGATGAGAGCCATGACGACGACAACCTCCCGGTCCCCGCGGCGTCGCACCGTCGTCGCCCTCTCGATCGTCCTCGTCGTCCTGCTCGCCTTCGTGGTGCGCCTGGTCGACATCCAGGTCGTCAACGCACGCACCCACGTCGACGACTCGCTCGCGATGGGCCTCGAGAGCTCGCGCACCGAGTACGGCTCGCGGGGCTCGATCGTCGATGAGAACGGCGTCACCCTGGCATCCGCCGTCAACCGCTACGACGTGCAGATCGACCCGAAGCTCGCGGTCGAGGGCATCACCACCCGCACCGACGACGACGACGAAGACGGCACCACCACCGCGTGGCCCGTGCTGGCCGCGCAGATCGCCGCGGTCACGGGCCAGGAGGCCTCCGACGTCGAGAAGATCGTCACCGACGCCGTGGCCGAGAACCCCGACTCGCGGTACGCCATGATCGCGCGGAGCGTCTCGACCGAGCAGTACCGCGCGCTGGTCGACCTGCACCTGCCGTTCCTCAGCTTCCCGCCGCAGGCCGGACGCATGTACCCCGACGGCGCGGTCGCCGGCAACCTGCTCGGCTTCGTCGGCAGCGATGGACAGCCCCTCGCGGGCCTCGAGGGGGCCGACAACGCGTGCCTGGCCTCGAGCAACGGCAAGGTCGTCTTCCAGCAGAGCCGCGACGGCGTCGTGCTTCCGGGCACCGAGGTCGTCACCCAGCCCGCCGTCGACGGCGGCACGCTCACGCTCACGATCGACCGCGACCTGCAGTGGTACCTCCAGCAGCTCATCGCCGAGCAGGTGCAGAACACCGGCTCGCTGTCGGGCACCATCACGGTGGTCGAGGCGAAGACCGGCAAGATCCGTGCGCTCGCGGAGTACCCCTCGGTCGACCCCAACGACCCCACCGCGACGCCCGAGAACGACCGCGGCAGCGCGGCCTTCGGCAACCCCAACGAGCCGGGTTCGACGATGAAGGCCATCACGGCCGCGATCGGTCTGGACAGCGGGTCGTTCACCTCCGACACCACCGTGACCGCGTCGTCGAGCGAGACGCTCCCCGGCGGCTCGCGCGTCTCGGACTCGTTCTCGCACCCCGCGAACAACTACACCCTCACGGGCGTGCTCATCGACTCCTCGAACGTCGGCATCTCGAAGTTCGGCGAGATGATCCCGCTCGACACCCGTGTGTCGTACCTCGAGAAGTTCGGCCTCACGCAGCAGACCGCCGTCGGGTTCCCCGGCGAATCGGGCGGCATCATGCGCGACCCCGCCGGCTGGGACAAGCAGACCTTCTACAACACGACCTTCGGCCAGGGCATCTCGGTCACCGTGCCGCAGCTGGCCGGGGCGTACCAGACCATCGCCAACGGGGGAGTGCGCATGCCGCTCTCGATCGTCGAGGGTTGCACCGCGGCCGACGGCACCGTCACCGACGTGCCCGACGCCCAGGGCGAGCGCGTGGTCTCGGCCGACGCGGCGCACCAGGTCGGACTCATGCTCGAGAACGTCGCCACGCAGGGGACCCTCGCCAAGCAGGTCGCGATCCCCGGCTACCGCATCGCCATCAAGACCGGTACCGGTGAGAAGACCGACCCCACCACCGGGGCCTACAAGGGCGACGCGTACTTCACGACGATGATCGGTTTCGCCCCCGCCGACGACCCCCAGTACGTGGTCGAGGTCAACCTCGACGAACCGCGGACGGTAAAATCGTCCGCGGCCACCGCCCCCGCGTTCCAGAAGGCCCTCACGCAGGTTCTCAAGACCTACCGCGTGATTCCGTCCGGAACCACGACCCCCGAACTGCCCAAGTTCGGCTGAGACACCGCCGACGCCGGTCTCGTCTCGGTAACGAATGCGACACGGAAAGGGCGTCCGCACAGCAATGATCTCCACCAGCCTCTCCCACCTCGCCGACGTGCTCGGCGGGCGCCTCGTCGTCCGCTCCGGCGACACCCCCGACACCACGGTCTCGGGGCTCGTCGACACCGACTCGCGCCTCATCGAGCGCGGCGACATCTTCGTCGCCAAGCCCGGTGAGACCACCGACGGGCACCTGTTCGTCGGCACCGCCGTCGAGCGGGGAGCGGCTCTCGCGATCGTCGAGCGCGAGGTCGAGGCCGAGGTGAGCCAGATCGTCGTCGCCGACGTCGTGGCCGCCCTCGCCGACCTGGCCCGCGACGTCGTCGCGCGCGTGCGCGCGCACGGCGACTTGAAGATCGTCGGCATCACGGGCTCCAACGGCAAGACGACCACCAAGAACCTCCTCGCGCGCATCCTCGAGGGTGAGGGCGAGACGGTCGCCCCGCGCGCCTCGTTCAACAACGAGGTCGGCGCGCCGCTGACGATGCTCCGGGTGACGGATGCCACGCGCTACCTCGTGAGCGAGTTCGGCGCCAGTGCCCCCGGCGCGATCGCGCGCCTCGCGGGCCTGGTCACCCCCGACATCGGCGTCGTGCTGATGGTGGGCATGGCCCACGCCGGAGGCTTCGGCGGCATCGAATCGACGTTCCACGCCAAGAGCGAGCTGGTCAAGGCCACCCGCGAGGGCGGCCTCGCCGTGCTGAACGCCGACGATCCCCGCGTCGCGGCGATGGAGCCGATCGCGCGCGAGCGCGGCCAGCAGGTGCGCTGGTTCGGCCGGGGCGAGCGGGCCGAGGTGCGCGCGGTCGACGTCGAGGTCTCGGCATCCGGCACCCGCGCCGACCTGCTGGTCGACGGAGAACCCTTCACCCTCACCCTGCGGGTGCTCGGTGAGCACCACGTGATGAACGCCCTCGCCGCCCTGGCCGCCGCCACCGCCCTCGGCGTGTCCTCAGCCGACGCGATCGCGCGCCTCGAGACCGTCGAGATCGCCGAGCGCTGGCGCATGCAGCCGCTCGGCTCCGACCGCGTGCGCATCATCAACGACGCCTACAACGCCAGCCCCGACTCGATGGCCGCGGCCCTGCGCACCCTCGCGCAGATCACCGGCCCCGACGAGCGCACGGTGGCCGTGCTGGGCGCGATGAGCGAGCTGGGGGAGTACGCCGACGAGGAGCACGACCGCGTCGGCCTGCTCGCCGTGCGTCTGCGCATCCAGCGCATCGTCGTGATCGGGCCCGAGGCGCGCCGCATGTACCTCGAGGCGATCGCTCAGGGCTCGTGGGACGGCGAGGCGGTGTTCTTCGCCGACGCCGACGCCGCGTTCGACTACCTCTCGACCGAGCTGCGCGACGGCGACCGCGTGCTGGTGAAGTCGTCCAACTCGGCCGGGCTGCGACACCTCGGCGACCGACTCGGGGAGCTCTTCGCGTGAGATCACTTCTGACCGCGGCGGCGATCTCGCTGGCGTTCACCCTGTTCCTCACGCCCGTGTTCCTGCGCTGGTTCCGCAAGTGGGGCTGGGGCCAGGTCATCCGCACGCCCGAGAACGTGCACAACCCCTCGCACGGGGCCAAGCGCGGCACGCCCACGATGGGCGGCACGATCTTCATCCTCGGCACGATCGTCGGCTACCTGATCGGCTCGTTCGCCGGCAACAACCCGCCGACGATCTCGGGTCTGCTCGTGCTGTGGCTCATGCTCGGCTTCGGCGTGGTCGGCTTCATCGACGACTACATGAAGGTGCACTACCAGAACAGCCTCGGACTGTCGGGGTGGCGCAAGATCGCCGGCCAGGTGATCGTGGCCGTGCCCTTCGCCATCGTCGCCCTCAACTTCCCCAACGCCATCGGACAGACACCGGCGTCGGAGTACATCTCCGTGTTCCGCGACATCCAGGTGCTCTCGCTGTTCGCCCTGGGCCCCATCCTCGGCTGGCTGCTCTACCTGGCATGGATCTCGTTCATCGGCACGGCGGCATCCAACTCCGTCAACGTCGCCGACGGCCTCGACGGCCTGGCCGCGGGCTCGGGCATCTTCGTCGTGGGCGCCTACAGCCTCATGGCCTTCTGGCAGAACAAGCAGATGTGCGCCGAGGCTCTCGACCCGACGGTCCAGGCCGGCTGCTACGCGGTGCGCGATCCCTTCGACCTCGCCATCGTGTCGGCCTCGTTCGTGGGCGCCCTGGTCGGGTTCCTCTGGTGGAACGCGCCCAAGGCCAAGGTCTTCATGGGCGACTGCGGCTCGATGGCGATCGGCGGCGTCATCGCCGCCATGGCGATCCTCACCCGCACCGAGATCCTGCTCGTGCTCATCGCGGGCGTCTACGTCATCGCGTCGGGCTCCGTGATCCTGCAGCGGGCCTACTTCAAGGTCACCCGGGGCAAGCGGCTGTTCCTCATGAGCCCCCTGCACCACCACCTCGAGATGCGCGGGTGGCCCGAGGTCACCATCGTCGTGCGCATGTGGATCATCGCGGGCCTGCTCGCCGTCTCGGGCATCGGATTCTTCTACGTCGAATGGCTTGCACGCGTATGACCGACCTCACCACCCTCACCAGCTGGCACGCCGACTGGAAGGGCCTGCGCGTCGCCGTGCTTGGCCTGTCGGTCACGGGCTTCTCGGTCGCCGATACCCTCGCCGAGCTCGGCGCCGAGGTGCTCGTCGTGACCGAGCGGGCGGATGCCGAGTACGCCCGGCTGCTGCCGGTGATCGGCGTCGCGCTGCACGAGGGGTCGCTCGACACCGTGCCCGAGGCGCTGACCGCCTTCGCCCCCGAGGTCGTCGTCGCCTCGCCCGGCTTCCCGCCCCACCACCCGGTGATCCGCTGGAGCCTCGAGCACGACATCGCGCTCTGGGGCGACGTGGAGCTCGCATGGCGCGTGCGCGACAAGGTCGTGCGCGCCGACGGCCGACCCGCCGACTGGGTGCTCATCACCGGCACCAACGGCAAGACCACCACCACGCGCCTCACGGCCGAGATGCTGATGACGGCGGGGATGCGCGCCGTACCCGTCGGCAACATCGGCACGCCCGTGCTCGATGCGGTGCGCGACCCGAGCGGCTTCGACGTCTTCGTCGTCGAGCTCTCGAGCCACCAGCTCTGGTACCTCAACCGTCAGAGCGGCGCCGACGCGCTCTCGCCCCACTCCGCGGTGTGCCTGAACCTCGCCGACGACCATCTCGAGTGGCACGGCGGAGCCGACGCGTATCGCGCGGCGAAGGCCGGCGTCTACGCCCGCACGCGCGTGGCCTGCGTCTACAACAAGGCCGACGCCGCCACCCGCGAGATGGTCGAAGACGCCGAGGTCGTCGAGGGCGCCCGCGCCATCGGCTTCGACCTCGGCGTGCCCGGCCCCAGCGACCTCGGTGTGGTCGACGGCATCCTGGTCGACCGCGCCTTCCTCGAGGAGCGCGCGACCTCGGCCCTCGAGCTCACGACGATCGCCGACCTCGCCGAGCGGGGTCTCGCGGCGCCGCACATGGTGGCGAACATCCTCGCGGCATCCGCCCTCGCCCGCTCCCTCGGAGCGACACCGGCGCACATCTTCGACACGCTCGAGCGCTTCCGCCTCGACCCGCACCGCATCCAGGTCGTCGGCGCCCACCGGGGCGTCACGTGGGTCGACGACTCCAAGGCCACCAACCCGCACGCCGCGGCCTCGTCGCTGGCGGCGTATCCCGGAGCCGTGTGGATCGTGGGCGGGTTGCTCAAGGGCGTCGACCTCGGCGACCTCGTGCGCACGCGCGGCGCGACGGTGCGCGCGGCCATCGTGATCGGCACCGAGCGCGATGACATCGTCGCGGCGTTCGCGCGACACGCCCCGGCGGTGCCGCTGTTCGAGGTCGACCACGCTGAGACTGAAGACGTCATGGCGCAGGTCGTCGAACTGGCGGCGGGTGTGGCGCGGGACGGAGACACGGTTCTCCTGGCTCCGGCGGCGGCATCCTTCGATCAGTTCGCGTCCTACTCCGACCGCGGCACGCGATTCGCCGACGCGGTGCGGGCCTGGATCGCCGGCCACGACGGAGCATCACGACCGCAGGACTGAGAGGACACGCGTGACCACGACGGCGCCTCGTCCGCGGCAGAGCCCCGACGAACCCGCGCGCGCGGGTCTCGCGGCCCGCGTCTCGCTGGGCCGGGCCTTCCGCCCGGTGCCGAGCGAGTTCCTCCTCATCGCCTCCGCCGCCCTGCTGCTGACCGGATTCGGCCTGGTCATGGTGCTCTCGGCGACCTCGGCGCTCGACAACGGTCAGACGCCGTTCGACCACGTGCTCAAGCAGGGCATCTTCGCCGTGGTCGGCATCCCGCTCATGTTCGTCCTGAGCCGGATGCCGATGCAGTTCTGGAAGCGCGTGGCGTGGCCCGTGCTGATCTTCGCCACGGCGTTCCAGATGCTGGTGTACGTGCCGGGGCTCGGTATCGCCTCGTACGGAAACCGCAACTGGGTGAACATCGCGGGCTTCCAGTTCCAGCCCGCGGAGTTCCTCAAGCTCGCCCTGGCGCTCTGGATGGGCGCGGTGCTGTACCGCAAGCGCCACTTGCTGACGTCGTGGAAGCACGTATTCATCCCCGTCGTGCCCGTCTCCGTGCTCGTCATCGGCACCGTGCTCGGCGGAAAAGACCTCGGCACCGTGATGATCCTCGTGCTCGTGGTGCTCGGCGCGCTGTTCTTCGCCGGCATCAAGCTGCGCATGTTCGTCATCCCTGCCGTGCTCGCCCTCGCCGTCGTGCTCGCCTCGGCCGTGGGCAGCGAGAACCGCATGGCGCGTATCGCGAGCCTGTTCAACCCCGACGACGCGTCGTGCTACTACACCTCGTGCTACCAGTCGCTGCACGGCATCTGGGGGCTCGCGAGCGGCGGCCTGTTCGGTCTGGGCCTGGGCAACTCGAAGGAGAAGTACGACTGGTTGCCTGCCGCCGCCAACGACTACATCTTCGCCATCATCGGCGAGGAGCTCGGACTCATCGGGTGCATCGTCGTGCTGCTGCTGTTCGCGATCTTCGCGGTGGGCGCGTTCCACATCGTCCGTCGCACCGACGACACCTTCGTGCGCATGATCGCCGGCGCGATCACGCTGTGGATCGTCGGCCAGGCCCTCGTCAACATCGGCGTCGTGCTGCGCATCTTCCCCGTGCTCGGTGTGCCCCTGCCGTTCATGTCGCAGGGCGGAACCTCGCTGCTGTCGGTGCTGATCGCGTGCGGCGTGCTGCTGTCGTGCGCGCGCACGTTGCCCGATCGCCGCACCGAGGTCGTCTCGGCGCCGCGAGCGCCGCGCCGTGGGGCGGCCCCGCGCTCGCGCGGCTGAGCATTTCGCGGCGACACCCCGTACCCGCTCACGTGGCCGGGGCGCCCCGGGCGGGAACGCCCCGCGACCTCGTTAGGGTCGTACGGTGACGACTTACCTCCTCGCCGGCGGCGGTACCGCCGGGCACGTGAACCCCCTGCTGGCCGTCGCCGACGGCCTCCGCGCGCGCGACGCCGCGGCCGACGTGCTGGTGCTCGGCACCCGGGAGGGTCTCGAGGCGCGGCTCGTGCCCCTGCGTGGCTACGAACTGCTCACGGTCGCCAAGGTGCCCTTCCCGCGTCGCCCCGATCGGGCGGCGGCGGCGTTCCCGATGCGTTTCGTGCGCGCGATCTCGCACGTGAGGCGCCTCATCCGCGAGCGCGGAATCGACGTCGTGGTGGGCTTCGGCGGCTACGCGGCGGCGCCGGCGTATCTCGCCGCGCGGGCCGAGCGCGTGCCGTTCGTCGTGCACGAGGCGAACGCGAAGCCGGGCCTGGCGAACGTGCTGGGCGCGCGGTCGGCCGCGGGCGTGGGCGTCGCGTTCGCCGGAACCCCTCTGCGCGGCGCCCGCGAGGTCGGGATGCCGCTGCGTCGCGAGATCGTCGAGCTCGACGCCGAGGCTCTGCGCGCCGAGGCGGCCGCGCACTTCGGACTCGATGCGGCCAAGCGCACTCTGTTGGTGTTCGGCGGTTCGCTCGGCGCGCTGCGACTGAACACCGCGTTCGGCGGTGCGTGGCAGGACGTGATCGACGCCGGATGGCAACTGCTCCACGTCACCGGCCAGAACTCCGACCTGCCCGACCCGGGCGTCGAGGGGTACGCCGTCGTGCGCTACGTCGACCGGATGGACCTCGCCTTCGCCCTCGCCGACTTCGTCGTGTCGCGCTCGGGCGCGGCGACCGTCAGCGAGATCAACGCCCTCGGCATCCCCGCCGTCTACGTGCCGTACGCGGTCGGCAACGGCGAGCAGAGCCTCAACGCCGCCGCGGCCGTGCGCGCGGGCGCGGCGCTGCTCATCGCCGACGCCGACCTCACGCCGGAGCGGGTGCGCGCCGAGATCGTGCCGCTGCTCGCCGACGACGAGCGCCGCGACGCCATGCGGTCCGCTGCCGCGCGCACCGGCATCCGCACCGGTACCGAGAACGTGATCGCCCTGGTCGACGAGGCCCTGGCGCGCTGAGCCCCTGACCCCACCCGCCGTCCCCGGTCCGCCCCGGCGCCGTCCGCCCCGGCCCCGCCGTCCTGCGGATTCCGCGCCCGACACGCCGTCCCGGGGCGCGGGACCCGCGGCGTGTCGACGGTCGACTCCGCAGGACGGTGGCCGCCCCGACCGCGCCGCCGCCCCGGATCACCCGGCGCCCCGACCGCCAGCGCGCCGAGGCCGACGCGCAGGATCGGCGACGTAAACTCGCTACGCCATGATCAGACCCGACCTGAGCCTCCCCATCCCCGAGACCATCACCTCCGCGCACTTCATCGGCGTGGGGGGATCGGGCATGTCCGGACTCGCCCGCATGTTCCTCGACCGCGGCATCCGGGTCTCCGGCTCCGACCGCTCCGACGGCGCGGCCCTGCGCGACCTCGCCGCCCGCGGCGCGACGGTGCACGTCGGTCACGACGCGGCTCACCTCGGCGACGCCGACACCGTCGTGCACACCGGGGCGATCTGGCCCGAGAACCCCGAGTTCGTCACCGCCAAAGAGCGCGGGCTGCACGTGATCCACCGCTCGCAGGCCCTGCACTGGCTCATCGGCGGGCGCCGCCTCGTCTCGGTCGCGGGTGCGCACGGCAAGACCACCTCGACCGGCATGATCGTGACGGCCCTCCGCGCCCTCGAGGTCGACCCGACCTTCGTCAACGGCGGCGTCATCGCCGACCTGGGTGCCTCCAGCGGCACGGGCTCCGACGACCTCGTGGTGATCGAGGCCGACGAGTCCGACGGCACGTTCGAGCTCTACGACACCTCGGTCGCGCTGATCACGAACGTCGACCCCGACCACCTCGACCACTACGGCTCGCGCGACGCGTTCGACGCCGCGTTCGCCCGTTTCGCGAACGCCGCCCGCGAGGCCGTCGTCATCTCGGCCGACGACCCGGGCGCCCGGTCGGTGCGCGAGCGCATCACACACGCGCACGTGGTCACGTTCGGCGAAGACGCCGCAGCCGACGTCCGCCTCAGCGGCATCCGCACCGACGGACCCGTCGCCTTCACCCTCACCGCCGACGGCGAGAGCGTCGACGTGCAGCTGCGCGTGCCCGGCGCCCACAACGCGGTCAACGCCGCCGGCGCGGTCGCCGTGTTGCGCGTGCTCGGGCACTCCCTCGCCGACGCCGCGCGCGCGGTCGAGGGCTTCGGCGGCACGGTCCGCCGGTTCGAGCTGCACGGCGTGCAGCACGGGGTCAGCGTCTTCGACGACTACGCGCACCACCCCACCGAGGTCGCCGCGGCCCTCTCCGCCGCCCGCACCGTCGTGGGCGAGGGGCGCATCATCGCGATCCAGCAGCCCCACACGTACTCGCGCACGCAGGAGATGTACCGCGAGTTCGCCGAGGTGCTCGAGTCGCACGCCGATCACACGGTCATGCTCGACGTGTACGGCGCGCGCGAAGACCCGGTGCCCGGGGTGACGGGAGAGCTGGTGAGCGGAGCGTTCGCCGACCCCGCGCACGTGCACTACGTGCCCGACTGGCAGCAGGCGGCCGACTACACCGCCGGCATCGCCCGCCCGGGCGACTACGTCATCACCCTCGGCTGCGGCAACGTGTACCAGATCATCCCGCAGGTGCTCGACGCGCTGTCGCGCACCGAGGCCGCGGCGGTCTGATCGTGGAGCGGCCCTCGCCCCTGCCGTCGACTCCGGCCTCCGCTCGCCCGGCCAAGACCCCGCGCGAGCCGGTCGCCGCGCCGACGGCCGACGAGACCGCTCCGATCCTCCCTCTCGCGCGCACCGAGGTTCCGCCCGTCGACGAGCGGGTTCCGGATGCCGAGGGCGCGAGCCTGCGCGACGTCTGGCGCGCGTCGAGAGCGCGTCGGCGCGCCCTCTCGGCCGAGGTGCGCCGGTTCACCGTGCGCCAGCGCCGTCGTCGCCGCGTGTGGATCGGCGTGGGTGCGGCGTTCCTGGTGATGGTGCTGGGCACCGCGGGCGCCGCGTACAGCCCGCTGTTCGCGGTCGAGAAGATCGACATCGAGGGCGCGTCGTCGCTCGACGTCGCCGCCGTGACCGACGCGCTCAGCGGCCAGATCGGCACTCCTCTCGCGATGGTCGACGACAGTGCGGTCAAGGCCGCGCTCGTGCGCTTCCCGCTCGTGGAGTCGTACACGCTCGAAGCGCGTCCTCCGCACGACCTGGTGGTGCGCATCGTCGAGCGCACGCCCATCGGGGCGATCCAGGGTCCGGCGGGCTTCACGGTGGTGGATGCCGCCGGGGTCGCCCTGTCGACCACGCCCGAGGCTCCGGCCGGTCAGCCCGTGCTCGATATCGCGGGCGGTCCCGACTCCGCGGCGTTCCGTGCGGCGGGCCGGGTCGTCCGGGCTCTCCCCGACACCGTGCGCGCGCAGGTGACCGCGGTGTCGGCATCCACCCCCGACGACGTCACGCTGACCCTGGGCGCCACCGGGTCGCGTGTGGTGTGGGGGAGTGCCGACCGTTCGGCCGAGAAGGCGATCGTGCTCGACCGGTTGATGGCCAAGAGCCCGCCGGATCGCGTCAAGGAGTACGACGTGACCTCGCCCGAAGCCGGCGTCGTCCGCTGATATCCGAAGCGATCCTCCGACACTCCGCGTGTCGGTCCCGTGGCGTGCGCGCGGCGACCTACCTTCAACTTAAGGAATTGCATACCGGGCAATTCTTTAACCCTCAACATGAGGTTTAGAGTTTCGGGTTCGGGGACAAACGGAGGCCGGCATGAGCCACAACCAGAACTACCTCGCCGTGATCAAGGTCGTCGGTGTGGGCGGGGGCGGCGTCAACGCCGTCAATCGCATGATCGAGCTCGGCCTGCGCGGCGTGGAGTTCATCGCGATCAACACCGACGCACAGGCGCTGCTCATGAGCGACGCCGACGTCAAGCTCGACGTCGGTCGTGAACTGACGCGCGGCCTGGGTGCCGGCGCCGACCCCGAGGTCGGCCGACGCGCCGCCGAGGACCACGCGGAAGAGATCGAAGAGGCCCTGCGCGGCGCCGACATGGTCTTCGTCACCGCGGGTGAGGGTGGCGGAACGGGCACCGGCGGTGCTCCCGTCGTCGCCAAGATCGCCAAGTCGATCGGCGCCCTGACCATCGGTGTCGTCACCAAGCCCTTCTCGTTCGAGGGTCGTCGTCGTCAGAGCCAGGCGGAGGCAGGTGTGGGCCGGCTGAAAGAAGAGGTCGACACCCTCATCGTCGTCCCGAACGACCGCCTGCTCGAGATCAGCGACCGCGGCATCTCGATGATCGAGGCGTTCGCCACGGCCGACCAGGTGCTGCTCGCCGGTGTCCAGGGCATCACCGACCTCATCACGACCCCCGGTCTCATCAACCTCGACTTCGCCGACGTCAAGTCGGTCATGCAGGGTGCCGGCTCCGCCCTCATGGGCATCGGTTCGTCCCGCGGGGCGGATCGCGCCATCAAGGCCGCCGAGCTCGCCGTCGAGTCGCCGCTGCTCGAGGCCTCGATCGAGGGTGCGCACGGCGTGCTGCTGTCGATCCAGGGTGGCTCGAACCTCGGCATCTTCGAGATCAACGACGCCGCCCAGCTGGTGAAGGAAGCGGCTCACCCCGAGGCCAACATCATCTTCGGTACGGTCATCGACGACACCCTCGGCGACGAGGTGCGCGTGACCGTGATCGCGGCCGGCTTCGACGGCGGCGAGCCCTCGCTGCGCATCGACGCGGTCGGCGCCCAGCGCCCGGCATCCGCCCCGGTCGTCCCCGTCATCCCCGCCGAAGAGGTCGCGCGCGACCTCGACGCGGCCGAGGAGCAGAAGGGCTCGACCGAGCGTGCGCCCGAGCGTCGCCCCGAGCCCGCGCCGGTCACCGCCCGCGTGCCCGAGACCTCGTACGACGCCGGCTACGCCGACGACGACCTCGACGTTCCGGACTTCCTCAAGTAAGCACGACCGCCTCGACGAGAGCGGGTCCGGTCTCACCGGGCCCGCTCTCGTCGTCGAAGGAGCCTCATGGACAACGCCCTGGCCGACCGCCTCGCCGCCGTCGACGAGCGCATCCGCGACGCCGCCCGCGCGGCCGGACGCGACCTCGACGAGATCACCCGCATCGTCGTGACGAAGTTCCACCCCGCCGCGCTGGTTACCGACCTGTACGAGCTGGGCGTGCGGCACGTCGGCGAGAACCGGCAGCAGGAGCTCACCGCCAAGCGCGCCGAGCTCGACGGCATCCGGGATCTCACCTGGCACTTCATCGGCCAGGCGCAGACGAACAAAGCGCGTGCGGTGCGGGCGTCGGCGGATGCCGTGCACTCGGTCGACCGCGCGCGCATCGCCGACGCGTTGCACGCAGCGGATCCGGATGCCGCGCCCCTCGACGTGCTCGTGCAGGTCAACCTGACCGACGACCCGGGCCGCGGCGGGGTCGACCCCGACGGTGTCTCTGCGCTCGCGACGCACGTGGCGGGCCTGTCGAGCCTGCGACTGCGGGGCGTGATGGCCGTCGCCCCCCTCGACGAAGAACCCGCGCGGGCGTTCGAGCGCCTCCGTCGCTGCGCCGACGCGACACGCGCGGTCGTGGGCGACGCGACGTGGATCTCGGCCGGCATGACCGGCGACTTCCCCGAAGCGATCGAGATGGGCGCGACACACCTGCGGATCGGCTCCGCAATCACGGGCCCGAGACCCGCGCGCCAGTAGCCTCGAACCAGACGAGCGAACGGAGGATGCGATGTCGAACCCCCTGAAGAAGACCATGGTGTACCTGGGCCTCGCCGACGAGGAAGAGACCTATGAGGAGACCGCGCCGCAGCCCATCGCGCGCAAGCAGGCAGCGCCCGCAGCTCCGGTCGAAAAGGCCGCGCCGGTGACCCCCCTGCACCGTCCCACCGTGGTGCGCCAGCCCTCGGTCGGACCCGTGAGCGAAATCCTCACGGTGCACCCCAAGCAGTACCGCGACGCGCAGCTGATCGCCGAGAACTTCCGCGAGGGAATCCCGGTCATCATCAACCTGTCGCAGATGAGCGACGCCGACGCGCGTCGCTTGATCGACTTCGCGAGCGGACTCTCGCTCGGACTGTACGGCCGCATCGAGCGGGTGACGAGCAAGGTGTTCCTGCTCTCTCCCGAGAACATCGCCGTGTCCGGCGACGGTGCGATCGCGCAGGCCGACCCCGAGGGTGCGCCCTTCGCGTCCCAGTAACAGTGGCCGTCCTGAGCCTCATCGGCTCCATCCTCAGTGCGATCCTGTTCGTCTACATCGTGTTCCTGCTCGCGCGCCTGGTGCTCGAGTACATCCCGATGTTCAACCGTGAGTGGCGTCCCCGTGGCGCCACCCTCGTGATCGCCGAGATCGTCTACACCGTGACCGATCCGCCCATCAAGCTGATCCGTCGCGTCGTCCCACCCCTGCGCATCGGGGGGATCGCGATCGACTTCGGTTTCGCGATCGTGATGTTCGTCTGCTTCCTGCTGCTGAGCGTCACGCGGTCCCTCGCGGCCGCGTAACGCCCTCACCGCCGCCCTTCGTCCGTGCCCTTCGACACCGATGGAGGGCGGCGGCTATGCTGTTCCGAAGCGGTACGCCCCGGTGCGACACCCCCATACAGTTCCGATTCAGAGCTCTCGAAAGAGGAAACACCATGGCACTGACCCCCGATGACGTCGTCACCAAGCAGTTCCAGCACGTTCGCTTCAAGGAGGGCTTCGACCCCGATGAGGTCGATGACTTCCTCGACGAGATCGTCGTGGAGTGGCGCAAGACCATCGCCGAGAACGATGAGCTGAAGACCAAGCTCGCGGCGTACGAGTCGGGCGAGGCCGCCCCCGCCACCACCGAGGCCCCCGTCGCCGAGGCGCCCAAGGCCGAGGAGCCCAAGGTCGAAGAGGCCGCTCCGGCCCCCGTCGCCGCCCCGGTCTCGGCTCCCGCGTCGTCCGACGTCGAGCCCGCCGCGCAGAGCGCCGGCATCATCGAGCTCGCGCAGCGTCTGCACGACGAGCACGTCGCCGAGGGCAAGGCCCAGCGCGACCAGCTCATCGGCGAGGCGCAGGCGCAGGCCGCGTCGATCGTGGCCGAGGCCGAGCAGAAGGGCCGCGAAGAGCGTTCGCGTCTCGAGAAGGAGCGCGTGACCCTCGAGGCCCGCATCACCGAGCTGCGCAACTTCGAGCGCGACTACCGCTCGCAGCTGCGTTCGTACATCGAGGGCCAGCTCCGCGACCTCGACACCAACGCGTCTTCCTCGGGCTCGACGCCGGTGTCGGCGATCGGTCTGTAGGCAGACTCTTTGCGCAGTCGATCACCCCTGCGTTCGGCGGCGGCCGGCATCATCATCGCGATCCTCGCGGTACTGGTGCTGGCCGCCGACCAGTTGGCGAAGACCGCCGCGATCGCCTCGCTCCCCGCTGAGCGCGTCGTGCCGATCATCGGCGAATTCCTGCAGTTCTACCTCGTCCGCAACCCCGGAGCGGCGTTCTCGCTCGGCGAGAGCGTCACGTGGTTGTTCACCATCGCGCTGGCCGTCGTGGCCTGCGTGATCATCTACCTCGGCATCCGCCGCGTGCGCTCGCGCCTGTGGGCCGTCGTGCTCGGCCTCCTGCTGGGCGGCGTGCTCGGCAACCTGACCGACCGACTCGTGCGCGAGCCCGGCTTCCCGGTCGGACACGTCGTCGACTTCATCTCGACGCCGTGGATGATGCCCGCCATCTACAACGTGGCCGACATGTTCATCGTCACGATGATGATCTCGGTCGCGCTGCTCGTGCTGTTCGGCCTGCGTCTCGACGGCACCCGCGAGACCCGCGCCTCGCGCGCCGCCGAAGCCGACGCGTCCGACGACGTCGCCGCGCCGCACGACCCGGGCACCCGCTGACATGGAGTCGCGGAGCCTGCCCGTCCCCGACGGGCTCGAGGGAACGCGCATCGACCAGGCGCTGGCCAAGATGCTCGGCTTCTCGCGCACGTTCGCGGCGGAGGTCGCCGACGCCGGGGGAGTGAGCGTCGACGGACGCATCGCCGGCCGCAGCGACCGCCTGCACGCGGGCGCGTGGTTGAGCGTCGAGTGGGAGCCCAAGCGCGACCCCGAGATCGTTCCGGTGGAGGTGCCCGACCTGGGCATCGTGCACGACGACGACGAGATCGTCGTGGTCGACAAGCCCGCCGGTGTCGCCGCTCACCCCTCCGTGGGGTGGGAGGGCCCGACCGTGCTCGGCGCCCTCGCCGCCGCCGGGTTCCGCATCGCCACGAGCGGCCCGGCCGAGCGCCGCGGCATCGTGCACCGGCTCGACGCCGGCACGAGCGGTCTCATGGTGGTGGCCAAGACCGAGCGGGCCTACACGCTCCTCAAGAGCGCGTTCAAAGAGCGCGAGGTCGACAAGATCTACCACGCCGTGGTGCAGGGGCACCCCGATCCTCTCGCCGGCACCATCGACGCGCCGATCGGACGGCATCCGCACCACTCGTGGAAGTTCGCCGTGACCCCCGACGGCAAGGACTCGATCACCCACTACGAGACCCTCGAGGCCTTCCCGCGCGCCTCGCTGCTCGAGATCCACCTCGAGACCGGGCGCACGCACCAGATCCGCGTGCACATGGCCGCGCACCGGCATCCGTGCGCGGGCGATCCGCTCTACGGCGCCGACCCGACGCTGTCCGCGCGCCTCGGCCTCACCCGCCAGTGGCTGCACGCGCATCGGCTGGCGTTCGCGCACCCGGGCATGGGGGAGCGGGTCGAGTTCGAGTCGCCCTACCCGGCCGACCTCGCGCACGCGCTCGACCTTCTCGGCGACGGCGTCTGATCCCGGCGCGACCGGCGCCGACACGCCGCCGGCGCTGACTCGGCGCCGTCCGACGCGCCCGGTGAACACCCGCGAGCAGGGAGTCCGCCGCGAACATCGAGGGGCCGATGTCGGAGGCCGAACGTAGACTCGATCCGTGGCAGCAGACTCCTTCGTTCACCTTCACGTGCACAGCGAGTATTCGATGCTCGACGGCGCGGCGCGCATCGGTCCGATGGTCCAAGAGGCCGTCACACAGGGCATGCCCGCGATCGCCGTGACCGACCACGGCAACACCTTCGCGGCGTACGAGTTCTACAAGACCGCGAAAGACGCCGGCATCAAGCCGATCATCGGCATCGAGGCCTACGTCACCCCCGGCACCCACCGTTCCGACAAGACGCGCGTGCGCTGGGGCACCCCCGAGCAGCAGAGCGACGACGTGTCGGGTTCGGGCGCCTACACCCACATGACCCTGCTGTCCGAGACGACGCAGGGCATGCACAACCTGTTCCGCCTGTCGTCCAAGGCGAGCATGGAGGGCTACTACTTCAAGCCCCGCATGGACCGCGAACTGCTGCAGACCTACAGCAAGGGCCTGATCGCGACGACCGGCTGCCCCTCGGGCGAGGTGCAGACGCGCCTGCGCCTCGGGCAGTACGAGGCCGCCCGCGCCGCCGCGGCGGAGTTCCAGGACATCTTCGGCAAAGACAACTACTTCGCCGAGATCATGGACCACGGGCTGTCGATCGAACGCCGGGTCATGAGCGACCTGCTCAAGCTGTCGAAAGACCTCGGCATCCCGCTCCTCGGCACGAACGACCTCCATTACACGCACCAGCACGACGCGACCAGCCACGCGGCGCTGCTCTGCGTGCAGTCGGGTTCGACCCTCGACGATCCGAAGCGCTTCAAGTTCGACGGAGACGGCTACTACGTCAAGTCGCCCGCCGAGATGCGGCAGGTCTTCCGCGACCATCCCGAGGCCTGCGACAACACCCTGCTGATCGCCGAGCGCTGCGAGGTCGAGTTCGACACCTCGGCCAACTACATGCCCCGCTTCCCCGTCCCCGAGGGCGAGACCGAGGGCAGCTGGATGATCAAAGAGGTCGAGAACGGCCTGAACGACCGCTACCCCGACGGCATCCCGGATGCCGTGCGCAAGCAGGCCGAGTACGAGACCGACGTCATCCTGCAGATGGGGTTCCCGGGCTACTTCCTCGTCGTCGCCGACTTCATCAACTGGGCCAAGCGCAACGGCATCCGCGTCGGACCCGGTCGCGGGTCGGGCGCCGGCTCGATGGTCGCCTACGCGATGAAGATCACCGATCTCGACCCCCTGCAGCACGGTCTCATCTTCGAGCGCTTCCTCAACCCCGACCGCGTCTCCATGCCCGACTTCGACGTCGACTTCGACGACCGTCGTCGTGGCGAGGTCATCCAGTACGTCACCGAGAAGTACGGCGACGAGCGCGTCGCGCAGATCGTGACGTACGGCACCATCAAGGCCAAGCAGGCGCTGAAAGACGCCGGTCGCGTGCTCGGCTTCCCCTTCAGCATGGGCGACAAGCTCACCAAGGCCATGCCGCCCGCGGTGATGGGCAAAGACATGCCGCTCGACGGCATGTTCAACCCCGAGCACCCGCGCTACAAAGAGGCGAGCGAGTTCCGCACGCTCATCGAGACCGACGCCGAGGCGAAGACGGTGTTCGACACCGCGCTCGGTCTCGAGAACCTCAAGCGCCAGTGGGGCGTGCACGCGGCCGGTGTGATCATGTCGAGCGAGCCGCTGATCGACATCATCCCGATCATGCGCCGCGAGCAAGACGGTCAGATCGTCACGCAGTTCGACTACCCGGCCTGCGAGTCGCTCGGCCTGATCAAGATGGACTTCCTGGGGTTGCGCAACCTCACGATCATCAACGACGCGCTCGACAACATCGAAGCCAACCGCGGCCACCCCCTCGTGCTCGAAGAGCTCGAGCTCGACGACCCCGCGTCGTACGAACTGCTCGCTCGCGGCGACACGCTGGGCGTGTTCCAGCTCGACGGGGGGCCGATGCGCTCGCTCCTGCGCCTGATGCGCCCCGACAACTTCGAGGACATCTCGGCGGTGCTCGCGCTGTACCGCCCGGGCCCCATGGGCGTGAACTCGCACATCAACTACGCGCTGCGAAAGAACAAGCAGCAGGAGATCGAGCCGATCCACCCCGAGCTCGAAGAGCCGCTGGCCGACATCCTCGACACCACCTACGGCCTGATCGTGTACCAGGAGCAGGTGATGGCCGTCGCCCAGCGCGTCGCCGGATACACCCTCGGCCAGGCCGACCTGCTGCGCCGCGCGATGGGCAAGAAGAAGAAGAGCGAGCTCGACAAGCAGAAAGAGATCTTCTTCGGCGGCATGACCGAGCGCGGCTTCGGCGACGTCGCACAGCAGACGCTGTGGAAGGTGCTCGAGTCGTTCGCCGACTACGCCTTCAACAAGGCGCACACCGCGGCCTACGGTCTCGTGTCGTACTGGACGGCCTACCTCAAGGCGCATTACCCGGCCGAGTACATGGCCGCCCTGCTCACCAGCGTGGGCGACTCCAAAGACAAGATGGCGGTGTACCTCAACGAGTGCCGCCGCATGGGCATCAAAGTGCTGCCGCCCGACGTCAACGAGTCGATCCGGTACTTCGCGGCCGTCGGCGAAGACATCCGCTTCGGCCTCGGCGCCGTCCGCAACGTGGGCACCAACGTCGTCGAAGGGATCGTCGCGTCGCGGCAGGACGCCAAGTACACGTCGTTCCACGACTTCCTCGCGAAGGTCCCCGCGCACGCGGCGAACAAGCGCACCGTGGAGTCCCTCATCAAGGCGGGGGCGTTCGACTCACTCGGGTCCACGCGCCGCGCGCTCATCGAGGTGCACGAAGACGCCTGCGAGGGCGCCGTGATCGACAAGAAGCGCGAGGCGAACGGCGAGGTCGGTTTCGACTTCGACTCGCTGTGGGACGAACCGCAACAGGTCGTCAAGGTGCCCGAGCGACCCGAGTGGACCAAGAAGGACAAGCTCGCGTTCGAGCGCGAGATGCTCGGCCTCTACGTCTCCGACCACCCTCTGGCGGGTCTCGAGGTGCCGTTGGCGAAGCACGCGTCCACCTCCATCCACGATCTGCTGGCGTCCGAAGACGTGCAGGACGGCGATCAGGTGACCGTGGCGGGTCTGCTCACGAGCGTGCAGCACCGCGTCGCCAAACAGAGCGGCAATCCCTACGGCATGGTCACCGTCGAGGACTTCAACGGCGAGGTGACCGTGATGTTCATGGGCAAGACCTACGCCGAGTTCGCCCCGGCGCTGGTCGCCGACTCGATCATGGTCGTGCGCGGGCGCGTGTCTCGTCGCGACGACGGGCTGAATCTGCACGCCCAAAGCGCTTTCGCCCCCGATCTCGAAGGACTCGACGAGACCGGGGGACTCACGCTGGTCGTCCCCGAGCAGCGGGCCAACGAGGCGCTCGTCGGCGAGCTCGCGCAGATGCTCCGTCGCCACGCCGGCTCGACCGAGGTGCAGCTCAAGCTTCACAAGGGCGGCAC
Organism: Microbacterium sp. JC 701; assembly: GCF_021026215.1. Taxonomy (NCBI): domain Bacteria; kingdom Bacillati; phylum Actinomycetota; class Actinomycetes; order Micrococcales; family Microbacteriaceae; genus Microbacterium; species Microbacterium sp. JC 701. Next base: position 1,591,352 of record NZ_JAJNCV010000001.1, read on the forward strand.
CGCGAAGGTCTTCGAAGTGCCGATGCCCGTGCGCGTGACGGCCGACCTCTTCGGAGAGCTCAAGGGCCTGCTCGGCCCCAACTGCCTCGGCTGAGGTCACCGCCGCCTCTTCCTCCTGCTTCCGCCGCAAGCCCAGCGGATGCCGTAGACCACCTGGTTAGGATGACCGGGCGCTTCGGCGCCTCTGTCGAAAGGACCACCGTGACCGATCAGAACCCCCACGACGGCGTCACGTCTCCCGATGCCCCCGACGAGCGCGACACCGTCGCCCCCGTCGTCCCCGATGTCTCCGCGCACGAAGCCGCGGAACGCGACACCTTCCCGCACACCGGCACCCGTTCGGCCGACGCCGACGGCGACATGCTCGACGACGATTCCTCGTCCTCGGCCGGCTACGCGGCCGCCGCGAGCGCACGCTCCTCGCGTGCCGAGCACACCCCCGTGTCATCCGTCCCCGCGGCGTCTCACGCCAACGCCGCAGCGCACGACCGCGACCGTGAGCGCCCCTCGGGCGACGTGCAGTACGGCGTCGGACCGTTCTCGATCCGCGAGGTCAGCCTGCTGGGCATCTGGGTCGTGGCGTTCTTCGTCTCGTTCTTCCGCACGAACATCCTCGACTCGCCGTCGGGGGTGCTGATCGGCGGACAGAACGTCTGGCTGTCGGGGCTGTGGTGGATCCCGACCGTCGCGCTGCCCACCGTCGCGGTGGGGCTCCTCGTGCTGCGTCGCCTGTCGCCGCAGGGCATCCGCCGCGTCGGATCGCTCGGCATCGACCAGTTCGCCTCCGTCGCGTTCACGGTCTCGGCCCTCGTCTGGGTCGCATGGGTGTGGGACACCGTAGCCGTGTTCAACGAGACGGGCATCTGGACGCGCTCCTGGGTCATCTGGGTCGAGGCGGTGCTCCTCCTCGCCGGAGTCGTGCTCACGGTCTTCGCGCCGTTCATCCCTCCGTTCTCGGCCGACTTCCGCGGCCGCGAAGAGGTCGCCGCGCACCGCAACGCGCGCCCAATTCGCCCCGTCACCGCGCGTCCGCGTACGCCGCGACCGGCCCGCACCGCGGCGACGACGCATCCGGCACCCGTCGAGGACGCACCGACGCCCGGCAGCTACACGGGCTCGACCGATCTGCCGCACGCCGAGGCCGAGGCGCACCCGCGCACGAGCGTGATGCCCGCCGCGCACGACGACAACGACACCGACGTGTTCGCGTCGCTGCGCGACGACCACGACGCCGACGAGCACCGCACCGGCTACGCGCGTCGCAGCAGCGACGCCCACACCGCGCTCTCGGAGCAGCCGAGCGACCGCGACCACCACGAGCACGCGCGCGACGAGCACGAGGCGCACCCGCACGCGCAGGCGTTCTGGGCGCTCGTCCCCGAGGAGCGCGACGTGGTCGACGATTACGGCACGCCGATCTTCCGCATCGGACCCACCGCGTGGGCCCTCGTCATCGAGGACCGCGGAGAGGCGTTCGTCGTCCGCCACGACGACGGTCGCATCGGCTACCTGCACGACGTCTCGGGAGTGACCCGCGGCTGAGGCCGACCCGAAAGGGGTCGCTGTGTTTCTCGCAGCGGCCCCTTTCGTCGTTCCCGGGTCGGAGCGGGGCGACCTCGGTGCCACCATCCTCCCCGGTGGGCTTCGATGCCCTCCTGGCGTCGAGCTGACTGCCGCGCCGCGCGCCTGAGCACACGCTGCGAGCCCACGCGGGCGCGCGAGGGCGTCCGCGGGCGGCCGGTAGCCTGGACGCATGCTCCGCACGATCGATCTCCGCGGCCGCGTGCTCTCGCCGGCCGAGCTCCTCGCCGTCGTCCCCCGCGCCGACGCCGCCCGTGACGAGGCCCTCGCCACGGCCGCGCGACTCGTCGACGACGTCGCCCGTCGGGGCGAAGAAGCCCTTCGGGAGCAGGCTGCGCGCTTCGATCGGGTCACCGACCACGCCCTGCGGGTTCCCGCCGACCACCTCGACGAGGCGCTGCGCGACCTCGATCCCGGCATCCGTTCCGCCCTCGACGAGGCGATCGCGCGCGTGCGTCGAGCCTCGGCGGCGCAGGTGCCCGCCCCGGTCGTGACCGAACTCGGCGAAGGCGCTCGCGTGACGCAGCGCTGGCAGCCCGTGCGCCGGGTCGGTCTCTACGTGCCGGGCGGCAAGGCCGTCTACCCCTCCAGCGTGGTGATGAACGTCGTGCCCGCGCAGGTCGCCGGTGTGCGCGAGGTCGCGCTCGCCTCCCCGCCGCAGTCGGAGTTCGGCGGTCGCGTGCACCCCGTCATCCTCGCCGCGGCCAAGCTGCTCGGCGTCACCGAGGTCTACGCGATGGGCGGCGCCGGGGCCATCGGCGCCTTCGCCTACGGCGTGGCCGAGATCGGACTCGACCCCGTCGACGTCGTCACGGGGCCGGGCAACAACTTCGTCGCCTCGGCCAAGCGCGCCGTCGCCGGCCGCGTGGGCACCGACTCCGAGGCGGGGGCCACCGAGATCCTCGTCGTCGCCGACGACAGCGCGGTTCCGGCCCTCGTGGCGGCCGACCTCGTCAGCCAGGCCGAGCACGACGAACAGGCCTCCGCGGTCCTGGTCACCGACTCGGTCGCCCTGGCCGACGCGGTCGCCGCCGCGCTTCCCGCCCGGGTCGAGGCCACCCGCCACACCGAGCGCGTCACCGCCGCGTTCCACGGACCGCAGTCCGCGGTCGTGCTCGTCGACGACATCGCGCAGGCCACCGCCTTCAGCAACGCGTACGCGCCGGAGCACCTCGAACTGCACCTGGCCGACCCCCGGCCCGAAGACTTCGTCAACGCCGGTGCCGTGTTCGTCGGGCCGTACACGCCGGTCAGCCTCGGCGACTACCTCGCAGGCAGCAACCACGTGCTGCCCACCGGGGGACAGGCGCGCTACGGCGCCGGGCTGTCCGCCGCGACCTTCCTCCGCCCTCAGCAGGTCGTCGAATACGACCGCGCGGCCCTGGCGGCCGTGCACGAGGCCATCGTCACCCTGGCCGACGCGGAGGCTCTGCCCGCGCACGGCGAGGCCGTCACCGCGCGGTTCGACGCGTAGGCCGGGGTCGTCATGCACTGTCCTTTCTGCCGCAACCCCGACTCGCGGGTCATCGACTCCCGCACGAGCGATGACGGCCTCAGCATCCGTCGTCGTCGTCAGTGCCCGAAGTGCGGTGGCCGCTTCTCGACCGTCGAGACCGCGGGCCTGAACGTCATCAAGCGCTCGGGCGTGGTCGAGCCGTTCAGTCGCGAGAAGGTCATGTCGGGTGCGCGCAAGGCGTGCCAGGGGCGTCCCGTGACGGATGCCGATCTCGCCGTCCTCGCGCAGAAGGTCGAAGAGGCCATTCGCCAGACCGGATCGTCGCAGATCGAGGCGAACGAGATCGGCCTCTCGATCCTCGGCCCCCTTCGCGAACTCGACGAAGTCGCGTACCTGCGCTTCGCGAGCGTGTATCAGGCCTTCGATTCGCTCGAGGACTTCGAGGCGGCCATCGCCCAGCTCCGCGCCGACCACGCCGGCCGGACGGATTCCGATGCGCAGTCGGATGCGGAGCGGACGAGCGAGCACGACACCGTCCAGTAATCTGGCCGGGATGTATCCCCTCCTCTTCCGCACGGTTCTCACCCGCTTCGATCCCGAGTTCGCCCATCACCTGGGCGCCCTCGTCATCCGTGTCGCGGGTGTCGAGCCGGTGGCATCCGTTCTGCGTCGTTTCACCGCCCCGGCTCCCGACCAGCGCGTGCACGCGCTCGGGCTGACCTTCGAGTCGCCGTTCGGGGTCGCGGCCGGCTTCGACAAGAACGTCACCATGGGCCGCGGCCTGGGTGCGCTCGGATTCGGTCACGTCGAGGTGGGAACCGTCACCGCCCTGCCGCAGCCCGGTAACCCCAAGCCCCGACTGTTCCGGCTCGTCGCCGACCGTGCCGTCGTCAACCGGATGGGCTTCAACAACGAGGGAGCCGCCGTCGCCGCCGCCCGCCTGCGGCGCCTGCGCCGAGCGCGACGTCGCCCGGTCGTCGGGGTCAACATCGGCAAGAGCCGCGTGGTCGCCGTCGACGACGCCACGACCGACTACGTCCGCTCCGCCCGCCTGCTCGCCCCGCTCGCCGACTACCTCGTCGTCAACGTCTCGTCGCCGAACACTCCGGGCCTACGCGGCCTGCAGGCGGTTGAGACGCTGCGCCCGCTGCTGACCGCGGTGAAGGACGCCGCCGGCGGCACGCCCCTGTTGGTCAAGATCGCGCCCGATCTCGCCGACGACGAGGTGCAGCAGATCGCGCGGCTCGCCGTCGACACGGGGCTCGCGGGCCTCATCGCCACGAACACGACCATCGAGCGGGCCGGGCTGCGCACGCCGGCGGCGACGGTCGAGGCGGCCGGGGCGGGAGGACTCTCGGGAGCACCGCTCAAGCAGCGTTCCCTCGACGTGCTGCGCCTCGTGCGCGCGGCCGTGCCGGCGGAATTCGTCGTCATCTCCGCCGGGGGAGTGGAGACGGCCGACGACGTGCGGGAGCGCGTCGACGCCGGAGCCACCCTCGTGCAGGGCTACACCGGGTTCCTGTACCGCGGTCCGCTCTGGGCTCGCCAGATCAACCGGGGTCTCGCGCGCGGGCGCTGACCTCCGGGGCTTCGCGTCCCGGTCGCTCCGCGACCGCACGTCGAGTGTCCACGACACGCCGCGCCCGGTCGGGTCGAACGGCGTGTCTCGGACGGTCAACGCGGGAGCGGGCCTCGACGCGCGTGGCGCGAAGCGACCCCGCGAACGACGAAGCGGCGCGCCCGGAGGCACGCCGCTCGGTCACATCCGTCGGATCAGACGGGGTACTGTCCGCGCTTGACCTGCGCCTTGGGCAGGCGCATGAAGCGCATCTGCACGGTGCGCATCGCGGCGTACCAGCCCAGGCCCTTCTCGAGACGCGTCTCGCCGAACTTCTCCTTCGCCGCGCGCTTGACGCGAATCGAGGTGATGATCATGTCGCCGACGACGAAGAGGATGAAGATCCAGAGCGCCACGAACGACCAGTACTGGAAGAACGCGACGGGGATCAGCGTCGCCACGATCACGAGCACCATGAAGGGCATCACGCCCTCGCCGAGGTGCCAGCCGGCGTCGACGAAGTCGCGCGCGAACCGGCGCTGCGGGCCGCGGTCGCGGACCGGGAGGTACTTCTCCTCGCCGGCGGCCATGCCGATGCGGGCCTTCTCGCGCTGCGCGGCGAGCTCTGCACGCGCGCGGGCCTTGGCCTCTTTCGTGTCGGGCACCAGCGGACGCTTGCGGGCGGCCTCCTGCTCGGCGCGCGACGGGGTGGCGCGGCCCTTGCCGAATCCACTCACCGTCGGGTCGACGGGGGTGTCGTTGGGGGCGGGGGCGGGGGACTTGGCCACGGGAAACCTCGGTGCTTCGCTGATCGGGAGATTTAAGATTACCCGCATGACCCTCGACCTGTCCCGGCAGGACGCTGTGCAAAAAGCAGCGGACGCCGGCATCCCCTCCGCCCTGGCCGACCTCGGCTCCCTCGTGCGCATCCCCTCGATCGCCTGGCCGGCGTTCGACCAATCGGCCCTCGTGAAGAGTGCGGATGCCGTCGCCGCCCTCCTCGAGGGCACCGGCGTCTTCGACTCGGTCGAGGTGAAGCGCGCCGCGATCCCCGGAACCGACGAGTTCGGCCAGCCCGCCGTCCTGGCCACGCGCGCCGCGCGCAACGGGCGGCCCACCGTGCTGCTCTACGCCCACCACGACGTGCAGCCTCCGGGCGACGAGGCGCTGTGGGACTCACCGCCGTTCGAGCCCACCGTCCGCGACGGTCGCCTCTACGGTCGTGGCGCCGCCGACGACAAGGCCGGGATCATGGCGCACGTCGGCGCGATCCGCGCGGTCGCCGAGGTGCTCGGCGACGACCTCGACCTCGGCATCGCCGTCTTCATCGAGGGCGAAGAAGAGTACGGCTCGCGCTCGTTCGCCCAGTTCCTCGCCGACAACGCCGACGTGCTGCGCGCCGACGTGATCGTCGTGGCCGACTCGGGCAACTGGGACGAGCGCACGCCCGGGCTCACCGTCTCACTGCGTGGCAACGCCCGCTTCACCCTGACCGTCCGCACCCTCGAGCACGCATCGCACTCGGGCATGATGGGCGGCGCGGTTCCGGATGCCATGCTCGCCACCGTCAAGCTGCTCGCGACCCTGTGGGACGACGACGGCGCGGTCGCGGTGGAAGGCCTCGCCGTGCGCGACGCCGAGACCCCCGCCTACGACGAGGCGACGCTGCGCGCGGAGTCGGGCCTGCTCGAGGGCGTCAGCCCGATCGGGCGCGACTCGATCCTCAGCCGCATCTGGAACAAGCCCTCGGTCACCATCACCGGCTGGGATGCCACGCCCGTCGAGGCCGCGTCGAACACGTTGGCGCCGCAGACGAGCGTCGTCATCAGCGCGCGGGTCGCCCCGGGGCAGGATGCCGAAGAGGCCTTCGCGGCGGTCGAGAAGCACCTGCGCGCGCACGCGCCGTTCGGTGCGCAGCTGGAGTTCACCGACGTCGACTGCGGCGACTCCTTCCTCGTCGACACCAGTGGATGGGCGGTGGGGGAGGCCCGCGCGGCCTTCGCCGACGGATACGGTGTCGACTCGGTCGACGTCGGCATCGGCGGCTCGATCCCCTTCATCTCCGACCTCGTGCGCGAGTTCCCGTCGGCGCAGATCCTCGTGACCGGCGTCGAAGACCCTCACGCGCGTGCGCACAGCCCGAACGAGTCGCTGCACCTCGACACGTTCCGCAACGCGCTGGTGTCGGAGGCGCTGCTGCTCACTCGTCTGAACGGCCGCACGGTCTGATCGGATCCGCGGGGGCGCGACGGGCGTAGACTCGTGACGTCCCCGCGACCGATCAACCCGAAGGGCATCGCCATGACCGACACCACTCTGTCGTCCTCCGCCGAGACCCGCGAGCACGGCGTGGGCCTGACCGCGGCCGCCTCCGACAAGGTCAAGAGCCTTCTCTCCCAGGAGGGCCGCGACGACCTGCGCCTGCGCGTCGCCGTCCAGCCCGGCGGATGCTCCGGCCTCATCTACCAGCTCTACTTCGACGAGCGCTATCTCGACGGCGACAAGGTCGTCGACTTCGACGGCGTCGAGGTCATCGTCGACGACATGAGCGTGCCGTACCTCGACGGTGCGAACATCGACTTCAAGGACACGATCTCGGAGCAGGGGTTCACGATCGACAACCCCAACGCCCAGGGCTCCTGCGCCTGCGGCGACAGCTTCCACTGACTCCCGACGCCGTTCGACGGCGCCGACACGAGGGCCCCCGTTTTCCTGGAATCTCCTATGGAAAGCGGGGGTTCTCGATGTCTCGGCACTGGACGAATGGCCTGAGAGTGGTGAGAGGTTGCCCTAGACTGTCAGAGCTACATCCACGACCCGGAAAGGTGCATTGTGCCCTCCAAACGTCGCCTTCGCTGGGCAGCGCTTCCCCTCGGAATCGCCTCCGTCGCCGCTCTCTCCGGCTGCACCACGACTCAGCTCCACGGCTTCCTGCCCGGCTTCGTCGATGACGGCACGCCTGCCACGAACCACACCGACATGGTCGCCGGTCTGTGGGTCAACTCCTGGATCGTGCTCCTCGCGGTCGGCGTCATCACGTGGGGCCTCATGCTCTGGTCGGTCATCGCGTACCGCCGCCGCAAGGGCCAGTCCGGTCTTCCGGTGCAGCTGCGCTACAACATGCCGGTCGAGATCTTCTACACGATCGTCCCGCTGATCCTCGTGGTCGGGTTCTTCGCGTTCACCGCGCGTGACCAGAACACGCTCGAGACGCAGTACGACGACCCCGACGTCTCCATCACCGCCTACGGCAAGCAGTGGGCGTGGGACTTCCAGTACAACGGCGAGCAGGAGGACAACTCCGACGCCGTGTACTCCATGGGTGTGCAGGCCAAGGCCACGTCCGACGGTTACGACCTCCAGGACGTGCCCACCCTCTACCTGCCGGTGAACAAGACGGTGAAGATCGACCTGCGCTCGCGCGACGTCATCCACTCCTTCTGGATCATCGACTTCCTCTACAAGAAAGACATGTACATCGGTCGTGACAACGAGTGGTCGTTCACGCCCACCCGTGAGGGCACGTACGAGGGCAAGTGCGCCGAGCTCTGCGGTGAATACCACTCCGCGATGCTCTTCAACGTGAAGGTCGTCAGCGACGACGAGTACGAGGCATACCTCGGCTCGCTCCGTGAGGCCGGCAACACGGGCGACATCAGCGACCTGACCCGTCTGCAGAACCTCACGACGACCGGTACGGCCGAAGGGAACGAGTGATCATGGCCACGACGCTTCCGCTCCAGGGGACAGGGCCTTCGCGCCCGACGACTCTCCCGCCGCGTCAAGCCGCTCTGCTGAGCACCTCGCGTGTCGAGCAGAAGGGCAACCTGGTCGTCAAGTGGATCACCTCCACCGACCACAAGACGATCGGGTACATGTACCTGATCGCCTCCGTCATCTTCTTCATGCTCGGTGGCGTCATGGCGCTGATCATCCGTGCGGAGCTCTTCGAGCCCGGCATGCAGATCATCCCGACCAAAGAGCAGTACAACCAGCTGTTCACGATGCACGGCACGATCATGCTGCTGATGTTCGCGACGCCGCTGTTCGCCGGCTTCGCCAACGCGCTGCTGCCGCTGCAGATCGGCGCGCCCGACGTGGCGTTCCCGCGTCTGAACGCCTTTGCCTTCTGGCTGTTCCTCTTCGGCTCCACGATCGCGGTGTCGGGCTTCCTCACCCCGCAGGGTGCGGCCGGCTTCGGCTGGTTCGCGTATCAGCCCCTCGCGAATGCGAGCTTCTCTCCGGGCGTCGGCGGAAACCTCTGGATGCTAGGTCTCGGCATCAGCGGTTTCGGCACGATCCTCGGTGCGGTCAACTTCATCACCACGATCCTGACGATGCGCGCCCCGGGTATGACCATGTGGCGCATGCCGATCTTCTCGTGGAACACGCTCATCACGAGCATCCTGATCCTGCTCGCGTTCCCCGTGCTGGCCGCGGCGATCTTCGCCGCCGCCGCGGACCGCGTGCTGGGCTCGCACATCTACAGCCCTGAGAACGGCGGCGTCCTGCTCTGGCAGCACCTGTTCTGGTTCTTCGGTCACCCCGAGGTGTACATCATCGCGCTGCCGTTCTTCGGCATCGTCTCCGAGATCTTCCCGGTGTTCAGCCGCAAGCCGATCTTCGGATACAAGACCCTCGTCTACGCGACCATCGCCATCGCGGCGCTCTCGGTCGCGGTGTGGGCGCACCACATGTACGTCACGGGTGGAGTGCTCCTGCCGTTCTTCGCCCTGATGACGATGCTCATCGCGGTGCCGACCGGTGTGAAGATCTTCAACTGGATCGGAACCCTCTGGCGCGGTTCGGTGACGTTCGAGACCCCGATGGTGTTCGCCCTCGGCTTCCTCGTGTCGTTCGTCTTCGGTGGTCTGACCGGTGTCATCCTCGCGTCGCCCCCGCTCGACTTCCACCTCTCCGACTCCTACTTCGTCGTGGCGCACTTCCACTACGTGGTCTTCGGAACAGTCGTGTTCGCGATGTTCGCGGGCTTCTACTTCTGGTGGCCGAAGTGGACCGGCAAGATGCTCAACGAGCGTCTGGGCATGGTGCACTTCTGGATGCTGTTCGTCGGCTTCCACATGACCTTCCTCATCCAGCACTGGTTGGGTGTCGACGGCATGGTCCGTCGCTACGCCGACTACGCGGCCGCCGATGGATGGACCTGGGAGAACCAGCTGTCCACGGTGGGCTCGATGATCCTCGGCGCCTCGATGATCCCGTTCCTGCTGAACGTCTGGATCACGGCCCGCAAGGCCCCGCGAGTGACCGTCGACGACCCGTGGGGCTACGGAGCTTCGCTCGAGTGGGCGACGTCGTGCCCGCCGCCGCGTCACAACTTCACCTCGATCCCGCGTATCCGCAGCGAGCGTCCCGCGTTCGACCTGAACCACCCCGAGGCCGGCATCCCGGTCGGTGTGGGGCCGGCCAAGGACGCCCCCGACGCCCCCGTCGTGGATCACGCAGCCGGAGAGGTCAAGTAAGAACATGCGTACCAACGTCAACCTCTGGTGGATCCTCGCGGTCTTCGCTTTCCTCATCTCGGCCGTCTACACCGTCTGGAGCCTCATCCAGCATGGTGGGGTCGAGTGGGTCGGCACCGTCGCTCTGGCCTTCCTCGGCCTGATGTCGTCAATGATCGCGTTCTACATTGGCCGCGTGCACAAGTCGCAGCGCGGTGAGCTGCCCGAAGACCTGCTGACGGCCGACATCGATGACGGCGACCCCGAGATGGGCGAGTTCAGCCCGTGGTCGTGGTGGCCCATCATCCTCGCCGGTTCGGCTGCGATCGCGGTGATCGGCCTCGCGGTCGGCAGCTGGCTCGTGCCCGTGGGCTTCGTCGTGTTCGCGATCGCGATCGTCGGCTGGGTGTACGAGTACTACCGCGGGTACTTCGCGCGCTGATCCTGTGCCCATTCGGTTGAATGCGGCCGCCGTCTCCGACGCCGGCGCCCACCGTCCCACCAACCAGGACGCCGCTTTCGCGGCGTCCTGGGGTGCGGCGGTGGCAGATGGCGTCGGGGGAGGCCCTTCGGGAGACCTTGCTTCCGCCGCTCTCCTTCATCGGCTCGTCGCCACCAGCGGTGGCGGGATGGATGCCGATGGTCTGCTCGTTCGCATCCGCGAGGCGAACTGGGACATCCGTGCTCACGTCGAGCGCGATCCCGCCCTGCAGGGGATGGCGACCACCTTCACGGGGCTCTTCCTCAGCACGGGTGGCGAGCTCCTTCTCGCGCACACGGGCGACTCGCGTGCGTACCTGCTGCGCGATGGCGACTTCACGCGCGAGACGCGTGACGACTCCTACGTGCAGGCTCTCGTCGACCACGGCATCATTCCGCCGGAGGCCGCGCAGGCGCACCCGCGCCGGAACATCATCACCGCCTCTCTCGGGGGTGCGGAGGGCGATGTCGTCTCGGTCGCCGAGCGTCCGCCGGTCGTCGGTGATCGGTGGGTGCTCTGCAGCGACGGTCTGACGGACTACGTTCCCGAGGCGGACGTCGCTCGGCTCGTCGCCGAGGCCTCGGATCCCCGCGCCGCTGCCGCGTCTGCGGTCGCTCTCGCCCTCGAAGCAGGGACCCGCGACAACGTCACCGTCGTGGTGTGCGACGTCGTCGACGACGACGAGCCGAGCGGAGTCGACCCGATCTTCTTCGGTTCAGCCGCGCGGTGGTTCGCTGAAGACGTCGAGACCGCCTGACGGACGCGGGCTCGGCCGTGCGGTGACACGCGTTCGGCACGACCCTCGGGCACGATGCTGCGCCTCGTCACTCGGACGACGTTGTCGCGCTCGCTCCCGGAGGCCGGATCGTCGCGAGGACGAAGACGAGCGAGCCGATCAGCAGTCCCACCGGCACCAGCAGGAAGACGGAGGTCGACGGGGTCTCTGCGGCGGTCACCGCGGTGATCCACATGAGAGCGAACGAACCGGTGAGCACCGTCAGACTCCCGAGTCCGATGCTGCCGGAAACCCGTCCGATGTCATCGCCGACGAACACGACTACCGACGCCAGTGGTCGAGCGTCACCCGTGTGATCGACCACTTCGCGCTCTGGGCCGGAGGGAGCGTGGCGCGCAGCGCGAACGGCGACGACTGCGGCCCACCCGAGGGCGCCGATCATGACGATCACGACCAGGATCGGCTCCAGCACGGAGTCGGATCGTCCGAGCGCTGACACGGCGAGCACGAGCGCGCCGACAAGAGCTCCGGCACCGGCCGGTCCGACAGCGGCCGAATGCCCCGCCCGCCAGGCGGCATCCGACGCGAGAAGGGCTGGTAGCCGGATACCGACGACGCGGTTGCGAGGGACGACGTCACGCCCGCACAGCCACAGCAGGAGAACCGACGCGAACGCCGCGACCACGATGATTCCAGCACCGACCAGCACGAGCGCACGCTACCAGTCCGGCGAGCGGTCGGGGTCGTCGGTGTCGCTCACCGGTCGCCGCGCGCGAACGCGTCCATCGCCTCCTGAGTCAGTCCGGCGCTTCGAGGGCCCCCGTGGCCGTCTTCCTCGACGATCTCGAGCCTGCTCCCGGGCCACGCGCGGTGGAGCCGCCACGGCGTCTCGACGGGACCGCTGATGTCGCGGCGCCCGTGCACCAGGACGCCGGGGATGCCGGCAAGCTCATCGGCGCGTGACAGCACCGACCGATCACCGGGGAGGAAGCAGTCGTTGGCCCAATAGTGGGAGGTCAGGGTGGCGAAGTTGAGTCGATGACGGGCGTCGTCGTGCAACGGACCTGGTGTGGCGAGGGGGCCGAGGGACATGTGCGCGACCTCCCAGGCGTCCCACCGTTTCGCGGCATCGCGGCGGACCTCCTCGCGAGGATCCGTCAGAAGCCGCGCGTACCCCTCGATGGTGCGCTCTCCGGGCTCGAGCGGTTCTCTGAGCGCCTCGTGCGCCTCGGGGAAGACCGGTGCGATGCCGTCAGTGATCCAATCGATCTCCCACCGCCGGCCCGTGGTGACGGCGAGATTGACGATCTCGCTCACCCGGTCGGGATGCTCGAGTGCGTACGCGAGCGCGAGCGTCGATCCCCACGACACCCCGTGCAGCAACCATCGCTCGACACCGAGGAAGGCGCGCACCGCGTCGAGGTCGTCGATGAGGTGCGTCATGGTCTGGAAGCGGAGTGTCGACAGGTCGTCGCTCGCCCACGGCGTGCTGAGGCCGCAGCCGCGCTGATCGATGCCGATGATCAGATGAAGCTCCGGATCGAAACGACGGCGATAGCCGCGCTTGCCGAGACCACCGCCCGGGCCTCCGTGCAGATAGAGCGCCGGGCGCCCCTGCGGGTTGCCCGACGTCTCCCAGTACAGACGAGCGCCGTCGGGGCGCTCGAGGTGGCCTGAGGCGAACGGTTCGATCGGGGGATGCTGCATCCGGGACTCCTTCGCGACGCGTCCCGACAGCCTAACGATCAGGTGCGGACGACCATCACCGTCGGGTCGAAGACGCGGGCGCAGGGCCCTCCGTCGTTCTCGAACGGCTGACCCTCGCGCACCCAGTACTCGTAGCCGCCGATCATCTCCCTCACTTCGTACCCGAGCTGGGCGAAGGCGAGGGCGCCCTTCACTCCCGCGTTGCACCCAGGGCTCCAGCAGTACACGACCACCGGCATGTCGATCGGGATCTCGTTCGGCGCGCGGTCGGGGATGGAGCGGTACGGCATGTGCACGGCGCCGCTGATGCGCCCCTGCTGCCATGCGTCGTCGCCCCGGACGTCGACCAGCACGAAGCGCTTTCCGGCCTTCTGCACGGCGTACACGTCGGAGGGATCCGTCTCGTGGGCGAGTCGGGTGGAGAAGAACAGGGCGGCGTCTGACATGACCCTCACGCTAGACAGAGCTGCGAGGGGGAGCCACGACCCCGGATGCCACGAGCGCACCGATCTCTGCCACTTCGCCCCTGCGCGACAATGACGAGACCCCGGTGCCGAAGCGCCGGGGTCTCGTCATTCATGCGGAGTGGTTACTCGCTCTTGTCACCGGAGGGGCGGTTGCGCTCCTCGAGTCCCTTCGGAGCGGGGATCTCGACCTCGACACGCTCGCCGATGGCGTTGCGCGGACGGCCGTCTTCGTCGGCGCGAGCGTTCGCCCCGGCGATCTCGTCGGCCTCTTCGTGGTCGATGTGGTCGAGCTCGTGGTGCTGGTGGGCGACCGCGGCGTCGAGCTCCGCCTGCGTGAGGGGAGCGAGACGGTCTTCGAAGAACCAACGCGACACCGAGGCACGGAAGTTCTCGTGCCAGGGGATCTGACCCTGGTCGTTGGGACGCACGACCAGCGGCTCGTAAGTCTCGTTGTCCACGAGCTTCCAGCGCTCGAACTCGTCGACCGGCTGGTGGACCTCGATGTACTCGCCACCGGGAAGGCGGACGATGCGACCCGACTCGTAGCCGTGGAGAGCGATCTCGCGGTCCTTCTTCTGCAGCGCGATGCAGATGCGCTTGGTGACGAAGTACGCCAGGATCGGCCCGAGGATGAGCAGCGCCTGCAGGGCGTGGATGACGCCCTCCATCGTGAGGTGGAAGTGCGTGGCGATGATGTCCGACGAGGCGGCAGCCCACATGACGGCGTAGAACGTGACGCCGGCCGCACCGATCGCGGTACGCGTCGCGGCGTTGCGCGGACGCTGTGCGATGTGGTGCTCGCGCTTGTCGCCCGTGACCCACGCCTCGATGAAGGGGTAGACCAGCACGAGAACGATGAACAGTCCGAGCACGCCCACCGGGATGATGATGTTCCACGAGAAGGTGCGGTCCCAGAGGACGAACTCGAGGTGCGGCGGGATCAGACGCAGCATGCCGTCGGCGAAGCCGATGTACCAGTCGGGCTGGGTACCGGCCGACACCGGAGACGGGTCGTAGGGGCCGTAGTTCCAGATCGGGTTGATCGTCACGAGCGCGGCGATCAGGACGATCACACCGAACGTGATGAAGAAGAAGCCACCCATCTTGGAGGCGTACACCGGGAGGATCGGGTAGCCCACGACGTTGCTGTTCGTGCGAGCGGGCCCGGCGAACTGCGTGTGCTTGTTGATGATCATCAGCATGAGGTGCACGGCCAGCAGCGCCACGAGGATCGCGGGCAGCAGCAGGATGTGCAGCGTGTACAGGCGTCCGACGATCGCGGTGCCCGGGAACTCGCCACCGAAGAGGAGGAACGAGGTCCAGGTGCCGATGATCGGCAGGCCCTTGATCATGCCGTCGATGATGCGGAGGCCGTTGCCCGAGAGCAGGTCGTCGGGGAGGGAGTAGCCGGTGAAGCCCTCGGCCATCGCGAGGATGAAGAGAATGAAGCCGACCACCCAGTTGAGCTCGCGGGGCTTGCGGAACGCGCCGGTGAAGAACACGCGCAGCATGTGCACGCCGATACCGGCGACGAACACGAGGGCCGCCCAGTGGTGGATCTGGCGCACGAGCAGACCGCCGCGCAGATCGAACGAGATGTGCAGCGCCGACTCCATGGCGGCCGACATCGCGATGCCGCGCATGGGCTCGTACGCACCGTTGTAGTGCGTCTCGACCATGGAGGCCTGGAAGAAGAACGTCAGGAACGTGCCCGAGAGGAGCACGACGACGAAGCTCCACAGAGCGATCTCGCCGAGCATGAAGGACCAGTGGTCGGGGAAGATCTTGCGACCCAGCTCCTTGACCAGACCCGACATGCTCGTGCGCTCGTCGAGGTAGTTCGCGGCGGCACCGACGAACTTGCCGCCGAGCGGCTTGCCGTCACGGCCGGCGGGCGCCTGCGGCGGACCGGAGTAGACGGCCGGCTCGGTGACGACGTTTTCGGTGGGATGGGTACCGGTGCTCATGAGCGCTCCCAGAAGCTGGGGCCGACGGGCTCCTGGAAGTCACTCTGAGCGACGAGGTAACCCTCGGCGTCGACGGTGATGGGGAGCTGCGGCAAAGGACGGGCGGCCGGGCCGAAGATGACGGCCGCGCCGTTGGCGACGTCGAACTGCGACTGGTGGCAGGGGCACAGGAGGTGGTGGGTCTGCTGCTCGTACAGTGCCACGGGGCAACCGACGTGGGTGCAGACCTTCGAGTACGCGATGATGCCGTCGTACGACCAGTCCAGCTTGTTGGTCTCGGGATTGAGCTGCTCGGGCTGCATGCGCATGAGCAGGACGATCGCCTTGGCCTTCTCC
The DNA here is from genome assembly GCF_021026215.1 of Microbacterium sp. JC 701. Classification (NCBI taxonomy): domain Bacteria; kingdom Bacillati; phylum Actinomycetota; class Actinomycetes; order Micrococcales; family Microbacteriaceae; genus Microbacterium; species Microbacterium sp. JC 701. The sequence continues at coordinate 1,607,103 of NZ_JAJNCV010000001.1, forward strand.
TCGAGGTAGCCCTCGTCGTGGCCCAGGCCGGCGAGTTCTTCGGGGATGACGTGGAACGCGGAACCCAGGGTGACGTCGGCGGCGCGGATGGGACGACCGGAGGGGTCGTGGGCCAGGCGCATGCCCTGCTTCCACATGGTGTGGCTGAGCGCGGTCACCGGGTCGACGTCCTGCGGGGCGAGACCGCGGAACAGGGTGATGCCGGGGATGATCGACGCCGCGAGAGCGGCGAAGAGCGAGTTGCGGATGATCTCGCGACGGCCGAAGCCGGAGTCCTTCTCGGCCTCGACGAAGACGTTGACCGCGCCCTCGCGGACCTCGTCGCGACCACGCGTGCCGTGACGGTCTTCGATGAACTCCTTGTCGGACATGACCGACTTGCCCCAGTGGATGGTGCCGATGCCGATTGCGAGCAGCGCGAAGGCGATGCCGAGTCCGATGAAGAGGTTGTTGTACCGGATGTCGATCATCGACCCCGACTCGATCGGGAAGATCATGTAGGCGATGCTCGCCCAGATGCTCGCCGCGACCGAGATGTAGAACAGCGTGTAGACCGTGCGGACCGCGCGCTTCATCTCCTGCGGGTCTTTGTCCGTCATGCGCTGACGGTGGCCGGGGAGTCCCGGATTCGCCGCGGCGTCCGGAACCGCGACGGCGAGGCCCGAGCCGGGCTTCCAGGAAGCCCTCTCGTGCTCGAGTGCGTCGTCCTCGTGTGCCATGGTGCTCCTCGTGCGTTTACGTGATGTCGAAGACGACGGTCAGTTGGACTTCGCCGTGATCCAGACGGTGAGGGCGATGAGCGCCCCGATTCCGAAGATCCAGATGAACAGACCCTCCGACACCGGTCCGAGCGAGCCCAGGGCGTAGCCGCCGGGGGAGTCCGTCTTCTGGAGGTACATCAGGTACGAGATGACGTCGCGCTTGTCTTCGGGGGTGAGGTTGAGGTCGTTGAAGACGGGCATGTTCTGCGGGCCCGTGACCATTGCCGCGTAGATGTTGACCGGGGTCGTGCTGTGCAGGTCGGGGGCGTACTTGCCCTCGGTCAGTGCGCCGCCGGCGCCGGCGACGTTGTGGCACATGGCGCAGTTGATGCGGAACAGCTCCGCACCGTGCGACAGGTCGCCCTCACCGTCGAGGAGTTCGTTCGACGGGTACGACGGACCGGGGGCCGCGGACTGCACGTAGGCGGCGATCGCGTTGGTCTGCTCTTCGGTGAACTGCACCGGCTTGACCGGAGCCTGCGGGCCCTGCGCCTGCAGGGGCATGCGGCCGGTCGAGACCTGGAAGTGCACCGACAGCTCGCCGACGCCGAAGAGCGAGGGACCCTGGTCGCTGCCCTGCAGGTCGAGACCGTGGCAGGTGGCGCAGTTGGCCTGGAACAGCTTCTGGCCCTCTTCGACCGCCGTCGCCGAGTTGGCTTCGCTGACGGGGGTGTCGGAGGTGGCGGCCATCGCGGCCGATGCGCCGGCGTAGACGCCTCCGGTGAGGAGGAGTCCGATTCCGATCAGCGCGGCGGCGGCCAGGGGGCTACGACGCCCGGACGCCCGACGAGTCTTCTTCTCGCGTGCCATGTGAGTACAGCTCTCTTACTTGAGGAAGTAGATGACGAAGAACAGGGCGATCCAGACGACGTCGACGAAGTGCCAGTAGTACGACACGACGATCGAGGTGGTCATCTCTTTGCGTCCGAAGTTCTTCACGGCGTACGCGCGGCCGATCACGAGAAGGAAGGCGATGAGGCCACCCGTCACGTGCAGGGCGTGGAAGCCGGTGGTGAGATAGAAGGCAGATGCGTAGGGGTTGGCGCTGATGGGCATGCCCTCGGCAACCAGCGTCGCGTACTCCCACACCTGGCCCGACACGAAGACCGCGCCGAGGATGAAGGTGAGGTAGAACCACTCGACCATGCCCCACTTGAGGATGCCGGCCCGCGCACCGGTGCGGTACGGCTGGTACCTCTCGGCGGCGAACACGCCCATCTGGCACGTGACCGAGGACAACACGAGGATGATCGTGTTGACGGTCGCGAAGGGGACGTTGAGCAGCTGCGTCTCGTCAGCCCACAGGGAGGCCGAGGTGCTGCGCAGGGTGAAGTAGATCGCGAACAGGCCGGCGAAGAACATGACCTCGCTGCCCAGCCACACGATGGTGCCAACGGCGACCGGGTCGGGTCGCTTCACGGCACGCACGGCCTGGGAATACGTCGCTGAGGTCGTCACCATCCCATTATGCGCGATCCTGCGACGGGATATTCCCATCCCCAACTTGAGATATTCCATCGTCGAGACTTAGGGAAGCCTCAGAATCTGCGGATAATCCCCGGTGCGACGGGTGTTCCGCGGCGACCGTCCGCGCCGCTCGAACGCGACACGCGAGGACAGGTCGCTGTGAAAGGATTGCCGCATGGCGGAACGCTTCACCTGGCCCGATCTTCTCGCCTCGCTGCTCGCCGGCGACGACCTCAGCGTGTCGGAGTCCACGTGGGCGATGCGCGAGGTCATGGCGGGGCGTGCGACGCCCTCCCAATTGGCCGGATTCCTCATGGCGCTGCGCGCCAAGGGCGAGACCGTCGAGGAGATCGTCGGCTTCCGCGACGCCATCCTCGAAGCGGCGGTGCCCCTCCCCGTCCGCGCGGACGTGCTCGACATCGTCGGTACCGGCGGGGACCGCTACGGCACCGTCAACATCTCGACGATGGCGGCCGTGGTGGCCGCGGCATCCGGAGTCCCCGTCGTCAAGCACGGCAATCGCGCCGCGAGCTCGGCATCCGGAGCGTCCGACGTGTTGTCGTCGTTGGGCATCGCGCTGACGCTGTCGCCCGAGAAGGTCGCCGAGATCCTCGACCGCACGGGCATCACCTTCGCCTTCGCCTCGGCGTTCCACCCCGGCTTCCGCCACGCGGCCGCCACGCGCTCGGAGCTGGGCGTGCCGACGGTCTTCAACTTTCTCGGGCCGCTGTGCAACCCCGCACGCGCCGAAGCGAACGCCGTCGGCGTCGCGCACCTCGACCGCGTGCCGCTGATCACGGGCGTGTTCCGTACCCGCGGCGCGACCGCGCTGGTGTTCCGCGGCGACGACGGCCTCGACGAGCTGACCACCACCGGCCACAGCCGCGTGTGGGAGATCAGCCGCGGCGACGTGCACGAGCACGACCTCGATCCGCGCGACCTCGGCCTTCCTCTCGCCGACATGGACGACCTCCTGGGCGGGACGCCCGACCACAACGCCACCGTCGTGCGCCGCGTGCTCGGCGGCGAGTCGGGTCCCGTTCGCGACATCGTGCTGTTGAACGCGGCGGCGGGCCTGGTCTCGTTCCGCCTGTTCCGCGACGCGACCCAGGTGCAGCGGCCCATCCTCGAACGCCTGGCCGAGGCGATGGCCGACGCCGCCGCCGCGATCGACGACGGGCGCGCCGAGGCCAAGCTCGACGCCTGGGTCGACACGTCGAAGGCTCTGGCGGAGTAGATCGTGAACCCGCTCGACGCCCTCACCGAGATCGCGTATCTGCTCGAGCGGGAAAGGTCGTCGCGCTACAAGAGCAAGGCGTTCCGTACCGCCGCCGCCGCGATCGAGGGGCTGAGCGACGCCGAACTCCGCGATCCTGCCCTCCGGCGACGCGCGGGCATCGGCGACTCGACGTACGCGGTCATCACCCAGGCCCTCGCGGGTGAGGTGCCCGAGCGTCTCGCGACCCTCCGCGCCGAGGCGGCGCCCGTCGGCGGAGCCGAGCTGCGCGCGCGCCTACGCGGCGACCTGCACAGCCACAGCGACTGGTCGGACGGGCTCACCCCGATCGAGGCGATGGTCGACGCCGCACGCGGGCTGGGGCACGAGTACCTCGCCCTCACCGACCACTCGCCCCGCTTGACGGTGGCGAACGGCCTGTCGCCCGAACGCCTGCGCGCGCAGATGGAGATCGTTCGCGGTCACCGCGGCGACGGCTTCACACTGCTGACGGGCATCGAGGTCGACATCCTCGACGACGGTGCGCTCGACCAGGAGGACGAGCTGCTGCACGCGCTCGATGTGGTCGTGGCATCCGCCCATTCGAAACTGCGCATGGACCGCGCCCCCATGACGAAGCGTCTGGTGGCGGCGGCGGGGGATCCGCGGGTCGACGTGCTGGGACACGTCACGGGTCGGCTGGTCGAGGGAGCGCGGGGTACGCGCCCTCCGTCGGAGTTCGACGCGGCGGCCGTGTTCGCCGCGTGCGCGGAGTCGGGCGTCGCGGTCGAGATCAACTCGCGACCCGAGCGGCAGGATCCGCCCGACGAGCTGCTGGCGATGGCGATCGAGGCCGGGTGCCTGTTCTCCATCGATTCCGACGCGCACGCGCCCGGACAGCTCTCACTGCTCGATCACGGGGCCGCACGGGCCGAGGCGCTCGGGGTTCCGGTAGACCGGATCGTCACGACGTGGCCGCTCGAGAAGCTGAGGGAGTGGCTCGAGCGCACGCGCTGAGGCTCAGCGGGGGAGTGCGGCGAGCACGCGGGTCATCGACGACCCAAGGTTCCAGGTGTCGGCGAGCGCCACCGCGGCGTCGTGGTCGACGGGACGCAGGCGGTCGTCGAAGGGCGCGAGGTCGAGATCGCGCGCGACGCGCACGACCGTCGGCGCGACGTCGAGGTAGTCGGAGGCGGCGAGGATCTTCGCGCGCTGTGCGGGCGTGCCGGCACTGCCGTCGGCGGCGGCCGCGCGGATGCCGTCGAGGGTCGCGCAGGCCGCGAGCAGCGACGCCGCGGACTTCTCGCCGATGCCGGCGACACCGGGGAGTCCGTCGGAGGGGTCGCCTCGCAGAGCTGCGAAATCGGCGTACTGCGCGGCGTGCACCCCGTACTTGGAGACGACGGCCGCATCGTCGACGATCTCGAGGTTGCTCATGCCGCGCGCCGTGTACACGACGCGGATGCCCCGGTCGTCGTCGACGAGCTGGAACAGGTCGCGGTCGCCCGTGACGATGTCGACCGGGACATCGGCGCGGGTCGCGAGGGTGCCGATCACGTCGTCGGCCTCGTGGTCGCTCGCCCCCGAGATCGGGATGCCGAGCACCTCGAGCGCCGCGCGGATGACCGGCAGTTGCGCCTCGAGCGGGTCGGGCACCTCTTCGACGTCGGGTCCGGTCTCGACCGCCTCGACGACGCGGTGCGCCTTGTAACTCGGGAGAAGGTCGACGCGCCACGCGGGACGCCAGTCGTCGTCCCAGCACGCGACGAGGCGCGTGGGCTCGTACGCGGTGACGAGCTTGGCGATCATGTCGAGCAGACCCCGCGCCGCATTGACCGAGGTGCCGTCGGGGGCCTTCACCTTGTCGGGCACCCCGTAGAAGGCGCGGAAGTACAGCGACGCGGTGTCGAGCAAAAGCAACTTTTCGCGACGGGATGCCATGGTTCTAGGGTAACGATGGTGGCTCAATCGAGTTCGCGATTTCCAACTGCATGACGTGCGCCGGTAACCCGGCCGAGGACACCACCCTCCTCGCGGCCAATGCGTGGGTCGACCAGTCTGCAACCAAGAGCCTGAGGGCGCTCCTCCGCGAGAGTTCACCCGGCGTGGACTCCCGTGTCCATTTCGCCCACGCGCATGTTGGCTTGCTCATCGCCACGCGGGCGGATTCTTGGCCTGCGGAGCCGCCAACGCCGAGGGGGGTTCACGCGGAAGCGCAGCGACGCGGCGTCGAGCGCGATCACCTCTCGGACTCGCGTCGTTGCTGGCGAGAGCGCAACGGTTGACCTGCGCTGCGAGGTGCGTCGTCCGCCGGATGCGCTCCGCAGCGCCATTACGCGCGACACGGTGGCCGCATTTGGCATCGAAGCTGGCTAGTCGTGGTCTGATCTGCAAGATTCGATCCATGGCAGAACTCGACTCGCAGCCGAAGTCCATTCAATCTCTGTATGTATGGTTCGCAGAGGGCAAGCTCACGGTCAACAGGCGGTACCAGCGCAAGTTGGTTTGGACGCTAGAAGAGAAGCAGCGGTTAATCGAGTCGCTGATGAAGCGCTACCCGATACCGGCCGTGCTGCTTGCAGAACAGCCCGATGGCGGATACGAAATCATCGACGGCTTGCAGCGGCTGCACAGTATCGTCTCGTTCATCGAGACGGGGTTTGTGACGCTCGATGGAGAGCATTTCGACGTCGCACAGTTCTTCACAGCCAACGAGCGGTCAGCTGAAGGGCATTTTGAGAAGCGCGATTCCGGGAAACTGATCAGCAAGCGGGACGTCGGCTCGATCCTGGACTACACGCTCGCAGTGTCGATTATGCGAGGTGCGGATGAAGAAGAGATCAATGATGTCTTCGGCAGAATCAACACTTATGGGCATCGGTTGAGCGATCAAGAGCGTCGACAAGCTGGAGTGCAAGACCAGTTCTCTGAGCTGGTTCGCGAACTCGCGTGTGTGCTCCGGGGTGATGCATCGAGTGCGACGTTGGATCTTTCCAAGATGCCTTCCATCAGCATCGATCTGCCGAAGACTAAGCACGGTTACGACGTGCAGGCTGACGAGGTTTTCTGGGTCATCCATGGCGTTCTCAGATCGACGGACCTGAGAGACAGTATGGACGAGCAGTGCATAGCGGACATTGCGGCCTGCGTCGTCGGCGGGATACTGCTTGAGCGTTCGAAGGATGCGTTGGATGCCGTTTACGAGCGTGGTAGCTCGGAAAACTCAAGAATTGCGACTGCGCTCAATGTGTACGGGGTCGACGCCCTCACGGATGAGATCAAGTACTGCATCGACGAGATCCTCAAAGTCGCTTCAGCGGGAACGGCGAGCAAGCTCCGCGACATTCTCTTTTCGAAGCGCACGAACAACGCCTTCCCTGCCATTTTCGCGACGCTCGTCATCGCGTTTCATGAAGTGCTTATCGGCGGCAAGAAGAAGATCACAGATTATGCCGCCGTGAAAACTGTTATCACAAAGCTTGATAATCGCATTGACACGGGTCGCGGTAGCACGACAGTAGTCGAGCGCCGTAAGAACGTCGATGCTGTCAAGGGTTTGCTCAACAATCACGTCGCGGACAGCGATCTCGCGGGTGTGTACAGCAATCAGTCCATCGCCGATATCGATGCTGCGATACGTCGGTCTGAGATCGAATTGCCCGACTATGAACTCAAGCAGGGCATGTTGAGCCTGGGGCCGCAGCGATCGATGCCCAGCGGCTTCATGACTAAAATCGTTCGCACTATTTGTGCGATTGCAAACAACGGTCCGACCCATGGTGGAACCTTAATCATCGGAGTCACCGACAAGCCTTCCGACGCGGTGAAAATTAAGGCTCTTGACGGCATCACTCCCCGCCGAGTCGGGCATCGCGACGTCGTAGGCGTCCGCCGTGAAATGGTGATCTTAGGAGAAACTCCCGAGGTCTATTTCTCCCGATGGAAGAACGCGATCAAAAATTCCGCATTGTCGACCCCGTTGGTGGAGTCGGTCCTCTCGAGCATGAGTTATCACGACTACTTCGGCCTTGGCGTCATCGTAATATCGGTCCCGCCCCAGAAGGCGCTGTCGTTCGTCGGTAAGGATATCTTCTACCGCAGTGCCGATGACACGATGCTCGCAGACGACGGGTTGACCATTGCGGGATTGGCGGCCCGGTTCGCCTGATGGGACTGCGCCGGACAAATCAGTAGCGGAATGGAGACCTTCCGTCGAAGCCGCTGCGGGCGGAAAAACAAACTGCGTATACGTAACCGCTGCGACACGCTATGCCGCACCGGGAGGGAAGGGAGGGGGTGGGGGGAGTTACCCCCCCACCCCTGTCAGCTCCAGCGGCACGTGCGTTTACACGTACCGCGGGAGCCGGGGGTGCCCTCCTCGGTGAGGGCGGAGGTGGCGCGCCGTGTGGGGTGCCTAGCCTCGCCTCGTGCTGTGGGTTGGCGCTGTGTCGAAGAGGGGCGCGCGGGTGGTGTCCAGGGGTACGCGAAAGGCCCCCGCCTGGGCGCCGAGATGGCGGGGCGGGGGCCTTGGGTTGGGGAGCTAGCGGACGGAGGCGAGCTCGGTGAGCGGCACGAGGTAGGCGCCGTCTGGTGCATCCTCAACGAGGACGAGCGGCTCCATAGGCCAGCCGTGCGGGGCGAGTAGATGGCGCAACTCGCTGCGGGGCGAGGCCGCCGTCATCCTCGGCCCTTGCCGTGGACGGAAGTAGCGAGGGCGTTCGCGTTGAACGTAGGCGCCTCGTGGCCACCGTGGCCGGGCATGAGCTCTGCCGCGGGCCGGGCGGGCGCGGGCGCGCTCGTGGTGGCGGTAGTCGCCGTGCTGGGCTTGACGGCGGCCGCGAGCTTGGCGATTTGCTCGGCCATGCCGTGGTCGTCCTCGGCGGTGACGAACGCGTGAAGCTCCTCGGGGAGCTCGGCCTTGGCGAGCGCCGCCGCACGCTTGGAGGATTTCAGGGTGGCCTCGGCGGTGTCGGCGCGGGTGAGTGCGGCGTCGAGGTCGGCCCTGGGGACGCGGCCCTCGGCGGCGGTTTCGAGCTCAGCGATGCGGGCCTTGAGGCCTTGCTCCGCCTCGCGCTGTCGGGTGATCGTCGCCCAGGCGCGCGCCGGGTCGAAGTCGTCTCCCCACGGCGGCGTCGAGCCGTCCGGCTTGGCGGTCGTGGGTTTGGGTGCGTCGGTACTCATGTCGGCCTCCTGGGGCGCGTTTAGGGGTGGGTGGGGTGGACAACGGGGCGAGCCGGTCGTGGCGCATGTGCGTTTACACGGCGCGCGAAGAGTGGGGCGGGTTGTCGACGTTGACAACCCGCGCGGCTGAGCGTGGGGGAGCAAGACCCGAGGCTGAGCCGAATCGGCGACGTCAAGGTCGCCGAAGGGGGGAAAGTGCCCGTCATGCTGGGCCCAAGTTCCGGCATGACGGGGCGCGCGCCGCGCGGGTCTCCTACCCGCCGCGCGTACTCGCCACGCCCCACGAAAGGAAACAGGGCCGCGAGCTCACGACGCCCCCCATGGCAAGGGCGGATGTCGTGCAAGTGGAGGTGGCTACGTGGCTCGTCGCTTGCCCTTGGTGGGGGTGTGGGCGACGGTTGCCTTGAAGCCGTGGGAGGCGAGCCATGCACGGAGCTCGCCGAGGGTGGCCTCGGTGGGCCGGGCGAGGACGATGGCGCCCATTGTCGGCGTGAGCGCCGTGAGTGCGGCGGCGGCGAGGAGCTCGACGACGTCGGCGGGGATGTCGAAGCGGGCGACGGCAAGGTCGCGGCTACCGTTCCACCGGCCCTCGTAGGCCTCGACGGCGAGGCCGAGGCCTACCGTGACGAGCGTGTCGTCGGGGACGGTGTCGAGGGAACGCATGATGTCCTCGTCGCGCACAAGGGCGAGGAAAGCATTGCGGCGGGTACCGGCCGAATCGATGAGCGGGAGCGTGGATGAGGTCATGCGGTTTTCCTGTCGTGGGGGCGAGCCCGCCCAGCAGGGTCGGGCGGGCTCGCCTAGCGCGTTACGCGCCGGTTGCGATGCGGACAGCGCCGCCGTGCTCGACGAGGTCGACCGTGCCGTCCTCGTTGTCGACGGGGAGCGGCATCGACTGGACCGCGGCGAAGGTGCCGACGAGGGAGCGGTCGGCGGCGACATTGCTGTCGTAGTCGTTGATGACGGTGACGGCGAATTGTGCACCGTTCTCGTCGTCGAATACGGGCGTCACGATGCTTGCGCCGTATGCCGCGCCCTGGGGCACGAGGGGCGCGCGGGCGACGAGCGAGAACGCTTGCGGAATGAACGCGACGATGTCCTCGGCGTCGAGTCGGGTGGACTCGATGACCTCGAAGCCGCGGACCTTGCCGTCGGCGTCGAAGCCCTGCCCGACAGGCGCGTCGAGGAGGTCGGCGTAGACGGACGAGCCGACAGCGGCGCGGAGGATCGCGTCTCCAGGGACGCCATTGCCGCGCAGGACGCGCCGCGCCGCGGTGAACGCCTTGGCCGGGGCGGCCGCCGCGTAGGTGATGCCCGTGGCCGCGGGGGTGGCCGTCATCGTCTCGGCGGTGAGGGCCTCGACCTTGGCGGCGATGGCGCGCGTTTGAGGGGCGAGCACTTGTGTCGCGTAGTCCTTGATCGACAGCGACAGGTCGCCCGCGGACAGGACAGCCACGTTGTAGAGGTGATCCTTGAGCGCGACCTCGATGAACGTCTCGGTCAGGTCGTCCGCGACGAGTGGCGTGGTCTTGTCGTAGATGCCGCGGGTGCGCGTCGGGATGGCCGCGGGGACGGGGACACGGACCTTGTTGCCCTTGCCGGGTGCGAACTCGGCCTGGACGTCGCGGCTGATGAGCGCGGCGAGGTTGAAGTCGCGCCCGACGAGCTTGGCGGCGACGTCGGCGACGTGGTTGATGTCGAGGTTGAAGGTGTTTGCCATGATGGCGGGTCTCCTATGGAGTAAGTGGCGCGGGAGCGCCGGAATGAGTGATGGAGACCGCGTCTAGCGGTAGGTGAGCACGTCGCGCCTTGCTTGACGCCCTCGGGAAGGGGCGGCGCCCCCGTCGGGTGTCCGCGCTTGCGGACGGGTGACGGGGGCGCCGGAGGGGAGCCCAGGCCGGAGCGACCGGCGATGGGCATGCCCGCTGTCCCTCGTGCCGTCGCGAGTCGGTGAGGCGGGCGGGCGGAACGCTTCGCCAGATGGCGGCGCGAGTGGTCTGAGCGAGTCGACGTTGGCGTGGACTACGGCCGTGGGTCGATGTCGAGAAGATAGAGGCGTCGTCGACCGCTATCGCGGGTGACGCGGTGGACCGTGACGCGGCGCTCGGCGAGAGCAGCGGTGTGCTGCGTCAGCGCGCGTGCGACTTGTGAGGGTCCGTTCGGCCAGCTTGCGCCAGCCTCGCGCGGGCGTTTCAGGGCGAGCGCGTCGCGGAGCTCGGTCGCTGTTCCCTCCCAGCGGTCAGCCGCGAGACTGGCGACGGCGGTCACGAAAAGATCGCCCTTACGGCCGTCGACGACGCTATCGGCGTATGTCGCGGCGTAGCTGTTGGCGTCCCTCGGGTCGGTGTCGAGGTGGAGGTCGAGCGCGACGAGGTGCTCGTGGTAGTCGGCCATTCGCTCCACCTCGGCGATTTCGGTGCCCGCATAATCGAGGAGCGCAAGCACACCGGCGACGTCGTCGAGTAGGGCCCCGAGGATGGCGGGGTGCTGGGCTCGAAACTCCTCCCAGAGAGCTCGCTCGGTGCGGCGGACGCTGGCGGCTACGCGGGGGAGCTCAACGGCGACGAGTCGCTCGCGCACATCCGCGCCGAGGCCGTCCGGGAGGGCGGCCGTGGTGATGATCCCGGTGCGGCGCAGCGCCGAGCAGTGACGGGCCGTGCCTTGGCTTTCATGGAATGAGGCGGCGCCTGTCACGAGCGCAGCAAACCACGCGGCGACGTCATCGTCAATGCGCGTGACGTTGTCCCAGGTCGGAATGAAATGGGGCGCCACGCTCGCGATGTTCGCGGCGTTGTCGTCAGTTGGTGCGGAGCCGAGCACGCCATCGCGGCCCGTTGCGCCGAGGGCCGGGTCGAGGATCGACTTGACCATGCGCGCAAGGGTGGACTTTCCCGCACCGCTCGGGCCGGCCACGGCGAGCAGGGGGCGAGGCATCGAGGAGAACAGAGCACACACGAGCCACCCCCACACAAGGCGAAACTCGGCGGACCTCGGCGAGAGGCCGAGGATTTTGGCGAGAATGTCGCGTGAGCCGCCACTCACGGGCACCGGAAGGGGCTTGGTGGCTCGGGAGCTCCCAAACAGCACGCCGACGGCGCGCGGGTCGATGAGCTCCCAGCCGGACGGCGTCACGCGCACCGCGCTGCGGAGCTCTCCGGGCCGGGCGAGGTCAAGGACGAGGGTGTTGGATTGCTCGACGGCGCGGAGTGCGACGTCGCGAGCGGGCGCCGTGCGGGCGATGGCCGTGAGCATGGTGGTTGCGGCTAAGAGGTCGCTCGTGGGGGCATCGGAGCCCACACACTCCCATGCGAGGCTCGTCACGGCAGCTGATACGTCCCCGACGGGACGGGCGCGGTGAGGCTCGCCCGGGTCGCGAGGGATGGCGACGAGGGAGCCGTCGGCGAGCGCAAACTCGTAGAAGGCGAGCACCGTGTCAACGATGTCGGAGGGGTCCATAGAGACGGTGGGGGCGGTCATGTGGTGTCCAGTCAGATAGTCGAGCGCCGGGGCTGGCGGCGCGCGAAAGTGTCCAGTCTGAGAGGGCCAACAAGGCGCCGGGCGCCCGCTTACGCGACTGGAAGCGCAAGCGGGCGGACCACGGCTCGCGGGGGCCTATTTCCGCGCCACGACACTTGGTGGTCGGTGGTTGATAGGCCGCGTCAGGCGGCGAGCTTGAGTGCGAACTCCTCGCGAGCGATAGCGGCGAGGTCTGCGGTGAGAGCGGCCCGTCGCGTGTCGTGCCACCGAGAGCGACATGCACCCGAGCACGTCATGGCGTCGCGGCGGGCGGCGGTGAACGCCTGTCCGCATGAGCGGCATTCGAGGCGGGGGGCGTGAGACATGGGGGCATTCCTCTCGGGCATACGTGTCGAACACTTGGGGTCGCTTACATATACCGCCCGGGTGCCCAAACCTGCCCAGACCGGTTGTTCGCACTGAGCGAGGTGCAACACGTCAGGGGCACGGCTGGGGCGCGCCAAGCTGGCATAGAGATTAGTGGTGCGGGGGCACCGTCCAGCGTCCCTGAGGCCCCCTTTAGGCCCGTAATGCTGCGGTTTTTCGGAGGGACGGTGGCAGGGTCGATGCCAGGGTCGATGGGTCGAGAGCATCGCCCCTCGTAGACGTCTTCGCCCCGATGCGGCCGGTCGCAGTGCAGCAGGTGCAACAGGTGCGGCTGTCTTGCTACGCCATAGGTTTCGCGCGGGCGGTCACCGTCGTCACGCGAGGGGATACCGCCCCCGGGGTGGGCCCTGCCCATTGCATAGGTCAAACCATCGCGGTTGGGCGACCCGTAATGGCCAAAGCCCTGTGCGCTGGTTACACGCATAGTGGTCGGAAGGGATCGAGCGAGACCCTAGGCAGTATTGGGATGCGTCGCGCGCCACTCGTCGTAAGCTCGCTCGCGCTGGGCGGCCCTTAGGAATTCTTCGTACCCGTACTCCGGAGCCCATGGCCAAGGAACGCGGACACGGTCGTCGTCGATGCGGCGGTGCCCTCGACCAACGGGGAAGACAGTAATCACGTCACGCAGTACGTCCTCCAGCATCGCGCGGCGACCGTCGGTGTCAGAGTTGTCCCAGCGTTCCCGATAGGTCTCGCCGGTCTCAACCACTTCCATGGTGGAACCTCGTGGCGCGGCGGAGAGCTCCGCCCGGGACTCGTTGAGGCCGCGGAGAACCTCCATCAGGCCTGGCAGGTCGGCATCCGGCGCACGCATTGCATTCGTCGTGTGCGCTATTGCCTCCTCAATCTCGGCTAGGCCTACGTCGTCGCGGAGCACAGCGCGGTGCTCGACAACCTCGTAGTGTCCGACGACCTCCATCAGGCCATCCCGGAGGAAATTCTCTACACGATCCGCGTTGATGCTGGCAGGGCGAGGACAAACTCGACCGTCACCGTTCGCGCGGCAACCGTAGGACTCCACCTGAGCACCCTGAGCTCTACGAGAGTTGATTCGCATGGTGCTGCCGCACGACCCGCACTTGAGGAGACCCGACAACAGACGAGAGGCTTTGCGGCGTGTCATCGTCAATGGCCTCGGGGCCAGGGCCGCACGGAGTCGCTCAACCTCGCCGACGCGGAGGACGGGTTCCCAGGGGGTGAGGATCACACCGTGCTCATCGCGCAGCGGGGCGCCGTGCCGCGACTGCCTCCCTAGAACAGAGTCGCCGGTCAGCACTACGCGGAGGCTCGACAGCGACCACGCCTCGGCCTTTCTCGGTATCGAGCCTCTTTCATTGAGCATCTTGACCGCTTTGTAAAGCGAACCGCCCCCAAGCACGACCTCAGCCGCCATGCGGACAAACGACGCCTCCTCGGGATTAATCATGAGGGTCTTGCCGTCGCCCGTTGGGTGGGCGACAGACCGATAGCCGTAGGGCGTAGGCCCACCTCTCCAGCGGTCGCCCTGGCCGACGCGATACGCGATTGTTGAACGGAGCCTTTCGCCGGTTGTCCGAGACTCCAGTGCTGCAAAGACTTGCAGCACCTCCGCCATCGCTCGCCCCATGGGCGAGATTGTGTCGAGTTGCTCGGTGCAGGAGACAACGTTCAACCCCTCATCGAGCAGGGTGCCGAAGTCGACCACGGAGCGAACTAGGCGGTCAAGCCGCCACACCATGACGGCGTCGGCGCCCCCCTGAGCAATGAGCGACCGCACCTTATTGAGGCCGGGCCGGTCAAGCCGCCGCTTCGAAGCACTCACATCGACGTCTTCAAATATGTCGACCAAGGTGAAACCGCGCTTGTCAGCCTCAGCCCTGATTAGCTGGCGCTGCCGGGCGACGGATGTTGACTCCGCCGTGTCCCGGGAGAGCCTTACGTATCCGACAACGCGAGAAGGTGCCATAGGGCAAGTCTAGCGACGCGGTGTCGAGGAGCATGAGGCGGTCGGTCACACCCCCGATCCTGGCACGGGGGTCCGACACCGCGACCTAGAGTGGCGGGATGTCTTTCGGCTCGGCATCCGTCCGCCCCTCCGCCACCGACGCGTGCCCCTGCGGCGAGGGGGAGTTCGGAACGCACTGCGGCCCCCTCCTCGACGGAGAACCGGCCCCCGGGGCCGAGCGGTTGATGCGGTCGCGCTACACCGCCTTCGCGATCGGCGATGCGGCCCACCTCGCGCGCTCGTGGCATCCGCGCACCCGTCCCGACGAGATCGAGGTCGGCGACGGAACCCGGTGGATCGGCCTCGACATCGTGTCGGCGGAGGAGGGGGCGGATGCCGCGGAGGTGAGCTTCCGCGCGCGCTGGCGGCACGGGAGCGAGGCCGGCGAACTGCGCGAACGCAGCCGCTTCGTGCGTCGAGCGGGCCGCTGGGTGTACGTCGACGGCGACGTGGACGAGCGCGGCGGACGAGCGGCCCGGGGCGAGGCGTCAAGCCCGAACGGGCGTGTCGGAGGTTCGGCGTACGGTCGTGAGCGGATCCTCGGCGAAAGGACACGCATGATCCCCGACGCGCACCGCGACCTGCTCGAGAACCCGAACTACGGAAGCCTCGGCACCGTCCGTCCCGACGGAACTGTGCAGGTGAATCCGATGTGGTTCGACTTCGACGGCGAGCACCTGCTGTTCACGCACACGACCACGCGGCAGAAGTTCCGCAACCTGCAGCAGAACCCCTCGATGAGCCTGATGGTCTTCGACCCGGCGCAGCCCTACCGCTACATCGAAGTGCGCGGGCGGCTCGTCGAGGCCGAACCCGATCCGACGGGCGCGTTCTACGTGCACCTCGGAAAGCGTTACGGCAACGCGGAACAGGAGGCGCCACCGGACAGCGCCGACCGCGTGATCCTGAAGATGTCGATCGAGAAAGTCGGAGGACAGTGACATGGAACGAATTGTGATCATCGGCGGCCACGGCAAGGTGGCCCTGCACCTGGCGCGGCTGCTGGCGGACCGCGGGGACGAGGCCACCTCGGTCATCCGCAAGCCCGAGCAGAAGGACGACATCGAGCAGGCGGGCGGCACGCCCCTCGTGCTCGACGTCGAAAGCGCCGACGTCGACGAGATGGCCGAGGCGTTCGCCGGCGCCGACGCGATCGTATGGTCGGCCGGAGCGGGCGGCGGCAGCGCTGAGCGCACGTACGCGGTCGACCGCGACGCCGCGCAGCGGGCCGTCGACGCCGCCGCACAGGCGGGCGTGCGTCGCTTCGTCATGGTGTCGTGGATCGGTTCGACCCCCGACCACGGCATCGACCCCGACGACTCGTTCTTCGCCTACGCCGACGCGAAGCTCGCGGCCGACGACCACCTGCGCGCGAGCGAGCTCGACTGGACCATCCTCGGCCCCGGCACGCTGACGCTCGACCCGCCGACCGGTCGCATCACCACGGCTCCGCAGGGCAAGGGCGAGGTGTCGCGCGCCGACGTCGCCGCCGTCGCCGCCGCGGTGCTGATCCAGCCCGCGACGATCGGTCGCTTCATCCGCTTCGGTGCGGGTGACACGCTGATCGCCGAGGCCATCGTCGACGACGAGACCCGCACGACAGGAGACCACGCATGACCGCCCTCAGTGACAAGGCCCAGGCCTTCGCCCAGCTCCACACCGCTCCCGAGATCCTCCGGGTCGTCAACATCTGGGACGTCGTGTCAGCCACCGCCGTCGCGGCGCTGCCCGAGACCAAGGCGCTCGCCACGGCCGGCCACTCGATCGCCGCGACCTTCGGCTACCAGGACGGCGAGAACATCCCCCTCGACGTCATGCTCGACATGGTCGGTCGCATCGTCGCCGCCGTCGACGTACCCGTCACGGCCGACCTCGACTCGGGCTTCGGAAACCCCGGCGAGACCACGCGGCGCGCGATCGGCGTGGGAGTCGTCGGAGCGAACGTCGAGGACCGCGTCAAGCCGCTGGCCGAGGCCATCGCGGCCGTCGAAGCGGTCATCGCCGCCGGTGAGGCGGAGGGTGTGCCGTTCGTGCTGAACGCGCGCACCGACGTGTTCCTCAAGGGTGCCGATCGGCCCCTCGACGACAAGGTGGCGGATGCCGTCGAGCGCGGCCGCGCCTTCCTCGCGGCGGGCGCCACCTCGGTGTTCGTCCCGGGGCTGCTCGACGCCGAGACGACGCGACGCCTCGTGGAGGGCATCGGAGAGCGCCGGCTCAGTGTGATCGGTGTGCCCGGGGCGCTCACGGCCGCGGAGTACGAGGCTCTCGGCGTCGCCCGCATCTCGTACGGCCCGCAGACCCAGCGCGTGGCGCTGACCGCTCTGCAGGACCTCGCGATCGACCTGTACGGCGACGGCGTGATCCCCTCGTCGGTGCGCGCGCTGAACTGAGCCCGCGCCGCTCAGTCCTCGTCCCCGGGGGTGGAGTCGTCGTCGGTGACGACGATCACGCCGTCGGGGACGGGGTCGCCGAGCAGAGGCTCGGCGGCGAGGGTCAGATCGATCGTCGCCCGCAGGAGTCCGCCGAGCGTCTTCGAACGCAGCAGCTCCATCTGGTCGAGTTCGCCGAGCGGGGCGATCGCGGCCACCTGCCATGCGCGCGGCAGCGGCTCTTCGGCGAGTTCGACCTCGGGGTCCCACCGCGTGCCGCCGAACTGCTGGGCCTTGCCGAGCACGCGGCGCACGATGCGTTCGGCCTCGTCGAGCAGAGGAGAAAGCGCCTCGTTCCATTCGAGGTCGGGCAGGGACCGGACGTCGGCGCGGGGATAGGGCGCGTCATCGAGCCACTCGACGATCTCGAAGCGCTGCGTTCCGTGCGCGAGGACCTGCATCTGGTCGGCGAGGGGCACAACCTGGCTGAGCTGGGCCATCGTGCCCAGAGCGAAGCGTTGGTCGCCGCCGCCCGTCTCGGTCCCGCGTTCGATGAGAACGACGCCGAACGAGGGGTCGGTCTCGTCGAGCAGACGACCGAGCATCACGAGGTAGCGCTCCTCGAAGATCCGCAGAGCCAGGGGCGTGTGCGGGAAGAGGACGGCGCCGAGGGGGAACATCGCGGTACCCATGCGCCCAGTCAACCAGCGCGGGGCGCGTCGCGGGCCGCGTGCGGCGAATCCACAGCGCGCCGGCGGCGTCGGCGGTGGGAGTCCGCGGTTCGGCCGGGGTGTCGGCATCCGGATGCCGTGTTTCCGTCGGTCAGTCGGCGGCGTCGCGCAGTGTCTCGTGCACGCGGTGCAGGTCCATCAGCAACGACCCCACCAGCACCCAGTGCGCGGTCGAGGGGGTCTGGATCTGCAGGGGCCGGGTCAGTGCCGGCTCCTCTTCGACGAGGCGCTCGGGGCCGGCATCCACCGCGAAGGCGAGACGTACGTCGTGGGCCGCGCGGTGCAGTTGCTCGGCGATCGCGCGCACCGCGGGTTCGTCCGCGATCGTGGCCTCGTAGCCGTCGTAGACGGCGCGGGTCATGCCGATCGTCTGCGTGACGACGGGCGAGAAGCGCTCGAGCAGGTCGCGCATCCCGACGAGGTCGCTGCGGTGTCTCCCGCTGCGCGGGTTGAGGGCGAGAGAGTCGGTGGCGTCGGTGATCGCCGTCGCCGCGGCGTCGCGCACGGGGCGCAGCAGGCGGGCTTCGAGCAGCAGCCCCTCGAGCGAGGCGGGTGTCTGCGGAGTTTCGAGGGCCGCGGCGAGACGCTCGAGCGCCTCGGCCAATTCGCGGCCGAGCACCTCGACCTTCTCGCGCGCGCTCGGAACCAGCACGGGCGGCACGAGCACGGCGTTGACGACGATGCCGATCGCCGCGCCGATGAGGGTCTCGAGCACGCGGTCGAGCGCGTAGTTGGGGGTTGCGGTGCCCAGGGCGAGCACCAGCAGAGCGCTGATCGCGATCTGGTTGGTCGCGCCGGGCGAGATGCGCGCGGCCCACGCCACGACGAGGGCGACACCGGCCGACAGCAGCGCGACCCACGGCTGCGACCCGAAGACCAGCCCGAGCAGGGCGGCGATCACGACACCGACGATGACCCCGACGCTGCGCTCGACGGCGCGCGTGAACGACTGGTTGATGCTCGGCTGCACGACGAGCAGGGCGGCGATGGCGGCGAAGATGGGCGGCGGCCCCTGCACGAGCCAGCCGGCGATCAGCCACGCCGCGACGATCGCGATCGCCGACTTCGTCACCTGCAGCAGCGGGACGCGTCGGGGTGCGCGGACGGTGAGCGAGTCGCGCATGGCGCGCGTCGACGGCAGGCGCACGGTCAACTCCGTCGCGCGACAATGTCGTCGGCGTTGTCGGCGACCCACTCCATGAGGGGGATGACGCGCGTCATGAGGTCGCGGCCGCGGTCGGTCAGCGCGTACTCGACGCGCGGCGGCACCTCGGGGTAGGCGGTGCGAGCGACCAGCCCGTCGGCCTCGAGCGTCTTGAGGGTGCTCGCGAGCATCTTCTCGCTGATCCCGGCGATATTGCGCCGGAGGGCTCCCCACCGCTGCGTCCCGTCGGACAGGGCGACGAGCACGAGGATGCCCCACTTGCCCATCACATGATCGAGCACGGTGCGGGTGGGGCACCCGTCGGCGAAGATTTCGGGGTTGCGTCCCCGCAGATCGCTAAGACTGACGCTCATGTAAGTACCTAACCAGAAAGTGGGTACCGGCATTCCGGAATGCGCTCCCGCGCGGGCGGTTGCACCGGGGGAACCCGTCGAAAGGACCACCCCATGACCATTCTCGTCACCGCCGCCACCGGCCACCTCGGCCGCCTCGTCGTCGACGCCCTGCGCGAGCGCGGCGTCGCGGCATCCGACATCGTCGCCGGCGTCCGCACGCCGGCCAAGGCCGCCGACCTCGCCGACAACGGCGTGAATGTGGTCGAGCTCGACTACGCCCGCCCCGAGACCCTCGCTGCCGCCCTCGAGGGCGTCACGCGCGTGCTGCTCATCTCGGGCACCGACGCCGACCGCGTCTCGGGCCACCGCAACGTCATCGACGCCGCACGCGCGGCCGGCATCGAGCGTCTCGTGTACACCAGCGCCCCGCGCGTCGACGAGGTGGACTACGCGCTCGGCGCCGACCACAAGGCCACCGAGCAGGCGATCGCCGCCTCGGGCGTGAGCGCCACGATCCTGCGCAACAACTGGTACACCGAGAACTACCTGGACTCCGTGGCGCGCGCCGCCGACACCGGCGAGATCGTCGCCGCCGTGGGTGACGCGCGGGTGGCGAGCGCCAGCCGTCGCGACTACGCCGAGGCCGCCGCCGTCGCGCTGACGACCGACGACCTGGCGGGACTGACGATCGAGATCGGCGGAGACGTCGCGTGGACGTACGACGAGCTCGCGGCCGCCGCCGCCGAGGTGCTCGGTCGCCCGGTCACCTACACGCGCGTTTCGCTCGAGCAGCTCACCGCCGGACTCGAGGCCGCGGGGCTGGACGCCGGGACCGCGGCGTTCGTCGCGGGCATCGACGACGCGATCGCGCGCGGGGCACTGTCGGAGACCGACGGATCGCTCGCGCGCATCATCGGCCGCCCGACGACTCCGCTGGTCGAGGGCCTGCGCGCGGGTCTCGCCTCGCGCTAAGCCCGACCCTCTCGCGTGAGGGGTCATCTTCTGTCGCGTGCAGCCCCGCCGAGGCGACACGAAGTGACCTCTCACGCGGGGTGGGTGGGGGAGGACCGCCGCGCGGTCAGGTGCCGCTGGCGCATCGCGAGGAACAGCGGGAACGTGAACGCGAACGCCGTAATCCCCGACAGCACGATGTACAGCCATGCGAAGCGCATGCCGAGCCGTCGCGCCTCGACGATGATGAACACGCTTCCGGCGATGGCGACGATCAGCAGGTCGACGGTGATGGACGACACCGCCGGTCCGCTCGAGACGAGGTCTCCGAGGAAGTCGCGCATCTGCGCGATCGCGAAGACGTTGAAGGTCCAGGTGCCGATGAGTCCCGCGACCGCGAGGGCGAGGAACACCACAGCGGTCGGGGTCCAGTGTCGTCGAAGCTCGCTCATGTGCCGATCCTGCCGCAGTGCCGGTGTCGGCGGTGGGGGCTAGCGTCGAAGGATGGATGCCATGACCGCGGGGCGCATGCTCGACCACCTCGAGCGCGAGGTGGAGCACCGTCTCGCGCGGTTGCACGACGACGAGGAGAGCCTCCGCCACGACCGCGCCGACGGCACCGCCGACGACGAGCACGACCCCGAGGGCTCGACGCTGTCGGGGGAGTGGGCGCAGGTCGATGCGCTGCGACGCGGAGCCGAGGCGGAGCGGGCCGAGATCCGCGCGGCGCGCGAGCGCGTGGCATCCGGGACCTTCGGGGTGTGCGAGGTGTGCGGTCGACCGATCGCCGACGCCCGGCTCGAGGTACGCCCGTTCGCGCGTCGGTGCATCGCGTGCGCCGCGTGACGGCCGGCCGAGAGGCAGCCCGCGCGTAGGCTCGAGGCGTGGAACCCCTGCTGATCGTGCTGCTCTTCGCCAACGCCGTGTTCAACGCCGTCGTCTGGCCCCGCTTCTACCCGCGCATCGCGAAAGACCCGCGCGCGCGGGACGCCGCCGGAAAGCCGACACCGTTCCTGATCGTGCACACGGTGCTCATCGCCGTCGCGCTGGTGCTGGCCCTGGCATCCGTGATCGCGGCGATCGCCGCCCTCGTGAGCTGAGCTTCCCGGGCGCTCTTCAGCGCCCCGCGGTAGAATCGTCGAGCGGGTTCGCCCGCCGCACGCTGTGCAACTACCTACCGGACCCGGCAAGGCGGCACGTTCCATCGCCTCCGAAAGACCGCTCCATGTCTGCGCCCGCACGCCCACCCGCCTCCCCGGCCGTCGCCCACCGCTCCCTGATCCACCACACGGGGTTCTGGTACTTCCCCGTCGCCTTCATCGCCCGTCTGCCGTTCGCGATGATGACGGTGGGGGTGCTGGCCATCGTCGTCGCCGAGCGCGGTTCGGTCGCCCTCGGCGGCCTGACCTCCGCCGCGGTCGGCCTCGGCGTCGTCGTCGCGGGCCCCGTGCTCGGCGACCTCGCCGACCGCTTCGGACAGCGGCGCGTGCTCGTGCCGGTGGGCCTGGCGAACGGCATTCTGCTCGCACTCTTCCCCCTCGTCGTGCAGGCCGCGAGCTCCGAGGCGCTGCTGCTCGGGGCGGCCGCCGCGATCGGCCTCACCGGCCCACAGACGGCGGCGATGTCGCGCAGTCGCGTCATGGCCCTCATCGGCGATCGCGTGCACCCCACGCGACGCGAGCGCACCTTCTCGCGGGCCATGGCGTACGAGTCGGCGGCGGACGAGACGGCCTTCGTGATCGGCCCGTTCGTGGTCGGTGTGCTGGCGGCGCTCATCGCCCCGTGGGCTCCGATCGCGGGTGCCGCGCTGTTGAGCTTCGTCTTCGTCACGGCCTTCGCCCTGCACCCCACCGGGCGGGCGGTTCCGGAGCGGTCGGAGCGCACCGCGATGGCGCCGTTCCGCGAACTGCTGCACCCGCGCATGCTCGTGCTGGTGGCGGCCGTCTTCGGTGTCGGGCTGTTCTTCGGGTCGACCCTCACCTCGCTGACCGCGTTCATGGAGGCGCAGGGCGCTCCCGAGGCGGGCGCGTTGCTGTACGGCGTCATGGGCGTGGGCTCGGCCGTGCTGGCACTGGCCGTCGCGGTGATCCCCGAGCGGTTCACCCTGCGCTGGCGCCTGGTCGTGTTCGCCGTGATCCTCACCGCGTCGGCGGGGGCGTACTCGGTCGGCGGATCGGTGCCCACGGTGACGCTGGTGCTGTGCCTGATGGGCATCGGCGTCGGCCCCTCACTGGTGACGCTGTTCAGCCTTGCCGGGCACCGCGCGCCGCGCGGGCGCACCGCCTCGACCATGACGATCCTCGCGTCGGCCCTCACGCTCGCCCAGGCACTGTCGTCGGCGGTCACCGGAGCGGTCGCCGAGAACGATTCGGTGGAGACCGCGCTGCTCTTCCCGGCCGCGGCCGCGGTGCTGGTGCTCGCGATGGCCGCGGTGAACGCGTCGTGGTCGAAGCGGTGGGACGCCCGCTCGGCGCTCACGCCGGCAGCGGGTAGCGCCGCCTGAGCACCACCCGCTGCACGAGCGTCCACACCGTCGTCACCGTGAGGTAGAGGGCGGCGGCCAGAGGCACGAACAGCGCCACCACCGCCGTCGTGAACTGCAGCGCGCCGAAGAGGGGCGTCGTCCACGCGGGGGCGGCCGGGTCGACCGCCGGCCGCAGCAGACGACGGGTCAGCTCGGCGGCGGCGACGATGACGGCCACCAGCACCGCGAAGACCGCCAGGGTCCGGGCATCCGCGGTTCCGGTCGTGACGGCGGCGACGAGGCTCCGCCCGAGCGGTGCGCCCAGCAGATCGTGCGCGAGCAGGGCGTTGGCCTGGCCGCCCACGGTCGGGTGCAGGAAGACGGCGTAGAGCAGCCCCACCACGGGAGCCTGGGCCAGCAGGGGCAGGCATCCGGCCACGGGCGAGGCCCCCTCGTCGCGGTACAGCTGCATCGTCTCGCGCTGCAGGCGTTCGGTGTTGCCCTTCCACCGCTGCTGCAGGGCGCGCAGGCGCGGAGCGAGACGAGCACGCGTCTGCTCGGCGCGGGCCTGCGAGACCCCGACGGGGATCAGCACGAGGCGCACGAGCAGCGTCACGACGACCACCGCCACAGCGGCGGCCGCCCCCGCGGTGACGGGTTCGAGCGCGGTGGTGAGGGCGAGCAGGGCTCGGGTGGTCAGGTCGAGCAGAAGGGCGAGGGGAGGGAAGGCGAAGAGGTCCAACGGGGCGTCCAATCGGTGCGGCGATCACGGCAGGACCGGTCGCCGGCGCGAGCGCGCACGAACGACCGGTGGTCGCGTGAGGGCACCGGATGCCGCGAGGGCGGCGGACGGCGGGCTACGCGACCGGGATCGCGAGCCCCGGAGCGCGCGGGCGCGGGTGCCCCGCGGCATCCGGATCGCTCTGCGCCACCAGCGCGGAAGGGTCGATCGGACGCGGCGAGGGCCGAGGGGCGGATGCCACGAGCCCGGGCACGACGAGCAGCACGACCGCGACCGTGACGACGACCGCGGCGGCCAGCACGACAGCCAGCAGCGGGGCGTCGGAACCGGGGGTGAGCGACAGCTCGGCGAACGCGAGCAGGAGGTTGATGGTCGCGATGATCGACGCGATCATGCGCTCACCTCCTGTCGGGTCGGAAACCTCACGGTATCAGCGCGGCCGTGGGTACGCTGTCGCCATGACCACCCTCGTCCTCACCGTCGTCGGCGATGACCGCGCGGGCCTCGTGTCCGCGGTCGCCGACATCGTCGGCGCCCACGGCGGCAACTGGGAGAACAGCGAACTCGCCGAACTGGCGGGAGCGTTCGCCGGCATCGTCGAGGTGTCGGTGACTCCCGAACGCGCCGACGACCTGCGCGCCGCCCTCGAGGGGCTCGCGGGCACCCTCACCGTCACGGTTCACGCGGGCAGCGGCTCGCTCGCCGCCGCGGCGCCGCGCTCGGTCACCTTCGACGTGGTCGGCAACGACCGGCCGGGCATCGTCCGCGAGGTGTCGGCGGCGCTCAGCGCGCGCGGGGCGAGCATCGAGCGCATGTCGACGCAGACGACGGATGCCGCCATGGCCGGCGGGCGCCTGTTCGAGGCGTCGATCACGGCGACGGTGGCCGCCGATGTCGAGGTCGACGACCTGGTGGCCGAGCTCGAGCGCCTCGCCGCCGAGATCCAGGTCGACGTCACGCTCGCCGACTGAGGCCGAAGCGGCGCTCGCGCGGACGGGCGACGCGCGTCAGGCCCGACGCCGCCGCGCCGCGAGACGCGCGAGGCCGCGCCACCCGAGCAGGAACATCGCGAGGGTGATCGTCGCGACGATGATGAACGCCACCGCCACGCCCTGACCGCTGAGCGCACGCAGCACCATGCCGAGCGCGACGGTGATCGCCCACACCGGCAGACCGGTGCGCACCACGGTCGTGGGTCGGCGCCACGCGCGCGTGACCGCCCACCCGATCAGCAGCGCCGCGACGAAGGGCCACGCGGTGGTGGCAAGTTCGGAACCGAACGGGCCCAGCACGTCGCCGTCGTGGGTCGCCCTCCCGATCGCCGCGAAGACGACGACCAGCACGACGTCGAGGAGCAGGGCGAGGGCGGGGGAGCGACGCGAAGGAGACACGCCTCCATTCTGCGCGCCCCGCGGCGACGTATCGTCCGTGTATCGCGGTCGCGAGACGCCCGGGCAACAGGCGGGTCGATGGGATGGGATCTCCGCACCCTGGAGGTCACCGTGTCCGATCGATCCGCTTCCGTCTTCTCCGCGCCGCGCCTGCTGGTCGCCGGCGCCGTGCTGGCCGCCGTGGCCGCCCTGACCCTCGCCCCGCGCACGATCGCGTGGCCGGCGCGGACGCTGGTGCTCGACGCCCTCGATCATCTCCCGCCGTGGGGGAGCGCCCTGCTGTTCGGTGCGGGCGCCGACGTGGCGCTCAACGTCCTGTTCTTCGTTCCGCTGGGAGCCGCCGTCGCCCTTCTGCTGCCGCTGCGGTGGGCGCCGGCATCCGTCCTCGTGGGAGCCGCCGTGTCGCTCACCGTCGAGATCGCGCAGACGCTGATCCCGGGTCGGGTTCCGGATGCCGACGACGTGGCGTCCAACACCCTCGGCGCCCTGATCGGGACGGTCGTCGTGCTCGTGATCCGGCTGATCGCGCGGCGCTGAGCCGCGCGTCGGCCTTGCGCCCGCTGATCGGCGCGGGGCGGCGAGTGGCGCGTCGGTCTCGCGCCCGCTGCTCGGCAGAAGGTCGACGCGGGATCGCGCCGCCGAGCGGAGGGGTGTCAGCGCGGCAGGCGCAGGCGGGCGCGCAGCCCTCCGGCCTCGCCCGGCCACAGCTCGAGGTGCCCGCCGTGCGCGCGGGCGATCGAGGCGACGATGGCGAGCCCGAGTCCGGTGCCGTCGGCGCGCCCGCGCGTGCGTCCCGCGCCCCGCACGAACGGCTCGGGCAGGGTGGCGACGAGTTCTCGCGAGAGCACCTCGCCCGAGTTGTCGACGTCGACGACCACCTCGTCGTCGCGGCCGGTCACGGCCACGCGCACCCATCCGCCGTCGATGTTGTGTACGAGCGCGTTGCGCACGAGGTTCGCGACGGCCTGACGCATCAACGTCTCGTCGACGCGCGCGATGCCGCCGGTGCCCGGCAGCACGGCGAGGTCGAGTCGCGCGGCGTCGGCGTCGGGGCGCGCCTCGTCGGCGACCGCGGCGATGACGGCGTCGACGTCGACGGGCTCGCGCGAGAGCTCGCCCGCGCGGGTCGAGCGGGCGAGGGCCAGGAGGGCCTCGGTCAGACGGATCGCGCGTTCGTTGGTGAGGTCGAGCCGGTGCAGCAGGCGCTCGAGGTCGATGCCGTCGGGATCGGCGCGCGCCACCTCGAGCAGCGTGCGCATCGTCGCGTGCGGGGTGCGCAGCTCGTGCGAGGCGTTGGCGGCGAACCGCTGCTGTTCGTCGAGGGTCAGCTCGACCCGCGCGAGCATCGCGTCGAAGGTGTCGGCGAGCTCGGTCAGCTCGTCGCGACGCCCCGGCAGATCGACGCGGTGGGCGAGGTCTCCGCCGCGCACGGCGCGCGCGGCGTCGGTGATGCGGTGCAGGGGCCGCAGCATGAGCCCCGAGACGACCCACCCGCCGCCGAGGCCGATGACGGCGAGGGCGAGCACCGCGTACCAGGCGTAGCGGACGAACACGTCGATCAGATCGCCCCGGCCGGGCGTGAACGTCCCGCTCTCGGAGTACAGGTTGCCGTCGGGAACGAACCGCAGCACGAGAAACCCGACGACGAACACCGCGATCCCCACGATCACGACGAACGCCGCGTAGCTCAGCGTGAGCTTGAGGCGGATCGAGAGCCCCGGGGCGCGCTCACGCATCGGCCGGCCCCATGCGGTAGCCCACTCCCGCGACCGTCTGGATCAGCCACGGCTCACCGAGACGCTTGCGCAGCGTCGAGATCGTGATGCGCACCGCGTTGGTGAACGGGTCGGCGTTCTCGTCCCACGCGCGCTCGAGCAGGGTCTCGGCGCTGACGACCCCGCCGCCCGCGCCCATGAGCACCTGCAGCACCGCGAACTGCTTGCGGGTGAGTGAGACGTATCTGCCGTCGCGGTAGACCTCGCGGCGGAAGGGATCGAGACGGATGCCGTGCTGCTCGAGCACCGGCGGGGTCGAGGCCGCGGGGCGGCGGGCGAGGGCGTGCAGGCGCATCACGAGCTCGCGCAGCACGAAGGGCTTGGTCAGGTAGTCGTCGGCGCCGCTCTCGAAACCGCTCGCCTTGTCGTCGAGCCGGTCGGCGGCGGTCAGCATGAGCACGCGCGGGGCGGCGGGCTGCGCGCTGAGGTGCCGGGCGATCTCGTCGCCGTTCGGCCCCGGGATGTCGCGGTCGAGCACCACGACGTCGTACGAGGTGTACCCGAGCAGCTCGAGCGCGGTGTCGCCGTCGCCGGCGATGTCGGCGGCGATCGCTTCGAGGCGCAGGCCGTCACGGATCGCCTCGGCGAGGAAGGGTTCGTCCTCGACGATCAGCACGCGCATCCCGTCATCGTAGGCGGGGCGGCATATCGTCGACGTATGCCCGGCGCGCATCCCCACCCGCGTCGGTAGCGTGGGGGCATGGCGACCAGACTGCTCCTCGTGGCCGACACGCACGTGCCGAAGCGGGCGCGCGTGCTCCCCGAGGCGGTCCGGCACGCGGCATCCGGAGTCGACCTCATCGTGCACGCGGGCGACTGGGTGAGCGCGAGCGTGCTCGACGAACTCGAAACGCTCGGCCCCGTGCTCGGGGTGTGGGGCAACAACGACGGCGATGACCTACGTTCGCGTCTGCCCGACGTCGCCCGCACGGAGATCGACGGGGTGCGGCTGGCGGTGGTGCACGAGACGGGGGCCGCGACGGGACGGGACAAGAGGATGGATGCCGCGTACCCCGACACCGACCTGCTCGTGTTCGGGCACAGTCACATCCCGTGGGACACGGTGACCCCGAACGGACTGCGCCTTCTCAACCCCGGTTCGCCGACCGACCGACGACGGCAGCCGGCGTGCACGCTGATGACCGCGACGCTCGACGACGGTGCGGTGCGTGACGTCGTGCTGCACGAGGTCTCGCGCGACTGAGAGCCGTCCCGACCGGGTTATCGCCGCCGTATCGTCGCGGCCATACGCCGTGGCAACGCGGCCCCCGCTCGACTGGGGTCATGGCTCCTTCGGCATCCCTCGTCCCTTCGCCCTCCCGTCAGCGACTCGCCCTGCTCGCGATCGCCGCAGCGATCGCCCTCGCCCTGACCGTGCTGGCCGCCCTGCTCGCGGCGAGCACCGCCTCGTCGTTCGCGGCGGGGGTCGCCGCCCACGCGCCGTTCGCCCCCGCCGGGGCCGACGGCATGATCCCGGCCGAGTCGCCGCTGACGGTCGACGACGAGCGTCATCCGGCGATGACCGGACTCGACGGCGAGCTGCGCGAGGCGCTGCGCTCCGCACAGGCGGCGGCCGCGGACGACGGGATCGTGTTCGACGTCACCAGCGGGTGGCGCAGCGCCGACTACCAGCGCTGGCTGCTCGGCGACGCGATCCGCACCTACGGCACCGAGGCGATCGCGCGACAGTACGTCGCCTCACCCGAGGGCTCGAGCCATGTCACGGGCAACGCCGTCGACATCGGATCGCTCGACGCGCAACTGTGGATCATCGAACACGGCCGCGAATGGGGCCTGTGCCAGACCTACGCCAACGAGCGCTGGCACTTCGAGAAGGCGACGGATGCCGGGGGCGAGTGCCCCGAACCGATCGCCGACGCGCGGGGATGAAACGACGACGGCGCCGCCCCTTGCGGGTGCGGCGCCGTCGAACGATCTCACTCGACGTTCAGTTGCCGGGTGGGGGAGGTCAGCGGGCAGTCGAACGGGTCGCGGGCGGCGAGGCCCACGCGGTTCAGGTACGCGATGACGATGCCGTACGACTGGAACAGGGTCGTCTCGACGTAGGGGACGTCCAGCGTCGCGCACTGCTCGCGGACGATGGCGCGGGCCTTGCTGAGGTGCGGGCGCGGCATGTTCGGGAACAGGTGGTGCTCGATCTGGTAGTTCAGACCGCCCATGAGCCACGTGGCCCACCAGCCGCCGGAGACGTTGCGCGAGGTGCGCACCTGCTTGCTGAAGAAGTCGAGCTTGGCTCCGGGCTCGATGATCGGCATGCCCTTGTGGTTGGGAGCGAAGGACGCGCCCATGTAGATGCCGAAGACCGCGACCGAGACGCCGAAGAACGCGAACGCGAGACCCACCGGCAGGAAGATGAAGATCGGCGCGATGAAGAGGGCGTGACGCAGCGTCAGCAGCGCGATCTCGCCCCAGCGGCCCTTGACCTCGCCGCGCGAGAACAGGTGGCGGAAGGCGAGGACGTAGAGGTTAATGCCCTCGAACGCCAGCAGGGGGAAGAACAGGTAGCCCTGGCGCTGGGTGATCCAGCGCTGGACGCCGCGGGCCTTGGCCGCGTCGACGTCGAGGAACGAGATCGTGTCGATCTCGATGTCGGGGTCTTTGTCGACGCGGTTGGGGTTGGCGTGGTGACGCGTGTGCTTCGACGCCCACCACGAGCGGCTCATGCCGACGATGCCGTTGCCGATGAGCAGCCCGAGTCGGTCGTTGGCGGGACCGGAGGCGAAGATCTGGCGGTGCGCGGCCTCGTGGGCGAGGAAGGCGACCTGCGTGAACAGGATGCCGAGCACCGCTGCGACGATCAGCTGGAACCAGCTGTCGCCGAGCAGGATGAAGGCGGTCACGCACCCGGCGAGGCCGAGCACGATCGCTCCGGCGACGACGGAGTAGAAGACCGGCGTGCGCACGAGGAGTCCGCTCTCACGGACGACCTGAGACAGCTCTGTGTAGGCCTTCGTGAGCGGGGGGAACTCCTTCGTGCCGGAGTAGGTCTGACGAACGGGGCCGAGGCGGGACTCGACGATGGTGGAAGCGATGCTCTGCTCCTCGGATCGGGGGTGACCGGGTTCTCGAGCCAGGGCGGCTTCCCGGGCTCGGGCCCACATTATCGGGCGATGTATGGAGGGCTCGGCATACGAGCACACGTCCAGCAGGCTCACGGGAAACGGAAGCGCAAGCGTTCGTCCGCGACCGTGAAAACCCGCGGAAAGACAACGAAAACCGGGGCGTCGCCGAAGCGACGCACCCGGCTCTCACGCCTCGAACGGCGAAGGCCGGCGCGTCGCGTCAGCGACGCACCGGCCCTCGCGGTGCGGAGCGATGCTCAGAGGGGGCGAATGTTCGCAGCCTGCATGCCCTTGGGGCCCTGCTCAGCGTCGAACTCGACCTTCTGGGCCTCTGCGAGCTCCTTGAAGCCGTTGCCCTGGATCGCGCTGAAGTGCGCGAAGAGGTCGGCCGAGCCGTCATCGGGAGCGATGAAGCCGTAGCCCTTTTCGGAGTTGAACCATTTCACGGTGCCAGTGGCCATCGTGTTCTTCCTTTATTCATGTTGGGCCGCAGACGCGGCCGTGGGTGCCGCTCCGACGCATGCGGAGCGGACGGGGACGCCGCAACACCGGGAAGGTGTCGCGTACGCGATGCCCGTCGACGGCGGCCTGAGCCGCCACGACGGACGCGTGGACGCCGAGATTCTCGCCGAGCGGACCCTGGGCTTCATAGCCCGAGGTGGCCGCGCCGACGAAACCGGCGTAGTCGGATCCGGCCATCGCGACGAACACGTCGAGATCGGCCTGGCGCCACGCGAGTGGCGAAGGGTGAAGCAGAGACACAGAAACTTTCCGCGAGTGCGATGCGGTGGCGGATGCCATCAAGCGGTGCACGCGATGATTGAGGGAGGGATTGCCTTCGTGAACGGCTCGGCGCCGTGCGCCCGGCATCTCAGCGATGAGGCGGGCGTCGATGAAGCAAGTCCCAGAACGAATAACCTCACCGTAGCACGGAAGTCTGCGAGACGCCCGGGTGATTTCGCGGGGACGGTGGCTGCGCTGCACTGGGCACATGGCATCCGCAGACGACGACGACCGATGGCTGGTGATCGACGGACGCCGGTGGCGTCGCACCGACCCCGCACTGCCCGCGCAGATCGCTGAGCGCCTGCGCTCGCACCTGGGTCGCGCACGGTCGGCGGTGGGCACCGCGAAGCGGGCCGGCGACGACGAGACCGTCGCCGCCGCGCGGCGCCGGGTGGGCCTGGCCAAGCACGGGCTGGGGGAGCGCGGGCCCCGGTGGTGGGACGACGAGGTCGCGGCGCGCGTGGGCCGCGCCGAAGAGGCACTCGACGAACTCGACGCGATCGCGCCGCCGAGAGCAGATGGCGACGACGGCGTCAACGCGTAGCGCCGGACGCGAGGAGGCGGTGGGCTGAAGGTCCACGAAACGAGGGGGAGCCCCATGTCATCCACCGCCACCGAGCTCGAGACGCTCAACGATCTGCTCAAGAAGTTCCGCTTCGCCATGGTCACCACCCGCGCCGAAGACGGCGCACTGCACGCGCACCCGCTGACCGTGCAGGAGAAGGAGTCGGACGGCGACCTCTGGTTCATCGTCGGCACCCACGCCTCGGCTGTCGAACACGTGCGGCGCGACCCCAAGGTCGGGCTGTCGTTCAGCACCGACGGCACGTGGCTGTCGCTCGCGGGAGAGGCCGAGGTGGTCGACGACCTCGCGAAGTTGAAGGAGCTGTGGTCGACCACGGTGGAGGCATGGTTCCCCGATGGTCCCGAGTCGCCTGGGGTGACCCTCTTGAAGGTCTCGACCCTCACCGGCGAGTACTGGGGGAGCGTCGGCGGACGCCTCGCCACCGCGATCGCCCTCGTCACCTCGAAGGTCACCGGCGACCGGCCGCGCGGCGGCGAGAAGCAGACCTTCGACCTGACCGACTGAGCACGGCGCGGACCTCGCGGCCGCGCCGTGCCGCGAGGTCACCCGCCCGAGGGATTGTCGACGGGCGCGTCGTCGTCGTCGGTGGTGTCGGGGATGACGGGCGCATCGGCCGTCTCGAGCTCGTCGGGCTCGTCGGCGGTGTCGTTGCTGCGGTCGTGTGTGGTGTCCATGCCGACACCCGACCACGATCCGCCGCCTCCGCGCGCGGGCCTTGCGCGCACCGGTGTGCTGTGCAGCGCAAGCCCCCGGATGCCGCATGCCCGCTTTGCGACGATGACGGCATGTCACGACCCGAGGTCCGCTCGAAACCCTGCGCCTACTGCGGACGGCCCTTCACCGACCGCAAGCGCTGGAGCGGACGCGACCAGTGGGACCAGGTGCTCTACTGCTCGCGGGGCTGCCGCGCGAAAGCCGCCGCTCAGAGGCGCCACGCATGAGGGCCGCCCTGATCCTCGCGACGCAGCAGTTCGACGAGCACCCCGCGTACGCCGACGAGGGCATCGAGGAGTTCTTCTTCATCGAGTCGGCGCCCCGCTTCGCCAAGCTCCCCTACCACCGCCACAAGATCGTGCTGCTCGTCTCGGCGATGCGGCACACCGCCGAACGCCTCGAAGCCGAGGGCAAGACCGTTCGTCGCATCACGCTCGACGACGACCTCACCTTCAAGGCCGGGCTCGAGAAGCTGCTCAAAAAGCACCGGGTCACCGAGCTGACGTGGATGAGCGACCCCAACCGCCCCGTCGACGAGCGCATCGCGCGCATCTGCCAGGCGCACGACGTCGAGACCGACGTGCTCTCGGACGGGCTCTTCCTCACCCCCGAAGACGACGTCGACGCCTGGTTCTCGGAGCACCAGACGCCGCTCATGGAGGACTTCTACCACTGGCAGCGCCGGCGCACCGGCATCCTGATGGACGGCGGGAAGCCCGCGGGGCGGCGCTGGAACTTCGACGCCGACAACCGCAAGGCGCTGCCGAAGAAGGGGATCGAGATCCCCCCGCTGCCGCAGCTCGAGCACGACGAGATCACTCGCACGGTGATCGCCGAGGTCGACGAGCGCTACCCCGAGCACCCCGGCAGCGCGGCCGACTTCTGGCTCCCCGTGACTCCCGCGGACTCCCGCGACTGGCTCGACGTCTTCGTCGCGGAGCGCCTGCACGACTTCGGCCGCTACGAAGACGCGATGAAGGCCGACGAGCCGTTCCTCTTCCACGCGATCATCTCGCCGATGCTCAACATCGGCCTGCTCACCGTCGAAGAGGTGGTCGCCGCAGCCACGCGGACGGATGCGCCCCTGGCATCTGTCGAGGGGTTCATCCGTCAGGTCATCGGGTGGCGCGAGTACATGCGCGGCATGTACCGGGCGCACCCGAAGCTCGAGCACGTCAACGCGCTGCACCTCGAGAAGAGGATCGAGAAGTACTGGTACTCGGGTGAGCGGATGCCGAGTGACCTGCCGATCCCCGTGCGCACGGTGCTCGAGCGCGTGCACGAGTGGGGCTACGCGCACCACATCGAGCGCCTGATGGTGCTGGGCAACTGGTTCCTGCTGCAGGGCTACGCGCCCCGGCAGGTCAACGACTGGTTCCTCGCGCTGTTCGTCGACGCGTACGACTGGGTCATGGTGCCCAACGTCATGGGCATGAGCCAGTTCGCCGACGGCGGGTTCGTCGCGACCAAGCCCTACGTCTCGGGCGGCGCGTACCTGCAGAAGATGGGGTCGTGGTGGCCCTCGGCGCAGGAGGCCAAGGACTCGGTCTTCACCGACGCGTACTGGGGGTTCCTCGAACGGCACGAGGACGTGCTGGCCGGCAACCACCGGCTGAGCCTCGCGCTGGCGCAGATGCGCAAGCGGCGCGACGCGCAGGGGTAGCGCGGGCGGAGGTGGCTGAGCTTGTCGAAGTCACCGGTCTCGCGGTGGTTCCGGTCCCTTCGACAGGCTCAGGGACCTGGGTTCGGAGGTGGCTGAGCTTGTCGAAGTCACCGGTCTCGTGGTGGTTCCGGTCCCTTCGACAGGCTCAGGGACCTGGGTGGGCCGCCGGTCTCGCGGTGGGTCGGATCCCTTCGACAAGCTCAGGGACCTGGGTGGGCCGCCGGTCTCCCGTGGGGTCCGGTCCCTTCGACAGGCTCAGGGACCTGGGTGGGAGGCCCCGCGACCTGGCTCAGCTCTTCAGCTTGTTCAGCGCCGAGCCCTTGTGGGCGGCGGTGGCATCCGTCTTCTCCGACTTCACGATGTAGGCCGGGTCGTCGTCGGATGCCGTGAACTTCTGCCCGTCGTGCTGGAAGTCCTTCGTCTTCTTCTCCACGACCTCACCCTGGGTGCGGCCCTGCGGGGTGTCCCAGCTCACGCGGTCGCCCTTCGACAGATCCTTCGACATGACGCTTCCTTCCGTTGATGTGGGTTCATGGTGTCGAGCGGCGGGAGCGTGCATCGGGGGATTGACAGCAGCGGAGCGCGTCGCGAGCGATCGCTGCGATGATGGACGGCCGGGAACGACGAACGCCACCACACCGGCGTGACGTCCCGCACGTCGCCAGAGAGATGAGGGAGCTCCGCGTGATCGCGACCCTCCTCGTCGAGTACTCGCGGGCCGTTCCTGTGCTGTTCTGGGTCGCCGTCGTCGCGGCGTCCGTCGTGGCGTGGCTGCTGCACCGCCTCGGACTCCGCTCCGTGCTGTTCGTTCTGGCCGGGCTGTCGCTCGTCGCCGTGCTCGCCCTCACCCTCGTACCCGAGAGCGAGCCCGCGCCGAGCGGATGCACGGTGCAGTTCTCCGTGCCGTTCCAGGGGATCGACACCCTGGCCAACATCGCGATGACGGTTCCGCTCGCCCTCTTCTTCGGCGTGGCGACGCGGCATCCGCTGCTCGTCTTCGCCGGGGTGTCGGCGCTCTCGGCGGTCATAGAGACCGTTCAGTCGCTCGCTCCCGTCATCGGTCGCCGGTGCGACACCGACGACTGGCTCATGAACACGATCGGTGCGGCGCTCGGTGCGGGGGCGGTGCTCGTCATCCTCTGGATCGAGGGTCGACGGCGGGCGACGGTCTCCGCGTGAACGGATTCACGCGTTCGCACGGCGGCCGAAACGGCATCCGGATGCCGAGGATCGGGGCGACCGTCTGAGAGGCTGCCGTCATGAGAGGACCTGTGTGGGGGATCGTGACGGCGGGCATCGGCGTGCTCATGATCGGGCTGCTCGTGGCGTGGGGTACGGCCTACGGCACGTGGCTCGATGAGATCGGCCCGTTCATCGACGACCCCGGCGCGGCCCCCGAGGCCCCGACGATCATCCTCCCGGGTCTCGTGGGGCTCCTCGCCGTCGCGCTCGTCGTCGGCGGTGCCGTCATCGCGGCGACGACGGGGCCGGAGCGCGAGCCGCGGGGACGGTGAGTCGCGCCGGCGCCGAGTCGCGCGCTCGCTGAACCGCCTCGGTCGCCTTCTGGGCCGCGAGACTGCATCTCGCTGACAAATCGGCGTCACCCTGCAACCAATTGGTCAGCGAGATGCAGTCTCGCGGTGAAAAGAGAAAGCTCAGCGCGAGCCGCGTGGTCGCTGACCGCGACGCCTACAGCGCCGCGCGATCAGCGCGCGTCAGGCGGAACCGGGATGCCACGATGCCCAGCAGCAGCGCGCCCGCGCCTCCCGCGATCATGTCGCCGATCGTGTCGTCGTAGGTGACGAAGATCGCGTCGGTGATGAAGCGGTAGCCGAACCACTCGATCATCTCCCACACGGCGCTCAGGGCGAGGCCCGCCATCGTGGCGACGACGATGGGCGTGCGACGTCGGCCGGTCGGCTCGATCACGCACGCGTCGTCGAGCAGAACGAGGGCGACGGCGGCGAGCACACCGGTGCAGACGGCGTGGACGATCAGGTCCCACCCGGTCCAGGCGCGGTACAGGTCGATGACGTTGCTTCCCGCGGCGACGAACACGGTGACGCACGTGACGAGATCGAGTCCCGAACGCAGGCCGATCATGCGCGAGAGCATCACCGCCGGCAGCGACATCGACAGCACGGCGAAGTCGGTGAACGGCAGGGTGAACAGCGAGACGATCACGACGACGATCGCCACGGCCCGCACGACATCGGCCAGCCACTCGACCACCGACCGCGGCGGCCGCTTGAGGTTGGCGTACATCGCCCGGATCATCGGCATCCGCCCGTCACGGCGTCGCCACCGGATGGATGCGCACGATCGCCTGCACCGGCAGATGATCGCTCGGCCACTGCGTGCCGGTCGGGCGCGGGTCGATGCCGACCGCGCGGACTCCCACGTCGGGAGTCGCGAGGAGGGCGTCGATGCGGCGCGCGCCCACGCGCGGGCTGGCGTAGTTGTTGAACGTGCCCCACTCCGCCGTGCGGCGGGCCGGCGCGTACGACCACGTGTCGACGAGCAGGCCGTCGGCGAACATGTCGGACAGCTCCGCCGAGCGGATGTGGGCGTTGACGTCGGCGGTGAACAGCAACGGGTGGGTGCGGGCGGCGACGAGGTCGTGCAGCCATGTCGCCGAGCGGCGGCGCGCCCGGCGCGAGAACGCGTCGAAGTGCGTGTTGACGAACGTGAAGCGCGCATCGGTCGCGCGGTCGCGCATCTGGGCGATCACGGCGATGCGCGGGATGGTGTTGCCCCACCCGGTGGATGCCGGGGTGTGCGGGGTGTCGGAGAGGGCGACCTGCTCCCAGCTCTCGACCTCGAGGCGGTCGCGGTCGTAGAACAGGGGAGTGCCCTCGCCGTCGAGGCGCGGACCCCGGCCCAGCCCGACGCGACCGTAGTTCGACCCGAGCGCGGACCGCACCCACTGCGCCTGGTCGGGCATCGCCTCCTGCGTGCCGAGCAGGTGCGGGCGGTTGGCCTCGAGGAAGGTGCGCAGGCGCTGCTTGCGCAGGGGCCACCGGTCGGCGGGCGGCCAGGTGATGCGGTCGAACCGTCGGCGGATGTTGAAGCTCATCACGTGCAGGTCGGGCGCGTCGACCTCGCCGAACAGCACGCCGGTCACGACCGCGCCCCCGCCCCGTCGCGGCGCTCGCGCGCGAGCCGCCACCAGCGCACGGGCGGCGCGTCTCCCGGCCAGTGCGCGAACACCGTGCCCGCCCCGCGGCGGAAGCACCGGACGAACCGGCCGGGCTCCACCGTGCGTGACGAGACGCGCATGTGCTCGCCCGACACCCGGCGGATCCGGTGGGCCCGGCCGAGGTGGTACGCCAGATCGAGGTCGTCGTGAAGTTCGGGGTCGAGGTGCACGTCGCCGCGCACCGCCTCCCACGCGCTGCGGCGGAACGCCATGTTCGAGCCCCACAGCGGAACGTGCCCGAGCGCGGGGGTCGCGAACGCGGCATAGGTGCCGAGGAAGGCCCGCGCCAGGCCGACACGGCCCCGCGCAGGACCGTCGTGGAACACGGCGCCGCCGGTCACGGCATCCGTCTCGGGGTCGGCGAGGGCGTCGACCATCGACCGCACCCACTGCGGGGAGGGGAGACTGTCGGCGTCGAGTCGCAGGATCAGGTCGCCGCGCGCGGCGTCGTAGCCGGCGGCCGCGGCGGCGGGGATGCCGCGCTCGCCGCAGAAGACGACGCGGGCCCCGGCGGCGCGGGCGATCGCGGCGCTGTCATCGCTTGAGTCGTTGTCGACCACGACGATCTCGGTGGGGGCGAGGGTCTGCGCGGCGAGAGCGCGTAGGCAGCTCCAAAGATGCGGGCCGTCGTTTCGTACGGGGATGACGACGGAGACGGTGGCCGAGGCGGGTGCGGCGGGGGTGGGCACAGCGGGGGTCCTCCCGGGGACGAGTGCTTTCACGCTAGGCGATGCGCGCGCCGCGTTTCCCGGCTTGACGCCTGCGCCGTCGGCTGACACCGCTCGGCTTTCGTATCGTGGAGGTCATGGCATCCGTCCTCAACGTCTCGGCGTACCTGTTCGCGCGCATCGACGACCCGGCCGCCCTGCAGGTCGTGCTGCGCGAGCGGGCGGGGGCCGCGGGGCTGCGCGGGACGATCCTGCTGGCGGAGGAGGGCATCAACCTATTCCTCGCGGGCGACCCCGCGGGGGTGCGCACCTTCGTCGACGCCCTGCGCGCCGACGCGCGTTTCGCCGCCCTGCAGACCAAGGAGAGCTGGTCGGATGCCGTGCCCTTCGGCAAGCTGCTCGTGAAGGTCAAGCGCGAGATCATCCGCATGGACCGGCCCGAGGTGCGCCCGCAGGACGGCCGAGCGCCCGCCGTCACCCCCGACACCCTGCGCCGCTGGCTCGATTCGGGCGTCGACGACGCGGGTCGCGAGGTCGTGCTCGTCGACACGCGCAACGCCTTCGAGGTCGACTACGGCACCTTCGCCGGCGCGAAGGATTGGCGCATCGAGAGGTTCACGCAATTTCCGGATGCCGCGGACTCCCACCGCGACGAGCTCGAGGGCAAGACCGTGGTGAGCTTCTGCACCGGCGGCATCCGCTGCGAGAAGGCGGCTTTGTATCTGCGCGAAGAGGGCGTCGAGGCCTACCAGCTCGAGGGCGGGATCCTCGGGTGGTTCGCCGCGCAGGGCGACGCGCACTGGGACGGCGACCTGTTCGTGTTCGACGAGCGCGAGGCCCTCGACGCGGATCTCGCCGCACGGGCCGGGGCCTGACGTGCTCTGGGACCAGCACGCGTGTGCCGAGCTCGTCGAGACCGCCGACCTCCGCGAACTGCACCGTTACCGTCCGGCCGGGGGCGGGCTCGTCTCGCTCAACGTCGGCTTCGCCCCGCATGGGCCCGAGGTCGCGGCATCCGTCCTCCGTTCCTTCCGCGCCCAGGTCGAGGCGATCGAGGGGCTCGCGCTCGCGGCATCCGTCGATGACGTCGATCGAATCGCGGCGGCCGGAGACACCGCGGTCGTGTTCGACCTCGAAGACATCGCCCCTCTCGGCGGCGACCTCGACGCCGTCGCCCGGCTCGTCACGCAGGGCGTGCGCACTCTCGGGCCCGTGTACAACCACGCCAACGCCGCCGGCGGCGGATGCCTCGACGCCGTCGACGAGGGACTCACCGCGTGGGGCCGCGACCTCGTCGCCGAGATGAACGCGCGCGGCATGGTGCCCGATGGCTCGCACGTGGGCGCCCGCACCACCTTCGACATGTGCGCCGCGTCGACCCGGCCGGTCGTGTTCAGCCACTCGAACCTGCGCGCAGTGTGGGATCACCCCCGCAACATCACCGACGACCAAGCCCGCGCGGTCGCCGACACCGGGGGAGTGGTGGGCGTGACCGGGGTGGGCATCTTCCTCGGGCCGAACACCCCGACCCTCGAGGCGATGGTGCGCCACATCGAATACGCGGTCGAGGTCGTCGGCATCCGTCATGTGGGGGTCAGCACCGACTTCTCGTTCGATTGGGAGACGTTCCGCATCGCCCTGGCCGACACCCCGGCGCTCTACGACTCCAGCTACACCGCGTGGGGACCCGTGGAGTGGATGCCGCCCGAGACCTTCATCGGCATCGGAGCGGCGCTCGCCGCGCGAGGATGGAACGACACCGATGCCGCCGCGGTGCTCGGCGGGAACTTCCGCCGCGTTGCGGCCGAGAGCTGGGAGCCCCTGTCATGACCGACCTGAGAGACGGCGCCGTCCTGCGCCCCGCCCGCTCCGGCGACGAAGCGGGCATCCTCGCGTGCATCCAGGCGCTCGCCGACTACGAACGCGAGCCGGATGCCGTGGACAACACCGCTGCGATGCTCACCGCCACGCTGTTCGGCGACGACCCCCGCGCGTTCGCCTTCGTCGTGGAGGGCCCCGACGGCGGCATCCGGGCCATCGCGATCTGGTTCCTCACCTATTCGACGTGGACCGGGCGCCACGGCATCTGGCTCGAAGACCTGTACGTGCACGAGCAGTACCGTGCGAACGGCTACGGCGTGGCCCTGCTGGCCGCGCTCGCCACCGAGTGCGTCGACAAGGGCTACTCGCGCCTCGAGTGGACGGTGCTCGACTGGAACGAGCCCGCGATCGGCTTCTACCGCGCGCTCGGCGCCGAGGCGATGGAGGAGTGGACGACCCGCCGCGTCACGGGCGAGGCTCTGACGGCGCTGGCGGCGCGGGGGTAGCGCGGGCTCTACGTGCGGGCTCCGCGGATTGCGGGGGCGCACCGTGCGCCGCGGACACCGAGACTGCATCTCGCTGACGAACCCGCGTCAGGCTGCAACGGGGTTGTCAGCGAGTTGCCGTCTCGCGGTCTCAGACGGGTCGCGACGCCGCCCGCTCACCGCGCGAGGTCGGCCAGCACCGCCTCGGCGGCGCGCTGCCCCGACACCAGTGCGCCCTGGATCGACGCGGTGTCGCGGTGGTCGCCGGCGAGGTAGCGGCCGTCATCGAGCCGCACGGGGCGGCGCAGGCGCAACGGCGGATCCTGCACGGGGAGCGCGTGGGCGATGTCGTCGCGCCGCAGCAGGCGCCACGGCCGGGTGTCGGCCTCCCACACCTCACCGAGCTGACGCCGCACGTCGTTCTCGGTCGCGTCGGACGGCAGCACGCACGTCGCCTGGATGAGGTGCTGCCCGCGCGGGGCGTACGTGGGGGCGGTGTTCGTCATGACCGCGGTGTTCACGATCAGCCCGCGCCGGCGTCCGTCCACGCGCAGGGCGGCATCGGCCGAGGGGGCCTCATCGGCGGCGAACCACCACGTCTGCAGCCCGCGCGTGCGAGGGTGCGGGGCGTCGAGGGCGTGGTCGAGGCCGCTCGCGAGCACGAGGGTGCGGGCGGTCACGGCATCCCGACCCTCCACCCCGAGGTGCCAGCCGTGCGCGCGCCGCCGGGTCGACACGACGCGGTGCGAGAGGCGGATGCCGGCACCCGCACGCCGCGCGGTGTCGGCGAGCTGCGCGGGAAGGGCGCCGATCCCCGCGGCGGGGACACCCGGGCGCCCGAGCGCGAAACTGCGGATGAGCAGGCGCACGAACGCGTCGGAGGTTTCTTGCCGGTCGTCGGCGATCACCCCGGCGAGGAACGGCTCGAGCACCGCCTCGCGGAGGGGGCCGCGCAGGCCCGCCCGGTCCCAGCCCTCGTCGAGCGAGAAGTCGCGGCCCTTCTTGGCAGCCCGGGCGTTGAGCACCGTCGGCGCGGCCCATCGGATCAGCGCCGCGAGGTCGGCGGGCCGCACCAGGCCCGAGCGCAACGTCGTCGGAAGAGATCCCGGATGCCGCAGCGGATGCGCCACCCGCGCGACCCGGTCGTCGAGCCGCACGCCGACGGCGACCGGAAAGCGCCGGAGCGCGAGGGCGTCGACGTCGACCCAGCGCCGCACGGCCGGATACGCCGGGTTCAGCACGTGGAAGCCGAGGTCGAGGCGGAACCCGTCGACGATGTCGGTGCGCTCGCGTCCGCCGACCGCGTCGTTCGCCTCGAGCACCACGACATCGCGCCCGGCCTCGGCCAGGCGGGTCGCGGCGCGGAGTCCGGCAAGCCCTGCTCCCACCACGACGACGTCGTACTCGCTCATGCCGCGAGCCTAGGCAGGCGAACGCGAGCGGACGCGGGGGTTGCGAGCGTCAGCGACGGGGCGCGATGGCCGCGGCGACGCTGTAGAGAGCGCCCGGCACGAGCGAGAAGTACGCCCAGGTGCCGCGCTTCTCGCGGGTCAGGATGCCGGCATCCACCAGCACCTTCGTGTGGTGCGAGACCGTGGGCTGCGAGAGGCCGAGGGGTTCCTGCAGGTCGCACGCGCACGTGGCGCCGGCGTCCTGCGCGGCGATGATCGACACGATCCGCAGGCGCGCCGGATCGGCGAGCGCCTTGAGCGTCTTCGCCAGCGTCTCCGCTTCGGCCGGGGCCATCGCCGCGTCGCCCGACGAGACGCAGCAGGGGGCGTCGAGCAGGGGCAGGGCGATGGTCGAGGTCATGGCATCCATCATCGCCTTCACATCGATGAACGTCAATATTGACGAGCGTCGATGTGTTGCGTCATGCTGTTCCCGTTCGACCCGACCCGAAGGAAGCGCCATGTCCGACACCGCCACCATCCTCTTCGTCTGCGTGCACAACGCCGGCCGCTCGCAGATGGCCGCCGGCTACGCCCGCACCCTGGGCGGCGACCGCGTGCGCGTGCTGTCCGGCGGCAGCGCCCCCGGCGACGCCCTCAACCCCATGGCGGTGGCCGCGATGGCCGAAGAGGGGATCGACATCAGCGCCGAGGTGCCGCAGCTGCTGCTCACCGACGACGTGCGTGCCTCTGACGCGGTCATCACGATGGGCTGCGGAGACGCGTGCCCGATCTTCCCCGGCAAGCGCTACGAAGACTGGGAGCTCACCGACCCGGCGGGCAAGGGCCTCGACGAGGTGCGCCCGATCCGCGACGACATCAAGGCGCGGGTGACCACGCTGCTGCGCGAGCTCGGGATCGACGCATGAGCCTGACCCTCACCGTCCCACCGCGTCCCGAGGCCGATCGCCGCGCGGGTCTGCCCATCGCGATCATCGGCGCCGGCCCCGTCGGCCTGGCGGCCGCCGCGCACCTCATCGAACGCGGGCTGCCCGTTGTCGTCTTCGAAGCGGGCGACACCGCCGGCGCGGCCGTTCGCGCGTGGGGGCACACCCGTCTCTTCTCACCGTGGCGCTACGTCGTCGACGCCGCCGCGCGCCGCCTGCTCGAGGCCGAGGGGTGGACGGCTCCGGATGCCGAGGGCCTGCCCACCGGAGACGAGCTGGTCGACGGCTACCTCGAACCCCTCGCGCGCACCGCCGCCCTGGCATCCGTCATCCGGTACGGCACGCGCGTCGAGGCCGTGGCCCGCCAGGGCATGGACCGCACGCGGTCGGTGGGTCGGGCGGCCACCCCCTTCGTCCTGCGACTGCACACGGAGGAGGGCGTGGCGGATGCCACGGCTCGCGCCGTCATCGACACCTCCGGCACCACGAGCTCGCCGCGGTCTCTGCTGTCGTCGGGTCTCGCGCACGACGACCTCGGTGATCGCGTGACGACGGCGCTCCCCGATGTGCGCGGACCCGACCGCGACCGCTTCGCCGGTCGGCGCGTGCTCGTCGTCGGTGCGGGGCACTCGGCGGCGAACACCCTGATCGCCCTCGCCGCCCTCGCGCGCGACGAGCCGGCGACGCGGGTGTCGTGGGCGGTGCGCAACGACGGCACCGCGCGTCTGGCCGCCGACGCCGCCGACGACCTCGCCGCGCGCGGACGCCTCGGCACGGCGGTCCACGACCTGGTCGCCGATGGTTCAGTCGAGCAGATCGCCTCGTTCGAGATCGACGACGTGCGGCTCTGCGACGACGGCGTGCGCGTCAGCGGCCGCCGCGCGGGTGAGACGTTCGCCCTCGAGGTCGACGTGGTCGTCAACGCCACCGGATTCCGTCCCGACCTGACGATGCTGCGCGAGATCCGCGTGGGGCTCGACGAGATCGTCGAGGCACCGCGGGCGCTCGCCCCGCTGATCGACCCGAACCTGCACTCGTGCGGCTCCGTGCCGCCGCACGGGGTCGCCGAACTGACGCATCCCGAGCCCGACTTCTACCTCGCGGGCATGAAGTCGTACGGGCGGGCGCCCACGTTCCTGCTGCTCACCGGATACGAGCAGGTGCGCTCGATCGCGGCGGAACTCGCCGGCGACCGGGCGGGGGCACGGCAGGTCGATCTCGTGCTGCCCGAGACGGGCGTGTGCACGACCGACGCGGGGTCCTGCTGCGCGTGAGCGTGTCGCTGCGCCCGCTCGCCGCGGCCGACTGGCCGGAGGTGCACCGCATCTACGCGGAGGGCATCGCGACCGGTCACGCGACCTTCGAGACGGCGCCCCCGGCGACATGGGAGGAGTTCGATGGGGCGAAGCTGGCCGCGCATCGGCTCGTCGCCGTGAGCGACGACCGGGTCATAGGTTGGGCGGCCGTCGCCGCCGTGTCGTCGCGCCCCGTCTACCGCGGAGTCGTGGAGCACTCGGTCTACGTCGAGGCCGACGCCCGCGGCCGGGGGATCGGTCACCTGCTGCTCGACGCCCTCATCGCCTCGACGGAGGCCGCTGGTGTCTGGACGATCCAGTCGTCGATCTTCGCCGACAACCACGCCTCGCTCGCCCTGCACGCGCACCATGGATTCCGCACCGTCGGCGTGCGCGAACGCATCGCCCGCGACGTCGCCGGCATCTGGCGCGACACCGTGCTGATCGAGAGACGCAGTCCCACTGTCGCCTGACATGACGAAGGGCCCGGATGCCATGGCATCCGGGCCCTCCTAACGCTTACGCGGAGGCTTGCTCGCGCTTGGGCAGCACCCAACCGGGACGCACGAAGTGGCACGTGTAGCCGTTGGGGATGCGGATCAGGTAGTCCTGGTGCTCGGGCTCGGCCTCCCAGAAGGGCGCCTCGGGCTCGATCGTGGTGACGACCTTCGCGGGCCAGATGCCCGACGCGTCGACGTCGGCGATCGTGTCGCGCGCGACCTTCTCCTGCTCGGGCGAAAGGGGGAAGATCGCCGAGCGGTAGCTCGTGCCGATGTCGTTGCCTTGACGGTTCAGGGTCGACGGGTCGTGGATCTGGAAGAAGAACGCCAGGATGTCGCGGTACGACGTCTGCGTGGGGTCGAAGACGATCTCGACGGCCTCCGCGTGACCGGGGTGGTTGCGGTACGTCGCGTGGTCG
The DNA here is from genome assembly GCF_021026215.1 of Microbacterium sp. JC 701. Taxonomy (NCBI): domain Bacteria; kingdom Bacillati; phylum Actinomycetota; class Actinomycetes; order Micrococcales; family Microbacteriaceae; genus Microbacterium; species Microbacterium sp. JC 701. Next base: position 1,651,095 of record NZ_JAJNCV010000001.1, read on the forward strand.
TTCTGACCGCCGGTGTAGCCGACGCGCGTGTCGAGCACGCCGGGCTGACGGCGGATGAGGTCTTCGACGCCCCAGAAGCATCCGCCCGCGAGGACGGCGGTCTCGGTGCCGGGGCGACGGGTGATCTCGCCGGTGTCGGTGGATCCGCTGGTCATGGTGGTGCTCCTTCTGCGGTTGACGCTGCTGCGGGTGAGGAAAGAGAAGAGGTTCATGAGGCTCGGCTTTCGCGGAACAGGGGGAGGTACGCGCCGTACCCCTGGGCCTCGAGCTCGCTGACGGGCACGAAGCGCATCGCCGCCGAGTTCATGCAGTATCTCAGCCCGCCGGCGTCGCGCGGGCCGTCGTCGAACAGGTGTCCGAGGTGGCTGTCGGCTCCGGCCGAGCGCACTTCGGTGCGCGTCATCCACAGCGAGCGGTCGGTCTTGTTCACGACGGCGGCGTCGTCGATGGGCTTGGTGAAGCTCGGCCAGCCCGATCCGCTCTCGAACTTGTCGGTCGAGGAGAACAGCGGCTGTCCCGACACGACATCGACGTAGATGCCGTCCTCGTGGTTGTCCCAGTACTCGTTGCGGAACGGCGGTTCGGTGGCGTCGTCCTGCGTGACGGCGAACTGGCGGTCGGTGAGGCGGCTGAGCGCCTCCGACGTCTTCCGGTACTCCGTGCTCACGGTGCGTATCCCTTCGTCATGTCGCCCTGTGTCGGGCGTCAGTGAGGAGAACGCGGGGGCGGCCGGATTTGGTCCCGTGGGGCTGGGAGCGGGCTGTGAGTTCTTTTCGGGACCGGATGCCACGGGCAAGCCCTGACGTTCACATCGGAGCCCGCAGTAGCGTGGCGCTCTTCGACCCAGGAGGTTCGCATGACCCGCACCATCGTCATCACCGGAGCCAGCGACGGCATCGGCGCCGCATCGGCGAAGCAGCTCACCCAGGTGGGCGAAGAGGTGGTCGTGGTGGGCCGCAACCCCGACAAGACCGCCCGCGTCGCGCGCTCGCTGGGGGTGGACTCGTTCGTCGCCGACTTCAGCGACCTGGCGCAGGTGCGGGAGCTCGCGGCATCCCTCCTCGAAAAATACCCGCGCATCGACGTGCTCGCCAACAACGCCGGCGGCGTCTTCGGCGAGCGCACGCTGACGAAGGACGGCTACGAGACGACGTTCCAGGTGAACCACCTCGCGCCGTTCCTGCTCACCAACCTGCTGCGCGAGCGCCTCATCGAGTCGGACGCCTCGGTCATCCAGACCTCGAGCGCCGCGGCCAAGCTGTTCCCGCGTTTCGACCTGAACGACCTGCAGGGCGAGCGGCGCTACTCCTCCACCGCGGCCTACGGCAACGCGAAGCTCGCGAACGTGCTGTTCACGAAGGAGCTCAACCGGCGCTTCGGCGACCAGGGGGTGTCGGCCGTGGCGTTCCACCCGGGCGTGATCGCCTCGAACTTCGGATCGTCGAGCGACGGCCCCTGGAAGTTCCTCTACGGCGGCCCGCTCGCCAAGAGCCTCATGACCTCGACCGCCGTGGGCGGCGCACGTCTGACCTGGCTCGCGCTCGGGAAGCCCGGCGTCGACTGGGAGCGCGGCGGTTTTTACTCCAACAACAAGCCCGCGAAGACCAACCGCATCGCCGACGACCCGGCCGTGGCGAAGGTGCTGTGGGAGCGGAGCGCAGCGCTGGTCGGTCTCGACGACTGAGCGGCGGCTCGGGCGGTTTCCCGCCCCGACCCCGCGACCCGGGGCGAGGCGACCGGTCTCGCCCCCGGGTGCGTCACCCTCGGTCGTCCTCGGCCGCGGCCGGTGTGCCTCGTCCCGCCCAGGTCGCCCCCAGCGCGGCCGAGGCCGCTGTCGCGATCGACACGACGACGAGGGCGATCGGAAGACTCGCTGCGGCCGCGACCGCGCCGACGAGGATCGGGCCGCCGGCGTCTCCGATCTCCCTCCCGAGTTCGGCGCTGCCCATCGTCCGGCCCATCCGATCGGGCGGGGTGGTGGCGGCCAGGCGGGCGAAGCCCAGGGGCGTGACGATGCCGACCCCTGCTCCGACGAGTACCGCCGCGACGATCAGAATGGGAAGGGCCGGGATCGCCCCCGCGAGCACGAGCGACAACACCAGTGCCACGGAGCCTGCCGCCATCAGCGGACCGGCCCGGTGAGCGGCTTCGTCGTGCAGCCGACCGATGCGCGGCTGGACGGCGGCGGAGATGACCGCGATGACGCTGACGAGGCCCATCCCCACGATGGGGTTCAGGCCCAGCTGGGCTCCGATGAGGGGGAAGAACCCGACCGCGATGCCGAGGGTGGAGGTGGCGACGGCGAGGAGGGTGACCGGTCCGAGGAACGCCGGTGCGGTGGACTGTCGGAACAGCTCGACGACGGTGACCCGCTGCTTGGGGAGCACGGGGAGAGCGGGCACGCGCCACGCGGTGGCGATCGCGGCGACGGCGGCGAGCACGGCGAGCACGACGAAGAGCGCCGGCAACCCCAGCCAGAGGATGAGCGCTCCGCCAATGAGCGGCCCGCCGGCGTAGCCGAGGCTCTTCCACGAGCCGTACTTGCCAAAGTACCGACCCGCTTGCCCGGGGCCGACCATCCGAGCGACGGCCGACGACGACGCGGGGGAGAAGGCCGCAGCCGCGCCGCCCTGCGCGAGGCGCGCGAGGGCGAGCAGAGCAGGGCTGGCCGCGAAGACCCCCAGCGCCGAGGCGGCGGCGAACACGAGGAGTCCGCCGACGATCACCGGCTTGGTGCCGATGCGGTCGCTGAGGGCGCCGAAGACGGGCTTCAGAACGACCTCGGCGATGTCGTAGAGCGCCAGGATGAGCCCGAGCCCCCACAGGGTGAGCCCGATGTTCTCGGATTCGGTTCCCAGCGCCGCGGCGACGCCGTGAGCTCCGAACGCCGTGGTGAAGCCGGCGAGATACAGCGGCCCCAGCCGGGGCCGGGGGTCGAGCCGCGGATCGCGGGGGGCGCGGGAGTCAGTGCGGCGCGACATGAGCGACAGAGGAGGCGGGGGTGACGGTGAAGACGTCGACATTGCCGATGGCTGCGCGCACGGCCGCGGCCGCGCGCGCGGCCACGTGTTCGGCGGCGTGCAGATCGGTCGTATCGACCTCAACGGTGGCCGAGCCGGTCAAGCGATGTCCGACCCACCGCAGCCGCAGATCGCGGATCGCCTCGACGCCCGCGGTGCGGGCGAGTGCGTGCTCCGCGGTGTTCACGAGGGCGGGGTCGATGGCATCCATCAGGCGGGCACCGATCGACTTCACCGTGCCCCAGAGCAGGACCATGATCGACGCGGAGATCAACAGGCCGATGAGGGGGTCGGCGAGGGGGAAGCCGAGCAGCACGCCGATCGCGCCCAGGACGACCGACAGCGACGTGAATCCGTCGAGTCGAGCGTGCACGCCGTCGGCCACGAGCGCCGCGGAGCCAATCTTGCGCCCGACGCGGATGCGGTAGATTGCGACCGCTTCGTTGCCGGCGAACCCGATCAGACCGGCCGCGATGAGCAACCACGGGAAATCGATGGGGCGGGGATTCACGAACCGGTCGATCGCCTGCCACCCCGCCACGACGGCGGAGAGGGCGACGACGAACACGATGAACATGCCGGCCAGGTCTTCCGCGCGGCCGAACCCGTAGGTGTGGCGGCGATCGGCGACCCGGCGGCCGAGAACGAACGCGATCCACAGGGGCACGGCGGTGAGCGCGTCGGCGAAGTTGTGGATCGTGTCGGCCAGCAGCGCGACCGACCCGGTGAAACCCACGACGATCGCCTGGAGAACGGTCGTGGCCAGCAGGATCAGCAGACTGATCTTCAGCGCCCGGATGCCGGCGGTGCTGGCCTCCATCGCGTCGTCGATCGAGTCGGCGGAGTCGTGGGTGTGCGGCACGAACAGGTCGTACAGGAAGCCCTTCACGCCTCCGTGCGGGTGCGCGTGCGCGTGGTCGTGATGATGGTCCTGATGATGGTCGTGGTCGTGGTCGTGGTCGTGGTCGTGGTCGTGGTCGTGGTCGTGGTCGTGCGCGTGTCCGTCCTCGTGACCGTGCGTGTGCGGGTGCACGTTCCCGGTCATGACAGGGCCTCCGTCGCGGTGTGGTGCGACGGGTGCCCCAGCACGTGTTCGGCCTGCTTCACGGCATCCATCACGAGTTCCGACGCGTGCTCGTCGGTCAAGCGGTAGAACACCGTCGTGCCGTCACGTCGGGTCGACACCATTCGCGCCATGCGCAGCTTCGCGAGATGCTGCGACACCCCGGCCGCACTCTTGTCGACCATCTCGGCGAGGTGGTTCACGCTCGCTTCGCCCTCGTTGCGCAGCGCGAGGATGATCTTCACCCGGGTGGCGTCCGCGAGCATCGCGAACACCTCGACGGCGAGCTCGACGTACTCGGAATCCGGGCCGAGCCCGCTTATCTGCTTATCTACGTGCACACGAAAATAGTAGCCCGGATGCCGCGGCGAGAGGACCCAGGAGACGTGCCCGGAGGGATCCGCGTGAAGACGTGCCGGATGATGGGGAACGTGAATCGCACCGATCGTCTCTACGGACTGGTGGAGGAATTGCGGGCCGTCTCGCCGCGGCCACGCAGTGCTCGTCGTCTGGCGGAGCGGTTCGAGGTGTCGGTGCGCACCATCGAGAGGGACCTGTCGGCGTTGCAGGAGGCGGGCGTGCCGATCTGGGCGGAGCCCGGCCGGACCGGCGGATACGTCATCGATGCGTCCGCGACGCTGGGGCCGGCGGGGTTCACCCTCGACGAGGCGCTCGCGGTGCTGATCGGGCTCGGAACCCTCGGGCGCAGCCCGTTCCGGCAGTCCGCACGCACGGCGGCCCGCAAGATGCTGGCGGTCATGCCGGAGGGGGAAGCCGCGCGTGCCCGGGCGCTCGCCTCCCGCGTGCACGTCCTCGAGAGCGAGGACGAGGCCGTCGTGCCTGCCGAGTTCGCCGCAGCCCTGCGCGCGGATCGCGTCGTGCGCATCCGCTATCGAGACGCCGAGGGTGCCGAGTCGAGCCGCGACGTCGAACCACTGGGGTCGATCGGCAAAGACGGGCAGTGGTACCTCCTCGCATGGTGCCGACTGCGCGACGGGGTGCGGGCGTTCCGGGGAGACCGGATGCTGTCGATCGAGGTGACCGAGGAGCGACCGCCGCAGCGCGCCCTGCGTGCCGCCGACCTCGCGATCCCGTACGGACGGTTGCGGTCGGTCGTCGAGGACTGATCTCACGGGACTTCGCGAAACACCGACAGGACGGTGTCGCGATGCCGGGGGAGGCTGGGGTTCTCATCCCGTCGACATCACCGAAGGAAACCCATGCCGTTCGCCTCCATCCGCATCGTGACCGCTGACCTCGACGCCCTCGTCGCCTTCTACGAGCGCGTCACCGGCCAGCAGGCCGAACGGCCCGCCCCCGTCTTCGCCCAGTTCCGCGGTCCCGGCGCGACCCTCGCGATCGCGAGCACGGACACCGTCGCGATGCTGAACGGGGCTCTCGTTCCCGCGGCCAACCGATCGGTGTTCATCGAGTTCGAGGTCGACGATGTCGACGCCGCGTTCGCCGTGCTCCAGACGCCCCGACAGGACGTCGTCCTCGAACCGACCACGATGCCGTGGGGCAATCGATCCGCACTGGTCCGCGACCCCGACGGCAACGTCGTCAACCTGTTCAGCCCGCCCGCCGCGAGGTAACGCCTCGGCGCCCGCTCTTTGAACGAGCGAAGCCGCAATCTACGTGTTCCCTATGCATCACCCCCGGGCGCCCCATTCTTGGAGCCGTCTGGGGAGCGCGCGGGCACGCTGAGCGCATGACCGCAGCACCCGCCCTCGCCGCCCCGCCCGCCGCCGCCGTGCGCCGCGCTCGCCAGGTCTCGCGGAGAAGGCCGAACACCCGTCCGCTGTGGAACCTCGCCGCGATCGTCGTCATCTGGGCGACGAGCCTCGTCGTCGTGGCCGTGTGGGTCGCGGGCGGCGAAGTGCAGTCGCTGCTGGCCGGGGGAGCCGACTCGCTGAACTCCCTCGGTCGCGCCGCGGGCCTGGCATCCGCGAACCTGCTCTTCTACCAGGTGCTGCTGATGGCGCGCGTGCCGCTGTTCGAGCGGGGGTTCGGCCGCGACGGCATCACCCGCATGCACCGCATCGTCGGATTCTGGTCGTTCGCGCTGTTCGCGGCGCACATCGGGCTGCAGATCCTCGGCTACGCGGTGCAGGCGGGCATCAACCCCGTGGTGCAGGCGTGGCAGTTCGTGTGGGACTACCCGGGCATGCTGTTGGCGACCGCGGGCACCGCCCTGTTGCTGCTGGTCGTGGTCACCTCGGTGCGCAAGGCCCGCAAGCGCCTGCGGTACGAGTCGTGGCACCTGCTGCACCTGTACGCCTACCTCGGCGTCGGTCTCGCCATTCCGCACATGCTGTGGACGGGCGCCGACTTGACCGTCTCTCCCGCCGCCACCGTGTACTGGTGGGCGATGTGGGGTGTGACCGTGGCGACGGTCGTCGTCTTCCGCCTCGGGCTTCCGCTCGTGAGGTCACTGCGCCACGGCATCCGGGTCAGCGCCGTCGAACGCGACGGGCAGAGCGGCGTCTCGGTGCGCATGACCGGGCGCCGGATCGACGCGCTGAAGGCCCGCGGCGGACAGTTCTTCATCTGGCGCTTCCTCGATGGCGCGGGTTGGACGCGCGGGCACCCCTTCTCACTCGCCACCGATCCGGCCGACGGCGAGCTCGTCATCTCGGCCCGTTTCGTCGGCGACGGCACGCAGCGTCTCGCCGCGCTCCGACCCGGTACGCGCGTGCTCATCGAGGGCCCGTACGGGACGATGACCGCCGACGAGCGCCGCGGCGGACACCTGCTCATGATCGGCGCGGGTGCGGGAGTCGCGCCCCTGGTCGCGATGCTCGAAGAGGCCGAGTGGGCTCCGGGCGAGGCGACGCTCATCGTGCGCGACCACACCGCCGCCGACGCCCTGCGCGCCGACGCGATCGACCGCCTCGTGCGGGAGCGCGGCCTGCGTCACGCGCCGCTGCCCGGCCGTCGAGCCCTGACCACCTCGTCGTGGCTGCCGACCTCTCACGCGCAGTGGGCGGGGGCCGACCTCATCCGCTACGTCTCGCCACGACCCGCCGACACCGACGTGTTCCTCTGCGGTCCCCAGCCGTGGATGGATGCCGTGCGCGCCGACCTCCGCCGCGCCGGCGTTCCCGCGGAGCGCGTCCACCTCGAAGCCTTCACCGTCTGAGGAGATTCCGATGAAGAAGATCGTCTACGCCCTCATGGCGACCGTCACCGGCCTCGTGCTGCTGTTCAGCTACCGCACCTCGACGGTCCCCGAGTCGACGAGCGCGCTCGCCGACGCCCCCTCGTCGGGGGTCGCCACGGCTCCGAAGACCACGCCGAGCCCCTCGGCATCCGCCTCCTCCGGTTCGACCTCGAGCGGCTCGACCTCGGGCGCGCAGACCTCGTCGAGCGGCCTCACCGACGGCACCTACACCGGGCAGGCGGCGAACACCCGCTTCGGTCCCGTGCAGGTGCAGATCACCGTGTCGGGCGGCGCGATCGCCGACGTGCAGGTGCCGCAGTACCCCTCCGAGAGCGGACGCGACCAGCAGATCAACTCGCGCGCGCTGCCCGTGCTGGTGAAAGAGACCGTGCAGGCGCAGAGCGCCCAGGTCGACATGGTCTCTGGTGCCACCTACACCAGCACCGGGTACCGCACCTCTCTGCAGTCCGCCCTCGATCAGGCCCGCGCATGACCGGGGCGTTCACGGTCGTCGAGCCCGTGATGGGAACGGTCGCCTCGATCACCGTCATCGGCGAGCGCACCGACCGGGTGGAGCGGGCGATCGCCGCGTGCGTGGCGCGCCTGCGCGATGACGAGCGCGTGTTCTCGACGTACCGCGACGACTCCGACATCTCGCGGCTGCGCGACGAGGGGCTCGAACTCGGCGACGTCGACCCGCGGGTGGCCGAGGTCGCCACGCAGTGCCGCGATCTGCGCGAGCGCAGCGGCGGCCGCTTCGACGCGCACTGGCGGGGTTGGTTCGACCCGACCGGGTACGTGAAGGGATGGTCGACGGATGCCGCGACCCGGGCTTTCGACGAGCTGCTCGCCGACGGCGAGATCGAGGCGGTCGGCGTCAACGTGGGGGGAGACATGCGCTTGCGCACGGCAGCGACGAGCGACCACGTGTGGCGCATCGGCATCGCGCACCCGACCCACGAGGGCGAGCTGCTGGCCACGGTCGAGGTCGTCGACGGGGCCGTGGCCACCTCGGGCACGTCCGAGCGCGGCGCGCACCTCGTCGATCCGCGCACGGGCGTGCACCTCGCGGGTCCCGTGAGCGCGACGGTCATCGCCGACGACCTCACCACCGCCGACGCCTGGGCCACGGTGGCGGCCATCGCCGGGATCGACGACCTCGACTGGATGCCGGTGGCCCCCCTGGCATCCGGGATCGTCTGGGAACACGGACGCACGCGCCGCTTCGCCGGCCGGGTCGAGGTGTCGGCGTTCCACGACGCGCTCGTCGGCTGAGCCCGAGCGGTCAGCGGGCGCGGGGGAGGCGCAGGGCGAACACCGTGCCCGTGGGAGAGGTGCGCTCGACCTCGATGCTGCCGCCGTAGCGGGTCGCCGCCTCGCGGACGAGCGCCAGCCCGAGACCGAACCCCCGGCGCCGACCCGACTCCGCCCCGCGTGCGAAGCGTTCGAAGATGCGGGGCAGATCGTCGTCGCGGATGCCGCTTCCCCCGTCCTCCACGCGGATGACGACGTCGCGCTCGTCGGCGTCGGCGGTGACCGTGACTGTGGAGCCCGCGGGCGTGTGCCCGATGGCATTGTCGAGCAGGGCGGTGCACATGCGTACGACGGTGACCGCGGGCACCGCGACGGTCGCGGTCGTCAGCCGGGCCGGGCGCAGGTGCACCCCCGCGTCGTCGGCGAGCGACCCCAGCGCCGCCGTCGCCGCCCGCACGCTGTCGTCGACCCGCGCGGTTCCCGTGTGTACCTCGCCCTCGGCGGTCAGCAGCATGTCGGCCAGCACGTCGTCCATGATCTGCGCATCGCGCCGCAACTGATCGAGGGGGTCGTCGGCCGGTTCGCCGCGGTGCAGGCGTCGCTGCACGATCTGAATGCGACTGGTCAGGGCGGTCAGGGGCGTGCGCAGCTCATGGCTCGCATCCGAGACGAACGCGCGCTGGCGGCGCAGGGCCTCGTCCAACGGGCGCACCGACCAGCGGGCCGCGGCCCAGCCGACCAGCCCGAGCACCACGACCCCGACCAGACCCAGGCCGAGGATCCAGGGCAGCACGTCGTCGAGGTCGACGACGAACCGATCGCCCACGGGGGCGCCGCCCGGGCCGCGCCGACCCCCGCCCCCGCGCACGGTCTCGACCAGATCGGTCGCCGTCTTGCGGCGCAGGTAGTGCACGTACGTGTCGACGGTGGTCACGGCATCCGGAGACGAGAACACCCCGCGGGCGATCTCCTCGCGCGAGAAGACGTGGTCGGGGCTGCGGGTGAGCAGTTCGAGCACGGCGTTCTCGGTCGAGGTGAGGGCGATGCGCTCGCCGGAGGGGCCATAGACGACGGCCGTGTCGGGGAGGTAGGTCCAGTCGGCGACCGCGCGTCGACGCCCCTCGGCACGGAACCCCCGCCGCAGCGCCCGCAGCCGCGCGAGCAGCTCGTCGAAGTCGAAGGGCTTGAGCAGGTAGTCGTTCGCGCCGGCATCCAGTCCCTCGACGCGGTCGGCGACGGCACCCAGCGCCGTGAGCAGCAGCACGGGGGTCGTGATGTGGGCGGTGCGCAGGTCGCGCACGATCTCGGCGCCGTCGCGGCCGGGAAGACGGCGGTCGAGCAGGATGACCTCGAAGCTGTCGCGCAGCGCCCGATCGCGACCCGCCAGCCCGTCGGCCTCGTGCACGACGTCGTAGGTCTCGCGGAGCACCTCGAGCATCATCGCGGCGATCTCGGCGTCGTCCTCGACGTAGAGCAGACGCGGCCGCGGCGCGGCGGTCTCGCTCACTGCACGCCCGCGCGCGGCGGGCTCACGTTCCAGCCGAAGCGCTCGAGGGCGTCGAACAGGCGCCGGGCCTGCGCCCACGCCACCGCGCCCGACACGTCGGAGTACACGTCGATCGCGAACGGCGGGGGATCAGCGAACTTGGGGATCTCGACCTCGGCCCACGCGTGCGGGGCGAGCCAGACGCGCGGGCTCATCGTGCCCGCACCGTCGACACCCCCGTCGGCGGCGAAGGCGATCGCGTCGAGGGCGTCGATCTTGGTGATCGGCATGTTCACGACGAGGGTCACGGCGTGCAGTGTTCCGGTCATCGCGTACCTCCCTCGTTCATCCTGACACGTGCATCGGGGGCGGGGACGGTGGATCCCGGGCGGATCCGCCGCGCATAGCCGGTCCATAGATTCGGTGAGGGAGGGGGCAGGGTCCCTGCGTCATCGTCGCTTCATCGACACCCGCCTCGACCGATGGAGCACACCGTGAGCAGAATCCCCGACACCCAGATGACCCCCGACGGCCCCGCCTACGAAGGCCGTCTGCTCGACCGCGCCGACGAACCCGTCGTCGACCAGGGCGCGCCCTTCGACATCCGCACGCTGGTCTCGCGGCGCGGCATCCTGGGCCTCGTCGTGCTGGGCGCCGGCACCGCCACTCTGGCCGCGTGCGCTCCGTCCGCCTCCGGCGCCGCGACGACCGCCGCGACGGCGACCCCGACCGCGACGCCCACGGCGAGCGCGACCCCGAGCGCCATCGCGACGAGCGCGGCCGCCGCCCTCCCCTCGGGCGAGATCCCCGACGAGACCGCCGGCCCCTACCCGGGCGACGGCTCGAACGGCCCCGACATCCTCGAGCAGTCCGGCATCGTCCGCAGCGACCTCCGATCGAGCCTCGACGGCGGAGCCACGGCCACGGGCGTGCCGATGACCCTGAACCTCACGATCTTCGACTCCGCGAACGGCGACGTGCCCTTCGCGGGTGCCGCCGTCTACGTCTGGCACTGCGACGACCAGGGACGCTACTCGATGTACTCCTCGGGCATCGAGAACGAGAGCTACCTCCGCGGCGTCCAGGTGGTCGGCAGCGACGGCGTCGTGTCGTTCACCTCGATCTTCCCCGGCTGCTACGACGGCCGGTGGCCGCACATCCACTTCGAGGTGTACCCGAATGTGGACGCCATCACCGACGCCGCGAACGCGATCGCCACCTCGCAGGTCGCCCTGCCGCAGGCCGCCTGCGACGTGGTCTACGCCGACGCGGCCTACCCGTCCTCGGCATCCAACCTCACCCGGGTGTCGCTGGAGAGCGACAACGTCTTCGGCGACGACGGGGGAGCCCTCGAGCTCGCCACCGCCACCGGCGACAACACCACCGGGTGGACGGTCGCCCTCGGCGTCCGCGTCGACACCACCACCACCCCGACCGCGGGCGCGATGCCCGGCGGTGCGCCCGGCGGGCGCTGACCCCTCCCTCGAAAGGAACCCCTCTCATGCTGCAGAACCTCACCGGCTGGCACGCGCTGATCGCGCTGGCGGTCATCGTCCTCATCTTCGGAGCCGCCAAGCTCCCCGCCCTCGCCCGCAGCCTCGGTCAGTCGGTGCGCATCCTCAAGACCGAGGTGAGTGACTCCCGCGCCGAGGCGACGGGCGCCGACCCGCAGGCCCCGGCCCCGGCGCGGGCCGAGTCCGCCGCACCCGTCCTCGCACCCCCGAGCACGCCGTGACCTCCGCCGCCGCTCCCACCGTCGCGTCTCCTCGAGCCGAGGCTCCCCGGTCGGCCGCCATGCCCGTCGCGGCGCACCTCGACGAGGCGACGCGACGGGCGGTGCGGGCGGCGGTCGCCCTCGCGGTCTGCGCCCTCGCCGGCTGGTTCCTGTACGAACCGGTGATGGACCTGGTCCGCGCCCCGATCGCGCAGATCGCGGCCGAGCGCAACGCGAGCCTGAACTTCGACAGCGTCACCGGGGCCTTCGACCTGCGCCTTCGCGTGGCCCTGATCGCCGGATTCGTCCTGTCGAGTCCGGTCTGGCTGTACGAGCTCTTCGCGTTCGTGCTCCCGGGGCTCACGCGGCGCGAGCGGCGGTACGTCCTCGGCTCGGTCGGGGCCGCGGTTCCGCTGTTCGCCGCCGGGTGCGCGACGGGACTGCTGCTGTTCCCGCACATGGTCTCGGTGCTGGCGGGCTTCGCCTCGAGCGACGACTCCACGATCCTCGACGCGGGCGCCTACATCGACTTCGCCCTGAAGATCGTCATCGCGACGGGCCTCGCCTTCGTCCTGCCGGTCGTGCTGGTGGTGCTGAATCTCGCGGGCATCGTCTCGGCCCGCGCTCTCGCGCGCAGCTGGCGGTACGCGGTCGTGGCGATCGTGCTCTTCAGCGCGCTCGCGACGCCGTCGGCCGATGTGATGTCGATGTTCGTCGTCGCCGTTCCGATGACCGCCCTGTACGCCGCGGCGCTCGCGATCGCCGCCCTGCACGACCGCGCCCTCGCCCGGGCGTCGGCATCGGAGGAGACCTCATGTTCGGCCTGACTCTCGAGAAGCTCCTGCTCGTGGGGCTCATCGCCGCGGTGGTCATCGGCCCGCAGCGCCTGCCCGCGGTGGTCGCGCGCGTCGCGTCCCTCCTTCGAGGGCTTCGCGCAACGGTGGATGCCGCGCGGCACCGCGCCGCGACCGAGCTCGGCGTCCCCGCCGACGTGACCGAATGGCGCGCCCTCGACCCCCGGCGGTACGACCCGCGTCGCATCATCGCCGAGGCCCTCGCGGCACCGCCCATCGCGATCGCCGCCGACACGGCATCCGCCCCCGTCCCGATCGAGCAGTCGGTTCCGGATGCCGCGGACACCGCCGGTCCCGTCACGCCCGAGCCCCCGAGCGCCCCGATGCGTCGCGTGCGGGTCGGAGGCTCCGCCCACCCGCGCTGGATCGAGGTGCCCGACGCGTCCGAGCCGGCCGCTCTCGCCTCCGATGTACCGGCCGCCACGGACGGGGAAGCGACCGCGCGGGTCGGCGTCACGGCATAGCCTCGAGGCATGTCCTCGCCCCGCGCCCAGCTCGAAGCCCTGCTCGCGCGCGGCCTCGGCGACGTCTCCCCGGCGTTGCAGGCGCTGCCGGTCGAGGGCGAGGCGCGGGCGGCGGCGGTGCTCATCCTCTTCGGCGTGCTCGACGGGGTGCCCAGCCGCCGGGCGTCGAGCACCGTCCCGAGCGATCTCGACGTCCTCCTGCTCGCGCGAGCGAGCACCCTGCGCGCCCACCCCGGGCAGGTCGCGTTCCCCGGTGGCCGGCTCGATCCCGAAGACGCGGATGCCGTGGCGGCGGCGCTGCGCGAAGCGCGAGAAGAGACGGGGCTCGACCCGAGCGGCGTCGACGTGCTGGGGACGCTCGAGAACGTCCCACTGGCGTTCTCCCGTCACGAGGTGACCCCGGTGCTGGGGTGGTGGACCCGCCCGACGCCCGTGCGCGCGGTCGACGCCGCCGAATCGGCCGAGGTGTTCCGCGCCCCCGTCGCCGACCTGCTCGACCCCGACCAGCGCGGGGTCACCGTCATCCGCCGCGACGGCCGCGAGTGGCGCGGCCCCGCGTTCTCGCTCGAGACGCCGCGCGGACCCCAGACCGTCTGGGGCTTCACCGCGATGCTCCTCGACGGCCTGTTCGACCGGCTCGGGTGGACCGAACCGTGGGACGACGCGCGCGAGATCGCCCTTCCGGTGCCCCCGTCGGCCGCGCGCGCCTAGCGCGTCGCGCGGTGTTCGTCATCCGGCCCGCGCGCCGGCCCGATGCTCGCTAGCGTGGGGTCTGTGACTGCGCCTATCGACCCCACCTCCACCTCCGCCTGGTCCCGCCTCACCGCTCTGCGCGACGGGTTCGAGCCCGACCTGCGCGGCTGGTTCGCCGCCGACGCCGACCGTGCCGCGACCCTCACCCGCACGATGGGCGACCTGCACGTCGACCTGTCGAAGAACCTCGTCACCCCCGAGGTGCTCGAGGCCCTCCTCGCGCTCGCCGACGAGACGGGCGTGCGCGAGCGCTTCGCCGACATGCTCCGCGGCGTGCACCTCAACACCAGCGAAGACCGGGCCGTGCTGCACACCGCCCTCCGCCGCCCGGCCGGCGCCGAGCCCGCACTCGTCGTCGACGGTCAGCAGATCGACCACGACGTGCACGAGGTGCTCGACCGGCTGAGCGCCTTCGCCGACCGTGTGCGCTCGGGCGAGTGGCGCGGCGTCACCGGCAAGAAGGTCACGCACGTCGTCAACATCGGCATCGGCGGCAGCGACCTCGGCCCCGTCATGGTCTACGAGGCTCTGCTCCCGTACGCCGACGCCGGCATCCACGCGCGGTTCGTGTCGAACATCGATCCCACCGACATCGCGCAGAAGACCGCCGACCTCGACCCCGAGACGACGCTGTTCATCGTCGCGTCGAAGACGTTCACCACCCTCGAGACGCTGACCAACGCCCGCCTCGCGCGCGACTGGCTGTGGGCGCAGCTCGCCGAGAAGGGCGCGATCGCCGACTCCGACGAGGCCCGCACCGACGCCGTGGCCCACCACTTCGTCGCCGTGTCGACCGCTCTCGACAAGGTCGAGGCGTTCGGCATCGACCCGACCAACGCGTTCGGTTTCTGGGACTGGGTGGGCGGGCGCTACTCCGTCGACTCCGCCATCGGCCTGTCGCTGGCGATCGCCCTCGGGCCCGACGTCTTCCGCGAGCTGCTGGCCGGGTTCCACACGGTCGACGAGCACGTGGCATCCACCCCGCTCGAACAGAACGTGCCGGTCCTGATGGGACTCCTCAACGTCTGGTACACGAACTTCCTCGGCGCGCAGTCGCACGCCGTGCTGCCCTACGCCCAGCAACTGCACCGCTTCGCCGCGTACCTGCAGCAGCTCACGATGGAGTCGAACGGCAAGTCCGTGCGGTGGGACGGCTCGCCCGTCACCACCGACACCGGAGAGGTCTTCTGGGGGGAGCCCGGCACCAACGGTCAGCACGCGTTCTACCAGCTCATCCACCAGGGCACGCGCCTGATCCCGGCCGACTTCATCGCCTTCGTCAACCCCGCGTACCCGCTGGCCGACGACGGGCGCGATGTGCACGGGCTGTTCCTGGCCAACTTCCTGGCGCAGACCAAGGCCCTCGCGTTCGGCAAGACGGCCGAAGAGGTCGAGGCCGAGGGCACGACCGGAGCCCTCGTCGCCGCGCGCACGTTCCCGGGCAACCGCCCGACGACGTCGATCTTCGCGCCGTCGCTGACCCCGTCGGTGCTGGGGCAGCTCATCGCGCTGTACGAGCACATCGTGTTCACGCAGGGCACGATCTGGGGCATCAACTCCTTCGACCAGTGGGGCGTCGAGCTGGGCAAGCAGCTCGCCCTGCAGATCGCGCCCGCGATCGAGGGCGACGCCGACGCCCTGGCGTCTCAGGATGTCTCGACGCGCGCGCTGCTGGACTACTACCGCGCCCACCGCGGCTGAGAGATCGGGGCTCCCCGGGGCTCACGGGGCCGATTCGGCGGATTTTTCTCCGCCGGATCGGCCCTTTCGTTTCGGCGGCGCGCGGCCCCGTGGGTGCCGCGTCGGCCGAAGGTTCCCCGCGCGGGTCGTCGGCTCGGAGAAAGACCAGCTCAGATGCTGTTTCTTCGCCCGTGAACGCAGGGGGCGAACGGATGCCGATTCCGCGGTCTTCCGCGTGTCTGCGCACCCCGCCCGACGCGCCTCGCTTTCATGGGCCTTTCAGGTAACGAAGAGATAACGCTCAGAACCGGCCCCCACACTCGGGGACTTGTGTCGACCCGAACGACACATCTCTCGCTCGAACCCGACGAGCGTGCCCCCGACGAAAGACCATTACTTTTGCTGCGTTCCGACCTCAAGATCACTCACGTCAACCGCGCCCGGCGCACCCTCGTCACCGCCGCCACCTGCGCGGGTCTCGCCCTCGGCCTCGTCGCCACCACGGGTCTGGCCTTCGCCGCGCCGGTGTCGTTGCCCGACGCGTCGGCCGCGACCTTCCCCGCCCCGGCCGCGACGCTCTCGGTGGCGAACGCCCCCACGATCGACGCCGTCGTGACCGGCGCGACCTCCGCTCTCGACGACGCGCAGTCGACGTTGTCGGATGCGGAGGCCGTGCAGGCCGACGTCGCCGCGACCGGCCTCCCGCTCTCGATCGGCGACGCGACGGTCGACACCTCGGCCTTGCAAGACGCGGTCACCCGCCTCGACTCGCGCGGCATGCTGCCCGTGCTGCTCGTCCCCGCGCTCAGCCAGAACGCGCAGACCGAGGCCGAGCGCGTCTCGGCCCGTGTCGCCGAGGTCAAGGGCAGCCTCGAGCAGGCGAAGACCGAGAAGGCGGCGGCGGATGCCGCGGCCGAGGCGCAGCGTCAGGCGGAGGCCGTGGCAGCGGCCGCCGCGGCCGCCGAAGCGCAGGCCAAGGCCGATGCCGCCGCCGCGCTCGCCCGCGTCAACACCCCCGACGGTGCTCGGGCGTACGCCCAGCAGTTCATGGCGCAGAAGTACGGCTGGGGTAGCGACCAGTTCTCGTGCCTGTCGTCGCTGTGGAACAAGGAGTCGGGCTGGAACTACAAGGCCTACAACAATGACGGTGGTGCCACCGGCATCCCGCAGTCGCTCCCCGGGAGCAAGATGGCGACCTTCGGCGCCGACTGGCAGACCAACGCCGCCACGCAGATCCAGTGGGGTCTCGACTACATCGATCGCGCCTACGGGGCTCCCTGCAGCGCCTGGAGCCACTCGCAGGCGATGAACTGGTACTGAGTCTCTTTCTCTGCACGAACGCTGCGCTTCCCCGTCGTCGGGGGAGCGCAGCGTTCGTTTCGGCGGTGCCTCGACGTCGAGCGATCGCGGGCCGATTCCCAGCCTCGAGGGGCGTTCAGCGATATATCGTTATGTATCGCTGACTCAGGTCGGGTCCGCGCGAAGGAGGTCGTCATGAGTGGTTCATTCCTGGGAGACGCGTTCGGCGGACGCGGCGGCAACAACACCCCCGGCTGGCCGATGTCCAACATCCTCGAGGGTCTCGAACAGCTGCGCACGCAGTTCGAGCAGAAGGCCTCGACGACGCCCCGCATGAACAAGGGCGACGTGCGTTCGGCCGTGCTCTCGCTGCTGCTCGAGCAGCCGATGCACGGCTACCAGATCATCCGCGAGATCGAAGACCGCAGCGGCGGCTCGTGGAAGCCGAGCCCCGGCTCGGTGTACCCCACGCTGCAGCTGCTGACCGACGAGGGTCTCGTGCAGGCCGAGGAGTCGAACGGTCGCAAGACCTACTCGCTCACCGCCGAGGGTCGCGCCGCGGCCGGCGACGAGACCACCGAGCGCACCGCGCCGTGGGAGTCGGCCGGATCCCGCGACGGCGGTCGCATGACCGCGCTGCCCAAGGCCGGCATCGAGCTGGCTCAGGCGGCGGCGCAGGTCGGCCGCACGGGCGACAAGGAGCAGATCGCGCAAGCGGTCGAGATCCTCGAAGAGGCGCGCCGTAAGCTCTACTCCATCCTCGCCCAGGGGTGAGGTTCACCGCGTTCGACGCGTGCGGGGCGCACGTCGGCATCCAGGAGATTCGATGACCGACGACGCCCTCATGAAGGCCCGTTACCGCCGCATCACGCGTTTTGCCGCACGCTACCTCGTGCAGGCGTGGTGGTACGAGCTGTTCCTGCCGCGGTTCGGCCTCGGGTGGATCTCCGCCCGGGGCCGCACCCGGCGTCTCGAGCGCATCGCGCAGCGCTTCCACGTGCTCGCGGTCGACCTCGGCGGTCTCATGATCAAGGTCGGGCAATTCATGTCGTCGCGCCTCGACGTGCTGCCGCCCTCGATCACGAAACAGCTCGAGGGCCTGCAAGACGAGGTACCCGCGGTTCCGTTCGTGCAGATGCGCGCCCGTGCCGAAGCAGAGCTCGGGATGCCGCTGGAGCGTGCGTTCGCGAGCGTCGACGAGCGGCCCCTCGCGGCGGCGTCGCTGGGCCAGGCGCACCGCGCCGTGCTGACCGACGACCTGGCGGCCGAGACCGGACTGAGCGCTGTCGTGCTGAAGATCCAGCGGCCGGGCATCGACCGGATCGTCGACGTCGATCTTCGCGCCCTCCGCAAGGTCGGGGTGTGGCTCAGCAAGGTCGCCCTCGTCCGTGACCGAGTCGACATGCCCTCGCTCGTCGAGGAGTTCGCGATCACGAGCCTCGAAGAGATCGACTATCTGCACGAGGCGGCCAACTCCGAGCGCTTCGCCGCCGACTTCGGCGGACCCGACGGCGTGGCCGTGCCCGAGGTCGTGTGGGAGCGCACCACCCGTCGTGTGCTGACCCTCCAAGACGTGACCGCGATCAAGATCAACGACGTCGACGCCCTCCGCGCCGCCGGCATCGACCCCTCCGAGGTCGCCGCCCGCTTCGCGCGGGTGATGTTCGACCAGCTGTTCGACGACGGCTTCTTCCACGCCGACCCGCACCCCGGAAACGTCTTCGTCACGCCGCTCGGCGGCACGACCGACGCCGGAACCCCGGCGTGGCGCTTCACTTTCATCGACTTCGGCATGATGGGCGAGGTCCCGCCGAGCCTGCGCCGGGGGCTGCGCCGCGTGCTCATCGCCGCGGCCTCGCGCGACGGAAAGGGCCTGGTCGACGGCATCCGCGATGTCGGCGTGCTGCTGCCCTCGGCCGACACCATGCAGCTGGAGCGCGCGATGACGGGCCTGTTCTCCCGCTTCGGCGGAATGGGCTTCGCCGAGCTGCAAGAGGTCGATCCCCGCGAGTTCCGCGCGTTCGCGATCGAGTTCGGCGACGTCGTGCGATCGCTGCCGTTCCAGCTGCCCGAGAACTTCCTGCTGATCGTGCGCGCGATGTCGCTCACCAGCGGCATGTGCAGCGCGCTCGACCCCGCCTTCAACATCTGGGACGCCGTCGAGCCCTACGCCCAGCGCCTCATCCGCGAAGAGAGCGGCAACACCGCGCAGGCCTTCGTCCGCGAGGTCGGAGCGGTGGCAGCCGTCACCGCGCGCCTGCCGCGCCGCGCCGACAACCTCATCTCGCGCTTCGAAGACGGCTCGGTCTCGGTGCAGACGCCGCGCATCGAGCGCCGCATGCGCGATCTCGAGCGCATGGTGCGCCGGGTCGTCTCGTCGGTGCTGTTCACGGGCCTGCTCATCGGCGGCGTGCTGCTGCAGGCCGAGCAGGCGGTGCTGGGCACGATCCTCATGATCGTGTCGATCGCGCCGCTCTCGCACGCGCTTCTCGCGGGGTGGGTCGCTCGCCGCAACGGCCTCTGACCCGGGGCAGCGCCGGCGGCGGTGAAGACGGTTCCGGATGCCGCCGGGCTCAGCGCCCGTCGACGATCGACATGAAGCCGGCGAACGCGAAGACCCCCGGCACGACGTAGAGCCCCGTGCGCACGACGATCCACGTGATCTTCGCGATGACCGGGAGCCGTCCCGTCTGGGGCGTTCGGGCGTCGAGGCGTCTGCCGTTGCGGCCGATCAGCGGCGACGGCGGTCGCCAGGTCGCGACCTCGCGCGCGGCGGCGGAGATCTCCACCGCACCTTGCCCGGGCACGCGCTCGTCGACGTAGAGGCGCGAGAGCGCGGCGAGACGCGGAACGACGTGCGTCAGCGCGGCATCCACCCGCTCCCAGTCGGCTGCGCGGGTGTAGTCCGCGTCGAGCTGCCGGAAGAAGACAACGGTGTCGTCGCGCATCTCGACGTCGAAGTCCGCCGCGTGATCGACGAGGGCGCCCATGACGTCGGGAGTGAGCACGTAGAGCGCGTCGGGGCCATACCCGTCGGGGGCGAAGGTGCGGAACGACCGGTCGAAGTCGCCCTCGAGCGAGAGTTGCTGATGACGGGCGACCGCGGCCGGAAGGCCCGCGCCCCAGCCGTCGTTGCGGCGGGAGTCCAGCACGAGGTGGGGGAGCGGCGAGGCGAGCCGCACGAGGAGGTACTGCCACGGGCGCGCCCGCGGAGCCCGCGCCCGCACGGTCCCGAACTCGGCGCCGGCCGCGACGAACCGCGGATACTCCCGCACACCGACGCTGTGGTCGGTCACCAGCGAGGCGAAGGTCGCGTGTCCGCTCGCCTCGGGGCGGAAGCCGTTGACGAGCGCGGTGAGCTCGCGTCGCCCCTGCCGCAGCCGCGCGCGGGTCGCGAGGGGCTGCAGAGACCAGCGCCAGAGCGCGACGGTGAGGCTGAACCACACGACGAAGACGCCGACGGCCCACCAGAACGCGGTGGCCTCGCCCGCGCCCACAGTCCCGTCGCCGTAACCGTCGACCGCGACCCCGATCGAGAAGAAGACCACGAACAGCGCCCATAGCAGCACGGTGTTGTTCACGTGCAGCAGCACCTGGCGTCCCGTGGGCACCCAGTCGGGTCGGGGGCGGGGAGCGGCGGATGCCAGGGCGGCGGCCACCTCGTCGGCGGGGGCGTCGAGCCACCTCAGGTCCACGTGCACGTCCTCTCCGGGCCTGCGCCGTGTCGCGGCGCAGCGCCTCCCTAGACTGGCGCGGTGTCGACCGATCCGCAGCGTCCCCTGTCGGCGTGGCGGTTCGACGGCGCGCTCCGCGCGTACCAGGCCGATGCCCTCGACCGCGTCGATGTCGATGCCGGCGAGCCTCTGCACCTCGTCGCCCCGCCCGGGGCGGGTAAGACCCTGCTCGGTCTGCTACTGGCGATGCGCCGGGGCGGACGCGCGGTGGTGTTCGCCCCGACCACGGCGATCCGCGCGCAGTGGGTTTCAGCCGCCCGGGGGCTCGCGCCCGACTCCGCCGCCGTCTCCGACGACCCCGAGACCCCGGCCGTCCTCACCGCGCTGACCTACCAGGCGATCAGCGTCGTCGACTCCGCCGACCCGTTCGCCGGTCTCGCCCGGCGGCGCTGGCTCGACGAGCTGGAGGCCGACGCGCGCACGCCCGGCGAGGCCGCGCGCTGGCTCGACGCGCTCGCGTCGAGCAACCCGCCCGCGCACCGCCGCGGCATCCGGTCCCGCTCCCGTGCCCTGCGGCGCTCGCTCGCGCGACACGACGCCGAGGCGCTCATGGCGTCGCTGCACCCGCACGCCCGTGAGCTGATCGACCGGCTCGTCGACGTCGGGGTCGAAACGGTGATCCTCGACGAGTGCCATCACCTGCTCGACCACTGGGCGCTCGTGGTGGCCGCCCTGCTCGCGCGGCTCCGCGCGGCGGGTCGTGCGCCGCTCGTCATCGGTCTGACCGCGACGCTTCCCTCGCCCGACGACGCCGACGAGTACGACAACTACGTCTCGCTGCTCGGAGACGTCGACCTGGAGGTCCCGGTCCCGGCGGTGGTGCGCGAGGGCGGCCTCGCGCCGTACCGCGATCTCGTGCACGTCGTCGCCCCCACCGCCGAGGAGCAGGCGTTCCTCGGCGCCCACGCCGAAGCGCTGCAGGTGGCCCTGCACACGACCTTCTCGGTCGGCGAGGGCCGCGACTTCCTGCTCCGCGCCCTGCAGCCCCCCGAGGCGCCCGCGGCGACCCTCGATCCCCCGTCGGCGGGTACGCCTGCGCACACCGCCGCGGAGACGCCCTCCGGCCCGCTCGCGCCTCCGCCCGCAGCCGCCCCGGACGACAGCGATGCCGAAGCCGCCGCGATCGACCGCCGCCTCGCCCTGGCGTTCGCGGCCGATTTCGCGGGCGCCGAGGCCGCCGCCGCGATGCTCGCGCTCACCGCGCCCGGCCATCCGGTGGTCGCGCGGATGCCCGCCGTCGCGCGACGCGCCCCCTCGACCGACGAGACGGTGCGTCTGATCGGGCGCTACGCCCTCGAACACGTACTGCCCGACCCCTCGCGCGAACCCGATTGGCAGCGGCTGAAGCGCCTGCTCGCCGACTTCGGATACGCCTTGACCGACCGGGGAGTGCGCCGGTCCCGCGACGCGATCGACACGGTGCTGTCGTCGTCGCTCGCGAAGGACCGCGGAGCCTGCGACGTGCTCGCCCGCGAGCGCGCCGAGCTGGGCACCCGCCTGCGGGCCCTCGTCGTGACCGACTTCGTCACCCACGGCAACACGCACGGGGGTCTGCTCGGCAGCGCGGGAGCCGTGCGCACGTTCTCGGTCGTCATCACGGATGCCGCGACCCAGGGCCTGCGCGCCGTGCTGGTCACCTCGTCGACGGTGCGCATCGCGGCCGTCGACGCCGATGTCCTCCTGCCGGTCCTCTCCGCCGAACTGGGGGTCGAGGCGACCACAGCGCCCTGCGACGACGACCCCGCCGCCCTCGAGGTGCGGGGGATCGCAGGGGCGGGCATCGTCCGCGCGGCGGCGCGACTGCTCGCCTCGGGAGCCGTTGATGTCGTCGTCGGCACGCGGGGCCTCTTCGGCGAGGGGTGGGACTGCCCCGCGGTCAACACGCTGATCGACCTGACGGCGGTGGCCACGGCGTCGGCGACGCAGCAGCTGCGCGGGCGCACCCTTCGCCTCGACCCCGCGTGGCCCGAGAAGGTCGCGCACAACTGGACGATCACCGCGATGCTGCCTCCCTCGTCGTCGTTGCAGGCGCAGCCGGATGCCGCTCGCCTGACCCGCAAGCACGCTCGCCTCTGGGGGCTCGACGTCGACAGGCCCACCGAGGTGGTCCGCGGAATCGGCGCGGCGCTGGGGGCGGAGCGCCGAGGGGCTCTCGACGCGGTGCGCGAGAAGACCGTCGGCGCTTCGCTCGCGCCCCTCTCCGGTCTCGACGCCGTGCCGCCGCGGGCGCAGACGCGTGCCGAGTGGCGCGTCGGCACGCCCTACGTCGACCGCGAAGAAGCGGCATCCGTCATCGAACGTCCGCGCGGGGCCCCGGCGTTCTCGACCTCGGTCGTCGCCGCGCGGGCGCTCGGGTCGAGCCTGGGCGCCGCGGTCGCGCTGGTCGTGCTGGGGCTGGGGGCGGCGGTGCTCCTGCCGCACCCGGTGGGCTCGCCCGTCGCCGCGCTCGTCGCGCTGTGCGGGGCTGTCGCCGCCGTCCCGTTCGGCCGCGCCTGGGTCCGCACGCGTCGTCAGGTGAACGACGCCCCCGAGACGCTCCGCCGCATCGCGGGCGTGGTGTGGGACGCCCTCGTCGCCGCCGGCCGGGTCGCCCCGGTGCCAGATCGCCCGATCGTCGAGACCGAGCCGCTCGAGGGCGCTCGCGTGCGAGCCCGGACGAGCGTGCCGAGCGCGCCGGTGCCGGCTCAGCGCACGCTGGCCGCAGCGCTCGAGGAGCTCACCGCGCCGATCCGCTCCCCGCGGTTCGTCCTCGAGATCGATCGCGGCGCAGGGCCGTTCCTGGTGCGCGCGGTGCTGGGCCGGGCCGGGCGCGGTCGTGCCCGCACCTTCGTGGCCGTCCCCGCCGAGATCGGTCGTCGACGCGACGACGCCGTGCGCTTCGCCGCGCTGTGGCGGACGCAGGTCGGTCCCGCAGCCCTCCGCGAGGTCTCAGGAGTCGAACACCTCGCCCTCATGAGCGAAGCGCGCCGCTCCGGAGGATTCTCCGAGGCGGCGCGCTCCGTGATGCGCTGGGACTGACGGGTCAGTACCAGCCGACCGACTGCGAGTGGCCCCACGCGGCGCAGGGGGTGCCGTAGCGGCCCGAGATGTAGCCGAAGCCCCAGGCGATCTGCGTGGCGGCGTTGGTCTGCCAGTCGGCGCCGGCCGACGCCATCTTGCTGCCGGGAAGGGCCTGCGGAATGCCCGTGGCGCCGCTGCCGGCGTTGTAGGCCTTGTAGTTCCAGCCCGACTCCTTGTTCCAGAGCGAGACGAGGCAGCTGAACTGGTCGTCGCCCCATCCCCACCCGGCGAGCATGCCGCGGGCGGTCGCCTGGGCACCGGCGGGGCTGTTGTCGCCCGATCCGCCGCCGCTCGAGGCCGGGGGAGCCGACGACGTGCCGCCGCCCCCACTGCTCTTGTTGCTGCTGCTGCTTCCGCTGTTGGAGCTGCTGGAGCTCTTGGCGGCCTGCTGCTCGGCGGCGGCCTTCTCCGCGGCGGCTGCGGCAGCGGCCGCTTCGGCCTCCTGGCGCGCCTTCTCGGCGGCGGCTTCCTCTTCGGCCTTCTTGGCGACGGCGGCGTCGAGGCCGCCGCGCAGCTCCGACACGCGCTGATCGACCGTCGCCGAGGCGGCGGTGACGTTCTCGGTGAGCGCGGGCAGGAAGGTCTCGGGCAGCACGTACGCCTTCTCGAGACGGTCGGTCGCGGCCTCGAGGGCCGTGGTGTCGACGGTGGCGGGCTGGCCGATGTCGAGACCGGATGCCGCGATGTCGCCCTGCACCTGCGTGGCGGCGCCGAGAGAGGTCGAGGCGGCGGCGGTGGCCGCGCGCGCCTCGGAGATCTCGGGTCCGGCGGAGGCCGCGAGGGCGACGGGGGTGGTCGCCGAGGCGAGCGAGAAGGTGGCGGTCGACAGGTCGGCGGGGGAGGCCGTCGCCGCCGGGACGGTGCCGGTGAGGGCCGCTGCCGCGACGACTCCGACCACGAGGGCGCCCATGGCCGTCACAGGACGACGACGGGTGCGACGGGTGGCCAGGCGACGGGCGCGACGATTGGTAAGGGGCGTCGAATCAGAGCGCATAGAACCGGTTTCACGTGAGGGAGGACGGTGCGGGTGTCACCGTCCGGCCCGCGCACGGCGGGTACGAAATCGGGAGCCTGGCACGGCAGTCTGGATGCCACCTGGGCGTAACGCTCTCGATCGGCCCGAGAAAAGTGCCGATCCGGGGCGAATCGATCACGCCGTTTCCTGGCCTCCGGATGCCGTTCGCCCCGCGTGCGCCGACTCAGGCGACTCGCAGAGCCGGTCACGCCGGCCCACGGAGCGGGGCGGACGGTCGGTGCGCTAAACTGAGGTGTCACACGTATGGCTCTGCTCGTTTCCCGAGTGAGCCCGTGGCATCGCACGAACAAATCCGCTTCGCTTCGACTCGCGGTATTCGTTCGCCCATGGGCGGCCGAATGCCCGAAGGCCATGGTCCGCCGGACCACTGGCACAGGAGTCGGAGCCCGACACCACACCCAACTAGGACAACCCACTACATGACTACCGCAACGACCGCCCCGGCTACCAAGCAGGTCGCGATCAACGACATCGGCTCGGCCGAAGACTTCCTGGCCGCGGTCGAGAAGACGCTCAAGTTCTTCAACGACGGAGACCTCATCGAGGGCACCGTCGTGAAGATCGACCGCGACGAGGTCCTCCTCGACGTCGGCTACAAGACCGAGGGTGTCATCCCCTCCCGCGAGCTCTCGATCAAGCACGACGTCGACCCCAACGAGGTCGTCAACGTCGGCGACCACGTCGAGGCCCTCGTTCTCCAGAAGGAGGACAAGGAAGGCCGCCTCATCCTGTCCAAGAAGCGCGCGCAGTACGAGCGTGCGTGGGGCGACGTCGAGAAGATCAAGGAGAACGACGGTGTTGTCACCGGTTCCGTGATCGAGGTCGTCAAGGGTGGTCTCATCGTCGACATCGGCCTCCGCGGCTTCCTCCCGGCGTCGCTCATCGAGCTGCGCCGCGTCCGCGACCTCACGCCGTACCTCGGCCAGGAGATCGAGGCCAAGATCCTCGAGCTCGACAAGAACCGCAACAACGTCGTGCTGTCGCGCCGCGCCCTGCTCGAGCAGACGCAGTCCGAGTCGCGCACCACGTTCCTCAACAACCTCCACAAGGGCCAGGTCCGCAAGGGCACGGTCTCGTCGATCGTCAACTTCGGTGCGTTCGTCGACCTGGGTGGCGTCGACGGTCTCGTCCACGTCTCCGAGCTCTCCTGGAAGCACATCGAGCACGCCTCCGAGGTCGTCGAGGTGGGCCAGGAGGTCACCGTCGAGATCCTCGAGGTCGACCTCGATCGCGAGCGCGTGTCGCTCTCGCTCAAGGCGACGCAGGAAGACCCGTGGCAGGTGTTCGCCCGTACCCACGCGATCGGTCAGATCGCGCCGGGCAAGGTCACCAAGCTCGTTCCCTTCGGTGCGTTCGTCCGCGTGGCCGACGGCATCGAGGGCCTCGTGCACATCTCCGAGCTGTCGGGCAAGCACGTCGAGCTCGCCGAGCAGGTCGTGTCGGTCGGCGAAGAGGTCTTCGTCAAGATCATCGACATCGACCTCGAGCGTCGCCGCATCTCGCTGTCGCTCAAGCAGGCCAACGAGTCGGTCGACCCCAACGGCACCGAGTTCGACCCGGCCCTGTACGGCATGGCGACCGAGTACGACGAGCGTGGCGAGTACAAGTACCCCGAGGGCTTCGACCCCGAGTCGGGTGCGTGGCTCGAGGGCTTCGACACTCAGCGCGAGGCCTGGGAGCAGGAGTACGCCGCTGCTCAGGGTCGCTGGGAAGCCCACAAGGCTGCCGTCGCCAAGGCCCTCGAGGCCGAGGCCGCCAACCCGACGGACGCCGGTTCGTTCGGTGGATCGTTCTCGTCGGAGACGCCCGCCCAGGGCACCCTCGCCGACGACGAGTCGCTGGCTGCGCTTCGCGAGAAGCTCTCCGGCCGCTGATCCGTCCCGTATCGAAGGCCGGTACCTCTTCGGAGGTGCCGGCCTTCGGTCGTTTCCGGGCGCAATCCCCCGCGCGAGGTGGGGGAGCAGGGCAAGATGGAGTCATGGCCTCTCGACTTCCGCTTCTCATCACCCTCGCCGGCGTCGCCGTGCTGTTCCTCTCGATCCTGTTCGTCTTCGCCCTCGTGATCGGCGCGATGTTCTTCGGGGGCATCGAGTTCTACGGCGGCTTCTCCGAGGCGGCGTCCGCGGTGGCGCCGGTGCACCTCGCCGCCTGACCGGCGACGCGGGAGGGCTCGGGCGACGACACCGTCGCTCGAGCCCTTCGTCGTTTCCGGAGGATTCCGCGGTTCCACGCCCCCGACACGCCCGGGAGGCGCCCGGATTCGACGGGTCGGCGGCTCCCGCGTAGCTTATTACTTGTTCGCCCCACAGGGGAGAGCGGAAAGGCCGGAAGGCCACGCTCCCTCTCACGCGGTGAACCACCCAGAACCCCACCGAATGGTGTAGGGTTTTGGTTATGGTCATTCGACCGGTTCCCGAGGTTGATCTCTTCGTGAGGTCCCACTGCGGAATCGAGTGCTGAGTGGCCGGTGAAGGTAGTGAACTGCCTCACGGGTAGGTCGGAAGACTGATTCCTGTGGGTGCGTCCGTTCCTTGAGAACTCAACAGCGTGCACTTGTCAAATGCCAATTTATTCCTCGTCGATCTTCGGATTGCGAGAAA
>NZ_JAJNCV010000009.1:0-502 GCF_021026215.1 Microbacterium sp. JC 701
TACCATTCCAAGCAAGCTGCAAAATATACCAAAACAATTCCATATTCCATATAACCAACAACAAGCACATAAAAGTATATACTTCATCAACTACATAAAATCCACATCGTCTAAATTAATATCCGCTTCTGGGGGTTGCTGCGGAGGTTGCGGCGGAGGTTGCGGCGGCTGGGGTAGCGGCATGGGCGGAGGCATGGGCGGAGGCGGAAGTCCCTGAAGCTGGGCAGCTGTAAAGTCCTGCATGTACTGGAACATCTGCTGCTGCTGGGCCTGTTGGGTGGCATATACCGAGACAGTATAGGCTGTCTGCGCGGCGATTTGGGCGGCATGGGCGGCAGCCTGAGCAGCTTGATGTTCCTGTAGTCTCTCAACTTCTGACTCTAGCTGAGTCGTCCTGCTGCTGGTCGAGGCTGCCTTTCGTTGAAATCCTGGAGTGGTCTTTAGGACCCCCTCGCCTTTCTTTCCTAGACCCCGGCAGAAGAAGTTGTTTGCTCTCGGTGGG
>NZ_JAJNCV010000002.1:0-588809 GCF_021026215.1 Microbacterium sp. JC 701
GGTACTGCAGGGGGGACCCTGTGGGAGAGTAGGACACCGCCGGACTTCCTTTAAGTCGAAATGGCCACCCAAAGCTGGGTGGCCATTTCGCATTTACAGGCGTGCTCACACGCCCGCACTCGGCATGACGCCGTCGCACCCCCGCCGACAGGAGGGGATGCGACGGCGTTTCGTCGTATCCGGGCCGGGTAGGGTCGAGAACGTGAGCGGGTTCTCGGGGCACGTACCGGGCAGCCGCGAGTACCGACGTCTTCTCATCGGTCTCTTCTTCGGCGGAGTCGCGACCTTCGCGCAGCTGTACGCCACCCAGGCGGTCCTTCCCGCCATCGCCACCGACATCGGCGGCGGCCCCGCGGCGGCCGCGCTGACCGTGTCGGCGTCGACGCTGGGTCTCGCGGCGGCCGTCATCCCGTGGTCGATCGTCGCGGATCGCATCGGTCGGGTCCCCGCCATGACGATCGGCCTCCTCGTCGCCACCGTTTTGGGGGCGCTCACGCCGTTCGCCGGTGACATGGGTGTGCTGCTGGCGCTCCGCCTCCTCGAGGGAGCGGCGCTCGGCGCCGTCCCCGCCGTCGCGCTCGCCTACCTCAGTGAAGAGGTGTCGCCGCGCCACGTGGCCGCGGCCGCAGGCTCCTACATCGCGGGAACGACGGTCGGCGGATTGTCGGGACGCGTCTTCTCGGGCTGGATCGGCGAACTCGCCGGGTGGCGGTGGGGAGTGGCATCCGTCGTCGTGCTCTGCGTGCTCGCGGCCGTACTGTTCCTCGGCCTCGTTCCGAAGGCACGCGGGTTCGTCCCCGGCCGCGCCCGGCGGGAGCGGGGGCCGACGATCCGCGCACGGCTGGCCTCCAACCTGCGATCGCCCGTGCAACTCGCGCTCTATGCGCAGGGCTTCCTTCTGATGGGGGCCTTCGTCGCGGTCTACAACTACCTCGGTTTCCATCTGACGGCTCCGCCGTTCGCCCTCGCGCCGGCGCTCGTGACCCTGCTGTTCCTCGCCTACCTCGCCGGCACGGCGTCATCGCCGCGCGCGGGAGCATTGGCGGTTCGGCACGGCCGGCTCCCCGTGCTGCTCTGGAGCATCGGGGTGATGAGCGCCGGCGCCGCACTGATGTTCGTGCCGACGCTCATCGCCGTGGTCCCCGGCCTGCTGCTGTTCACCGCCGGCTTCTTCGGCGCCCACGCCGTGGCATCCGGATGGACACCCGTCGCCGCCGAGCCGAGCGCGCGCGCCCAGGCGTCGTCTCTGTACTACCTCGGCTACTACGCCGGCTCCAGCGTGTTCGGCTGGGCGCTGGGACTGCTGTTCGGCTCGCTCGGGTGGGCGCCGTTCGTCGGAGCGGTCCTGGTGATGTGCGGTGCGGCGTTCGTGCTCGCGGTGGTGGCTCTGCGGGCGCCGCGCGGCGCCGCGTGACCCACGGATTCACCGACACACCGACGGGCGAGGTCAATGGCCACCTTCGATGTCGGGGGAACCGACTAGCGTCGATGGTGACGTGAGAGGGAGGTCGCGCGTGGATGACGCCGACGAGCGGAGCATGGCGGATGACGCCGTGGTCGATGCGGATCACTTCGACGCGGAGCGTGTCGAGGCTGACGACGTGGCGGAGGCCACGACCGAGATCAGTTACGACGAGCAGCGCTATCCGGCGCGGCCGCGGCGCCTTCGCCCGCGGGATCAGTTCCGCGGTGGCACGTTGCGCCGCTTCCTCACGGACCCGCGCAACGCCAACGGCGGCAACCCCTCCTACGTGGAGTGGCTGGTCCGCCAGTCGATGCTGAAGGATGCCGACGTGTTGAGCCGGCAGCTGTCGGGTCAGCCGTCGATGTGGCGCAACCCGTACGCCCGGCCCGATGCGCGCCGCGCCATCGAGTCGACCGACGTCTGGTTCACGGCCTACCCCATCTCGCTGATCACGCGCCCGGGGGAGTCGTTCCTCGAAGCACTCGGTGACGAGGCGCTGTGGGAGGCCTTCGAGTGGGTCGGGATCAACGGCATCCACACGGGTCCGGTCAAGCGCGCCGGCGGCATCACGGGCTGGCAGGAAACGCCCAGCGTCGACGGCCACTTCGACCGCATCAGCACGCAAATCGACCCCGAGTTCGGTGACGAGAACGCCTTCCGCCGCGTCGCCGACGTGGCGGAGTCGCACGGCGGCAGCGTCATCGACGACATCGTGCCCGGTCACACGGGCAAGGGCGCCGACTTCCGCCTCGCCGAGATGGCGTACAAGGACTACCCTGGCATCTACCACATGGTCGAGATCCCGCGTGAGGACTGGGACCTGCTGCCCGAGGTCCCCGCCGGTCGCGACTCGGTCAACCTCGACTCCGAGACCGAGCGCGAACTCAGCGCCCGTGGCTACATCATCGGCGAGCTGCAGCGCGTGATCTTCTACACCCCCGGCGTGAAAGAGACCAACTGGAGCACCACCGCTCCGGTCGTGGGAACCGACGGCCTCGAGCGCCGATGGGTCTACCTGCATTACTTCAAGGAGGGACAGCCCTCCATCAACTGGCTCGACCCCACGTTCGCGGGCATGCGCCTCGTCATCGGCGATGCCCTGCACTCGCTGGGCGACCTCGGCACGAGCGCCCTGCGTCTCGACGCGAACGGCTTCCTCGGGGTCGAGAAGAGCGCGGAAGGACTTCCGGCGTGGTCGGAAGGACACCCGCTCTCGCACGCGGCGAACCACATCATCGCGGGCATGGTCCGCAAGGTGGGCGGGTTCACCTTCCAGGAGCTCAACCTCACGATGGAGGACATCCGCGACACCGGCGCGGTGGGAGCCGACCTCTCCTACGACTTCGTGACCCGGCCCGGATACCACCACGCGCTCGCGACGGCGAACACCGAGTTCCTCCGTCTCGCGTTGAACACGGCTCTCGAGACGGGCGTGGAGCCGGTGCAGCTCGTGCACGGTCTGCAGAACCACGACGAGCTGACCTACGAGCTCGTGCACTGGGCGACCACGCACCGCGACACCCTCTACCCCTTCCGCCACGAGGAGTACAGCGGCGGAGAGATCGCCGAGATGGTGCGCGCCGACCTCACCGAGAAGCTGACGGTCGAGGCCGACTACAACCTCGTCTTCACGCAGAACGGCATCGCCTGCACCTCGGCCTCGCTGATCGCGGCCACCCAGGGCAAGGCGACCCTCGACGACATCACCGAAGCCGACATCCCGGCGATCCGCGACGCGCACCTGCTTCTCGCGAAGTACAACTCGTGGCAGCCCGGTGTGTTCGCCCTCTCGGGGTGGGACCTCACCGGGTCGCTGACGCTCCCCGCCGACGACGTGCGGCACCTGATCTCGTCGGGCGACACCCGGTGGATCGAGCGCGGAGGGCACGATCTGCTCGACGTCGCGCCCGAGGCGTCGTCGTCGATGTCGGGGATCCCGCGCGCGCGGTCGCTGTACGGCTCGCTCGGCACCCAGCAGAACGACCCCGAGTCGTTCCTCTCGGGGCTGCGCGAGGTTCTCCGCATCCGCAGCGAGAACGGCATCGCCGTCGCGTCGCAGGTCGACATCCCGCAGGTCGGTCACCCGAGCATGCTCGTCATGGTGCACCGCCTCGACGGGGGCGACCGTCGCGACGACACGGCGCCTCTGCAGATCACGGTGCTGAACTTCTCGAACGAGACGATCGAGGGCACCGTGCGCTCGGAGTGGCTCGTGCCGCAGAGCACCGCCGTCGACGCCTCCACCGGCGAGACCGTCGGTCGGGTCGACGAGCTGCAGAGCTTCTCGCTCGAGCTCGGACCCTACGCGGGCCTCTTCCTGCTGCTCGAGGCGCCGACCGTCGAGGACTGACGTCTGCGGGCGGCCGCCACCGGTGACGGACGGCGGCCGCCCGCGATGTCGGAGGCCGCGCGTAGCCTGACGCCGTGCCCCCCTCTCCTCCCTGTCTCGTCGTCGGTTGCGTCGGCGTCGTCGAGCCCGACGCGCCCATTGCGCTGTGCGCCTGGCACCTCGCGGTGAGTTCGGACTGGTCGGCCGCCCGCGAGGGCGTCACCGACGTCCTCCCCACCCCGTGCCTCGTGTGCGGATCGCGTCTCGGCGTCCGTTGGCCGTCGGGATGGCTGTGCGCGGTGTGCGAGTGGCGGCACGGAGAACCGCTCGACGACGAACTCCCCCCTCCGCGGGTCGACGTCGTCTACTACCTGCGTTTCGACGACCGCGTGAAGATCGGCACCACGGCCCACCCGCGTCGCCGCCTCGCTGCGATCTGGCACGACGAGCTCCTCGCGTTCGAGCCGGGCGACCGGCTCGTCGAGCGCCGGCGACACGCGCTGTTCGCCGACGAGCGGTTCGGGCGGACCGAGTGGTTCCGCCGCAGTCCCGCGCTCGACGCGCACATCGCCGGCCTCGCCGCGGGTGTCGACGACCCGTGGGCGCGGTACGCGCGCTGGGTGAGCGAGGCCCTCGCGCGGCGCGGTTGAGGGTGCGGGCGCAAGCCCTGTCTCGGCCGTGTCGCGCCCCGTAGCGTGGGCGCACACCCGCAGAAAGGCGACCAGCATGGGCTTCCTCGATCGACTCTTCGGTTCCGGTGACGACTCCGGACGCGCCGATGTCCCTCCCGCGCCCCGCGGGACCGCGAGCGAGCTGCGCGACACCGATGGCCGGTACGCGCCGCCCCCGCCGCAGGCTCAGGCCGTGCGGGGCGCCGCGCCCGCGGCATCCGGATCATCCGCCGACGAGCAGGCGATCGAGCGATACCGCTATCTGCTACGCACCGCTCCGCCCGAGACCGTCGAGCAGGTGCACGCCGAGGCGTTCGGCAAGCTCTCCCCGGAGCAGCGCCGGCAGGTGCTGCAGGAGCTGTCGTCGGGGCTCGACCCCGCGGAGCGACCCCGCACCGACGACCCCGACGCGCTGGCGCGAGCCGCCACCCGCGCCGAGTACCGGCAGCCGGGCTTCATGGAGCGCACGTTCGCCGGCCGTTCGTTCTCGAACGGCCCCGGGTTCGGCTCGATGCTCGGCGCCTCGATGCTCGGCACGATCGGCGGATACGTCGTCGGGTCCGCGTTGGTCGGAGCCCTCTTCGATCCCGGGTACGACGCGGGGTACGCCGACGGTGCAGCGGCCGATGACGCCGCGGGCGACGCGGGCGCGGCCGATGCCTCGGCGACGGATGCCGGGGGAGCGGATGCCGGTGGCGACATCGGCGGTGGATTCGGCGGCGACGCCGGCGGCGGGTTCGGTGGCGACTTCGGCGGCGGCGATTTCGGTGGGGGCGACTTCGGCTTCTGAGCCGGCCGGCGGGACCGAGACGGCGCCTCACCGGAGGGTCCGCGCGAGAAA
Source organism: Microbacterium sp. JC 701 (assembly GCF_021026215.1). Classification (NCBI taxonomy): domain Bacteria; kingdom Bacillati; phylum Actinomycetota; class Actinomycetes; order Micrococcales; family Microbacteriaceae; genus Microbacterium; species Microbacterium sp. JC 701. Next base: position 5,307 of record NZ_JAJNCV010000002.1, read on the forward strand.
CCGCTCCCACCTCCCGCGGCGGCGCCTGGGAGAACGCTATGGTCGAGGCCATGGCGCCCTTCAACCCGAGCGAAGGTCTCGGCCTGCGGCGCAGCATCGTCTCGAACCAATCGCTGCTCGCCGCAGCGGCCACGATCGGCGTGATCGTGTCGATCGTGCTCGGACAGGTGCGCGATCCGGCGTTGTTCTTCGTCGGGGCGGCCGTCGTCTACGCGGGCACGATCGCGGCCGTGCTGGTGCGCTGGGAGACGCTGCCGCGCTGGGCGCTCCTGCTCCTGCCCGGCGCCGACGTGGTCGTCATCGCCGTGATGCGCGAGAGCGCCCCCGTCGCCGGCCTCGGGCTGCTGTGGGCGTTCCCGGCGCTATGGATCGGCGGGTCGTTCGGACTGCGGGGAGTGGTCGGGGTCTCGAGCGTCGTCAGCATCCTGCTGCTGCACCAGACCATCACCGACAACGAGCAGCGCTTCGCGTCGTCGACGTTCATCCTGCCGTTCATCATCGCGGCGCTGTCGTCGATGGCCCACCTCACTGCGCGCCGGGCGAGAGCGCAACGCGCCCTTCTCGAGAAGCAGTCGGCCGAGCTGCGTCGCGCCGTCGAGCGGGCGCAACGGCAGGAAGACCTCGTGACGGAGGTGCTGGATGCCGTCGACTTCGGTGTGACGCGCATCACCGCGACGGGCGAGTTCGCCGTGACCAACACCGCGCACGGGCTGCTGCTCAACACGACCGACGCCTTCGGGCACGAGATCGCCGTCTTCGCCGCGGACGGCTCGACGGCCATCGCCGCCTCGGCGAGCCCGCTCGCCCGCGCGCGCGCCGGCGAGGTGTTCGAGAGCGAGATGGTCTGGTACGGGCTCCCGGGTGAGGACCGGCGCGCCCTCAGCGTGACCGCGCGCCGCCTCCCCGCCCCCGGCGGGGTGGACGCCGGGGGAGTGGTCGTCTCGCGCGATGTCACCGTCGAGGAGCAGGCCCGCCGTGCGCGCGAGGACCTCGTCGCGAGCGTCTCGCACGAACTCCGCACCCCGCTGACCTCGATCATCGGCTACCTCGACCTGGTGCTCGACGACGACACCCTCGGCGACGTTGCGCGCGACCGGCTCGAGATCGCGGAGCGGAACGCCTCCCGACTGCTCGAACTGGTCGCCGACATCCTCTCGCAGTCCACGGACTCGGGCGGGGGGAGTGCCATCGAACTGGACCGCAGCCCCACCGACATCGCCGCGCTGGTCCGCGCCGCGGTCGAGTCGATCGAACCGCGGGCCCGAGATCACGGCATCCGGATCCTCACCGGTGAGATGGCCCCGATCCGCGCCGTCGTCGATGCCCGACGCGTGCGTCAGATCGTCGACAACCTGCTCTCGAACGCCGTCAAGTACATCCCCCGCGGCGCCTCGATCACCGTGACGGTCACCGCCGACGTGCAGTCGCTGTCGATCGTGGTCGCGGACGACGGCCCGGGGATCTCACCGAGCGAGCAGGCGCGCCTGTTCGAAAGATTCTTCCGCGGAGACGCCGTACGCAAGACCTCGACGCACGGCAGCGGCCTCGGGCTCGCCATCAGTCGCGACCTCGCGCGCGCGCACGGCGGGGAGATCACCGTGCGCACCGCCTCGGGCGAAGGCGCCACATTCACCGTGCGGCTGCCGCGCGACCCGAAGGAGGGCGCATGAACCTCGACCTGCTGAGCCTGCAGACCGCCGCATCGGTGGTGATCGTCGTGTCGGCCGTGATGTACCTGCTCGACACGCTCATGCTCAAGGACGGCCTGCCCGGCCGGCTCTGGGCCAGTGCGTATCTGGCGGGCACGTTCTCGGCCCTCTGCTACCTGGGCTGGCTCCTGCTGCCCGACGTCTTCCTCACGATCGCGCTCGGCAACGGCGCCTTCGTCGCGGCGACCGGTTTCATCTGGCTCGGGTGCGTCGCCTTCAACAGGCGCTCGGTGCGCATTCCCGCGCTGATCGTCGCGGCCGTCGGGCTGATCGTCGTCGTCGCGGCCCTCGCCGCGGGTCCCGACGGCGGGGACTGGGCCGGAGCGGTGGCGCTGTTCCTCGGCAACGCCGCCCTCGCTGTGGCCGGTGCCGTCGAAACCCGTCGCGGCGCGATCCGACGCCGGTGGAGCTCCACCGGGTTGACGCTGGTCCTGGGGATCGAGGCGGTGTGGTTCGTGGTCCGCACGGTCGTCTTCCTCAGCGTGGGTCCCGACAGCGAGCTGTTCCGGACGGTCTTCGACACGCGGGTGTCGTCGCTTCTCACGATCACGCTGGTGATCGCGGCGGTCGTGGTGACCTCGGCTCTGCGGGCCAACGAGTCCGCCCTGCGCGGGCCGGGCACGGCGAAGTCGTTGTCGGTGGATGCCGACGGCGTGCTGTTCCGCGAATCGTTCGAGGCGACGATGACCATCGTCTGCGCGCGCGCCGAGAGCGCCGATGAGGGCGTCGGCCTGATCGGCGTGCGCATCGACGACCTGCGGCGCGTCGCCGTGGCCTTCGGGCCCGACGAGGCGGACTCGATCGCGGGAGAGTTCCGGGCGTCGGTGCGTCGTCACGCGCCCACCATGGCCCTCGTGGGAGAGGTCGATGCCGCCGGGGTCGCGGTGGCGTTCACCACCACGGCGACCACCGATGTGAGGCGGATCGCGCGCATCCTGCACGAGCGGGTCGTCGCCGACCTCGCCCGTCTCGGGCCGTCGGTGGTTCCGGTGGTGGGCACCGGCATGGCGCTCACCGCCGACCACGGGTTCGACGCCGCCGCGCTCATCGCGCGCGCGGACGAGGCTGCCGCGCAGGCCGCCGTGACCGGCGCGCAGCCCTTCGGGGTGGTCTGATCGCTCAGGCGGAGGCGGCGAGGAGCGATTCGACGCGCTGGCGGAGCTCGCGTGGGCGGAACGGCTTGGTGAGGTAGTCGTCGGCGCCGGCCTCGCGTCCGGCGCGCTGCTCGGCATCGTCGGCACGGGCGCTGACCATCAGGATGCGTGTCGTGCTGAACGCGCGGATGCGCCGAGCGGTCTCGAACCCGTCGATGCCGGGCATGCTCACGTCGAGAGTGACCACGGACGGATCGTGTCGACGGACCAGCTCGATCCCGTCGAGTCCGGTCGCGGCGGCGTGCACGACGAACCCGGCTCCCTCGAGCACCGTCGACACGAGAAGACGGATGTCGAGGTCGTCTTCGATGACGACCGTGGTGCGCGTGGCGGACATGGCGGAGCTTTCAGGGCCGAGCGGGCGGCGGCCTTCTCGAATGCTAGACGACGCGGCGGATCGCCGCTGGGGGGTGGCGCGTGTGGCATCCTCGTCGGGTGCCTCTTCTCGCGCTGACCGGCGGCATCGCCTCGGGCAAGTCGACCATCGCCTCTCTCCTCGCTGCCCACGGTGCCGTCGTGGTCGACGCCGACGCCATCGTGCGCGAGGTCCAGGCTCCGGGATCCCCGGTGCTCGCCGCGATCGAGCGCGAGTTCGGGGCCGAGGTCATCCGCCCCGACGGAGCGCTGGATCGCGCTGCCCTCGGCGCGCGCGTGTTCGGGCATCCCGAGCGGCTCGCGGCGTTGAACGCCCTCGTGCATCCCGCGGTCCGCGCCGAGTCGGAGCGCCGGTTCCAGGAGGCGTTCGCCGCGGATCCCGCTGCGGTGGTGGTCTACGACGTGCCCTTGCTCGCGGAGGCGCGCGGCGGCGACGCGTGGGATCTCGTCGTGGTCGCCCACGCCCCGGCCGAGCAGCGGGTGCACCGCCTCGTGCACGAGCGCGGGATGACGGATGCCGACGCCCGAGCCCGAATCGGCTCGCAGGTCGGCGACGACGAGCGTCTCGCGCTGGCCGACGTGGTGATCGACACGGCGACGACGATGGACGACACCCGCGCGCAGGTCGACCGGCTCTGGGAGCGGATCACCGCCGGCTGAGACCGCACGCCGGTGCGTTCCGGCTGTCGCGCTCGCGCTGGGCGAACGCAAGCCGACCCCGATGTCGGAGGTCCCGCCTACGCTGGAATCATGCAGGCCACGCGTTCCGTCCGTCCCTTCGAGGTCATCAGCGAGTACACCCCGTCCGGCGATCAGCCGCAGGCGATCGCCGAGCTCGCCGGGCGCATCAATGCGGGTGAGACCGACGTCGTGCTGCTCGGTGCCACGGGTACCGGAAAGTCGGCGACGACGGCCTGGCTCGTCGAGCAGGTGCAGCGGCCGACCCTCGTGCTCGCCCATAACAAGACCCTCGCGGCGCAGCTCGCGAACGAGTTCCGCGAGCTCATGCCCAACAACGCGGTCGAGTACTTCGTGTCGTACTACGACTATTACCAGCCCGAGGCCTACGTGCCCCAGACGGACACCTTCATCGAGAAGGACAGCTCGATCAACGCCGAGGTCGAGCGCCTGCGCCACTCGACCACGAACTCGCTGCTCTCGCGCCGCGACGTGGTCGTGGTCTCGACCGTTTCGTGCATCTACGGTCTCGGCGCGCCCGAAGAGTACCTGCGCGCGATGGTCGCGCTGCAGGTGGGGGAGCGCTACGACCGCGACGCGCTCATCCGCAAGTTCATCTCCATGCAGTACAACCGCAACGACGTCGATTTCTCGCGGGGCAACTTCCGCGTGCGCGGCGACACGATCGAGATCATCCCGGTGTACGAGGAGTACGCCATCCGCATCGAGATGTTCGGCGACGAGATCGAGGCGCTGTACACACTGCATCCGCTCACGGGCGACGTGATCGAGAAGATGGCCTCGGTGCCGATCTTTCCGGCGTCGCACTACGTCGCGGGCACCGAGACCGTGCAGCGCGCGATCGGCACGATCGAACACGAGCTCGAGGAGCGCCTCAAAGAGTTCGAGATGCAGGGCAAGCTCCTCGAGGCCCAGCGACTGCGCATGCGCACGTCGTTCGACCTCGAGATGCTGCAGCAGCTCGGCTTCTGCTCGGGCATCGAGAACTACTCCCGGCACATGGACGGCCGCATGCCCGGCGATCCGCCGCACACTCTGCTCGACTTCTTCCCCGACGACTTCCTCCTCGTCATCGACGAGTCGCACGTGACGGTGCCGCAGATCGGTGCCATGTACGAGGGCGACGCGTCGCGCAAGCGCACGCTCGTCGAGCACGGCTTCCGCCTGCCCAGCGCCATGGACAACCGCCCGCTGCGGTGGGACGAATTCAAGGAGCGCGTCGGGCAGACGGTCTACCTGTCGGCGACCCCGGGACGCTACGAGATGGGCATCGCCGACGGCGTGGTCGAGCAGATCATCCGCCCCACCGGACTCGTCGACCCCGAGATCATCGTGAAGCCCTCGAAGGGGCAGATCGACGACCTGCTCGAAGAGATCCGCATCCGCGTCGAGAAAGACGAACGCGTGCTGGTCACGACCCTGACCAAGAAGATGGCCGAGGAGCTCACCGACTTCCTCGGTGAGCACGGGGTGCGCGTGCGCTACCTGCACTCCGACGTCGACACGCTCCGCCGCGTCGAGCTGCTCACCGAGCTGCGCGCCGGCGTGTACGACGTGCTCGTGGGCATCAACCTGCTCCGCGAGGGTCTCGACCTCCCCGAGGTCTCGCTCGTCGCGATCCTCGACGCCGACAAGGAGGGATTCCTGCGCAGCGGCACATCCCTCATCCAGACCATCGGCCGTGCCGCCCGAAACGTGTCGGGCGAGGTGCACATGTACGCCGACAAGATGACCGACTCGATGGCGAAGGCCATCGAAGAGACCGAGCGTCGCCGAGAGAAGCAGATCGCCTACAACACCGAGCACGGCATCGACCCGCAGCCGCTGCGCAAGAAGATCGCCGACATCACCGAGGTGCTGAACCGCGAGGCCTCCGACACGAAGAAGCTGCTGGCACGCAACGACAAGGCGGGTAAGGGCAAGTCGCCCACACCGTCTCTGCGCCGGACCGGGATCGCGGCCGAGGGTGCCGACCAGCTCGAGTCGACGATCGCCGACCTGACCCAGCAGATGCTGGCGGCCGCGTCGGAGCTGAAGTTCGAGCTCGCCGGACGCCTTCGCGACGAGGTGCAGGACATGAAGAAGGAGCTGCGCGCCATGGAGCGCGCGGGTCACGCCTGAGACCGGGAGGGTCGTCATGCAGCAGCGCGTCACGCTCGTCACTCTCGGAGTGGCCGATCTCGATCGCGCTGTCGCGTTCTACCGCGCGCTCGGGTGGCGGGAGCACCGTTCGTCGGTCGCCGGCGAGGTGGCGTTCTTCGACACCGGCGGCCAGGTGCTCGCGCTGTGGGGTCGCGCAGAGCTCGCCGCGGACTCGGGAGTCGAGGACGGCGGAGGATGGGGCGGAGTGACCTTGGCCCACAACGTCGATGACGTCGCCGAGGTCGATGCCATTCTGGCCGACGCCGAAGCGGCCGGGGCGCGACTCGCGCGGACAGGCGCGGAGACGCCGTGGGGTGGCTATTCCGGGGTGTTCGTCGATCCCGACGGGCACCCGTGGGAGATCGCCGTCAATCCCGGCTGGCCCTTGGACGAGCAGGGCAGGCCCGACCTCGACTGAACGGGCCGCCGTCGGCTGGACGCTGAGCGTCGCGTGCGGCGCCGGAAGTGTGCGCTGAGCGCAGCGCCGAAGCCCTGCGGCCTGCGCGCTGAGCGCCGCGGTGGCTCTCCGGTCTGTGCGCTGAGCGCCGCGCCGTTGCCCGCGGACCCGTGCGCTGAGCGCAGCACCGAGGTCCTCGGGGCAACCGGTGGTGCCGTCGGACAGGTGTTCCTGCGCGTCAGCCCACCGGCGCTGGGTGGCTCAGGGGCAGTGCAGCAGGGGCTTGGGTCCCGACCGGTCGACGCTGTGCTCGGTCATCGCGTGACCGCACAGCGGGCAGGGGCGTCCCGTTCGCACGGGTTCGGGCGTGGTCTCGTACGGGCCGACCGACGCCGGCCCGGCGACGCGGATGAGTCGCGTGTTGAGGTACTGGTACCAGCCCCCGGCCTCGCGGACGCGCTCGCGCAGCGGCGGGCGTTCCGGATCCTTTCGTGTCATGATCATTAGTGTACTAAGTATTTGGGAGGGTGCGTGGACGATCCACTGAAGCTCGAGAACCAGGTGTGCTTCGCGCTCGTCACGGCCGCGCGCAACGTGGTGTCGATCTACCGGCCGGTGCTCGAGCGGCTGGGGCTCACCCACCCGCAGTACCTCGTGATGCTCGCTCTCTGGGAGCAGGCGCCGCGCTCCCTGGGTGCCCTGGCCGGAGAGCTCGCCATGGAACCCGCGACACTCTCGCCGCTGGTCAAGCGCCTGGAGGCGCAAGGGCGGGTGGTGCGCTCCCGTCGCGCCGACGACGAGCGCGTGCTCGACATCGACCTGACCGACGAGGGCCGGGCGCTGCGTGAGGCGGCTCTCGAGGTCCCAGGCAAGATCATGGAGCGCGTGGGCGTCGACGAGCGCGCGCTGCGGGCGCTGCGCGACGGGCTCGCCCCCTTTGCGGCGGATCCGAGGCCGTGATCGGAGGGCTCGCACCTTCGCACATTCGTGCGCCCGGGGCGAACCCGGGGCCGATGTCGGAGGTCCGACCTAGACTTAACAGGTGCCCATCGTTCCCGTCTCCTCGCCCTCCTCTGCGGCGAATTCCGGCTCCAGCGGAAAGCTGAGTGTCCGGGGTGCCCGCGTCCACAACCTGAAGAACGTCGACCTCGACATCCCGCGCGACTCCCTCGTCGTCTTCACGGGGCTGTCGGGTTCGGGCAAGTCGAGCCTCGCGTTCGACACGATCTTCGCCGAGGGCCAGCGTCGGTACGTGGAGTCGCTGAGCGCTTACGCGCGTCAGTTCCTCGGCCAGGTCGACCGCCCCGACGTCGACTTCATCGAGGGGCTCAGCCCCGCGGTGTCGATCGACCAGAAGTCGACCAACCGCAACCCTCGGTCCACGGTGGGCACCATCACCGAGATCCACGACTACATGCGTCTGCTCTGGGCGCGCATCGGCGTGCCGCACTGCCCCGACTGCGGCGCGCGCATCCAGCGTCAGACGGTGCAGCAGATCGCCGACCAGCTCATGGAGCTGCCCGAGCGCACGCGCTATCAGATCGTCGCCCCCGTCGTCACGCAGAAGAAGGGCGAGTTCGTCGATCTCTTCAAAGAGCTGAGCGCCAAGGGCTACGCCCGCGCGGTGGTCGACGGTGAGCTCGTGCAGCTGTCGGAGCCCCCGACGCTGAAGAAGAGCTACAAGCACGACATCGCCGTGGTGGTCGACCGGCTCGTGGCATCCGGAGACAACCTCAGCCGCGTCACCGACTCCGTCGAGACGGCGATGGGCCTCGCCGGCGGCATCATGCAGGTCAACTACGTCGACGAAGAGGGCGACGACGCGTGGCAGTCGTTCTCCGAGAAGCTCGCGTGCCCCAACGGGCACCCGCTGCAGCTGACCGAGATCGAGCCCCGCACGTTCTCGTTCAACGCGCCGTTCGGCGCCTGCCCCGTCTGCTCCGGTCTCGGCACCCGCATGTCGGTCGACGTCGACCTCATGCTCGGCGACGAGGAGCTCTCGATCCGCGAGGGCGCGATCCTGCCCTGGACCACGCAGGGCAAGGGACTGTTCCAGTACTACGAGCGCCTCCTCGAGGGTCTTGCCCGCGACCTGGACTTCTCGCTCGACACCCCGTGGAAAGACCTCTCGCACGACGTCCAGCAGGCGGTGCTGCGCGGCGAGAACTACAAGGTCACCGTCAAGTGGAAGAACCGCTACGGCCGCGAGATGCGCTACGCCTCGGGCTTCGAGGGCGTCGTCCCCTATATCGAGCGCCAGTACCTGCAGGCCGAGTCCGACACGCAGCGCCAGCGCTGGTCGGAGTACCTGCGCGAGGTGCCCTGCGCCGTGTGCGACGGCGATCGTCTGAAGCCCGAGGTGCTCGCCGTGCTCGTCGACGACACCTCGATCGCCGCGGCCTCGCGCATGAGCCTGGCCGACGCGCGCGAGTTCTTCTCGAACCTCACGCTCACCGACCGCGAAGCGACCATCGCCGCGGCGGTGCTGCGCGAGATCCGCGCGCGACTCGACTTCCTGCTGCAGGTCGGACTCAACTACCTCAGCCTCGGTCGCGCGGCGGGCACGCTCTCGGGCGGTGAGGCGCAGCGCATCCGCCTGGCCACGCAGATCGGTTCCGGACTCACGGGCGTGCTCTACGTGCTCGACGAGCCGTCGATCGGCCTGCACCAGCGCGACAACCGCCGTCTCATCCAGACCCTCGAGACGCTGCGCGACCTCGGCAACACCCTCATCGTCGTCGAGCACGACGAAGAAACCATCCACGCCGCCGACTGGGTCGTCGACATCGGACCCCGCGCCGGCGTCGACGGCGGCAACGTCGTGCACTCCGGTCCGCTGGCCGGGCTCCTCGACGACGAGGCCTCGCTCACCGGCGCCTACCTCTCGGGTCGCCGCTCGATCGAGGCACCCAAGAAGCGCCGCAAGATCGACAAGAAGCGCCAGGTCAGCGTGGTCGGTGCGCGCGAGAACAACCTGCAGAACGTCACCGCCGACTTCCCGCTCGGCGTGCTCACCGCCGTCACCGGCGTGAGCGGTTCGGGCAAGTCGACCCTGGTCAACGGCATCCTGTACGAAGTCCTCGCGTCCAAGCTCAACGGCGCGCGGCGCGTGCCGGGCAAGCACACCCGCGTCACGGGGCTGGACAACCTCGATAAGGTCGTGCACGTCGACCAGGCGCCCATCGGCCGCACCCCGCGCTCGAATCCCGCGACCTACACCGGAGTGTTCGACCGCATCCGCAGCCTCTTCGCCGAGACGCCCGAGGCGAAGGTCCGCGGCTACCAGGCCGGGCGCTTCAGCTTCAACGTCAAGGGCGGACGCTGCGAGGCCTGCTCGGGCGACGGCACGCTGAAGATCGAGATGAACTTCCTGCCCGACGTCTACGTCGACTGCGAGGTCTGCCACGGCAAGCGGTACAACCGCGACACCCTGTCGGTGCACTACAAGGGCAAGAACATCGCCGAGGTGCTCGAGATGCCCATCTCCGAGGCCGCCGAGTTCTTCGAGCCAATCCAGGCGATCCACCGCTACCTCAAGACCCTCGTCGACGTGGGCCTCGGCTACGTGCGCCTGGGCCAGTCCGCGACCACCCTGTCGGGCGGCGAGGCGCAGCGCGTCAAGCTCGCGACCGAGCTCCAGCGCCGCAGCAACGGCCGATCAATCTACGTGCTCGACGAGCCCACGACCGGTCTGCACTTCGAAGACGTCTCGCTGCTGCTCAAGGTGCTCAACGGTCTCGTCGACAAGGGCAACACGGTCATCGTGATCGAGCACAATCTCGACGTGATCAAGAGCTCCGACTGGGTCATCGACCTCGGGCCCGAGGGCGGCGCGGGCGGCGGCACGATCGTCGCGACGGGCACCCCCGAGCAGGTCGCCAAGGTGCCCGAGAGCCACACGGGCGCGTTCCTCGCCGAGCTGCTCGAGACGGGTCGCACGGGCGCGCAGCGCAACACCGCGACGGACGCCGGAAGCGCCGAGCGGGAGCTCGTGGGCGCGGCGGGCTGAGCCGTGGCATCCCGAGAACGGATGTCGCAGCTTTCGTATCGACCGAAGGCCGGAGAGATCCCCACCAACCCGGGGGTCTACCGGTTTCGTGACGCCGACGGGCGCGTGCTGTACGTCGGCAAGGCGAAGAACCTGCGCGCACGCCTGTCGAACTACTTCGCTCCGCTGCACTCGCTGCACGAGCGCACGCGCCGCATGGTCACGACGGCCGCGAGCGTGGAGTGGACGGTCGTGCCGAGCGACATCGACTCGCTGCAGCTGGAGTACATGTGGATCAAGGAGTTCGATCCGCCCTTCAACGTCCGCTACAAAGACGACAAGTCGTACCCCTTCATGGCGATCACCCTCGCCGACGAGGCGCCGCGGGTCATCGTCACGCGCAACCCGAAGATCCGGGGGGCGAAGTACTTCGGGCCGTACCCCAAGGTCTGGGCGGTCCACGACACCATCGACCTGATGATCAAGGTCTTCCCGATCCGCACGTGCAGCGACTCGTCGTACAAGAAGGCGATGGCATCCGGACGACCGTGTTTCCCGGGCCAGATCGGTCGCTGCGGCGGCCCCTGCTCGATGAAGGTGACGATCGAGGAGCACCGCGCGATCGTCAATGACTTCGTCTCGTTCATGTCGGGCGGCGACCAGCGCTTCGCACGCGAGCTCACGGCCCGCATGAAAGAGGCCTCGGCGGCGATGGACTACGAGTCGGCCGCGCACTACCGCGACCGCCTGCAGGCCATCGACGCGGTGCTCGGCAAGAGCGCCCTCGTGCTGGCCTCCGACACGGATGCCGACCTCTTCGGCATCGCGGAGGACGAGCTCGCCGCGACCGTCCAGCACTTCGTCGTGCGCGGCGGGCGCGTGCGCGGTGTGCGGGCGACGACGATCGAGAAGGAGATCGACATCTCCGGCGCCGAGCTCGTCGATCAGGTGCTGCAGCGCACCTACGGCGACGCGGATGCCACCGACATCCCGCGTCAGGTGCTCGTTCCCGAGCTGCCCGACGACGCCGAACAGCTCGAGGACTGGCTGCGCGAGCGTCGCGGCCGGCCCGTGACGCTGCAGGTGGCCCAGCGCGGACGCAAGGCCGACCTGCTGAAGACCGCGACGCTCAACGCCCAGCAGGCCCTCATGCTGCACAAGACCCGCCGCACGAGCGACTACGTGGCGCGGTCGCAGGCCTTGACCGACCTGCAGGAGGCCCTCGGCATGACCGAGGCGCCCCTGCGCATCGAGTGCTTCGACATCTCGCACCTCGCGGGCACCAACGTCGTGGCATCCATGGTCGTCTTCGAAGACGGGCTCCCGCGCAAAGACCAGTACCGCTCGTTCGGGGTCGCCGAGACCACGGACGACACCGACTCGATGTACCAGGTGCTCACGCGGCGCCTCGCCTACCTCGACAGGCCCGACGAGATCGAGCCCGAGACGATGGGCGGAGCGATCGTCACCGCCCCCGACTCGGCGGAGGCGACGGCCGACGGCGAGGTCGTCACGGCGCGCAAGCGCCCGCGCTTCGCCTATCGCCCGCAGCTGCTCGTGGTCGACGGCGGTCAGCCGCAGGTCGCCGCGGCCGCCCGCGCCCTCGCCGACGCCGGTCACGAGGAGATCGCGCTGTGCGGCATCGCGAAGCGCCTCGAAGAGGTCTGGCTGCCGGGGGAGGAGTACCCCGTGATCCTGCCGCGCACCTCCGAGGCCCTGTACCTGCTGCAGCGCCTGCGCGACGAGGCCCACCGCTTCGCGATCGTGCATCAGCGCAAGCGCCGCAAGCGCGACATCACGAGCGTCCTCGCCGAGGTCCCCGGCCTGGGCGACTCGCGGATCAAGGCGCTGCTGCGGCATTTCGGCTCGGTGTCGGCGCTGAAGAACGCCACACCCGACGAGATCATGGAGCTCCCGGGCATCGGACCGACCCTCGCCGAGAACATCCACACCCATCTGGCTCGGTAGGCTGGAACGACACGACGGGAGGCGGTCACCCATGGAACCGGCACGAGACGAGCCAGGTGAGGTGCTGATCGTCACGGGCATGTCGGGCGCCGGGCGATCGACCGTCGCGAACTCGCTCGAAGACCTCGACTGGTATGTGGTCGACAATCTGCCCCCGCGCATGCTGCGGCCCCTGCTCGAGCTCACCGAACTCGCCGGCGGTGCCGTGCCCCGCGTGGCCGTGGTCGTCGACGTGCGCGGGCGCACGCTGTTCGGCGACCTCCCCGAGGCGATGCGCACCCTACAGGCCGGTCGGCAGGTGCGCGTGGTGTTCCTCGACGCCTCCGACGCCGTGCTCGTGCGGCGCTTCGAGGCGGTCCGCCGCCCGCACCCCCTGCAGCACGACGGCACGATCCTCGACGGCATCCGGCGCGAGCGCGAGCGTCTGGCCCCGGTGCGCGAGGCCGCCGACGTGGTCATCGACACCTCGGCCCTCAACGTGCACCAGCTGTCGCTGCGCACCGTCGAGCTGTTCGGCGAAGAGGGCGCGGCGCGTCACACCGTCACCCTCATGAGCTTCGGGTTCAAGTACGGGTTGCCGCCCGACGTCGACCTGGTCGCCGACATGCGATTCCTGCCGAACCCGTTCTGGAACGACGAGCTGCGCCCGCTCACCGGTGAGGATCCCCGCGTGCGGGAATATGTGCTGGGCCAGCAGGGCGCCGAGGAGTTCCTGGGGTCGTACGCGGCGGCGCTGCGCCCCGTGCTCGAGGGATATCAACGCGAGAACAAGCGTCATTCCGTGGTGGCCGTGGGCTGCACGGGGGGTAAGCACAGATCGGTGGTGATGGCGCGCGAGCTCGCTGCACGTCTGGCCGATGTGCCCGGGGTGGCCGTGCGGGTGGCTCACCGCGACCTCGGTCGCGAGTAGGCTGTAACGTCGTCCCCGCCGCCCCCCCACCCGAGGAGAACCGTGCCCCTGACCGCCGACGTGAAGGCCGAGCTCATCACCGTCCGTGACCCGCGCCCGACCGCGCGCGTCGCCGAGCTCACGGCCCTCCTGCGCTTCTCCGGGGGTCTGCACTCCATCGCCAACCGCGTCGCCGTGGAGGCCGAACTCGACTCCGACGTGCTCGCGCGCCGTGTCGCCCGCGACCTCATGGAGCTCTACGGCGTGCGCCCCGAGCTGCATCACGTGCAGGGCTCCGGCGGACGCACGGGCGGGCTGTTCGCGGTGCGGGTCATCGAAGCCGGCGAAACCCTCGCGCGCCAGACGGGTCTTCTCGACCAGCGCCGTCGCCCCGTGCGCGGCCTGCCGAACAAGCTCACGACCGGCTCGCGTTCCGATCTGAGCGCGATCTGGCGCGGCGCGTTCCTGGCCGCCGGAACCCTCAGCGACCCGGGCCGCTCCGCAGCTCTCGAGATCTCGTGCCCCTCGTCGGAGGCCGCGATGGCCCTCGTCGGCGCCGGGCACCGCATCGGTATCCCGGCCAAGGCCCGCGAGGTGCGCGGAGTGCCGCGCGTCGTCGTGCGCGACGGCGAGGCGATCCGCGGCGCGCTCTACGAGATGGGCGCGCGTCGCACCGCGGGGGAGTGGGACCAGATGCGCCAGCGCCGCGAGGTCCGCGCGGGGGTCAACCGCCTCGTGAACTTCGACGACGCGAATCTGCGGCGTTCCGCCCAGGCGGCCGTCGCCGCGTGCGCCCGCGTCGAACGCGCGCTCGAGATCCTGGGCGACGAGGTTCCCCCGCACCTGCAGCAGGCGGGCGAGCTGCGCCTCGCCCACCGCGATGCGAGCCTCGACGAGCTCGGCCACCACGCCGACCCGCCCCTCACGAAGGACGCCGTCGCCGGTCGCATCCGCCGCCTGCTCGCGATGGCCGACAAGAAGGCCGAAGTCGACGGGGTCCCGGGCACCGAGGCCGCCGTGCCCGTCGGCGCCGACGACTGACCCGGATCAGACCTGCCGAAGTCGACGGGATCCCGGGCACCGAGGCCGCCGTGCCCGTCGGCGCCGACGACGGAGAGAAGATCTCCCCGGATGCCGTGAGCTCACGGCATCCGCGCGTTCGCGCTGACACCGGTTCCGCGGCATCCGCCCCCGATGGTCCTGCCGTCGTCAGGGTCTCGCGACCTCCGGCCAGCCCTTCGCGACGCGCCCGGGCCGTCTACTCTCCGTCATTCGGGGAAGCAACCCTGGGGGTGCGGCGTTGACCCTCAATAGGATGAAGACGTCACCCTCGCTGCTCGATTCCTCGACCGTCGTCTCGGCACGTCGTCTCGGCAAGTCGTCTCGATACAGAGGTCTGGGGCAGCGCCCGATTCGGAAGTAGAGAACATGGCGAAGTACACGCTGCCCGAACTGCCCTACGACTACTCGGCGCTGGAGCCGCACATCAGCGCGACGATCATGGAGCTGCATCACAGCAAGCACCACCAGACCTACGTCAACGGCGCCAACACCACTCTCGACCTTCTCGCCGAAGCGCGCGAGAAGAACGATTTCGCCAACATCAACCGCCTGCAGAAGGACCTCGCGTTCAACCTCGGCGGCCACACGAACCACTCGATCTTCTGGACAAACCTCTCGCCCAACGGTGGCGACAAGCCCACCGGCGACCTCGAGTCGGCCATCGACGACCAGTTCGGTTCGTTCGACGCGTTCCGCGCGCAGTTCACCGCCGCCGCCCTCGGCGTGCAGGGTTCGGGCTGGGCGGGTCTGTTCTGGGACTCGATCGGCGAGAACCTCGTCATCCAGCAGTTCTTCGACCAGCAGGGCCAGATCGTCGCGGGCACCGTGCCGATCCTCCTGCTCGACGTCTGGGAGCACGCGTACTACCTCGACTACAAGAACGTGCGCGCCGACTACGTGAAGGCGTTCTGGAACATCGCCAACTGGGCCGACGCCCAGGACCGCTTCGCGGCCGCCCGAGAGAAGACCGCGGGTCTGCTGGTACTGTCGTAAACGGTGCGGCGTCCCGGTGGGGCACCCCACCGGGACGCCGTTGTCCGCCAGCGAACACCGCAATCACGCGCTTCTCGCGCACAACTGATTCAGGAGATATTCCGTGACCGTCAAGATCGGAATCAACGGCTTCGGCCGTATCGGACGCAACTACCTCCGCGCGGCTCTCGCGCAGGGTGCCGACCTCGAAATCGTGGCGGTGAACGACCTCACCGACAACAAGTCGCTGGCGCACCTCCTCAAGTACGACTCCGTCGGCGGCGTGCTGACCGAGGACGTCTCGTACACCGCTGACTCCATCACGGTCGGCGACAAGACCATCAAGGTCTTCGAAGAGCGCGACCCCGCCAACCTCCCCTGGGGCGAGCTGGGCGTCGACATCGTCATCGAGTCGACCGGTCGCTTCACCAAGGCCGAAGACGCCAAGAAGCACATCACCGGTGGTGCCAAGAAGGTCCTCATCTCGGCTCCCGCCACGGGCGACGACGCGACCATCGTCATGGGCGTCAACGAAGAGACCTACAACCCCGAGACCGACGTCATCATCTCGAACGCGTCGTGCACCACGAACTGCCTGGCGCCCCTCGCCCAGGTGTTCAACGAGGCCTTCGGCATCGAGCGCGGCTTCATGATGACCGCTCACGCCTACACCGCCGACCAGAACCTGCAGGACGGCCCGCACAGCGACCTCCGTCGCGCGCGCGGTGCGGCGATCAACATCGTCCCCGCCTCGACCGGTGCCGCCAAGGCCATCGGCCTGGTGCTGCCCGAGCTCAACGGCAAGCTCAGCGGCTCGTCGTACCGCGTTCCGGTTCCCACCGGCTCGATCGTCGACCTCACGATCGTCACGCCCACCGAGGGTCTGACCGTCGACCAGGTCAACGAGGTCTACAAGAAGGCCGCTGCCGAGGGTCGCCTCAACGGCATCCTGCAGTACACCGAAGACCCGATCGTCTCGAGCGACATCCAGGGCAACCCGCACTCGTCGATCTTCGACGCCGAGCTGACCAACGTCAGCGGCAACCTCGTCAAGGTCTCGTCGTGGTACGACAACGAGTGGGGCTACTCGAACCGTCTCGTCGACCTGACCGAGTACGTCGCCGAGCGTCTCTGACCCTCCATGGCTCTGCGCACCCTCGATTCGCTGGGGTCGCTGGCCGGCACGCGCGTCATCGTCCGTTGTGATCTCAACGTTCCTCTCAAGGACGGGATCATCACGGACGATGGCCGCGTGCGCGCGTCGCTGCCGACCCTCAACGCACTGATCAACGCCGGCGCGCGTGTGATCGTGTGCTCGCACCTGGGCCGCCCCGACGGGGCCCCCGACCCGAAGTACTCCCTCGAGCCGGTCGCGCAGCGCCTGTCCGAGCTTCTCGGCCAGCCTGTCGCGTTCGCGCGCGACACGGTGGGCGAGTCGGCTCGGGATGCCGTCGCCTCGCTCGAGAACGGTGAGGTCGCCGTCATCGAGAACCTCCGCTTCAACGCGGGGGAGACCTCGAAGGACGAGTCCGAGCGTCAGGCCTTCGCCCGTGAGCTCGCCGGTCTCGGCGACGCCCTCGTGTCGGACGGCTTCGGTGTCGTGCACCGCAAGCAGGCGAGCGTCTACGACCTCGCCCAGCTCGTGCCCTCGGCCGCCGGTCTTCTCATCCAGAAGGAACTCGAGGTCCTCGACCGTCTCACCGAGAACCCCGAGCGCCCCTACACGGTCGTTCTCGGCGGCTCGAAGGTCAGCGACAAGCTGGGCGTCATCGAGCACCTGCTGCCGCGCGTGGAC
This sequence comes from Microbacterium sp. JC 701, assembly GCF_021026215.1. Classification (NCBI taxonomy): domain Bacteria; kingdom Bacillati; phylum Actinomycetota; class Actinomycetes; order Micrococcales; family Microbacteriaceae; genus Microbacterium; species Microbacterium sp. JC 701. The sequence goes on from NZ_JAJNCV010000002.1 coordinate 22,457, forward strand.
AAGCTCCTCGTCGGTGGCGGCATGATGTTCACTTTCCTCGTCGCCGAAGGGCACAAGGTCGGCGCGAGCCTGCTCGAGCAGGACCAGATCGACACCGTGAAGAGCTACATCGCTTCGGCGAAGGAGCGCGGCGTCGAGATCGTGCTGCCGGTGGACGCCGTCGTCGCAGCCTCGTTCTCGGCGGACGCCGACCACGTGGTCGCCGACGCGGACGCCCTCGAAGACACCGCTTTCGGTGCGTCCGGTCTCGGCCTCGACATCGGACCCCGCACGGCGGAGATCTTCGCCGAGGCCGTGCGCGGCTCGCGGACCGTCTTCTGGAACGGCCCGATGGGTGTGTTCGAGATGAAGGCGTTCGAAGCCGGCACCAAGACCGTCGCCCAGGCGCTCACCGAGGTCGACGGCCTCAGCGTCGTCGGCGGCGGAGACTCCGCGGCGGCCGTGCGTCAGCTCGGCTTCGCCGACGAGGCGTTCGGTCACATCTCCACGGGTGGCGGCGCCAGCCTGGAGTTCCTCGAAGGTAAGAAGCTCCCCGGACTGGAGGTCCTCGGATGGCAGTGACCAGAACCCCCCTCATCGCCGGCAACTGGAAGATGAACCTCGACCACCTGCAGGCGGTCGCGTTCGTCCAGAAGCTGCATTGGACGCTGAAGGAAGCCAAGCACGAGAACGGCAGTGTCGAGGTCGCGGTGTTCCCGCCCTACACGGACCTGCGCACCGTGCAGACGCTGCTCGACGCCGACAAGATCGAGTTCGCCCTCGGCGGTCAGGACCTCTCGGCCCACGACTCCGGCGCGTACACCGGTGAGATCTCCGGCCAGTTCCTGGCCAAGCTCGACGCGAAGTACGTGATCATCGGGCACTCCGAGCGTCGCCAGTTTCACCACGAGACCGACGACGTCATCGCGGCGAAGACCCAGGCGGCCCTCCGCCACGGTCTCGTCCCGGTGATCTGCGTCGGTGAGACCTCGGAAGACCTCGAGAAGTTCGGCGCGAGCGCCGTTCCCGTAGGTCAGCTCGAGGTCGCTCTCGAGGGCGTGTCCTCCGACGCCGACATCGTCGTGGCGTACGAGCCGGTCTGGGCCATCGGCTCGGGTCAGGCCGCGACGCCCGATCAGGCCCAGGAGGTCTGCGCGAAGCTCCGCGCGGTCGTCGCCGACAAGCTCGGTGCGGATGCCGCAGCGCGCACCCGCGTGCTCTACGGCGGATCGGTGAAGTCGGGCAACATCGCCGGCTTCATGCGCGAGCCCGATGTCGACGGTGCCCTGGTGGGTGGCGCGAGCCTCGTCGTCGACGAGTTCGCGGCGATCATCCGCTTCCAGAAGCACGTCGGCGTCTGACGCCTTCTCCCGGGTGCCCGCGGCTCACCGCCGCGGGCATCCGTGCGTTTGAGACGCGTCCCCGTATACTTGACGCTTGTGCGGTCGACTGGCCGCTCGCGAAAGGCTTTCGACAGTGCAGATTCTCGAGTTCGTCCTGCAGGTGCTCCTGGGCATCACCAGCCTCCTGCTGACCCTGCTCATCCTGCTTCACAAGGGTCGCGGCGGCGGTCTGTCCGACATGTTCGGCGGCGGCATGAGCTCCGCCCTCGGTTCGTCGGGCCTGGCTGAACGCAACCTCAACCGATTCACGATCGTGCTGGCGCTGGTGTGGTTCGTCACCATCGTCGGTCTCGGTCTCCTCACCAAATTCGCGGAGATCTGACATGGCCACTGGCGGCAATGCCATCCGTGGCTCGCGCGTCGGCGCGGGCCCCATGGGCGAGCAGGATCACGGCTTCCACGCGGATCGCGTGGCCGTGTCGTACTGGGACGCCCTCGGCAACGAGACGGTGCGCTACTTCGCCGCCGGCATTCCCGACGATGAGATCCCCGAGACGATCGACTCCCCGCACTCCGGCCTTCCCGCCGGGCGCGACAAGGCCAACCCGCCGGCGCTCGCCAAGGCGGAGCCCTACAAGACGCACCTCGCGTACGTGAAGGAGCGCCGCTCCGACGAAGAGGCGGCCTCGCTCCTCGACGACGCGCTGCAGCAACTGCGCGACCGTCGCGGACAGTGACCCGACGCGCCTGATCTCACAGAAGGGCCGGATGCCATGGCATCCGGCCCTTCTGCTTTCTCGGCGTCCGGCGAGCAGACGCCGTCGTGCACGGCATCCGCTCAGCGGACGGGGGAATCCGTGACGATCCTGGTCCACGGTCCGTCGGGCACGTCGGCGTCGTCGACGAAGGCCCAGTCGACCGTGTCGTCGTCGCCGTCGAGCTCCGCGAAGCCGAGGCAGCCGTTCAGAGCGGGCGACACGTCGAGGCCCGCGCCGTTGTAGCGGGCGTTCGCGGGGCGCCGGTCGTCGGCGCCGAAGACGTAGGCGGCGTCTCGGTACTCGCCGGGGCCGGCGTCTTCGATCTGGCCGTAGCAGGTGCGGTCGCCCTTGCGCAGGACCACCCAGCGATTCTTCATCAGGCTCTGCGTCGGATCGTCGGCGATGGCCGCGTACTGCCCGCTGTCCGCCCACGGGACCACCTCTCCCCGGGTCGCGAAGCCCTCGTCGTCGTTGACGTCGTCGAAGGGCAGGTCGAGGTAGAACGGGTTCTCGCGCGGTGTCATGCGCGTGGGGAAGTAGTCGTCGGCCGCGGTGCGGGCCTCGGTGCGGCACGAGTCACCGTCGACGACGCCGTCGCATCCGCCGTACGACCCCAGCCAGTCGGAGTCGTAGGTCGAGATGCGCTGGCTGCCATCGGAGGCGTTCGGGTCGAAGACCTCACCTACCCAGAACGTCGTCGAGACGATGTCGGTGTGCCAGGGGTATCCCGTCTGCGGACGGTCGGGCTGCGCGGGGGCGCACGCCGTCACGCCGACGACGGCGAGCACCGCCAGGGCGACCGCCGTGGCGGGGCGGTGCCGGCGCGGCATCCGGGATCGTCGTCCCACCCCGCCGACGGCGGCGACCACCGCGGGGGTGATCGCCGCCGTCCGGCGAGGGGGTCGCGTCATCCGCTGAGGTCGCTCTCGGTCGGGTGCACGGTCTCGATCGGGCCCTGCGGGGTGCCCGGAGTGGTCTTCGCGAGCGGAGCGGTCTTCGTCAGGGCGGTCACCGGCGGAGCACTCGCGCTGTCGTACAGACCGAGGTCGTCGGTGCGCAGCGTTCCGTTGCCGAAGATGTTCAGGGCGAAGCTGATGCCGTTGTAGCCGGCGGGGATCGCCGCGGTCGTCCAGTCGGCCTCGGTCCACGCCGTCGCCGAGGCGAACCAGGGGCTCGAGGTCCAGTACGACCACGTGCCCGTCGTCGAACGCAGATAGACCGCGAACTGCGTCGGTCCGCTGGCTTGATACCACTCGCGCAGCGCGTAGGTGCGCCCCGGTGTCACCGTCGGCGAACACTGGCCGAGATCGAACTGCGGCAGGAGTTTCGCGTCGCCGTCGACGTAGTCGCTCATCGTGATCCCGCTGGCGATGTTGCCCGTGTGCGCGGGGGAGCCGGTGCTGAAGTCGGCGGTGTTGCTGCCGTAGCCCCCGCGCATCCAGCAGTCGGGGGCGCCGGTCTCCATGCTCGGGTTGACGATGCCGTTGGTCGATCCGGTCGCCGCCGGCACGGAGGGGCCGTTCACGACGGGCTTCGTGGTGCCTCCGACGACGCTGCCGATGGTCTTGACGACGGTGCCCGCCGCCTGCCGGGTCTTGAGCCACGACAGGAACTGGCTGAACACCGAGGTGGAGATCGCCAGATCGTCGCACGCGTCGTCGCAGACGTGATGGAACGTGTACTGCACCCATCCGCCGCCGTTCTTCTCGGCGTTCGTCACGCCCTGTTGCAGGTCGGCGAGCGTCCACGTCGAGTCGACCTGGTCGAGAGCGGCGAGGGCGTAGGGATCGGCGGGCGGGATGCTCTCGGCGTACCCGCAGTCGGAGCAGCCGAAGCGGCTCTTGATGTCGCCCAGCAGGCGGCCGCTGTTGTATCCGCACGCCGCGACGGCCTTCTCGACGTCGGCGTTCGCGTCGGCGAAGGGATAGGCGAAACTGCGGACGTTGAAGCCCCACGAGGTGAGGTTCTTGCGATCCTGGCAGATCTGGCGCGTGGCCTCGTCGAGGCTGACCGCGGTCAGATCGGCGTGGTTGACGGTGTGCCCGCCGATCTCCATGCCGGCGTTCTTGAGGTTCGTCAGGTCGGTGCGGGTCATGTAGGTCGACGCGCCGATGTAGCCGGAGGGGATGTAGAAGGTCGCCTTCATGCCGTTGGCCTGGAGCGCGGGCAGCGCTTTCAGCTGATCGGCGTTGCCGTCGTCGAACGTGAGGCTGACGACGGTGCGGGTGGCCGCCTCGGCGGGGGCGGGGGCGAGCGCGACGGAGCCCGCCACCGCCACCCCGAGGGTCGCGAGCACCGCGAGGGCGCGCACCCACGGTCGGCGTGGAGACGTGGGTGGGCGCCGCCTGGCGATACGGAGGTCTCGTCGGGTCATGGAGGACTGCCTTTCGTGCGGGGCGAGGTGGGGGGAGGAAAGCTCAGGACACCGTCACCGACTTGGCCAGGTTGCGGGGCTTGTCGACGTCGCGATGCAGGCGCAGGGCGAGCTCTCGGGCGAACATCTGCAGGGGCACGACGGTCTCGAGCGGCCCCCACGACGGCCCGGTGCGGGGGAGGTGGAGGGGGAGTCCGCCCACGCGGAGGATGCGTTCACCGAGCCGGATGACGCGGCCCCCCCGTGCGGTCACCTCGGCGATGTCGACCTCGAGGCGCGGGTCGCCGTCGTCGACGACGAACACCGGAGTGCCGGCATCCACCAGGGCCAACGGCCCGTGCTTGAGCTCACCCGCCGGCTGGTGCTCGGCCCAGCGGTACGACAGTTCCTTCAGCTTGAGCGCGCCCTCCGCGGCGTAGACGAGTCCGGCGCCGCGGCCGAGGAAGAGGAAGCCCGACGCCCGGGCGAACTCGGCCGCGAGGGTCGCGGCAGGGCCCCGCCACGTGTCGCGCGCCGTCGACAGCGCCTCGGGGGTCGCGGTGAGGGCACGGACGTCGGCGTCGAGCAGGGTGGCATCCGCCCGATGCGAGACGGTCAGCCCCGACAGCGCGACGCAGACACCCGTGAGCACCTGCGCGACGAAGGTCTTCGTCGCCGCGACCCCGATCTCGGGACCGGCGAGGCAGTCGATCACGGCGTCGGCGCGCCGGGCCAGGGACGACGAGGGGTTGTTGGTGAGGGCCAGCACCGTGCCGTGCTCGGCAGGAAGCCCCTGCAGGGCCCGCAGCACGTCGGCGGTCTCTCCGGACTGACTGATGGCGATCACCAGCGTGCGGGGCTCCCACACCCCGTGCGCGGCTTCGCTGGCGACGAGGGCGCGCGTGGGCAGACCGCCGACGCGCGAGAAGACGCCCGCGATCGCGCGCCCCGCGTGCAGCGAGGTGCCGCAGCCGATGATGGCGACGCGGTCGATCTCGTCGAGGGGCGGCAGGCCGAGCCCGCGCCACAGCAGTCCGTCGGTGATCGCGGGGGCGAGGGCGTCGACCACGCGCTGGGCGACCAGCGGCTGCTCGTCGATCTCGTTGCCCATGTGGTCGCGGTGACGCCCCTTGGTCGACAGCAGGGCCGTCTTCGGCACGGGCCAGAGGCCCCGCGGACGACAGCTGCCGCCCGCGCGATGCCACCGCATGCCCTCGGCCGACACCTCGACGACGTCGTCGTCTTCGAGCACGCGGAAGGCCGACACGACCGGCGTGATCGCCCCGACGTCGCTGGCGAAGTACGCCCCCTCGTCGCCCTCGGCGAACACGAGGGGAGAGCCGTGCGCGGTCGCGGCCAGAGCGCCCGTGCGGGTGTCGAGGGCGACGACGGCCCACGTTCCCTCGAGACGCGTGACCGCGTCGGCGAGCGCGTCGCCGAGGCCGACACCCGGGCGGTGGGCCTGCTCGACGAGGTGCACGATGACCTCGCTGTCGACCTCGCTGGCGAAGCGGTGCCCCGCCGCGATCAGGTGGGCCCGCAGCACGTCGGCGTTCTCGACGATGCCGTTGTGCACGATGAACAGCTGCCCGCCGCAGTCCTCGATCGGATGGGCGTTCGACTCGGTCACCCCACCGTGCGTGGCCCAGCGGGTGTGGCCGATCGCCGCGGTCGTGGCATCCGCCGCCCTCTCGCCCACGGGCTCCGCGAGCGCCGCGACGCCGTCGAGCGTGCGCAGGTGCACGCAGGTCCCGTCGGGGTGACGTGCGGCGACGCCGGCCGAGTCGTAGCCGCGATACTCGAGCCGCTCGAGAGCGGCGCGCGCCCGCGACGCGGCGGCGGACGGGCCGCGGTACGCGGTGATGCCGCACATCAGACCACGCCCCGGAACGTCCCTGCGCCGGCCAGGGGCATGGCATCCGACCCCAGCCTCTCGCGGGCGAGCAGATCGGCGGCGACGCGCATGATCGTCGAGGTGAGGGAGGTGTGCGGCTCGTAGCCCACCAGGTCGTGGGCCTTGGTGTTGTCGGGCACCCGCCGGCGCATGTCTTCGAACCCGGCGGCGTAGGCCTGCTCGTAGGGCACGAGCGCGATCTCGCTGCGACTGTCGAGGGTCTCGATGATCTCGCGCGCCAGATCGAGGATCGAGATCTCGCGCGCCCCGCCGAGGTTGTAGGCCTGCCCACGCGCCCGCGGGTCGCGCTCGATCTGCACCATCGCAGGGACGACGTCTTCGACGGCCGAGAAGCACCGCGTCTGCAGGCCGTCGCCGAACACCGTCAGCGGGTGCCCGCGCAGCGCCTGGCCCACGAGGTTGGGCAGCACCATGCCGTAGCGCCCGGTCTGGCGCGGACCGACGGTGTTGAACAGGCGCACGATCGCGACGTCGAGACCCTCCTGGTCGCAGTACGCCTTCGCGAACGCCTCGTCGATGCCCTTGGCTCCGGCATAGGTCCAGCGCGACAGCAGCGGGTCGCCGAGGATGCGGTCGGAGTCCTCGCGCAGTCGGTCGGCGGTGTTCTTGCCGTAGACCTCGCTCGTGGACACCAGAAGGACCGAGGCCTGATGCTCGATCGCGGCGGTCAGCACGTTCTCGGTGCCGTGGATGTTGATGCGCAGGCCCCGCAACGGCTGCTCGACGATGAGCTTGACGCCCACCGCAGCGGCCAGGTGGAACACGCGATCGCAGCCGCGGATGGCGGTGTCGACGGTCTTGGCGTTGAGGATCGAGCCGTGGATCATCTCGAGCCGCGGGTCGTGGGCCACCCCCGCGAGGTTGCGCGCCGACCCAGTGGACAGGTCGTCGAGCACGACGACCTCGTCGCCGCGATCGAGCAGGTGTTCGACGAGGTGGCTGCCGACGAAGCCGGCGCCGCCGGTGACGAGTGTCTTCATGTGCGATCCTCCGGATGCGGGGTAGACCGGAACGCCGCTCACAGGAGCACCCGCCCGGCGATGTCGGAGCTGCGGTAAGTGCCGTCGACGACGACCGCGTCGCCGTCGAGCCACGCCAGGTCGGCGTCGTGGTGGCGGGTGTGCACGAGCACGATGTCGGGGTGGAACGCCGCCGGATCGGGCAGCGAGTCGCGCTCGCGACCGGAATCGAGGTGGATGTGCGGGGCGTGCGTGTCGACGTACTGCACCTCGGCGCCGACGTCGATGAGGTGGTCGATGATCTCGAGGGCGGGGGACTCGCGCAGGTCGGCGACGTCGGGCTTGTAGGTGACGCCGACGACGAGCACGCGGGCGCCGAGCGTGCCCTTGCCGGCGCGACCGAGCACGTCTCGGATGCGGTCGACCACCCGGCGCGGACGCGCGGCGATGCGCGTCATCGCCTCGGTGATGACCCCCGCGTCGACGTGCAGCGCCTTGAGCTGCCAGAGCAGGTAGTGCGGATCGCACGGGATGCAGTGGCCGCCGACCCCGGGACCGGGGTAGAACGCCATGAAGCCGTAGGGCTTGGTGCTCGCGGCCTCGATCACCTCGGTGACGGGCACGTCGAGGGCCCCGCAGATGTCGGCGAACTCGTTGGCGAGGGCGATGTTGACGGCGCGGAAGGTGTTCTCGAGCAGCTTCGTCATCTCGGCGGTGGCCAGGCTCGACACCCGGTGCACCCGCGCGGCGTAGCGGGCGAGCAGGCGCGCGCCCTCCTCCTCGCACTGCGGGGTGGCGCCGCCCACGACGCGGGGGACGACCTCTTGCGCAAAGCCGATGTTGCCGGGGTCGATGCGCTCGGCGCTGAAGGTGACGAACAAGTCGCGGCCGATCTCGAACCCGCGCTCGCGCAGGGGAGCCTCGACGAGGTCGTGCGTGCAGCCGACGTAGGTGGTCGAGGTGAGCATGACGAGCTGACCGGGGCGGGCGGCGGCGACGACGGTGGCGCATGCCGCCCGCAGCGGGGCGAGGTCGGGGACCTGCTGGTGGTCGACCGGAGTCGGTACGCACACGATGATGGCGGCGGCCCGCGAGAGCTCGGCGGTGTCGCTGGTGAGGCGGAACGCCGCGGGCGTCCGTAGCGCCGTGTCGAGGCGTTCGCGGTCGGTGTCGATGAGGTCGGCGCCGCGCGCGGCGATGGTGCGCAGCCGGCGGGGCGAGACGTCGAGCGCCAGCACCCGCGAGCCGCTGGCGTGGTAGGCCAGGGCCGTCGGGAGTCCGACGTAGCCGAGCCCCACGATCGCGACGTCGAAGTCGAACGCCGGCGAGGGCGGGGTGAGCGGGGCGGTGTCGTGAGTACGCGGCTGAGACGGGGCGAGTTCGTCAGCGCGGACGTCGATCGTGGACATCTTCATCCTCCAACAGCGGGTCCGAGAGGACGGCGGGGGAAATGCGGCGCCCCCTCGGACGAATCGGGTGGTGCGTCAGCTGGCGAGGTGGTATCGGAGCTGATCCGCGGTTCACAGTGCTGCGCCGGGCACGGGCGGGTCAAGGAACCCGGGGCGATCATGCGGGGTCCCGCGGACCGCAACCGGATATGCGGGATACCGCAACAGCGACTGCGGGCCGACGCGGTCGCAGCGGGGCCCTGCTCGCGTACGGTCGGGCTCGACACGGCATCCGCTCGCTCGTCTCGTACACGCGATCCGGATGCCGCCGCCGCCCCGCGACCCGAAACCGCGACCCGAAACCCTCGCCCCGAAGACCCGAAGAGGTGGGATGCCATGACCTCCGCTCTCGTCGTGCTCGTCGCCGTCTGCACGGTGGGCGTGTCCACGCTCGTCTGGGGCCTCGCGGCGCTCTGCCGGCTCGTCGCGGAACGACGGCCAGCGGCAACCCTGCTGACGCCGTCGATGTACTACCGCCCCGCCGACGTCGCCGTGCTCATCGCCGCGCACAACGAGGAACTCGTCATCGCCGACGCCGTGCTCGCCGCCCGTCGACTGGTGCCGGAGGGGCACGTGTTCGTCGTCTCCGACGGCTCGAGCGATGCCACCGTCGCCCGCGCGCGCGACGCGGGGGCCGTGGCGTGGGACTTGCGGCCCAACCGCGGCAAGGCCGGGGCGATCCGCGCCGGACTCAAGCACTTCCGCATCGCCGAGCGCTTCGCCCTGCTGCTGCTGCTCGACGCCGACTCCCGCCCACGCCCCGACTACCTGCGCACGGCCCTGCCGCAGTTCACCGACGACGGCGTCGTGGCCGTCGCGGGGCGGGCGACGACGTCGACGGAGGCCCCTGCCACGCGCATGGGGCGCTTCCTCACCGCGTACCGCGAGCGCACCTACGTGTGCACGCAGTACCTGCACAAGTTCGGCCAGGCGGCGCAGGGGGCGGATGCCGTGGCGATCGTCCCCGGCTTCGCGAGCCTGTACCGCACGGATGTGCTCGACCGCATCGACATCGACGCGCCCGGGTTGTCGATCGAGGACTTCAACATGACCTTCGAGGTGCACGCCAAGAAGCTCGGACGCATCGCCTTCCACCCGGAGTGCGCGATCGCCGAGACCCAGGATCCCGACGTGCTGCGCGACTATTCATCGCAGGTGCGGCGGTGGAGCCTCGGCTTCTGGCAGACGGTGCGCCGGCACGGTCCTCACCGCGGGGTCTTCTGGGCTTCGGTCGGTCTCTTCGCCCTCGAGACGGTGGTGTCGAGCCTCGTGCTCGTGGCCATGCTGCCGGTGCTGCTCGTCGCGACCGCGGCGGCGCTGGTGGGCGCGCTCGGCAGCGGGGAGGTCGCCGCCACGGCCGCCGACGTCGCCGCCGTGCTGCCGGTGGGCCCGCTCCTGCTGGGGTTCCTGCTCGTCGACCTCACGATGAGCGCCTTCGTCTGCCTGGTGTCGGAAACCCGGCCGCGCGTGGCGATGCTGCTGTACCCGCTCATGCGGGTCTGGGACGCGGCCCTGTGCCTGCGCGCGCTCACCGCGGCGCTCGGGCGACCTTCCGACGGTCGCTGGCGCAGTCCCGACCGACGCCCCGCCGCGGTCCCGGCGGCGACGGCGCGGCTCGCGCTCCGCGCAGATGCGCGATCGGCTGCACACGCGAGGTGATTCCGAGCCGTGCAGGTGCGGTGATTCCCGCATGCGGGGGCCAGCGCTCAGCCCGACGCTCCGTCCACGCGCGCGACCGCCCGTGCGTGCACGCGAGGTGACCTCGAGGGTGCAGAACCTCCCGCTCAGCCCGACGCTCCGTCCACGCGCGCGACCGCCCGTGCGTGCACGCGAGGTGACCTCGAGGGTGCAGAACCTCCCGCTCAGCCCACCGCGCCGTGCAAGTGCGCGATCAGCTGCACGCGCGAGGTGATCCCGAGCTTGCGGTAGATCCCGGTCAGGCGCAGTTCGACGGTGCGCAGCGAGATGTACAGGGCTGCGGCGATCTCGCGATTGCGCAGGCCGCGCTCCACGAGAGCGACGATGTCCTGTTCGTTCGGCGAGAGCGCGCCGGTGTCGAGCGACCCCTCGGACGCCGGGGTGAGGGCGCGGATCGCGCCCGTGGGGTCGTCGGGCAGGCAGCGCAGGCGCGCGAGACGCAGGTTCTCGCGCTCGAAGGGGGCGTCGTCGGGCCGGAAGAGGGCGGCGACCTCGGAGAACGCGGCGGCCCCCTCGTGCGCCGAGCGGCACACGGCGCGGGCGCGGGCGAGCGCGAGCTGCGTCCACCGCCGGGGAGAGGCGGCGGCGAGCCGCTCGAGGCGGTCGAGTTCGTGCAGGGCTTCGGCGCGGCGTCCGGCGAGCCACAGGGCCTCGACGAGATCGGCGGCGATGCGCATGACGGCGGGGTCGGCGTCGGGGGCCGTCGCCTGCGCGGTGCGGAGCTGGTCGACGGCATCCGCGGGTCGTCCCTCTCGGAGGGCGAGCAGTCCGTCGATGGCGCAGAACCACGGCAGCAGCGCCGTCGCGCGCTCGCGACGCGCACGCTCGCGTCCCTGGCGGACGAGCTCGGCGGTACGCGAGGGTGGAGTCTCCAGGAGCGCCGCCGCGGCGAGGATGAGCGTGCTCGCCGCGTCGGGCCGACGACCGGGCAGCCATTCGTGCTGCCAGGCCGTGACCGCCTCGCGCGCGGCGGTCGGGTCGCCGGCGCGCACCTCGGCGGTGACCAGCTGACGCAGGAGGTGCTCGCGCCACAGCGGAGCGAGCCGCGGCCGGCGGTCGAGCTGGGCGCGGATCGTCTGTCGCGCCGACGCGTAATCCTCGCGCAGCAGCTGCACGCCGGCGGTGAGGATCGCCTCGTCGGCGGGGGATTCGCCCGCCTCGATGAGGTGCACGGGGGACACCTCCGGGCAGTGGCCGCCCAACTCGCGCGTCATGTGCGCCAGCAGCGCCGTGCGGGTGGAGGCGACGCCGATCTCCACGGCGGTCGAGATGCGCTCGGCGGCCAGGTGCACCTCTCCGCGGTGCAGGTGCAGGGCCGCGCTCTCGCAGAGGAGTCTCTCGGATGCCGCGGCCTCGGCGCCGACGCCGGGTGCGACGTGCGTCAGGACGCTGTCGTCGACGACGTGGTCGACCACCGAGAGCGCGCGCAGCCGCGCCATCGCCCCGCGGGCGCGCGTGTCGGGGTCTGAACTCGCCCCGGCGCGGCGCAGGTAGTGCTGGCCGAGCTCGTCGTGCCCGCCGAACACGAGGGCCTCGCCGAGGTCGACGAGACGCCTCGAACGCAGGGCCTCGTCGATGTCACCGGCCAGCGCCCGCTCGGCGAACTCGACGGCCGCCATCGCCTCGCCCTCGTGGGCCAGCAGGACGGCTCCCGCGAGGAGGGGCTCGCGGTCGGCGTGCGGCTCGAGGAAGCTGCCGTGCCACCCGCGGATGGCGGGGTACGCCCCCGCGTGGTCGTCGGCTGCGCGCGCGTGCAGGCGCCGCCGGTCGTCGGCTCCGAGGCCGGCGTGGCGGCGCAGGCGGCGCGCCGGGTCGGCGATGCGGGAGAGCTGGCCACGGACGACGACGAGTCCCTCCTCCACGAGGTCGTCGACGTCAGCGCCGCTCTCACGCGCTGCGCGCCGCAGACGATCGGTGCCGTACACCGGTCCGACCGCGAGCAGGTCGAGAAGCTCGCCCCACCGCGGATCCAACGCCCGGACCTCGCGCCGCTGGCGGCGGCTGGGGGCCTGATCGCGCAGGCGCAGCGGCACGTTCAGCGGCTCGTCGCCGGTCGCCTCCGCGGCGCTCAGGCGGAGTCCCGCGAGCACGCCCGGATCACCCGCCGACAGCTCGGCGACGATGCGCAGCACGGCGGGTGCCGAGGCGTCGCCGAGAGCGGAGCGGGCGAGATCCACCGATTCGTCGAACGACAGCCGACGGATGCGCGTCTGCATCATGCCCGCGAAGTCGTGGCGCTCCTCCAGGGTCCCGCTCGTGGCCAGCACGCTCACGCCGGTGCCGCGGAGGCGCCCGAACACGTACGACAGCACCGTGATGCTCGCGCTGTCCATGTCGTCGAGGTCGTCGATCACCACGACGCACGCTCCGCCGCGCACGAGGTGCAGGGTGCGGCTGACTTCCTCGGCGATGAGGTGCTCGGGCCAGTCGCGACCGCGCGCCAGCACGCCGTCGACAGCCGCCCGGCGTCCGTCGTCGAGGGCGGCGGCCACCGCGGTGAGGCCCGACAGCGGCCACATGCGCTCGTTCGGGCTGACGGTGACCAGCACGGCCCCGTGTCGAGCGGCGAGCTCACGAGCCAGGGCCGTCTTGCCCGACCCGCTCTCGCCGACGAACAGGCCCGCGGATCCACTGCCCGACCCGACCAGGTCCGACGCGACCCGTACTTCTCGCTCACGTCCAACAAATGGCATCCGAACGCTCCTCGCGCGAATCAGGATGCCCCCCACCCGAATCGTACGAGCACGGGCCGCCCACGACAAGAGACGTCAGCCGCGAGTACACCGAGCAAGAAGCAGAGACCGGATGCCATGGCATCCGGTCTCTGCAGAAGGGTCGAGGCTCAGTACTCGCGGTCGATGAGCTGCGGGGGCACCTGATCGGCGGCGACCTCGTCGACGAAGAACGCCGTGCGACGGCGGCCCTTCGCCCCGGCGGCCGGGACGCTCTGGTAGCTCGCGCCCGCGAGGGCGAGACCGAGGGCGGCGGCCTTGTCGGCTCCCGCCACGACCATCCAGACGCGCTTCGACGAGTTGATGACCGGCCGCGTCAGCGAGACGCGGTCGCTCGGCGGCTTGGGGGAGTTGCGCACCGGCACGGTTGCGCGGTCGGTGACCGAGATCTCCGGCCGGTCGGGGAACAGCGACGCGATGTGCGCATCGGGACCCACGCCCAGGAAGCAGATGTCGAACGACGGCCAGGGGCCGGTCTCGCTGCGGTCCGAGGGGGCGAACTGCGCGAGCTCGTCGGCGTAGGCGATCGCGGCGGCATCGAGGTCGAGCCCGTCGTCGGTCGAGGCGACGACGTGGATGTTCTCGGCCGGGATGTCGAGGTGGTCGAGGAACGCCTCGCGGGCCTGCTTCTCGTTGCGGTCGTCGGAGTCGCGCGGCACGAACCGCTCGTCACCGAACCAGAAGTGCACGAGCGACCAGTCGATCTCGCCGACCCGCTCGTCCTTCGCCGCGGTGCGCAGCACGGCTCCGCCCATCGTGCCGCCGGTGAGGCAGACGTGCATGCGCTTGCCTTCGGCGACGCGCTTGACGACGCGGTTCATGAACCGCGTCGCGACGTACGATGCCAGGGCGTCGGCGTCCGCCTTGATGATGACCTGCTTGACGGCGCCGTTCTCGGTCACGATGCACTCCGCTCGCTCGCGGCGAGGAGCAGGTCGTGACCCTCGGTGATGACCCGTCCGTACAGCAGGTCGGGGTCGAGGCGGCGCAGTTCTTCGGCGAGGCACTCGCGCAGCGTGCGGCGCGGGAACGCCAGATCGTGCGTGGGCTGACCGGGCTGCGTGAGCACCGCGACACCGGACTCGGGCCGCTCGAGGAGCGTGTCGCCGCTCGGACGGGTGAGGCGCACCGACTTGATGCCGCTGGCCCACTCGTCGGCGGGCAGGTAGGCGTAGTCGACGGGCGCGTCGAGCTTCATGCCGAGCCAGGCCGCCAGCAGGGCGGTCGACGGGGAATCCGCCGCACCGCGCACCTCGATCGCGGTGACCGGCTCGAACGGCGGCTGGTCGAGGACCGCGGCCAGCTGTTCGCGCCAGCGCGTCACGCGGGTCCACGAGAAGTCGGTGTCGCCGGGCGCGTAGTGCTCGCCGAGCTGCGCGACCCACGCCGCCGGATCGGCCTGCGACGAGGCATCCGTGATGCGACGCTGCGCGATGCGACCGATCGCGGAGGTCGACGGGGTCTCGGGAGCCTCGGCGGGCCACCACGCCACGACGGGGGCGTCGGGCAGGAGGAGTCCGGTCACGAGGCTCTCGGCGTTGGATCCCGCGGGGCCGTGTGCGCGCAGCACCACGACCTCGCTCGCGCCGGCGTCGCCGCCCACGCGGATCTGCGCGTCGAGACGCGGCTCCTCGTCGCTGTCGCCGAGGGAGACCGCGATCACCCGCATGGGGTGCTCGCGCGAGGCGTCGTTCGCGGCGGCGATGACCTCTTCTTCGGCGCCGTGGTGCGTGACGATGATGAGCGTCAGCACGCGACCGAGGGCGACGGCGCCGCCCTCTTCGCGCACGCTGACGAGACTCTTCGAGATCGCGCTGACGGTGGTGTCGGGCAGATCGATGATCACGGGCGCCTCCAGGTGCGGCCGTCGCGGGCGAGGAGTTCGTCGGCGGATGCCGGCCCCCACGACCCGGGCGAATACTGTTCGAGCGGACCGCCCTGAGCGGCCCAGAACTCCTCGATGGGATCGAGGATCTTCCAGCTGAGCTCGACCTCCTCGTGACGCGGGAACAGCGGCGGGTCGCCGAGCAGCACGTCGAGGATGAGGCGCTCATAGGCCTCGGGGCTCGCCTCGGTGAAGGCGTGCCCGTAGCCGAAGTCCATGGTGACGTCGCGCACCTGCGTGCCGTCGCCGGGGACCTTCGAGCCGAAGCGGATCGTGACGCCCTCGTCGGGCTGCACGCGGATGACCAGGGCGTTCTGACCGAGCTCCTGCGTCTGGCTGTGCGAGAACAGCTGCTGGGGAGCGCGCTTGAACACCACGGCGACCTCGGTCACGCGTCGTCCGAGCCGCTTTCCGCTGCGCACGTAGAACGGAACGCCCGACCAGCGGCGCGTGTTGATCTCGAGCTTGATGGCCGCGTACGTCTCGGTGACCGAGCCGGGGTTCATCCCGTCGTCTTCGAGGAAGCCGAGCACCTTCTCTCCGCCCTGCCATCCGCCGGCGTACTGCCCGCGGGCGGTGGCCTCGGCGAGGTTCTCGGGCAGGCGCACCGCCGCGAGGACCTTTTCCTTCTCGGCGCGCAGGTCGGCGGCGTTGAAGCTGATCGGCTCCTCCATCGCGGTCAACGCGAGCAGCTGCAGGAGGTGGTTCTGGATGACGTCGCGCGCCGCACCGATGCCGTCGTAGTACCCGGCGCGACCGCCCACGCCGATGTCCTCGGCCATGGTGATCTGCACGTGGTCGACGTAGTTGCGGTTCCAGATCGGCTCGTACAGCTCGTTGGCGAAGCGCAGTGCGAGGATGTTCTGCACCGTCTCCTTGCCGAGGTAGTGGTCGATGCGGAAGATCGAGTCGGCGGGGAACGCGCTCTCGACGACCTCGTTCAACTCGCGAGCGGATGCCAGGTCGTGACCGAACGGCTTCTCGATGACGACGCGTCGCCAGCCGTTGACGCCGTCGGCCTTGTCGCCCACGAGTCCCGACGCCTTCAGCTGCGTGGTGACGAGGGGGAAGGCCTTCGGCGGGATCGACAGGTAGTAGGCGTGGTTGCCCATGGTGCCGCGTTCGACGTCGAGCTTGTCGACGGTCTCGCGCAGGCGCGCGAACGCCTCGGGGTCGTCGAACTCGCCCTGCACGAAGCGGATGCCCTCGAGGAGCTCCTTCCACGTCTCCTCGCGGAACTCCGTGCGCGCGTGCTGCTTGACCGACTCGTACACGACCTTCGCGAAGTCCTGGTCCTCCCAGTCGCGGCGGGCGAAGCCCACGAGCGCGAAGCCGGGAGGGAGCAGGCCGCGGTTGGCGAGGTCGTAGACCGCCGGCATGAGCTTCTTGCGCGAGAGGTCGCCGGTGACGCCGAAGATCACGAGGGCGCTGGGCCCGGCGATCCGGTTCAGTCGGCGATCCTCGGGATCGCGGAGGGGATTGTGACCCGGTGTGATCTCTACGACCATGCTTACTGTGCCGCCTCGAAGAGTGAGAGGACTTCGACCTGCGGGTCGGTCAGCGTCAGCGTGACGACGGGACGGCCGTGGCCCTCCGCCAACACGCTCGCGTCGCCCGCGGCCTGTGCCTGGATGAGTTGTCCGAACGTGAACGGTCGCCCCGGGATCTCGAGGTCGACGTCGGTGCGTTCGATGATCTGGAGGAACACGCCGTTGGCGGGTCCGCCCTTGTGGTACTGCCCGGTGGAGTGCAGGAAGCGCGGTCCCCACCCGAAGGTCGTCGGCCGGCCGGAGTCGGCGGCGACGAGTTCGCGCAACCCCGCGAGCTGCGCGAGGTCGAGTCGGTTCACGTACGCCTGCACGCTGACGTAGCCGTCTGCGGGCACCGTGCGCCAGAGCGCGTCGAGCACGCCCGCGATGGTGCCGTCGGCGGCCAGGGCCGGGTCGGACACGCGCACCTCGACGCCGTCGACGACGAACGCCGGGGCGGTGGGGGCGGGCTGCGCGTCGAGCAGACCGCGCGTCGCCTCCTTCGCCGATTCGACGTCGGGCTGGTCGAAGGGGTCGATCCCGAGCAGGCGACCGGCGATCGCGGTGGCGTACTCCCACACGACGAACTGCGCACCGAGCGAGCCGCTCACGAGCACCTCGCCGGTGTGGCGGTCGAACAGGTGGAAGGCGTCCGCGTCGTCGACGAAGCGCACGACCTGCAGGTCGTCGGGCGTCGACTCGAGCTCGGGCGAGACCGGGAGCAGGACGACGGGCAGGATGCCGGTGCTCTGTTTGCCGGTGGACTCGGCGATCAGCTGCTCGATCCAGTCGGGCAGGCCGATCAGGTGGCTGCCGTCGGTGACGAGGCCGAGCTTGTCCCGGCGCAGCTCTCCGCCACCCGCGATGGCCGCGGCCAGCACGAGCGCCGGGTTCTCGGGGGAGTCGATCGCGACCTCGAGCAGCGTGGCGTCCGCCTCGTCGAGCAGGTCGTCGATGTCGACTCCGGCGAGGCCGGCCGGCACGAGGCCGAAGGCGGTGAGCGCGGAGTAGCGACCGCCGACCGTGGGGTCGGCGGTGAAGACGCGGTAGCCGTCGGCGCGAGCCGACTGCTCGAGCGGCGAACCGGGGTCGGTGACCACGACGATGCGCTGCACCGGGTCGATGCCGAGGTCGCGGAAGGCGGCCTCGAACGCACGCTTCGCGGAGTCGGTCTCGATGGTCGAGCCCGACTTGCTCGACACGACGAGCACGGTCTTCTCGAGCCCGCCGGACTCAGCGTCGCCGTCGATCGCGGCGAGCACCTGGCCCGGAGCGGTCGAGTCGAGGATGACGAGCGGCACACCGGCCGACTGCGCGATGACCTCGGGGGCGAGCGAGGATCCGCCCATGCCCGCCAGCACGACGCGGGTCACGCCCTGCGCGACGAGCTCGTCGCGCAGGGCCGTGATCTCGGGCACGAGGGGGCGCGAGACGGTGACCGCCCGCACCCACCCCAACCGACGCGACGCCTCGTCTTCGGCGGCCGTGCCCCACAGTGTGGGGTCGGACGCCGTGATCCCCGACGCGATGAGCGAGCCGGTGAGTCCCGGCAGCTCGGCGTCGACGACCGACTTAACGTGGCCGGTGACCTTGACGGCGAAGCTCACTTCGCGGCCTGGGCGCTTCCGGCCTGCAGAGCGGTCCTGACGGTGTCCTGCAGCTCGTGCCACGAGGCGATGAACTTCTCGACACCCTCGTCTTCGAGCACCTGCGTCGCGTCGGCGACGTCGACGCCGGCCGCGGCCAGGCGGTCGAACACGTCGTGCGCGTCGGCGTAGGCACCGGTCACGGTGTCGCCCTCGATCACGCCATGGTCGAAGGTGGCCTCGAGCGTCTTCTCCGGCATCGTGTTCACGGTGCCGGGGGCGACGAGCTCGGTGACGTAGAGCGTGTCGGGCAGCGCCGGGTCTTTGACACCGGTCGAGGCCCAGAGCGGACGCTGCACCGTGGCGCCGGCATCCAGCAACTTCTTGGCGCGGTCTTCCGAGAACTTCTTCTCGTACAGCTCGTAGGCCAGGCGCGCGTTGGCGATGCCGGCCTTGCCCTTGAGCGCGGCTGCTTCGTCGGTGCCGATGGCGGCCAGACGCTTGTCGATCTCGGTGTCGACGCGCGACACGAAGAACGACGCCACCGACTGCAGGGTCGAGATGTCGTGGCCGGCGGCCTGCGCCTTCTCGACACCGGCGAGGTAGGCGTCGATGACCTCTTCGTAGCGCTCGAGGCTGAAGATGAGCGTGACGTTGACCGAGATGCCGGCGCCGATGACCTCGGTGATGGCGGGCAGGCCCGCCTTGGTCGCGGGGATCTTGATCAGCACGTTCTTGCGGTCGACGCGGGCCGAGAGGTCCTTCGCCTGCGCGACGGTGCCCTCGGTGTCGTGGGCGAGGTCGGGGGAGACCTCGATCGACACGCGACCGTCGACGCCGTTGGTTGCGTCGAAGACCGGGGTGAAGATGTCGCACGCGTCGCGCACGTCGTCGGTGGTGATCGAGAAGATCGCCTCGTCGACGCTGGCGTCGGCGGCCGCGAGCTCCTTGACCTGACCCTCGTACGCCTCGCCCTTCGAGAGGGCGCCGGCGAAGATGGTCGGGTTCGTGGTGACACCCGAGACGTTGCGCGACTGAATGAGCTCGGCGAGGTTGCCGGACTGGATGCGCTGACGCGACAGGTCGTCGAGCCAGATGCTGACGCCCTGGGCGGCGAGGTCGGCGGTGGGAGTGCTCATGATTCTGGTTCTCCTCTGATTACTTCTTCGCGGCGGCCAGCGACTCGCGCGCGGCCTCGACGACGTGCTCGGTGGTGATGCCGAACTTCTGGAACAGGGTCTTGTAGTCGGCCGACGCACCGAAGTGGTCGATCGCGACCGAGCGGCCGGCGTCGCCGACGATGCCCGCCCAGCTCAGGGCGGAGCCGGCCTCGACCGACACGCGCGCTTTCACCGACGACGGCAGCACCGACTCGCGGTAGGCCTCGTCCTGCTCGGCGAACCACTCGAGCGAGGGAGCCGACACGACGCGGGCGTGCACGCCCTCGGCGGCGAGCTTCTCGCGGGCCTCGACGGCCAGCTGCACCTCGGAGCCGGTGGCGATGAGGATCACATCGGGCTCGCCGTTCGCGGCCTCGGCCAGCACGTACGCACCCTTGACGGCGTTCGCCGCGGAGGCGAACTCGTCGCCGGACGCCTCGCCCTCGCCGCGGGCGAAGACGGGGATGTTCTGGCGGGTGAGGGCGATGCCGGCAGGGCCGGCGGTGCGACGCAGCATCTCGAGCCACACGACCGAGGTCTCGTTGGCATCCGCCGGACGCACGAGGGCGAAGTTCGGGATGGCGCGGAGCGTCGCGAGCTGCTCGATCGGCTGGTGCGTGGGGCCGTCCTCACCGAGGGCGACGGAGTCGTGCGTCCAGACGAAGATCGTGGGGATGTTCATCAGGGCGGCCAGACGCACCGGCGGGCGCATGTAGTCGCTGAAGATGAGGAAGGTGCCGCCGAACGGACGCGTGGGACCGTGCAGCACGATGCCGTTGAGGATCGCGCCCATGGCGTGCTCGCGGATGCCGAAGTGCAGAACGCGGCCGTAGGGGTCGCCCGACCACTCGTGCGTCGACCACGACGAGGGGATGAACGACTTGGCATCCTTGATCGTGGTGAGGTTCGACTCGGCGAGGTCGGCCGAACCGCCCCAGAGCTCGGGGAGCTCGGCGGCGAGCGCGTTGATCACCGTGCCGCTGGCGGCGCGGGTCGAGACGTCTTTGCCGGCCTCGAAGGCGGGCAGCGCGTCGGCGATGTCGCCGGGCAGCTCGCGGGCCTGCAGGCGGTCCCACAGCTGCTTGCGCTCGGGGTGGGCCTCGGCCCACGCGTCGAACTTCTCCTGCCAGGCGGCCTTCTCGGCCTCGCCGCGCTCGACGAGCTGGCGCGTGTGCGAGAGCACGTCGTCGGCGACGGCGAAGTGCTGCTCGGGGTCGAAGCCGAGCACCTCCTTCGTGGCCTTGAGCTCGTCGGCGCCGAGGGCGGAGCCGTGGATCTTGCCGGAGTTCTGCTTGCCGGGCGAGGGCCAGCCGATGATCGTCTTGAGGATGATGAGCGAGGGCTTGCTCGTCTCGCCCTTGGCGGCCTCGATCGCGGAGTGCAGTTCGGCGACGTCTTCGACGTACTGGCCGGTCTTCTTCCAGTCGACCGTCTGCACGTGCCAGCCGTAGGCCTCGTAGCGCTTCTGGACGTCTTCCGTGAAGGCGACGTTGGTGTCGTCTTCGATCGAGATCTGGTTGGAGTCGTAGATCGCGATGAGGTTGCCGAGCTCCTGGTGGCCGGCGAGCGAGGAGGCCTCGCTGGTCACGCCCTCCTGGAGGTCGCCGTCACCGGCGATCACGTAGACGAAGTGGTCGAACGGGCTCTCGCCGGCCGGGGTCTCGGCGTCGAAGAGGCCGCGCTCGTAGCGGGCGGCGTAGGCGAAGCCGACGGACGAGGCCAGGCCCTGGCCGAGCGGTCCGGTCGTGATCTCGACGCCGTCGGTGTGGCCGTACTCGGGGTGGCCGGGGGTCAGGGAGCCCCAGGTGCGCAGCTCCTCGAGGTCCTTCTTCTCGAGGCCGAAGCCACCGAGGTAGAGCTGCACGTACTGCGTGAGCGAGGAGTGTCCGGCGGAGAGGATGAAGCGGTCGCGGCCGGGCCAGTGCGTGTCGGCCGGGTCGTGGCGCAGCACCCGCTGGTAGAGCAGGTAGGCGGCGGGGGCCAGCGACATGGCCGTCCCCGGGTGGCCGTTGCCCACCTTCTCGACGGCGTCAGCCGCCAGGATGCGTGCGGTGTCCACCGCGCGCCGATCGATGTCATCCCATTCGAAGTCCGACAACAGGGTCGCCTTTCTCGATACTGAGCGCCCTGTTCACGATCCGACGTCGCGCTCACCACCGTAGGAGTGGGAGTGGGGTGGGGTGTCGGCGCGGGGCGCGCGTTCATTGGCCAGCATAGCGAGATCGCCCGTCGCGGTTGCCGTCTGTGACGGGGGTCGACAGGCGGCCGGACCTGTGGTGGGGATGGCTTAGAATCGTTGAGGTTCTATACGCGCTTACCCCGGGGGACGATGGACATCTCGACGACGTCGCACGTCATTGCGACGACCGATCGCCGCTCCGTCGGACGCACCCTCCGGGCCTACGTCGCTCTGACGAAGCCCCGCGTCCTCGAGCTTCTGCTGGTCACCACCGTGCCGGTGATGATCCTCGCGCAGCAGGGTCTGCCCAACCTGTGGCTCATCTTCGCCACGGTCATCGGCGGTTCCCTCAGTGCGGGCTCGGCCGCGGCGTTCAACATGTACCTCGACCGCGACATCGACGCGCACATGCAGCGCACGGTCAACCGCCCCCTCGTCACGGGCGAGGTCTCGCCGCGCGGCGCGCTGACGTTCGCGTGGACGCTCGCGGCGGTCTCGACGATCTGGTTGTGGGCCTTCACCAACCTGCTCGCCGCCGCCCTGTCGGCGACCGCGATCTTCTTCTACGTCGTCATCTACACGATGATCCTCAAGCGCCGCACCGAGCAGAACATCGTGTGGGGCGGCATCGCGGGCTGCTTCCCGGTGCTGATCGGCTGGTCGGCGGTCACCGGTTCACTGTCGCTCGTGCCGTTCATCCTGTTCGCGCTGGTGTTCCTGTGGACGCCGCCGCACTACTGGCCGCTGTCGATGAAGTACGCGGCCCAGTACGACGAGGTCGATGTGCCGATGCTCGGCGCCACGCGCAGCGGTTCGCAGGTCGGCCTGCAGGTCATCCTGTACGCGTGGGCGACCGTCGCGTGCTCGCTGCTGCTCATCCCCGTCGCGCCGATGGGCCTGGTGTACACCGTCTCGGCCCTCGTCTTCGGCGGCTGGTTCATCTACGAGTCGCACCGCCTCTACTCCCGCGCCGTGCGCGGGGGCGAGCCGCGGCCGATGCGCGTGTTCCACGCCTCGATCACCTACCTGACGCTGCTGTTCGTGGCCATCGCGGTCGACCCGCTGCTGCCCTTCTGATCCGTCCCGTCGACGCCCGTCCCGTTCGCGGGGCGGGCGTTCGCGTTTCCGGATGCCGTGAGCTCGAGGGGCCGCGAGGCGTGGCCCGGCTCCGCAGTGTGCGTGACCCGACTCCGCGGCATCCGCCCCTTGGACCTGCTCCACCCGCCCGCCCGCCCGCGCCGCTCGCCCTGAGCCCCGCCCACGCGCGAGAACGCCCGCCCCCAGGAGGGGAGCGGGCGTTCTCGGTCTCGCGGGATCAGCGACGCGCGGCGTCGTCTCCCGTGTCGAGCTTGGGGGCGTCGTGGTTCGCTGCGGCGGCGGCCTGCGGGGGAGCGGTCGCGGTCGAGGGGGTCTCGATGTCGGCGTCCTCCACCGCGAGGGGGGTGGCGGTGGTGGCCGGGGCGAACGGAGCGACGGGGGCAGCGCTCTCGGCGACGGTCTCGTCGTCGCTGTTCCAGTCGATGGTCTCGATTGCGACGTCGGGGCGACGGGTCAGCGTTGCGGCAGCACCGAGCGCCAGCGCCAGAGCGATGCCGATCGCGCCGGCGCCGAGCACCGCGGCGCCCACGACGACCCACGACTGGCCGACGTAGACCTGCACGACCGTGGCGTTGGGATCGTTGAGCACCTGCTCCATCGCGTCGATCCCGTTCAGGACGATCGCGAGTCCGCCGGCGACGGCGGCCAGGGATGCGACGACGAGCACCCAGAACGGGATGCTGGTCACCAAGCGGGGACGGGTCTTCATGGGGAGTACTCCTTGTCGTTCCGACAGGGGGTGTCGGGTACGGGTCCCGAAGCGGGGGACGACGGGACGGCGGACACCGAAGTGCCACGGTCAACCATGACCCACCCGTCGGTGCGCGAGATAGGGGTCGCCGATGAATGGCCTATGAGCGTATAAGGGTCGGTGCGCCCGGGTAACGTTTCGCGATGGGCCGGGTTCCCGGCATCCGGAACGCCCCGCCCGTGCGGTTCGAGAGCGTCAGCTGCGGGCGGATGCCGTGGAGCGACGCGCGGCGGGCGCCTCGACGACGGCGGGGCGCTTCAGGCGCAGTACGACGACGGTCATCGTCGCGGCGGCGAGGGCCGCGAGCACCATGTGGGTGCCCACGGCGATCTCGGGCAGGCCGTTGCGGGCCTGGTACAGCCCGACGGCGATCTGCACGAGCTCGACGGCCAGCAGCGCGACGGCCCAGCGGCGGACGTCGAGGCGCAGGCGCCAGGCGAGCACGACGATCGCGAGCGTCAGCACGAACAGGGCGTATCCGGGCCACGAGTGCACGTGCTCGAGCACCTCGGCGTCGAAGCCGTTGCGGCCCGCGGCGGCGTCTCCGGAGTGGGGGCCGGCGCCGGTGGTGAGCACGCCGAACACGATCGTGAGGGCGAGCACGCCGGTGGCGGCGTGCACGAGGGCGGCGAAGCCGCGCGGCACGGCGAGGGCGCGGGGGCCGGCCGGCTGGTTCATGAAGACGAGGAATGCCGCGCACACCGCCACGATCGACACCGAGGCGATGTAGTGGAAGCCGACGATGAAGGGGTTCAGGCCGGTGAGCACCGTGATGCCGCCCACGACCGCCTGCGCGACGATCCCGACGAGCACGATGAGCGAGAGCACGAACAGCACCCGGCGCTCGTGACGCATGCGCCACACCAGCACGACGACGGCGAGGGCCAGGATGCCGACGAGCCCGGTCAGGGTGCGGTTGCCGAACTCGATGATGCCGTGGATGCCCATCTCGGGGGTGTTGACGAGGGAGTCGGGGGTGCAGCGCGGCCACGTGGGGCAGCCCAGGCCCGACCCCGTCAGACGCACCGCGCCGCCGGTGCCGATGATGAGCACCTCGGCCACGAACGACAGCCACGCGAAGACGCGCACGCGGGCGTCGACCTCGGTCGGCAGCCACGCGACGATGCGGCGCAGAGGGACCGGCACGCGGGACGCGGCGGCGTCGGTCGAAGCGGTGGGGGACGAGGCGGAGGGCATGCGTACGGCTTCCTGGCGTCGAAGTGCTCCGGGCCGTCGGGAGAGCGGGGGTGCCATGCCGGGAGCGGGTGTTGCCTGTAGAATCGAAGGGTCCGGGTGCAGCGCTCGCGCGAACCGCACCCACGACAGTCTAGGCGCGCAGCCAGCGCCTTCGAGCGGGCCCACCAGCGACATTCCTGGGACTTCGACCGGAGTCCGGAATGTCGGGGCGGATGACACCGTTGTGGCCCGAGAAGGAGAGTGATCACCATGTCCGATGTCCTCATCGACCGACCAGAGCTCGAAAGCCTGGGGCAATACGAGTTCGGCTGGCACGACACCGACGCGGCGGGTGCCCTCGCCCAGCGCGGCATCAACGAAGACGTCGTGCGCGGCATCTCGGCCCTGAAGTCCGAGCCCGAATGGATGCTCAAGACGCGTCTCAAGGGCTACCAGCTCTTCGGCAAGAAGCCCATGCCCACGTGGGGTGCCGATCTGTCGGAGATCGACTTCGACAACATCAAGTACTTCGTGCGCTCGACCGAGAAGCAGGCGCAGACCTGGGAAGACCTCCCGGAAGAGATCCGCAACACCTACGAGAAGCTGGGCATCCCCGAGGCCGAGCGCCAGCGCCTCGTCGCCGGCGTCGCCGCGCAGTACGAGTCCGAGGTGGTCTACCACCAGATCCGCGAAGACCTCGAGCAGCAGGGTGTCATCTTCATGGACACCGACACCGCTCTGCGCGAGCACCCCGAGTTCTTCGAGGAGTACTTCGGCACCGTCATCCCCGCCGGTGACAACAAGTTCGCGGCGCTGAACACGGCCGTCTGGTCGGGCGGCTCGTTCGTCTACGTCCCCAAGGGCGTGCACGTCGAGATCCCGCTGCAGGCGTACTTCCGCATCAACACCGAGAACATGGGTCAGTTCGAGCGGACGCTGATCATCGCCGACGAGGACAGCTACGTCCACTACATCGAAGGCTGCACCGCTCCGATCTACAAGAGCGACTCGCTGCACTCGGCCGTGGTCGAGATCATCGTGAAGAAGAACGCCCGCGTTCGCTACACGACGATCCAGAACTGGTCGAACAACGTGTACAACCTCGTCACCAAGCGTGCCGTCGCCCACGAGGGCGCGACCATGGAATGGGTCGACGGCAACATCGGCTCCAAGGTGACGATGAAGTACCCCTCCATCTACCTGATGGGCGAGCACGCCAAGGGCGAGACCCTCTCGGTGGCCTTCGCCGGTCCCGGTCAGCACCAGGACGCCGGCGCGAAGATGATCCACATGGCGCCGTACACGCAGTCGTCGATCGTCTCGAAGTCGATCGCCCGCGGTGGCGGTCGTGCCGGATACCGAGGCGAGGTGCGGGTGGACGCCAACGCGCACCACTCCGCCAACACCGTGCGCTGCGATGCGCTGCTGGTCGACTCGATCTCGCGCAGCGACACGTACCCCGCGATCGACATCCGCGTCGATGACGTGCAGCTCGGTCACGAGGCCACGGTCTCGAAGGTCAGCGAAGAGCAGCTGTTCTACCTGCAGTCGCGCGGCATGCCCGAAGACGAGGCCATGGCCATGATCGTTCGCGGGTTCATCGAGCCCATCGCGCGGGAGCTCCCCATGGAGTACGCGCTCGAACTCAACAAGCTCATCGAAATGGGCATGGAAGGATCCGTAGGCTAAATGACGACTGCGACCGAATCACCCGCAGCCGCCGAGGGTCACATCGACCCGGCAGCCCTCGTGGCATCCGTCGTTCCGGTGCAGACGCGCTCGGAGCGTCTGACCTCGTTCGACCCGGCCGACTTCGGCACCCCCACGGGGCGCGAGGTCAACTGGAAGCTCAGCCCGATCGCGCGCCTGGCTCCGCTGTTCGTCGACGAGGCCGGCCCCACCGGCGTCATCACCGTCGACGTGCAGGCGCCGGATGCCGTGGAGCAGCTGCGCCTCGCGGCCGGCGACGCGCCGCGCGGTGAGCACTTCCGCCCCGAAGACCTGCCCGCGGCCCTCGCCTGGACCCACGAGACCGAGGCTCCGCTGCTGCGGATCCCCGCGAGCGTCGAGCTCGACGAGCCCGTCGTTGTGCGCCTGACCGGCACGGGCGGCCTCGCGCACGCCCACGTCGTGATCGACGCGCAGCCCAACTCGCGCGGCACCGTGGTGCTGCGTCACGAGGGCACCGCCGACCACGCCCAGAACGTCGAGATCATCGTGCGCGACGGTGCCGACCTCACGGTCGTGTCGGTGCAGCGCTGGAACGACGACGCCGTGCACGCGGCATCGCACCAGGCCCGCGTCGACCGCGACGCCAAGCTCACGCACGTCGTGGTGAGCTTCGGCGGCGGCGTCGTGCGCGTGAACCCGTCGGTCGAGCTCTCGGGCCCCGGCGCCGAGGGGCGTCTGTACGGCCTGTCGTTCGCCGACGCCGGTCAGCACCTCGAGTCGCAGGTCTACCTGCACCACAAGGGTCCGCACACCGTCGGCGACGTGCTCTACAAGGGTGCGCTGCAGGGCCAGAGCGCGCGCAGCGTCTGGATCGGCGACGTGCTCATCGGACCGGATGCCACGGGCACCGACTCGTACGAGGCCAACCGCAACCTCGTGCTCACCGACGGCGCCCGCGCCGACTCGATCCCGAACCTCGAGATCGAGACCGGCGACATCCAGGGTGCCGGCCACGCCAGCGCCACGGGTCGCTTCGACGACGAGCAGCTGTTCTACCTGCAGGCTCGAGGCATCACCGAAGACGAGGCCCGTCGCCTCGTCGTGCTCGGCTTCCTCACCGAGATCGTGCAGCGCATCGGCATCCCCGAGCTCGAGACCGAGCTCATCGAGGCCATCGAGCACGAGCTGGCCGAAGGGGCCGCCGCGTGAGCGCCTCGCGCGCCTGCGCCCTGAGTGAGCTCGTGCAGGACGAAGCCCGCCGCGTCGAGATCGACGGCGTCGCCATGGCCGTCGTGCTCGACGGCAACGGCGAGGTCCACGCGATCGGCGACGTCTGCACCCACGGCGACATCTCGCTGTCGGACGGCTTCGTCGAGGGCGAGACGCTGGAGTGCTGGGCGCACGGCTCGGCGTTCTCGCTGAAGACCGGTCGCCCCCTGAACCTCCCGGCCTACGAGCCGGTCCCCGTGTACGAGGTCGTGATCGACGGAGACGACGTGCTCATCGATCCCGCCGTCACCAAGGCGACGGCCTGAGCGCCGCTCACGACAACGCCCACGACCTGAAGACTTACGAGTAAGGAACACCATGTCTGTCCTCGAGATCCGCGACCTCCACGTGACGGTCGAGACGGAGAACGGTACGACCCCGATCCTCAACGGCGTGACGCTGACCATGCGCACCGGTGAGACCCACGCCATCATGGGCCCCAACGGCTCCGGCAAGTCGACCCTGGCGTACACGATCGCCGGTCACCCCAAGTACACCGTGACGAGCGGCTCGATCACGCTCGACGGCGAAGACGTGCTCGCGATGAGTGTCGACGAGCGCGCCCGCGCGGGCCTGTTCCTCGCCATGCAGTACCCGGTCGAGATTCCCGGCGTCACCGTGACGAACTTCCTCCGCACCGCCAAGACGGCCATCGACGGCGAGGCTCCGGCCATCCGCTCGTGGACGAAGGACGTCAAGGGCGCCATGGAGAACCTCCGCATGGACCCGAAGTTCGCCGCGCGCAACGTCAACGAGGGCTTCTCGGGTGGCGAGAAGAAGCGCCACGAAATCCTCCAGCTCGAGCTGCTCAAGCCGAAGATCGCGGTGCTCGACGAGACCGACTCCGGCCTCGACGTCGACGCGCTGAAGATCGTGTCGGAGGGCGTCAACCGCGCCAAGGAGCAGACCGACCTCGGTGTGCTGCTGATCACGCACTACACCCGCATCCTCCGCTACATCCGCCCCGACTTCGTGCACGTCGTCGTCAAGGGCCGGATCGTCGAAGAGGGCGGCTCCGAGCTCGCCGACCGACTCGAAGAAGAGGGTTACGACCGCTTCCTCGAGGCCGGTACCCCGATCGACGCGTAGGATCGTTACATGACCGCAACCCTCGCTCCCGAGAAGTACGACGAGGTCACCGAGGCTCTCAAAGACGTCATGGACCC
The DNA here is from genome assembly GCF_021026215.1 of Microbacterium sp. JC 701. Lineage (NCBI taxonomy): Bacteria > Bacillati > Actinomycetota > Actinomycetes > Micrococcales > Microbacteriaceae > Microbacterium > Microbacterium sp. JC 701. Next base: position 51,112 of record NZ_JAJNCV010000002.1, read on the forward strand.
CGAACTGGGGATCAACGTCGTCGACCTCGGCCTCATCTACGATCTCGCGTGGGACGACGAGAACGACGCGCTCGTCATCCACATGACCCTCACCTCGGCCGGTTGCCCGCTGACCGATGTGCTCGAAGAGCAGACGGCCCAGGCCCTCGACAACGTCGTGGATCGCTTCCGCATCAACTGGGTGTGGATGCCGCCGTGGGGCCCCGAGCGGATCACTGACGACGGCCGCGACATGATGCGCGCCCTCGGCTTCGCGATCTGAACGTAGGATCCGAATCCGACCGCTCGAGAGACCTGCGCCCTCGGCTTCGCGATCTGAACGCAGGATCCGAGTCCGACCGATCGAGAGACCTGCGCCCTCGGCTTCGCGATCTGAACGCAGGATCCGAATCCGACCGCTCGAGAGACCTGCGCCCTCGGCTTCGCGATCTGAACGAAGAACTCACGCGAACGCCCATCCCTCACGGGGTGGGCGTTCGTGGTTTCCGGATGCCGAGGTCCCGGCGCTTCGCGGGCGTCGAGCACCGCGACGAACGCAGGCCCGCGCCCGTGTGTCTTCCTCTGACGCGCCGGGTGCGCGGCATCCGGTGCCCTGATTAGGCTTTCCGGATGAGCGTCACCCCGTTGCAGGCCCTGCCTCTCGACCTTCTGCGTCAGCGCTCCAGCACCAAGTGGCGCTCGTACGACGACGACGTGATCCCGATGTTCGTCGCCGAGACCGACTTCCCGCTCGCACCGGCGATCACCGCGGCTCTTCATCGCGCCGTCGAGATCGGCGACACCGGGTACACCCCGCCGCGGCCCGGCATCGACGTCGACTTCGCCGCGTACGCCCAGCGGATGTGGGGCTGGACGATCGACCCGTCGAGGATCCGGTGGACCGGCGACGTGATGATGGGCGTCGTCGAGGTGCTGCGGGCCGTGACCTCGCCCGGTGATCGCGTGATCGTGACGCCGCCGGTGTACCCGCCGTTCTACGACACCGTCGAAGAGGCGGGCGCCGTCGTCGAGCGTGTGACCCTCGTCGACGACGGCGAGACGTGGAGACTCGACCTGGCGGGCATCGAGCGCGCCTTTGCCGCGGGCGCGCGGGCGATCCTGCTCTGCAATCCGCACAACCCCACCGGAACGGTGCACGCGCGCGCGTCGCTCGCTGCACTCGCGCGTCTGGCCGAGCGGTACGGGGCGAGCGTCGTGAGCGACGAGATCCACGCTCCGCTCACGCACGCCCCCGCGGTGTTCACGCCGTTCCTGGATGCCGCGCCCGAGGCCGCCGCGGTCGGCTACGCCGTGACGAGCGCGAGCAAGACCTACAACCTCGCCGGTCTCAAGTGCGCGGTCATCGTCACCGGCTCGGAGGAGACGGCCGCGGTCGTGCGGTCACTGCCGTGGGAGGTGGAGTGGCGCGCGGGTCTGTTCGGCGTGATCGCCAATCGCGCGGCCTTCGCGGCCGAGAGCGACGGCTGGCTCGCATCGCTCCTGGTCGCGCTCGACGACAACCGCCGTCTGCTCGCCGAGCTGCTCGCCGAGCACCTCCCGCTGGCGCGCTACCGTCTGCCCGACGCGGGCTTCCTCGCCTGGGTCGACGTGTCGGCGTACGGGTGGGGTGACAACCCGTCGCCGCACATCCGCCGCGAGGCGAAGGTCGCGTTGCACCACGGACCGCTGTTCGGAGAGCAGGGCATCGGCCACGTGCGCATCAACGTCGGGTGCGCGCCCGAGGTGCTGCGCGAGGCGATCACGCGCATCGGCGCGCTGGCTCGACAAGGATGAGCGGTCGGCGCGTCGAGAGAACGCGGGGCGCGACCGAGGGGTGACACCGGGTCACGGCATCCGGAATCAGACCTCGGCTCGTCCGGTGCGCCAGTAGCCCATGAACGCGACGGCGCGACGGTCGACCCCGCGCTCGGTGACGAGGTGGCGTCGGAGGGTCTTGATCGCCGAGGCCTCGCCGGCGAGCCAGGCGTACAGCGGCGCCTTCTTCAGCGCGGCTCCGCCCTTGGCGGTGCGCGGGACCTCCCACAGCATGCCCTCGTCGATGTCGACCTCTTCGACCTCGTCGCCGTGGCCGTCGGGGGTGAGGGCGAACGCGGCGTCGCGCGTGGCCGTGACGAGGTGCGCGTGGCGGTCGCCCGCGGACCGCGCGGCCAGACGGAAGTCGAATCCCGGATGCCGGGGGAGATAGGAGCAGTCCTCGGGGGTGGGGACCTCGAGCACGACGGTTCCGGTGGCCTCCGGGGGGAGCTGCTCGAGGATGACGGCGATCGCGGGGGCGGCGGTCTCGTCGCCCGCCAGGAGGTAGTCGCCGGTCTGCGCGGGCGGGACGAAGTCGACGCCGAAGCTCACGTCGGTGAGCGCGACCGTGGGGGCGAAGATGAGCACCTCGTCGCCCGGCCGTGCGTTCTCGATCCACGCCGATGCCGGGCCGAGCACCTCGTGGGCGACCATGTCGATGTCGACCTCCCGCTCGGCGCGACGCACGGCGCGGGTCGTGTAGGTGCGGAACGGCGGGCGCGCATCATTGGGAAGCTCGCGCCACGCCGTCCACCAGTCGCCGCCGGTCGGCATCGTGTCGAGATCGGCCGTGGCGGTGGGGAAGACGATCTTCACGCGCTGATCGAAACCGGGGTCGCCGTATTCGTGCAGGTCATCGCCGACGAACGTGAAGCGGCGGAAGCTCGGGGTCAGGTCGGTGATGCGGGCGACGCGGACGCGGAAGAACCGCGAAGTCTCAAGAGGGGACGACATCGTGGGACTCCCGGGTGGTGGCGACGGACGGCGTGCGGACGCTGACGTGGTGGCGTCCGCGCGGAAGGACGAGGGGGGTTCCCGACACGGGGTCGGGCACGACCAGAGCGTCGAGCCCGAACACCTCGGCGATGAGCTCGCTGGTCATGACGGCGCTCGGGTCGCCGGCGGCCACGACGCGTCCGTCGCGCAGGGCCACGAGATGGTCGGCGTAGCGGGCCGCCATGTTCATGTCGTGCAGCACCATGACGGTGGTCGTTCCCCGGTCGCGGTTGAGGTCGGTGAGCAGGTCGAGCACATCGACCTGATGGGCGACGTCGAGGAAGGTGGTCGGCTCGTCGAGCAGCAGAATGTCGGTCTCCTGAGCGAGCGCCATGGCCATCCACACGCGTTGCCGCTGGCCGCCCGACAGCTCGTCGACCGCGCGGTCGGCGAGGTCGCTGATCCCCGTGGCGGCGAGCGCCTCGGCCACGACCTCGTAATCGCGGGCGCTCCAGCGGGCGAGGGCACGCTGGTGCGGGTGGCGACCACGGCCGACGAGGTCGGCGACGGCGATGCCCTCGGGAGCGATGGGGCTCTGCGGAAGCAGCCCCAGGATGCGCGCGACCTCTTTCGTGGGCCGCTCGTGCAGCGCCTTGCCGTCGAGGATCACGCGACCGGCCTTCGGCGGGAGCAGGCGAGCGAGCGCGCGCAGCAGCGTCGATTTGCCGCACCCGTTCGCGCCGACGATCGCGGTGATCCGCCCGGCGGGGAGCACGAGATCGAGGTCGTCGACGATGGTGCGGTCGGCGTAGGCGAGGGTGAGACCCTCGGCCGACAGAGTGCGGTTCGCGGTCATAGCGAGCCTCCGGAGCGATTGGTCCTGATGAGCAGGTAGATGAGATACGGCGCGCCGAGCACGCCCGTGACGACACCCACCGGGTAGCGGTTGTCGAAGGCGAACTGGCCGACGAGGTCGGACAACATGACCAGCAGGGCACCGACGAGCCCGGCCGGCACCAGGAGGGATCCGCCGGGGCCGATGAGGCGCGCGGCGATCGGACCGGCCATGAAGGCCACGAAGGCGATGGGCCCGGCACCGGCCGTCGCCACGGCCAGCAGCACGACCGCCCCGACGATCAGGAGCAGACGCGTGCGTTCCACACGGACGCCGAGACCCGCGGCGGAGTCGTCGCCGAGGCGGAGGACCGAGAGCGAGCGGGTGTTGCCGATCATGAGCGGGACGATGACGACGACCGCGAGGGCCAGGGGGAGCACCCGACCCCAGGAGGCGTTGTTGAGGCTTCCCGTCAGCCACTGCATCGCCGTCTGGAGGTCCCAGTTGGCGGCGCGGCTCAGCATGTACGTCGTGACGCTGTCGAGCATGGCGGCGACGCCGATGCCGATGAGCACGAGTCGCGTGCCGGTGAAGGCGCCTTTTCGCGAGAGCAGGTAGATCGCGCCGGCGGTGGCGAGGGCGCCGACGAGGGCGAAGGTCGAGACGAGGGCGTCCGACAGCGAGAAGCCGATGATTGCGATGACGGCGGCCGCGCTCGCCCCGGAGGAGATGCCGATGATGTCGGGGGAGGCGAGAGGGTTGCGCAGCATCGTCTGGAACGTGACTCCGGCCATGCCGAAGGCGAGTCCCGACAGCAGGCCCAGGCTCGCGCGCGGCAGGCGCAGCTCGCCGATGGTGAACGAGGCGCCCGGGACCGTCTGGCCCAGCAGGACGCGGAATACCTGATCGGGGGTGTAGAAGGTGTTGCCGACCATGAGCGTCACCGCGAAGACGACGACGACGGCGACGGCGAGCACGGTGGTCACGCCGATCCGGCGCCGGGTGCGGGCTCGGCGTCCGCGGGCGAGGGCGCCGACCGCGGCCGGGCGCTGCAGGACGATGCTCACAGTTCACGCACCTTCTGCCGGCGGACGATCCAGATGAAGAAGGGGGCGCCGATGAGGGCGGTGAGGATGCCCACCTCGATCTCGGTGGGGCGCGCGACGAGGCGACCGACGACGTCGGCTCCCACGAGGAGCATCGCGCCTCCGAGCGCCGAGAACGGCACGAGCCACCGGTGATCGGTCCCGATGAGCAGTCGGCAGATGTGCGGGATGACGAGACCGACGAACGCGATGGGGCCGGCGACGGCGGTGGCGGCGCCCACCAGCACGACCGCACCCGCGGAGGCGATGAGGCGCGTGCGTCCGACGTGCTCGCCGAGCCCGGTCGCGACGTCGTCGCCGAGGGCGAGGGAGTTCATGCCGCGTGAGCAGAGGATGCACACGAGGGCTCCGGCGGCGAGCACCGGCAGCACGATCTGCACACGGTCCCACGTGGCACCGCCGATGCCACCGATCTGCCAGAAGCGGAACACCTCGAGAAGGTCGACGCGCGGCAGCAGGATCGCGCTCGACAGTGAGCCGAACGCGGCGGTGGTGGCCGCCCCGGCGAGGGCGAGCTTGAGGGGAGTGGCGCCGCCGCGCCCAAGCGAGCCGACCGTGTAGACGAACACCGCGGCCACGGCCGCTCCCACGACGGCGAATCCCATGTATCCGAGCGAGCTCGACAGGCCGAAGAACGCGATGCCCGTGACGACGGCCAGCGACGCTCCGGCGGAGACGCCGAGGATGCCGGGGTCGGCGAGCGGGTTGCGGGTGACCGCCTGCATGGTGAGCCCGGCCATCGCGAGGGCTGCCCCGACGAGCAGCCCGAGCACCGTGCGCGGAATGCGGGTGGCGACCACTGCCTCACCGACCCCGGTGCCCCCCGAGAACGCCGAGAAGATCTCGCCGATCGACACGTCACGCGTGCCGAAGGCGATGGATGCCGCGCACATCACGACCACGCCCACCGTGAGCGCCAGCAGCCAGCCGAGTCGACGGCCCGTCGATCGCCGCAGATCAGCGGTGTCGGGTGGGGCGTCGGCGACGGCGGTGCGGGAGTTCACGGTGGGCGCGATTCGAGGTGTCCGGGGGCGGGGATCAGCCGAGGGCGGCGGTCAGCACGTCGAGGTACTTCGACAGGCCCCAGCTCACCGAGAGGGGAGAGGGGTTCGCCGAGGCCGCGAGAGGCGTGCCGTCTTCGAGCACCGCGACGTGGCCGGCGGCCACGGCGGGGATCTTCGACAGGAGCGGGTCGGCCTGGAGCTGCGCGAGGGTCGAGCCGTCGGTGTTGCCGTAGGTGATCCACAGCCCCACATCGTTGAAGACGTCGGCCTGCTCCGAGGAGATGTCGCTGTAGAACGCGTCGATCTCGCTCGAGGTCTTGGTCACCTGCTCGGGCTCGGGCATGCCGAACTCGTGCAGGTACCCCGAGCGGGGGTCGTGCGAGGTGTAGTAGGTGATGGTGCTGAGGTCGGTGGGGTCGGTGAACGCGAACAGGGGCGCGACCTCGGCGAGAGCGGGGTGGGCGTCGAAGGCCGCCTGCGACTCGGTCTTGATCTGCTCGATGAGGGCCTCACCCTCGCTCTCGAGACCGAGGGCCTTGGAGTTGAGCTGGATCATCTGGTCGAGGGTGGTGCCCCACGCGGCGTCGGGGTAGGCGACGACGGGCGCGATCTTCGACAGCGTGTCGTAGTCCTCCTGCGTGAGTCCCGAGTAGGCGGCGAGGATGACGTCGGGCTGCGTGTCGGCCACGGCCTCGAAGTCGATGCCGTCGGTCTCGTCGAAGAGCACGGGGGTCTCGCCGCCGAGCTCGGTCAGCTTGTCTTCGACCCAGGGGAGGATGCCGTCTCCGTCGTCGTCGCCCCACGTGGCCTTCGCCATGCCGACCGGCACGATGCCGAGAGCGAGGGGGACCTCCTGGTTCGACCACGCGACGGTGGCCACGCGCTCGGGCTTTTTCTCGATGACCGCTTGGCCGAGAGCGCTGTCGACGGTGACGGGGAAGACGTCGTCGGAGCCTTGCGCCGCCTCGTCTCCGGGGGCGGCCGAGGTGCCGGCGCAGCCGGTGAGGACGAGGGCGGAACCGACGGCGAGTGCCGCCAGAGCGCGGAATCGGGACACGAAGAGCCTCCTGCGTGTTAGGTAAGGATAGGCTTAGTTTAGGTCAGACCTCGGGTGAGAACGCAAACCCGGATGCCGCTGGACCCGGGCCTTCGTCTCGACGCCGAGACAACGGCATCCGGGATGTTCGTCGACCCTTGCGCCCCCTCCCGCGGGCGGGAGCGGGCTCGGGGGATTCGGCTGTCGGCCCGCATGCAGGGGCGCGTCTTATACTGGGTGGCTGGCCATGTCGGCCTGCTTCCCCATCCCCGAAGAACGGACGTTCGCTGTGCTCGCCGTGCACGACCTCGAGATCCGCGTGGGTGCCCGCGTGCTCATGTCAGACGTGGCGTTCCGCGTCTCCGACGGCGACAAGATCGGCCTCGTCGGACGCAACGGCGCCGGAAAGACCACCCTCACCAAGGTGCTCGCCGGCGACCTGCTGCCTTCCAACGGGGGCGTCGACCGCTCCGGTGAGCTCGGCTACCTGCCCCAGGATCCCCGCTCGGGCGACCCCGAGATGCTCGCGCGCACGCGCATCCTCGACGCCCGCGGGCTGGGCTCGCTCGCCCTCGGCATGCACGAGGCGTCGATGGCGATGGGCGACGACGACCCCGCCGTCGCGGCGAAGGCGATGAAGAAGTACGGCCGCCTCACCGAGGAGTTCGAGTCGGCCGGCGGATACGCGGCCGAGGCGGAAGCGGCGTCGATCGCGCACAACCTGTCGCTTCCCGACCGCATCCTCGACCAGCCGCTGAAGACCCTCTCGGGTGGTCAGCGTCGCCGTATCGAGCTCGCGCGCATCCTCTTCTCCGACGCGCAGACGATGATCCTCGACGAGCCGACCAACCACCTCGACGCCGACAGCGTCGTGTGGCTGCGCGAGTTCCTCAAGGGCTACAAGGGCGGGCTCATCGTGATCTCGCACGACGTCGAGCTCGTGGGCGAGACCGTCAACCGCGTGTTCTACCTCGACGCGAACCGCCAGGTCATCGACGTCTACAACATGAATTGGAAGAACTACCTGCGCCAGCGGGTGGCCGACGAGGAGCGCCGCAAGAAGGAGCGCGTCAACGTTGAGAAGAAGGCCACGGCGCTGCAGCTGCAGGCCGCGCGCTTCGGTGCGAAGGCTTCGAAGGCCGCGGCCGCCCACCAGATGGTCGCCCGCGCCGAGAAGATGCTGTCGGGCCTCGATGACGTGCGTCAGGACGAGCGCGTCGCCAAGCTCCGTTTCCCGAAGCCCGCACCGTGCGGCAAGACTCCGCTCATGGCATCCGGTCTGTCGAAGTCGTACGGCTCGCTCGAGATCTTCACCGACGTCGACCTCGCGATCGACCGCGGGTCGCGCGTGGTCATCCTCGGCCTCAACGGTGCCGGAAAGACGACGTTGTTGCGCATCCTCGCCGGCGTCGACCAGCCCGACACCGGACAGCTCGAGCCCGGTCACGGCCTGAAGATCGGGTACTACGCGCAGGAGCACGAGAACCTCGACGTCGATCGCTCGGTGCTCGAGAACATGATGTCGTCGGCGCCGCACATCACCGCGACCGAGGCCCGCAAGGTGCTCGGCTCGTTCCTGTTCGTCGGCGACGACGTGCTCAAGCCCGCCGGTGTGCTCTCGGGTGGCGAGAAGACGCGTCTGTCTCTCGCGACGCTCGTGGTGTCGTCGGCGAACATGCTGCTGCTCGACGAGCCCACGAACAACCTCGACCCCGCCTCGCGCGAAGAGATCCTCGGCGCCCTGTCGCACTACGAGGGTGCCGTCGTGCTCGTCTCGCACGACGAGGGTGCGGTCGAGGCGCTCAACCCCGAGCGCGTGCTGATCCTGCCCGACGGTGTCGAAGACATCTGGGGCCGCGATTACGCGGATCTGATCACTCTGGCGTAACAGCCCGCGGCGCTTCGCGCGTTCGTTCCGGATGCCGCGGGGGCGGGCTCTCGTTCAGCGCTGGTCGAGCAGCGCGTCTTCGTCGTCGGCGTCGCGATCCTTCGGGCGCTTTCGTGCGCGGTGGAGGGCGACGGGGTCGACGCGGCGCTTCTCGGTCGTGACGCTCTCGGGCTCGGGGGTCGCCTCGATGAGCTCGTCACCCTCTTCGTCCGCGTCTTCCGCTTCTTCGCGGCGCAGCTTGCGTTCGTTGACGATCACGTAGGTGATGAAGCCGAAGCCCATGACGGCGAAGAGGATCCACTGCACCGCGTACGACAGGTACGGGCCGGGGTCGTTGCTGGGCGGATCCACCGTGTTCGGCGCGGTCTGCGGCGCGGGCGTCTCCGACATGAGCAGTCCATACGCGCCCGGTTCGAGGGGGCCGGTCTGCTCGGCGACGAGGCCCAGGTTGATCGTCGGCACCTGACCCGGATCGGCGCTGCGACCGGAGGTGGGCGCGGCCTCTTCGGGGCGGAGGCGCACCTCGACGGTCACCTGACCCGACGGCGGATCGGGGATGACATCGGGGACGGACTGCTGGTTGCCCGGCGGCAGCCATCCGCGATCGACGAGGAAGGTGCGTCCGTCGTCGAGGCGGAACGGCACGAGCTGCTCGAACGCGGCCGAGCCGCCGTGCGCGCGGTTGCGCACGAGCAGCTGTTCGTCGGTGAGGTACTCGCCCTGCATGCGCACGGGGCGCCACTCGTCGGAGGGCGTCAGCTGCGCCCCGGGGGCGAGCAGATCCCCGAGGGCGACGGGCGGGGCGTCGTAGTTGTTCGCGACGAGCTCGAGCTGCTCGCTGCGCTCGGCGTTGCGGGAGAACTGCCAGTTCGAGAGGAATCCGCAGGCGATCGCGAAGAGGATGGCCACGCCGACGTACATCGCCCACCGGGCGGCGGCGGGGGTCTCGCGGCGGCTCATGAGCGGTGTCCTCGGTGAACGGCTGCGTCGTCACGGACGATCCGGATGCCGCGGAAGCTCGACGACCGGCTCACGATCGACGACCCGGCACCGTGTCGCGTTGCGTCGTCGAATGCTCCGGTCACGTCTTCCAGGGTACGTCGGTCGGCGCGGCGCTCACGCCGGTTCGTTCGACAGGGCCTCCACCCGCACGGGGAAGTCGCGGGCGCTCAGGAACTCGCGCAGGTACGACACGTGTGCATCGCACGCGACCCAGGTCTTGCGGCGGTCGGCGGAGTGGATGCGCGGGTTGCGCCAGTGCACAGCCCAGACGGCGTCGTCACGGCATCCGGCTCGGGAGCATTCGACGCGCGCGCTTCCCGCTGACGTCGACGCCGTCACGGGCGGTCGTCGCGCGGGGGATCCTGACGCGGGGTCTCGGCGATGCGGATGACCATCGGACCCTCGGCGGGGGCCACGGTCGCCGTGGGCGTCACCGGGGCTTCGATCGCGCGCTCGGGGTTGATGACGGTCCGGTTGGAGGCGTCCTGGCCGACGTTGGCGACGATCACGGCGAGGTAGGGGAGGAAGATCGCCCCGGCGGCGAAGACGAAGGTGTACCAGCCGTACGGGGTGATGACCGCCATGGCGATGAAGCACGCGATACGGATACCCATCATCACCATGTACTTGGCGAAACGGGTGTCGGCGTCATCCCGGGGAGCCTGGGGAAGCGACGTCGCGGATTGGGCTCGATGCGATGTCTTCACAGTGGTCTCAGGGTACGCCCGCAGGAATGACATGGGGCGGGGTTGCGGTGCCGGTTGTTCGACGTCATGACAAGCCGCCGAACGCCTTGCGTCCGGCGGCTCGTCGTGCGCGACGGGGGCGTCAGACGCCGTAGCCCGAGCTGGTCGAGTTCGCGGTCGAGGCGATCAGGATCGAGATGCCGATGACGAACAGGACGATCAGGCCGAGGCTGATGTAGCCGATCAGCAGACCGGCGAGGGCCATGCCGTGGCCGCGCTCTCCGGTGGTCTTGATCTGCTTGAGCGAGATGTGGCCCATGATCACGCCGGCGATCTGTCCGATCACGGGCAGGAACATGATGAAACCGACGAGCGAGGCGATCAGCGACAGGATCGCGAGCAGGTTGGTCTTCGGCGGGGCGGTGTAGCCGTACTGCTGCCCGTAGGCCTGCTGTCCGTACGCCTGCTGTCCGTATGCCTGTCCGTAGGCGGGCTGCCCGTAGGCCTGCTGGCCGTACGCCGTCTGGCCGTAGCCCTGCTGGTCGGAGGCCGGAGCTGCGGGGGCGGAGCCGTAGGCGGATGCCGCGGCGTCGGGCGCGGGAGCGTCGTAGGCCGAGCCGTAGGGCGGCGCGGGAGGTGCCGACGGGGCATCGGGGGCCCCGTACGGCGGAGCCGGGGGAGCCCCGTAGGCGGGCGCGTCGGGAGTGGTGTTTCCGGATGCCGCGTGTCCGGAGCCCGTGTTTTCGGAGGCCGTGGTCCCGGATGCCGCGGCGTCGCCGGTCCCGCTCGCGGTGGCGCTCGAGGAGTCGTTGTCGCTCTGCGGGGCGTAGGGCGACGCGGAGGGGGCGTCGTTCGAGGGCGAGGCGCCGTCGGTGTATCCGGGCTGGTTCGGATCGGTCGTGCGGTCGTCGCTCACGGGAGTCCCTTTCATTGCGGTCTTCACCAGCGTTCCAGCGCGTCTCCACCCGTGTCAAACGACTGAGTCTGGAACGGCTGAGTCGGGAACGGCTGGGCGGCGAGATGTCGGGCGGGCTGTCGTTGCTTCGGTGTGCTCGCGGTGTCCCGGCCCGGTCGTCGGTAGGCTGGGCCGGTTCCGTCACCCGCAAGCGCAGGAGTCTCACCATGTCTCAGGACCGCGTCGTCGTCGTCACCGGAGGAAACCGGGGGATCGGTCGCGCCATCGCCGAGCGCTTCGTCGCGGAGGGCTGGAAGGTCGCCGTCACCGCCCGTTCGGGCGAAGGCCCCGAGGGAACACTGACCGTGCGCGCCGACGTGACCGATGCCGCTGCTGTCGACGCGGCGTTCTCGCAGGTCGAGGCTGAGCTCGGACCGATCGCCGTCGTCGTCGCCAACGCCGGAGTGACCAAGGACACCCTGCTGCTGCGCATGAGCGAGGACGACTTCGACAGCGTGGTCAACACCAACCTCGGCGGCGCGTTCCGCGTCGTCAAGCGCGCCTCGAAGGGCATGCTCAAAGCGCGGTGGGGTCGCGTCATCCTCATCTCGAGCGTGGTGGGCCTCTACGGTTCGGCCGGACAGATCAACTACGCGGCGTCCAAGAGCGCCCTCGTCGGTTTCGCCCGTTCGCTCACGCGCGAGCTGGGCGGTCGCGGCATCACCGCCAACGTCGTGGCTCCCGGGTTCATCGAGACCGACATGACGGCTGAGCTCCCCGCCGACACGCAGGCGGAGTACAAGAAGAACATCCCCGCCGGTCGTTTCGCTTCGCCTGATGAGGTCGCGGGCGTCGTCACCTGGCTCGCCGGAGATAACGCCGCCTACATCTCGGGCGCGGTCATCCCGGTCGACGGTGGCCTCGGCATGGGGCACTGACCCCGACGCCCGCGAGCGTCGGTCACTGAACCCGGCGCCCCAGAGCGTCGGTCATCAACCCCGACGCCCCAGAGCCTCGGTCAATAACCCCGGCGCCCCAGAGCCTCGGTCACCAACCCCGACGCCCCAGATTGTCGGTCATTGACCCGGCGCCCCAGAAGGTCGGTCACCAACCCCGGCGCCCTACAGCGACGGCGCGGGCCACCGAACCCGGCGCGGCTGGAAGGACGCTCGTTCGATCGGCTTCTCGAGCCGCTGTGCCTCTCAGCGCACGGCGGCGACCAGCTTCTCGGCGAACTTCTCGGGTTGCGAGAACTGTGGCCAATGGCCCGACCCGAGTCGCACGACCTCGACGTCGCGGATCTTGCCGAACTCATCGGCGTAGTCACCCCAGTCGGCGAGCACGCGGGGCAGTGACTCGGCGTCGAGCTGACCTGAGAGCACCGTCACAGGGACTTCGAAGCGTCGTTCGTCGCCGAGAGTGATGGGCGAGGTCGGCACGCGACCCGGTACGTCGACGACCTGCGTCGCCGTGCGGGTGCGCGTCTCTTCGTCGATGTCGGCGGTGTCGTCGGCGTCGAAGAACTCCCACCCGGGGAAGTGCACCACGCCGTCTTCGACGGGGAACTCCGAGATCATCGCGCCGGGGTGGGGCACGATCGTGTCGACGAGGACGACCCGCGCGACACGGTCCGGGCGTCGGTCGGCCGCGCCCCAGACGACGTTGCCCCCGCCCGAGTGTCCGACGAGCACGACGCGCTGGTCCAGACGGTCGATCTCGGTGACGACGGCGTCGACCCAGTCGTCGATCACGAGGTCGCCGACGGCGGGGCCGGGCATGCTCAGGGCGTGCGGGCGATGCCCTGCCGCCTCGAGAGCGGGAACGATGTCGTCCCACGACGACGCGGTGAGCCAGAGTCCGGGTACGAGGATGACGTCCATATTGCGAGCGTAGGACGGGGTTCCGACATCGGCGAGTGCATCTGATAAAGAGCAGGTCAGGCATCGGTTCGACCGCTCCTGCCGTCCGCGCGACCCGAGAGCCCCACGGCATCCGCCCGCTCTGGGATTCGCGCGGGATCCCTGCGTCAGCGGGGGAGGAGGGCGATGACCTGCGCCAGATCCACGTCGCCCACGACCAGATCGGCCCGCTCGCGTACGGCGGGCTTCGCGTTGAACGCCAGACCGAGGCCGGCCGTCTTCATCATCTCGAGGTCGTTCGCGCCGTCGCCGATCGCGAACGTCGACCGCAGGGGGACGCCGTTCTCGTCGGCCCAGCGGCGGAGCGTGTCGGCCTTGGCCGTGGCATCCACGATCTCTCCGCCGACCTCGCCGGTGAGGCGGCCGTCGTCGGCGACGAGCCGGTTCGCGCGCCAGACGTCGACCCCCAGGTCGGGCGCGATGGTGTCGAGCACTTCGTGGAAGCCTCCGGAGACGACTCCGACGATCCCTCCGCGTTCGTGCACCGCGGCGATGAGCTCGCGCACGCCGGGAGTCGGCTCGATGCGTGCGATCGCGCGAGCGAAGGCCTCGGTCGAGACGCCCGCGAGGGCTTCGACGCGTGAGCGCAGGCTCGTGGCGAAGTCGACCTCGCCGCGCATGGCCGCCTCGGTCGCCGCAGCGACCTCGGCACCGCGGCCGGCTTCGTCGGCGAGGAGTTCGATGACCTCGTTGCGGATCAGGGTGGAGTCGGCATCGAGCACGATGAGGAAACGAGCGGGCGCAGGCACGCGCTCGACCCTAGCGGGTGAGCCGGGGGTCGCGAGGTCCACGACCGGTCGCATCAGCGCGACTGCGCTCTCGTCGCACGGCGTCATGCGCGGGGGCGATGTCGGAGCCCCCGCGTAGGCTTTTCGCACCGCCGACTCCTGAGAAGGGACCCCTCATGGCCGATGTCGAAAGCTTCACCCTCGACCACACCGCCGTTCTGGCGCCGTACGTCCGCCTGATCGGCACCGAGTCGGGGCCGCGCGGTGACGTCATCTCCAACTTCGATCTGCGTCTCGTGCAGCCCAACGAGCAGGAGATCCCGACGGCCGGGCTCCACACGATCGAGCACCTGCTCGCGAGCCTCGTGCGCGACCGCATCGACGGCCTCATCGACATCTCGCCGTTCGGATGCCGCACCGGTTTCCACGTGATCATGTGGGGCGAGCCCGACGTGGCCGCCCTGGTCGATGCGATCAGCGATTCGCTGCGCGCCATCGTCGACGACGTGCAGTGGGACGACGTGCCCGGAACCGACGCGTTCAGCTGCGGCAACTACCGCGATCACAGCCTGCACACGGCCAAGGAGTGGTCGAAGGTCGTGCTCGAGAAGGGCATCTCGCGCGACGCATTCGAGCGAGTGGGCGTCCGACGCTGAGCTGAACGGGTACCCGGCAGGCCGAGTCTCGCGCGAGGCATTCGAGCGCGTGGGCGTCTGACGCGGAGCTGAACGGGTAGCGGGCAGGCCGAGTCTCGCGCGACGCATTCGAGCGCGTGGGCGTCTGACGCGGAGCGGCAAGCTCCCCACCTCCTACCGCTGCGAACGAGAGGGGGCGGCGACCTTCGCGGTCACCGCCCCCTCTTCGCATCCGGAGGTTCTCGGCATCCGGAACCGCGTTTCACGACTAGGCGTGGACGTGCACGTCCTTGCCGACGACGGTGATGCCCGTCTCGGTGACGGTGAAACCGCGGGCCAGGTCGCGCTCGCGATCGACGCCGATGGTCGCCCCGGGCTCGAGCACCACGTTCTTGTCGAGGATCGCGCGGTGGATCCGCGCTCCCGCACCCACCTGGACGCTGTCGAACAGCACCGAGTCGGTGATCGTCGATCCGCCGCCCGCGAGGGCCCACGGGCCGACGACGCTGCGCTCGAGGTGGGTTCCCGACAGCACCGAGCCCAGCGACACGATCGAGTCGATCGCGTTGCCGATGCGCCCGACCGAGTCGCGCACGAACTTCGCCGGAGGGGCGTTGAAGGTCTGCGAGAAGATCGGCCAGTCGTTGTTGTACAGGTTGAAGATCGGCAGGGTCGAGATCAGATCCATGTGCGCGTCGTAGAACGACTCGATCGTGCCGACGTCGCGCCAGTACGACCGGTCGCGGGGAGTGGACCCGGGCACGTCGTTGCGCTGGAAGTCGTAGACGGCCGCCTCGCCGCGGTCGACGAAGTAGGGGACGATGTCGCCGCCCATGTCGTGGGCCGAGGCCGGCAGCTCGCCGTCGTGCGTGACGGCGTCGACGAGGGCGTCGGCGTCGAAAATGTAGTTGCCCATCGAAGCGAGCACCTCGTGCGGCGAGTCGGCGAGGCCTGCCGGGCTCTGCGGCTTTTCGAGGAACGCGCGGATCTTCGTCGGGTCGCTGGGGTCGGTGTCGATGACGCCGAACTGGTTCGCGAGCGAGATCGGCTGACGGATGCCGGCGACGGTGGCCTTCGCGTCCGAGGCGATGTGGGCGTCGAGCATCTGCTTGAAGTCCATGCGATACACGTGGTCGGCACCGATGACGACGACGATGTCGGGCTTCTCATCGCGGATGAGGTTCATCGACTGCAGGATCGCGTCGGCCGAGCCCGAGAACCAGCGCTTGCCCAGTCGCTGCTGCGCGGGGACCGAGGCGACGTACGAGCCGAGCATCGGCGACATGCGCCACGTCTGCGAGATGTGGCGGTCGAGGCTGTGCGACTTGTACTGCGTGAGCACGACCAGCTGCCGCAGCCCCGAGTTGATGAGATTCGAGATGGCGAAGTCGATCAGGCGGTACTGGCCGCCGAACGGAACGGCGGGTTTGGCGCGATCGGCCGTGAGGGGCATGAGTCGCTTTCCCTCGCCGCCGGCGAGGATGATTCCGAAGACCTTCGGCGCTGCAGGCATGGCACCACACTAAGGGGCGGATGCGGCTGCGGAAACACGTCTGCGGCGCGCCTTTCGCTGTACTACGGTTCGTGTCATGCGCGTCGACATCGTGACCAAGGAATACCCGCCGGAGATCTACGGCGGAGCCGGAGTCCACGCCACCGAGCTCGTCAAGGCGCTGCGCGCCGAGGGCACCGAGGTGCAGGTCCGCGCGTTCGGCGCCGACCGTGATGAAGCCGACGTGACCTCATACGGTGTGCCCGCAGAGCTCGCCTCCGCCAACGGCGCGATCCAGACGCTCGGCACCGATCTCGAGATCGTGTCCGACATCGCCGGCGCCGACGTCGTGCACTCGCACACCTGGTACGCGAACTTCGCCGGGCACCTGGCATCCCTGCTCCACGGCATCCCGCACGTCGTCACCGCCCACAGCCTCGAGCCCTTGCGCCCGTGGAAGGCCGAGCAGCTCGGGGGCGGCTACGCCGTCTCGAGCTACATCGAGAAGACCGCCTACGAGGGTGCCGCCGCGGTCGTCGCGGTGAGCTCCGGCATGCGCGACGACATCCTGCGCAGTTACCCCTCGCTCGATCCCGCCAAGGTGCGGGTCATCTACAACGGCATCGACACCGAGTCGTGGCATCCGGTGTCGGATGACGCGTTCCTCGCGTCGCAGGGGATCGATCCGTCGCGCCCCTCGGTCGTCTTCGTCGGTCGCATCACCCGCCAGAAGGGCTTGCCCTACCTGCTGCGCGCGGCGGAGCAGCTGCCGCCCGAGGTGCAGCTCATCCTGTGCGCCGGCGCCCCCGACACCCCGCAGATCATGGCCGAGGTGCAGGAGCTGGTCCGGGGGCTCCAGGCCACCCGCGACGGGGTCGTGTGGATCGAGAAGCTGCTGCCGCGCAACGAGCTCAGCGCGATCCTCACCTCGGCGACGACGTTCGTCTGTCCCTCGGTGTACGAGCCGCTGGGCATCGTGAACCTCGAGGCCATGGCGTGCGGCGCAGCGGTCGTCGGGACGGCGACCGGCGGCATCCCCGAGGTCGTCGTCGACGGCGTGACCGGGCGTCTCGTGCCGATCGAGCAGGTGCAGGACGGGACCGGAACGCCCGTCGATCCCGAGCGGTTCGTCGACGATCTCGCCCGCGTGCTAACGGAGGTCGTGACGGATGCCGATACCGCCCGGGCCTACGGAGAAGCCGGTCGCACGCGAGCCGTCGAGGACTTCAGCTGGGCGGCCATCGCGGAGACCACCGCTGCGCTCTACGCGGAGGTCGCGGGGAGGTAGGCGGCCGCGGTCGCGATGTGCGGCACGACGACCGGGGACGTCTCGGAAAGCGCCGCGCACGACGGGCGCGGGGGCGCTCCGGCACTCTCCACAGGGGCCGCGTGGCATCCGGGAGCCCCTGTCTCGGACAGTAGGCTAGATCCATGCCCCAGGTGCTCGAGTTCTCCGACGTCGTCGTCCGCCGGAACGCGCGGGACATCGTGTCCCACCTCGATTGGGAGGTGTCGGACGACCAGCGTTGGGTCGTGCTCGGGCCGAACGGCGCGGGCAAGACGACGGTGCTCCAGCTCGCCGACACCCTGCTGCACCCCACGTCGGGTTCGGTGACGATCCTCGGGGAGCGTCTCGGACGCACCGACGTGTTCGAGTTGCGTCCGCGCATCGGTTTCGCTTCGTCGGCGATGGCGCGTCGCGTGCCGCCGGAAGAGACCGTGCTCGACGTCGTGCTCACGGCCGCGTTCTCGGTCGTGGGTCGCTGGCGCGAAGACTACGACGACATCGACGAGCGTCGTGCACTGCGCGTGCTCGCCGAGTGGAAGCTCGACCACCTCGCCGACCGCACCTTCGGCACCCTCAGCGACGGCGAGCAGAAGCGCGTGCAGATCGCTCGAGCGGTCATGACCGACCCCGAGCTGCTGCTGCTCGACGAGCCCACCGCGAGCCTCGACCTGGGTGCGCGCGAAGAGCTGCTCACCCTGCTGTCGGGCTACGCGCAGGCGCCGACCACGCCCGCCATGGTGATGGTCACGCATCACGTGGAGGAGATCCCGGTCGGTTTCACGCACGTGCTGCTGCTGCGCGACGGCGAGGTCGTGGCATCCGGTCCTCTCGAGGAGGCCCTCACGGCCGAGAACCTCACGAAGACGTTCGGGCTCGAGATCTCGCTGACGCGCGAGGCCGGGCGCTACGCGGCGCGGGCGGTCTGAGAGTTCGGATCCGGGCGTTTCTCGCGCTCGACTCCGTCTGTCGGTCGGGCTCGAGATCTCGCTGTCGCGCGAGGCCGGGCGCTACGCGGCGCGGGCGGTCTGAGAGTTCGGATCCGGGCGTTTCTCGCGCTCGACTCCGTCTGTCGGTCGGGCTCGAGATCTCGCTGACGCGCGAAGCCGGGCGGTACGTGGCCCGCGCGGTCTGAGAGTTCGGATCCGGGTGTCGGCTGAACCGGCGCCCTCGTGTCAGGGCACTGCTCGGGCCTGATAGACTCTGACGTTGGTGCCTTCGGCGCCGCAGACTTTGACGTCCTGGCAGAATCCAGGACACCACTTCTCAAAGGACCTCCCATGCAGACTGACATTCACCCCACGTACAAGGCCGTCGTCTTCCGCGACCTCGGTTCGGGCGACACCTTCCTCACCCGTTCGACCGTCTCGAGCGACAAGACGATCGAGCTCGACGGCGTGGAGTACCCCGTCATCGACGTGGAGATCTCGTCCGCTTCGCACCCCTTCTACACGGGCAAGCAGCGCATCATGGACTCCGCCGGCCGCGTCGAGAAGTTCAACCAGCGCTTCAAGAACTTCGGCGGTCGTTGATCCGCACCGGTTCTCGCAGCGAAAGCCCCTCGTCCTTCGGGATGGGGGGCTTTCGCTTTTCCGAATTGGTTGCGTGGGGTGCGTCGGTGCGTGGGGTGCGTCGGGCGGCGGGCTCGGCTGCGGGGTGCAGCGGACGGCGCGGTGTCGCGCGGTCTCGCATCCTTCAGGGTCGTTCTGGCGACGAGCGCCGGTCACGACGAACTGCGCCCGCTGCCCCGTCGTCGCGTGTGTGTCGACGCGAATGCGTGCCTGCCCTCAGACCCTCGACGTGAGTTTTCCCGCGTTCTCGTATCCTCCGAGGTCGTCGCGGCGGTCTCGCCACATGCGCTGCTCGGCGCGCGCCTCGGCGACGACGGCAAAGTCGATGGCGGCGACCGCGACCCCCTCGCGACCTTCGACGTGCGCGATGCGGCGACCGAGCGGATCGAACACGGCCGAACCGCCGATGAAGTCGCTGGGCGCGCCCACGAGTCCGCTGAAGACGACGTACACGCCGTTGTCGAGGGCTCGCGAGGCGTAGTGCAGGTCGCGTCGCCGCTCGCCCCCGGGGAAGTACGCGCCGCTGTTCACGTACACGAGAGCACCGGATGCCGCGGCGGCGGCCGCATGCTCGGGGAAGTTCGCGTCGTAACAGACCGACAACGCCACGCGGATGCCCTTCACCTCGAACGAGAAGCCCCGCTCGCCGGGATCGAAGATCTCGCGCTCGGGGGCATGGAGGTGCTGTTTGGCGTAGGCGGCGAACGGTGGACGTCCGGGAGCGAACACCACGTCGGTGAGGGTCCGTCTGCCGCTCGACTGCAGGGCGGTGTTCACGATGGCGATGACGCCGGTCTCGTCGACGATGCGCCGGAGAGGATCCTGCCACTGCAGGTCGTGGAGGTCGGGAAGGGGCGCCGCGAAGACCTCGTCGGCGTAGCCGGTGAGGAACGCTTCCGGGAACACCACCACATCGGCATCCGCCTCCGCCGCCGCGGCGATGAGGTGCGCCGCTCGCGAGACGTTGTGGAGCAGGGCTCCGGGTCGGGCTTCGGCCTGCACGGTGGCGATGCGGAAGGTCACCGGATCAGTGTGGCAGGGCGTGGGGCAGGCGCGCGTGGTCGGGAGTGTGGGGTGGGCGGGTGTGGTCGGAAGTGTGGGGCTGGGCGTGTGGCTGGAGGGGGGTGGTGGGGCGGGTGGTCGGTGTCTGCGCCGGGCTGGTTTGCTGGAGCGATGAAGTTGCAGCGGTGCCGGACGGCGGAGGAGATCGCGGAGATCGAGGTCTTTCTGCGCGAGGCGGATCTGACCGTGGCCGGCCTCGACGCGCCGACGGTGCGCCTGTGGGTGGAGCGCGAGGGCGTCGGTGGGAAGAGGGCCGGTGGGGACGGTGCCTGTGGCGTCGGTGCTGGTCGGGTTGTGGCCGGTGATGGTGGTGCCGGAGGGCGTGGCGCTGGTCGGGGTGGTGCTCTTGGTGTTGGTGCCGATGAGGTTGGCGCTGGTCGGGCTGATGTTCCTCGGGCTGGCGCCGATACGGCTGACGCCGCTCGGGCTGGCGCCGGTACGGCTGACGCCGCTCGGGCTGGCGCCGGTACGGCGGACGCCGCTCGGGCTGGCGCCGGTCGGATCATCGGCAGCACGGGATGGGAAGTCAGCGCTGACGGGCGGCATGTGTTGATCCGGAGCGTCGCGGTCGCGCCCGAGCGACGATTGCTGGGCCACGGTCGCGCCTTGGCCGTCTTCGCTCTCGAGCGAGCAGCCGCCGAGGGTGCGCATACGGCCTGGCTCTTCAGCCGTCGGTCGGGAGGGTTCTGGCAGAGCCTCGGGTTCGTGCCCGCGGATCGGGACGAGCTTGCGGGCGTTCTCGCGAATACGCATCAGGTGCGGATGTTCCGTCGTACGGGGCAGCTGGAGCGGGAAGTGGCGTGGAGGCGGGCGCTGCAGGCGGAGTGAGTCGAGCTGGCGGGTTCGTGTGCTCCACAGTGTGGGCTCGCTCCTGTGGACTTGACCGGGCGGGCTCGGACGCAGGGGGCACGACCGCGGGCATGAGCTTTCCCCGGATCCGCGCGTGAGTTCTAGAACGGCGGCGGATCCGCGTCGAAGGTCTCGCCCCGCGGCGAACGCCATGTCAGGTCACCGTCGGGCGAGGCGGACGGCTCCCACAGCGTTTCGTGTCGGAGTCGATGGTGATGGCGGCACTTCGGGTCGAGGTTGTCTTCGTCGGTCGTTCCGCCTTCGGCCCACGCCGTGCGGTGATCGATGTCGCATTCGCGGGCGGCCCGATTGCATCCGGGGAAGACGCACGTCGGATGCGTCACGCCGAGCCAACGACGAAGCGCGAGCGGAACTCGATGGGTCTTGCGGTCGAGAGCGAGGGGCGCGCCGGTCACGGGGTCGGTGAGCAGACGGATCCACGAGGTCGCATTGCCGGCGAGGCGACGGGCCGTGTCGAGATCGATGGGGCCGTAGCCCTCCAGCGTGGCGGGTTCGGCGGATGCGCCGAGCAGCGTCAGGGCGGGGACGGTGACGATCACCGTTGCGGAGGGCGTGGAACGCGGTGCGGCCGAGGCGGGTGGCGAAGCGGCTTGGGGAGAAGCGGCCGGGGGCGCAGCGACGTGCGGCGGAGTGACCGGGGGCGCAGCGACGTGCGGCGGAGCGACCGGGGGTGAATCGAACGAGGGTGCATCGATCGTAGGTGAATCGATCGGCGGCGGAGCGACCTGCGGCGGAGCGACCGCGGGCTGAGTCGACATCGATGCCCCTGCCGGCGGTGACTCCGAGGTGGCGGCTTCCACTCGCGCCGGCTCGGGGGCGCCGGAGGGCACCGTCGCGACGAGATCGGCCAGAGCATCAGCGCGCAGCTGCGCGAGAGTCCGGTCTTCGTCCGGGAGGGCGCGGAGAGAGCGCGCCACTCCGTCGAGGCGCGACATGACGGCACGGGCCCGATCAGCGGGGAGGAGGGCGCTGAGCGAGGCCATGCCGTCGAGCTCGGCGGACATCCAGACGCCGCGATCTGCCGCCGCGCGACGATGACGCTCTTCGAGGGACTCCGCGTGGACGCGCTCGCGGATGACGCGCGCCGCGACGGCGAACTTCGCGGGTGTGAGCACCACGGCTCGCTCGCACACCTGCTCATCGAATCGCTGCAACGGCTCGGGCTCGTCGGGCAGGGACGACGCCAGTCGAGCGACCTCGACTGCGTGGCGCTCCGAGATGCGCCCCTCGCTGAACTCCCGCCAGACCGCAGGGGTGCGCTCGTCGAGGGTGCGGGCGTGCGCCGCGCGCGTGCGGACGGTCTGCTCGGACAGGCGGAGACGCACGGCGATCTCGGCGACGGCGGCGCGTTCGGCCATGTCCGCGCGATCGCGGCGGACGGCGCGGATGGTGCGCCGACGTGCGTCGCTCCATGAGGGGTCACGGGTCGGATCGGGTCCCGCCCACGGAGTGGGGTCTTCGGCAGCCGCCTGCAGGATGGACGCGATGAGTCGGTACTCCTCCGCGGTCGCCCGTTGGCGCACCCGCGCGACGGCTTTCAGCCGATGGAGAGGGGCGTCGAGGTCGCCGTCATCGGCATCCGCCGACAGGAACTCGTCGAACGGATCGACGGCGTTCTGCGGGGCGGTCTCGCTGGACGTTTCGCGGGGGCCTTCCGACGGTGCTCCCGCGATATCCGCCCACTCGGACGCGGGCGAGTCGCCGATGAGGAGCGGAATGACCACGCCGTTCACGGCGCAGGGGGCGTCGTCATCGGCATCCGCCCACCATTCGACCTCGGGCACTGCGCTGAGTGCGTCGGACTGGTGCGTGGGCTGATCGTACGGCCACCAGTCGACGTCTGCGGACTCGCGTATCGCCGCCCATCGGGCCTCGATCTCGAGCTCGTCATCGCTGGGCCAGGGCGCACCGTCGGTCTCGCGGAACACCGGTCGCGGCCGGTCTTCGGAAGGGGCGGTGCTGGTCATGGGAGAACGGTATCGGGGACCTCCGACATTGGGTTCGTGGTCGGGAGAAGTCCAGGCCACGGGCGGGATCGGGGACGGGGACTGCAGTTCGCACCGGCCCTGAGGGCCAGGCTGAATCGGTGGCAGGACCGCTCGGCAGGATCGGACCGGCAGGGGAGATCGAGGGGCGGGCCGGCCCCACGCTGTCGACCGGGGAGTCGAGTCGAGATCGCGCAGTGGGGCTGCGCGGCGCTGTCGACCGGGGAGTCGAGTCGAGATCGCGTTGTGGGGCTGCCCGGCGCTGTCGACCGGGGAGTCGAGTCGAGATCGCGCAGTGGGCTGCGCGGCGCTGTCGACCGGGGAGTCGAGTCGAGATCACGCTGTGGGGCTGCGCGGCGCTGTCGACCGGGGAGTCGAGTCGAGATCGCGCTGTGGGGCTGCCGACGCGTCCGCCGGGGGAGCCAAGTCGCGGTCGTGCTGTGGGGCGGCCCGGCGCTGTCGACCGGGGAGTCGAGTCGAGATCGCGCAGGGGGGCTGCGCGGCGCGTCCGCCGGGGAGCCGAGTCGAGGTCGTGTAGAGGGGCTGCCCGACGCTGTCGACCGGGGAGCCGAACCGGGGTGGCGGCTCTGCGAGACGCCGTCGACCGGGGGCACCGGCCGAGATTAGGGTCCTGACCGCTCACGGGAACACTGACGCGTCATCGAGCGGGGAAGCCGTGGCGAGGTCGCAACTGGTCCCGCTCAGCGGATCAGGCAACCGCTCGCGACGCAGAAAACCTCGCTAGCACCACTCAGCGGATCGGCCACGTCCCGTCGACCGGGGGAGCCGTGGCATCCAGTCGCCCGATCTTGATGAAATACTCGGTGAGGCTCGCCGCCTGCGCGCGGGCCCACCCGATCTGGCGGGTGTGGAGCTCGTCGAGGGTGGACGGCATCCAGGGACCGAACTTCTCGGCCAGCGCGAGGGCGAGCCGACCCGCCGCGACGGCATCGGCACAGGCCTCGTGCGCCGACTCGAGCGGCACGGAATAGTGCTCGGCGACGACCGACAGCGTGCGCTTTCCGCGGCGATACCGGTCGTACGTCTTGTCGACGACGAGCGGATCGATGACCGGCGACGGAGTGGCGATGGGCTCGACGCCGTGCCGGATCGCCTCGTTCTTCAACAGCGAGAAGTCGAACGGCGCGTTGTAGGCCACGACCGGGATCCCCGCCGCGAACAGCGCCGACAGCGCCTCGACGACCTCGCCGACCACGCGGGGCGCCGGAGCGCCCTCGGCCCGGGCGCGTTCCGTGCTGATGCCGTGGATGGCGGCCGCCCCGGCCGGGATCTCCACACCCGGATCGGCCAGCCAGTCGCGGGCGTCGACGACGTGTCCGTCGACGTCGAGAACGCCGACGTGCGCGGTGACGATGCGGTCGTTCTCGACGTCGATCCCGGTGGTCTCGAGATCGAACACGCCGATGAGGCGCGCCCACTCGGGCGTCTGGAACAAAGGAAGCGGCTCGGCCTGCCACGTGGTCATGCGCCCACGGTAGAGCGGGGTTCCGACATGGGCGGCCAGGCGCGCAGGCACCGGGGTCGACGGGGGAGGACCGGGGCGGATGCCGCGGCTCGGCCGGGGGCCGGATTCGCGCTCGCGCGGGGAGCGGAGGGGCTCCGTCGCGGCGCCCGGATGCCCGAACGTGGGGGCGCGGGTCGGACGCGCTCGCGCGGGGAGCGGAGGGGCTCCGTCGCGGCACCCGGATGCCCGAACGTGGGGGCGCGGGTCGGACGCGTTCGCGCGGGGCGCGGAGGGGCTCCGTCGCAGCGCCCAGGTCGATGTCGGAACCCCCTCCTAGACTCGACCCATGCCGAATCCGTACGCCGAACTGCTCGCCGCGATCCCCGTGACGCGACGCGAGGCGCACGTGCTCGGTGGCACGACCGCGTACTGGGTCTACGGCGACGATTCCGCAGCGACCACGATCGTCGCGGTGCACGGCTTCCGCGGCGAGCACCACGGGCTCGATCCCGTCGTGGCGCACCTTCCCGGCATCCGGGTCATCTCGCCCGATCTTCCCGGGTTCGGCGAGACGGCCCCTCTCGTCGGACGCCCGCACGACCTCGACACCTACGCCGCGTGGCTGCGCGCTTTCGTCGAAGACGTCGCTCCGGATGCCGTGATCCTCGGCCACTCGTTCGGCTCGATCGTGTCGTCGGCCGCTGTCGCCGGAGGGCTATCGACGCCCAGACTGATCCTCGTCAACCCGATCGGTGCACCCGCGCTCGAGGGGCCGCGAGGGATTCTGACCCGCCTCGCCGTGTTCTATTACCTGGCCGGGGCGAAGCTTCCTCGCGCGATCGGCGAGGGGCTTCTGCGCAACGGACTCATCGTCCGCGTCATGAGCAACGCCATGGCGAAGACACGCGACCCGCAACTGCGGCGGTTCGTTCACGAGCAGCACGACGAATACTTCTCGCGGTTCGCCGACCGCGATGTGCTGCACGAGGCCTTCGTGACGAGCGTGTCGCACGACGTGCGCGAGTTCGCGCCGCGCATCGCTCAACCCACGCTGCTCATCGCCGCGCAGAAAGACGACATCACGCCGATCGAAGCGGAACGTCACCTCGCGACGCTGTTCCCGCGGGCCGAGCTCGTCGAGATCCCCGACGTCGGACACCTCATCCATTACGAGACGCCTCAGGCTGCGGCGGCGGCGATCCGGGGGTTCGTGGACGCGGAGTGAGTGGGGGCTCGTGCTGAGCGAAGGTGCCGAGCCAGGCTGGAGACATCGGGCTCGGCTCGAGCGGGCTCGCTACCGCACCATGCGCAGTTCGACGATGCCGCCGATGTGGGCATCCTCGAACGACACCCCGTCTTCGCGGAAGCCATGCCGTTCGTAGAACGCCCGCGCGCGCTGATTCGCGCTCGCGACCCACAACTGAGCGGGACGGTCGGCGATGGCCCCCGTGAGCAGGGCGTGACCGACACCGGTGCCGTGCTCTGAAGCCAGCAGGTAGATCGCGAAGAGGGTGAGATCGCGCGTCGGCTCGAATCCCTTCGTCGCGTCGGCGCCCTTCGACGCCCCGGCGAGGGCGAACCCGACGATCCGCGCGTCGCGTTCGGCGACCACGATGGTCAGCGGGGGCGCGTCGGCGCCGAGCATGAACGCCCACGCCCCACGCCGCCGCTCGAGGGCGGTGTCGTCGAACATCTCATCGGGCATGAGACCCGTGTAGGTCTCACGCCACGTCTCGACATGGACGGCGGCGATCGTGTCCGCATCGTCGAGGGTGGCTGGGCGGACCGTCGCGGTGCTGCTCATGCCTCGACCGTAGACGAGAGCGCGAGACGGCCGAGCGCCGACGGCGTCGAGACGGAACGCCCGAGGGGAAGGTCGGGCGGGTTCTCGGCATCCGCCCACGAAACGCGCATCACGGGTCGGCGATCCATACGGCGAACGTGGGTCCGCACGCGATCGCGATCAGTGCGGCGCGTCACCCCCCCCCGGCAGGTGTCATCGCCGCAGAAGAGGGGAAGATCCCCGCCCCGCGGTCAGGCCGGAGCCTCGGCCTTGCGGCGACGGTACGCGTTGACGTTCATACGGTTGCCGCAATTGCCGGCGTCGCAGTAGCGCTTCGAGCCGTTCTTCGAGAAGTCGACGTAGACGCCCGCGCAGTCGTCGGCGTCGCACACGCGAACGCGCGCGTATTCGTCCGCACGGATGACGTCGACGAATGCCAACGCCGACTCGACGAGGATGCGCGTCGCCAACGGATCGGCCGGATCGCTCGCGTGGATGTGCCAGTCGAGCCCGTCGTGCCGCACCAACTGGGGGAGCGCCCGACCGTCGGCGAGCATGGCGTTCACGAGGGGCACCGCCCCGTCGCGATCCGTGCTCCACAGCGCGAGAAGACGGGGGCGGATGCCGCGGACCGCCGCGAGTTCGCGCGCATCGCGCGTGCGCGACCCGGTGTAGCCGTGACGCTCGGTGAAGTCCTCGAGGGCCTCGACCTCCTCGAGGGTGTCGACGCCGCTGACGTCGGTCTGCGGCAGGGTGTTGACCAGCTCGACGGCAGCGCGCAGCACCAGTTCGGTGTCACGGATGAAGACCATGTTGACTCCTGACAGGCGCGGGTCGTACTGTCACGAGTGTAAACGTTCTTCACTCCTGACAGCAGGCTCGCATGACCACGTCGTCCGTCACCCTTCCGCGCCCCACCCGACACGGCTCCGGAGCCGTCACCGGGCTCGTGATCGCCGTCGCCTCGGCCCTCGCGTTCTCGTCGAGCGGTCCGTTCGTGAAGCCCCTGCTCGACGGGGGCTGGTCGCTCGGGGCGGTCCTGCTCGTGCGGATGGGGGTCGCGGCGCTCCTGCTGTCGCCCGCGCTGATCCTCGCGATCCGCCGGCAGCGTGGCTTCATCCGCCGACACGGACTGCTCATCCTCGCCTTCGGCCTCACGGCCGTGGCCGGATGCCAGCTGTTCTACTTCGCCGCGATGCAGCGGATGCCGGTGGCCGTCGCCCTGCTCATCCAGTACATCGCGCCGGTGCTGCTCGTGCTCGCGGTCTGGGTGCGCACCCGCACGGCTCCCTCGAAGGCGGTGCTGATCGGCTCCGTCGTGGCGATGGTCGGCCTCGTGCTCGTGGTCGACATCAGCGGGGCGCGCTTCGACCTGCTGGGGACGATCTTCGCGCTGTGCGCCGCCGTGTGCGCGGCCGCCTACTTCGTCATCGCCGGGCGCGCGGGCGACGATCTCCCGCCCCTCGCTCTCGCCGCGGGAGGCCTGATCACCGGAACCGTGCTGATGGGCATCCTCGTCGCCACCGGGATCCTGCCCTTCGCCGCACCCTCGATCACGGTGTCGCTCGCGGGGCTCGAGGTTCCCGGCATCCTGCCCCTGCTCTGGGTGGGCGGCGTCGCCACCACTGTCGGGTACGCCCTCGGGGTGATCGCGGTGCCGCTCATCGGCTCGCGCCTCGCGTCATTCGTCGGGCTCAGCGAAGTGCTGTTCGCCCTCGCGTTCGCCTGGCTGCTGCTCGGCGAGACGCCCGCTCCCGTGCAGTTCGTCGGCGGTGCGCTGATCCTCGTCGGCGTCGTGCTCGTGCGGCTCGACGCCGGCGGCGCGGTCGAGGAGAAGACCGAGACGGCGAGCATCCCGGTGGTGCCGGCGCCGTAGGCCGGCGCGGGTTCCGGTCCCTTCGACAGGCTCAGGGACCTTCGGTTCGCAGGTGGCTGAGCCTGTCGAAGCCACCGGTCTTTCAGGGGTTCCGGTCCCTTCGACAGGCTCAGGGACCTCGCGGGCTCAGGGGCTTTCGGTTTGGAGGTGGCTGAGCCTGTCGAAGCCACCGGTCTTTCATGGGTTCCGGTCCCTTCGACAGGCTCAGGGACCTCGCGGGCTCAGGGGCTTTCGGTTTGGAGGTGGCTGAGCCTGTCGAAGCCACCGGTCTTTCATGGGTTCCGGTCCCTTCGACAGGCTCAGGGACCTCGCGGGCTCAGGGACCTTCGGTTCGCAGGTGGCTGAGCCTGTCGAAGCCACCGGTCTTTCAGGGGTTCCGGTCCCTTCGACAGGCTCAGGGACCTCGCGGGCTAGTTCTCCTCGCGCGCCAGCTGCATCAGCGGGCCCACGCGGTAGCCGATCACCTCGCCCATCACCAGAGAGGTCTCGGTGCGCTCGACGCCCTCGATCGCGAGGATGCGCGCATCGGTGTCGAACAGGTGCTGGGTGTCACGGCACGCGACGCGCACGAGCAGGTCGACCTGACCGCTCAGCCCGTGCGCCTGCAGCACTTCGGGAACCTTGGCGAGTTCTTCGCGGATGATCGGCAGCTCGGCCTGGCGCACGGTCACCTGCAGGAACGCCTCGATCGGAAAGCCCAGCGCCTCCGCCGACAACGTCCGCTCGTACGACAGGAACACCCCACCGCGTTCGAGGCGGCTCATGCGCGCCTGAACGGTGTTGCGCGAGAGGCCGAGCTTCTCGGCGAGCGCGACGACGGTGGCGCGCGGATCGGCGGACAGGGCGCGGAGGAGGTCGAGGTCGACCGCGTCGAGCTTGCTCATGCTGCGAAACATTAGCAGCGCCGGGGCCGTCTGCAATGGGCACAGTGCTCAATATGACGACGAGGTCTTGAGCGGGGTGCATTCCGCGCGTACGGTCGGCCACGTCGGCGCTGTTGCCGACACCCGGATCGCCCCGGCTCTCACGAGGAGCCACGGGCCGCACCTGGAGGGATGACGATGACGTACACCCAGACGCGAGACTCTTCGATCGGAAGAGCCGACGACCACGACCCCCAGGACGACGTCGACGTCGTCCTCCGCCTGCTCGAGCCGGACGGCACTCGTATCGCCGACGCCGAGCTCGATCCCTGGATCGCCGACCTCTCGCCGCACGAGCTGCGCTCCCTCCACCGCGACATGGTGCTCACCCGTCGCCTCGACGCCGAGGGCGTCGCGCTGCAGCGCCAGGGTCAGCTCGCCCTGTGGGCGCCCTGCCGCGGCCAGGAGGCCGTGCAGGTCGGCACCGCCCACGCCATGGCTCCCGGCGACTTCGCCTTCCCCAGCTACCGCGAGCACGGCGTGCTGCTCGCCCGCGGCGCCAAGCCCGAGGGCTACGTGCTTGCCTGGCGCGGCGAAGAGCACTCCGCCTACGACCACGCGTCGATCAACGTCGCCCCGCCCCAGATCATCATCGGCGCGCACTCGCTGCACGCGACGGGCTGGGCCATGGGTGCGCAGCGCGACGGCTCGACCGATGTGGCCGTGGCGTACTTCGGCGACGGTGCCACCAGCCAGGGCGACGTCAACGAGGCGATGGTGTTCGCCTCGTCGTACGGCGCCCCCGTGGTGTTCGTGTGCTCGAACAATCAGTGGGCAATCTCCGAGCCCGTCACCGTGCAGGCCAAGTACCCCATCGCGGGCCGGGCGCCGGGCTTCGGCATCCCGAGCCTCCGCATCGACGGCAACGACGCCCTCGCCTGCGTCGCCGCCATGCGCTGGGCCCTCGATCGTGCCCGCCGCGGCGAAGGGCCCTCGTTCATCGAGGCCGTGACCTACCGCATGGGTCCGCACACCACGAGCGACGACCCCACCCGCTACCGCGACGCCGACGAGGTGGAGCGGTGGGCCGGTCGCGACCCGATCGCCCGGCTCGAGGCCTACCTGCGGGCCGAGGGCATGCTCGACGACTCCGGCATGGATGAGGTCGCCCGGGCCGCCGACGCCCTCGCCGCCGACGTGCGCGCCGCGTGCATCGGAGCGACCACGCGTGCGCCCGAGACCATGTTCGACCACGTGTACGCGGAACCGCATGCCGGAGTCGAAAGGCAGAAGGCCGAGTACATGGACTACCTCGCGGGGTTCGAGCAGGAGGGCACGCGATGACTTCCCTGACCCTCGGCTCCGCGATCACCGCGGCAGTGCCCGAAGCTCCTCACGGCGACGAGAAGGAGATGTCGCGATGACTTCCTTGAACCTCGGCTCCGCGATCACCGCGGCAGTGCCCGAAGCTCCCCACGGCGACGAGAAGGAGATGTCGCGATGACTTCCCTGACCCTCGGTTCCGCGATCAACGCGGGCCTGTCGAAGGCACTCGAGAACGACGACAAAGTCCTGCTCATGGGCGAGGACATCGGCAAGCTCGGCGGCGTCTTCCGCGTCACCGACGGCCTGCAGAAGCGCTTCGGCGTGCAGCGCGTCGTCGACACCCCGCTCGCCGAGGCCGGCATCGTCGGCACCGCGGTGGGCCTCGCCCTGCGCGGCTACCGACCCGTCGTCGAGATCCAGTTCGACGGCTTCGTCTACCCGGCGTTCGACCAGATCGTCTGCCAGGTCGCGAAGCTGCACTACCGCAGCAACGGTCGCATCCGGCTGCCGCTGGTCATCCGCATCCCGTGGGCCGGAGGCGTCGGCGCGGCCGAGCACCACTCCGAGTCGCCCGAGGCGTACTTCGTGCACACCGCCGGACTCCGCGTGATCGCCGCCTCGAACCCGCAGGACGCCTACGTCATGCTGCAGCAGGCGATCGCCTCCGACGACCCGGTGATCTTCTTCGAGCCCAAGCGCCTGTACCACTCCAAGGGCGAGGTCGATCTCGACGCGGACCTCGCCGACGCCCCGCCGATGCACCTCGCGCGCGTCGCCCGCGAGGGCACGGATGCCACGATCGTCACCTACGGCGCCCAGGTGCGAACCGCCCTCGACGCCGCCGTCGCCGCCGAAGACGACGGGATCTCGCTCGAGGTCATCGACCTGCGCTCGCTCTCGCCGATCGACATGAACACGGTCGCGGCATCCGTCCGCAAGACCGGACGCGTCGTCGTCACGCACGAGGCCGCGCGCGAAGCGGGAGTCGGCGCGGAGCTCATCGCGAGCATCACCGAGGAGTGCTTCCACTACCTCGAGACGCCGCCGCGGCGCGTCACCGGGCACGATATCCCCTACCCGCCGTCGAAGCTCGAGAAGCACCACGTGCCCGATCTGGACCGGATCCTGCACGCGGTGGATCTGGTGCTGGAGCGCAGTGCGGGCTCTTCGCCCACCGGTGGCGCATCCGCCGCGACCGTCGAGGGAGGCGTTCGATGATCGCGGAGCGCAGTGCTGCAGGGCGGATCGCGGGCACGATCGAAGGAGGCGTTCGATGATCGCCGAGTTCCTGCTTCCCGACCTCGGCGAGGGGCTTCCCGAGGCCGAGATCGTGCAGTGGCACGTGGCCGAGGGCGACACCGTCACCCTCAACCAGACGATCGCCGAGGTCGAGACGGCGAAGGCGATCGTCGAGATCCCCTCGCCGTACGCCGGCACCGTGCAGGGTCTGCACGCCGCGGCCGGAGACGTCGTCGAGGTCGGCTCACCCCTGGTGTCGTTCGACCTCGGCGGGACGGATGCCGGTACCCCGGCGGCCCCCTCTGCTGAGGCGACTCGAGAGGCCGGGGCCGGCCGCGCCGTCGAGACGGTCACCGAGGCACCGCTCGAGGCCCCCGCCGACGACATCGCCGCCCGCGCGACCCCGAACCTCGTCGGGTACGGCGCCGCCCCGGCATCCGGCAACCGTCCGAAGCGACGCGCGCGCGGCGGTGGGACCGCGGTGATCGACTCCGACCACGCCGTGCGCGAGGCCGCTCCCCACGACGTCGTCAAGACCGGTCCGATCGACCTGCCTCTCGAGCGTCCGCGCTCGACCCCGCCGGTGCGCAAGCTCGCGAAAGACCTCGGGGTCGACCTCGTGCTGGTCGCCGCAGCCCACCCGGGTGAGATGGTCACGCGCGGCCACGTCGAGGAGTTCGCTGCGCGCACTCCGGCGATGCCCGAGGTCGCGGCATCCGCCCCCGCGAACCCCGGTGGGACGGTGGCGCGCGGCCAGGTGGGCGAGGTCACGGCATCCGCCCCCGCTTCAATGTCGACGGTCCCCCCGACCGGCCGGTCCGCCGATCGGGTGACACGCACGCCGATCCGCGGAGTGCGCAAGCACACGGCCGCGGCGATGGTGCAGAGCGCGTTCACGGCTCCGCACGCGACGACGTTCCTCACCCTCGACGTCACCGCGACCACCGAACTGCTCGCGTCGCTCAAGACTGACCGCGCGCTCGACGGGCACCGCATCGGCGTGCTCGCGATCGTCGCGAAGGCCGTGTGCCTGGCGCTCGGGCGGACTCCCGCGCTCAACGCCAAGTGGGATGAAGCGGCGGGTGAGATCGTCGAGCACCACTACGTCAACCTGGGGATCGCCGCCGCGACCGACCGCGGTCTCGTGGTTCCCGTGATTCCGGATGCCGACCGGCTCGACCTCGTCGACCTCGCCGACGCGATCGCCGAGCTCGCCGCGACGGCCCGCGCCGGACGCACCGCTCCGGCCGCGATGACCGGCGGGACGTTCTCGATCACCAACGTCGGCGTGTTCGGAGTGGATGCCGGAACGCCCATCCTGAATCCCGGCGAAGCGGGCATCCTCGCGGTCGGCGCCCTGCGGCGCACGCCGTGGGAGCATCACGGCGAGATCGCCCTGCGCGACGTGCTCACCCTCAGCCTCTCGTTCGACCACCGGCTGGTCGACGGGGCCGAGGCGGCGCGATTCCTCACCGACGTCGCCGGCGTGCTGCGCGAGCCAGGGCGGGCGATGCTGCTGCGCTGAGCGACGCGCGGCGGCGCGGTCGTCGCGCGGTGCATCGACAGGGTGCCGGGGGAGTGGTCGCCCTCGGCACCTTCCGGTTTTGAGGGGTGCCAGGCGGGCGCGCCTCGCCGGGCGCCGGCTGCGGGGCGGATGGCGGGGACTCAGGCCGTCAGCGCCGCCAGCGCCATGCGGGTCAGAGTGGGGCGCACGCGAGCCGCGGGCACTCCGCGCACGCTGTGCGGGGTCGAGTTGATCAGACCGAAGCACGCCAGGGCTCGCACGCGGCGCTCGGCGGGGGACTCGGCATCCGGGAGCGCTGTGGCGAGCGCCTCAGTCCACACCGCAACGTAGGCGTTCTGCAGATTGCGCACCGTGCGGCGGTCGTCGGGGGAGAGGCGATCCAGGTCGCGGTCCTGCACGCGGATCACATCGGCCTCGGCGAGCGCGAACGCGACGTGGAAGTCGACGAGCGCGCGGAGCGTGGTGTCGGCGGGCGCCGCCGTCGTGCGGAGATCAGCCGCGACACGCGGCTTTGGGGCTGCGTGAGACGGCGCGTCGGCACCGCGATCCGCAGGACGGTCGGGGGCGGATGCCGTGTGTGCAGGATCGCGGAGGGATTCGGCGCCACGGGAGGTGGGGGCCGGGTCTGCGGGTGTGTGCGCGACGGAGGACCCGGCAACCCGTCGCCCGCCCTCGAGCAACCGCTCGCTGACGTCGACGAGGATCGCGCCCAGCAACGCCTGCTTGCCCGCGACGTGGCGATAGACGGCCGGGCCGCTCACTCCGGCGGCTTCGCCGATGTCGCCGAGGGTCACGCCGTCGAACCCGCGCTCGGCGAACAGGCGGGCGGCGGCGGCGAGCAGGGCCGCGCGGCGGTCGGCCTTGGCGCGGTCGCGGGCGGTGCCGAAAGCGGGGTCAGGCGTCGGGCCCGTCGCGCGGTCGCGTGCCGCGCCGGAGGCGTCGTCCGCCGAGACGTCGACGCGAGCGGGGGCGACCGCGGTCACCGCGTCAGCGCGCGTCTCGCCGTCGGCCCCTGAAGGCTCGTCGTTTGCTCTTGTCATCGGCATCCGCTCGGGCTAGCCTGGAATCTCAGTTAGCCAACATTAACTGAAAACCCCTCCGGCGGAAACGACCCCGACCGGAACGACGGTGCCGTCGACGATGCGGCCCCGAGACGGAGCCGCCATGAGCACAGCACCGGTCACCGCGCCAGCGCCCGAGACGTCACCGAACGCCGCGCCCGCCACCCCCGCGCCGCCCACCCAGCGCGACCTCGCGGAACAGCTGCGCGCAACCCTCGCCACGGCCGCCCGCGGTGGATCCGACGCCGCGCGAGAGCGTCACACCGCCCGCGGCAAGCTCCTCGCCCGCGACCGCATCGACCGCCTGCTGGATGAGGGCAGTCCCTTCCTCGAGGTCGCACCCCTCGCCGCCCACGGCCTCTACGACGGCGGGGCTCCCGGTGCCGGGGTCGTCGCCGGGATCGGCCTCGTGCACGGGCGCCACGTGATGGTCGTCGCCAACGACGCCACCGTGAAGGGCGGGGCGTACTTCCCCCTGACGGTGAAGAAGCATCTGCGCGCGCAGGAGATCGCCCTCGACAACCGCCTGCCGTGCATCTACCTCGTCGACTCGGGCGGGGCGTTCCTGCCGATGCAGGACGAGGTGTTCCCCGACCGCGAGCACTTCGGCCGCATCTTCCGCAACCAGGCGCAGCTGTCGGCCCGCGGCATCCCGCAGATCGCCGCCGTCATGGGTTCGTGCACCGCGGGTGGAGCCTACGTCCCCGCGATGAGCGACGAGAGCGTGATCGTGCGCAACCAGGGCACGGTGTTCCTCGGCGGACCACCCCTGGTCAAGGCCGCGATCGGCGAAGACGTCACCGCCGAACAGCTCGGCGGCGGCGACCTGCACGCCCGCCGCTCGGGAGTCGTCGACCACCTCGCCGACGACGACGAGCACGCGCTCGAGATCGTCCGCGACATCGTCGCGACCCTTCCGCAGACGCCCGCGCCGGTCTGGCAGGTCGAGGCGCCGAACGATCCCGCTCGGGATCCGCAGGAGCTCTACGACATCGTCCCCGCCGACGTCACGCAGCCCGTCGACATGCGCGCCATCATCGACACCCTCGTCGATGCCGGCACCCTGCACGAGTTCAAGGCGCTGTACGGAGAGAGCGTCATCACGACCTTCGCGCGCCTGCACGGGCACCCGGTCGCGATCATCGCGAACGACGGCGTTCTCTTCAGCGAGTCGGCGCTCAAGGCCGCGCACTTCATCGAGCTCGCCGATCAGCGCGGCATCCCCCTGCTCTTCCTGCAGAACATCACCGGGTTCATGGTGGGGCGGGATGCCGAGGCCGGAGGCATCGCGAAAGACGGCGCCAAGATGGTCACCGCCGTCGCGACCACCCGCGTCCCCAAGCTCACGGTCCTCGTCGGCGGCTCGTACGGCGCCGGCAACTACGCCATGTGCGGCCGCGCGTACGACCCGCGGTTCCTCTGGACCTGGCCCTCGAGCCGCATCTCGGTCATGGGCGGGGCGCAAGCGGCATCCGTTCTCTCGACCGTCACGCGCGATCAGCGCGCCGCGCGCGGTGATCAGTGGACGGATGCCGACGACCAGGCCTTCCAGAAACCCATCCGCGACCGTTACGACGAGCAGGGCAGCCCGTACTACGCCACCGCCCGGCTCTGGGACGACGGCGTGATCGACCCCGCCGACACCCGCACGATGCTCGGGCTCGCGCTCGACGTCGTCAGTCGCGTGCCGCTGGCCGACCGGGGCTTCGGCCTCTTCCGGATGTGAACATGACCATTCGCCCCTTCTCCACCGTTCTCGTCGCCAACCGCGGCGAGATCGCGCGCCGGGTGTTCCGGACGCTGCGGCGTCTCGGCATCCGTTCGGTCGCCGTCTACACCGACGCGGATGCCGACGCGCCCCACACCCGCGAAGCCGACCACGCTGTGCGCGTGCCCTCGTACCTCGACGTCGACGCGGTGGTCGCCGCCGCGGTGTCGTCCGGGGCGGATGCCGTGCACCCGGGCTATGGCTTCCTCAGCGAGAACGCCGGCTTCGCCCGCGCGTGCGCCGCGGCGGGGATCGTCTTCGTCGGCCCCGGAGTCGAGGCGCTCGAGGTGATGGGCGACAAGATCCGCGCCAAGGAGCACGTCGCGGCCCACGACGTGCCGACCGTGCCGGGGTTCTCGGCGACCGGTCTCTCCGACGCCGAGATCGCCGCCGAAGCCGATCGCGCCGGATACCCCCTGCTCGTGAAGCCCTCCGCCGGCGGGGGCGGCAAGGGCATGACCGTCGCCACCGGGCCCGACGACCTCGCCGACGCCCTCGCGACCGCACGACGGGTCGCCGCCGCGGCCTTCGGCGACGACACCCTGCTGCTCGAGCGGCTGCTGGAGCGCCCGCGCCACATCGAGGTGCAGGTGCTCGCCGACGCGCACGGCACGACCCTCTCGCTCGGCGAGCGCGAGTGCACCCTGCAGCGGCGGCACCAGAAGGTGATCGAAGAGGCCCCCTCACCCGTCGTGGATGCCGCGACGCGCACCCGCCTGGGCGAGGCCGCCGTCGCCGCCGCCCGCAGCGTCGGCTACCTCGGCGCGGGCACCGTGGAGTTCCTCGTCGCGGGCGACCGGCTCGACGAGCCGTTCTTCATCGAGATGAACACGCGCCTGCAGGTCGAGCACCCCGTGACCGAGATGGTCACCGGCATCGACCTCGTCGAGCAGCAGCTGCGGGTCGCGGCGGGCTTCGCGCTCGAGCTCGGCGAGATCCGCCTCGACGGACACGCGATCGAGGCACGCGTGTACGCCGAGACCCCGGCCCGCGGATACCTCCCCGCGACCGGGACCGTGGGCCTGTGGCATCCGGGATCCGCCCGCGTCGACAGCGCCGTCGAGACGGGCAGTGTCATCAGCTCGTTGTACGACCCGATGATCGCCAAGGTCATCGCGCACGGACCCGACCGCGAGACCGCCCTCGCGCGACTCGACGCCGCCCTCGCCGACACGATCGTGCTCGGCGTCGACACGAACATCGCGGATCTGCGGGCTCTGCTCGCCGATCCCGCCGTGCGCGCGGGTGACCTCGACACGGGGCTGCTCGATCGGCGGGGGACTCCGGAGGCTCCGGAACCGTCGCCGGCCGCGCTCGCCGCCGTGGCGCAGAGAGTCGCGGATGCCGGGAATCCGGCTGACGGCTCGGTCTGGGGACGCGTGGGGGCCTGGCGTGCCGGCGGAGCGGTGGCTGCGCGCACGGTGTCGCTGGAAGACGACGCCGGGCAGGTGCACGCTGTCGCGCCGGGTACCGCTGGAGAGGCGGTCGTGACGGGCGGCCCGGTCGAGTACTGGGTGCACGCCGACGGGGGAGCGCACCGGTTGCGAGTGGTGTCGCGGCGAGATGCCACGGAGCGTCGCCGCGTCGCCGCGGGCCGCGCGCCCGGGGCCGTCGCCCCCGACCTCATCGCTCCGCTCCCCGGCACCGTGGTCGCCGTGCACGTCGCCGACGGAGACGCCGTCGACGCGGGCGCCCGGCTCGTCACCATCGAGGCGATGAAGATGGAGCACACGGTCGTGAGCCCGCACGCGGGGACGGTGCGCCTGCGCACGGCGGCCGGCGCGCAGGTCGCGCGAGACGCGGTGGTCGCGACGGTGACGCCCGTAACGCCGGTCCCTGAGCCTGTCGAAGGGCCCGGGACCCGCGTGGACCCCGCATGGCCCGCGCCGGGGGCTTCGACAGGCTCAGCCACCGCCGCTACCGAGGTCCCTGAGCTTGTCGAAGGGTCCGGGACCCGCAGTGCTCCTGCGCCGGGGGCTTCGACAGGCTCAGCCACCGCCGCTACCGAGGTCCCTGAGCTTGTCGAAGGGTCCGGAACCCGCAGTGCTCCCGCGCCGGAGGCTTCGACAGGCTCAGCCACCGCCGCTACCCAGGTCCCTGAGCTTGTCGAAGGGCCCGGGACCCGCAGTGCCGTCTCAGTCACCTCACCCTCCTCCCACCCCGAACCGCACGGTTCCGCCGGCATCCCGGCATCCGCCCCCATCCCTTCCCACAAGGAGTCCCTCTCGTGAGCATCGACAGCCAGCAGGCCTTCACCGACGACGAGCGCGAACTGAGCGCGATGGTGCGCGAGTTCGCCGACGAGGTGATCGCGCCGCGCTCGTACGAAGCCGACCGCGCCCACCAGCTGCCCCTCGACCTGGTCGAGCAGATGGGCGACCTGGGGCTCTTCGGCCTGCCGTTCCCCGAAGAGGTCGGCGGACAGGGCGGCGACTACGCGAGCCTGTGCGTCGCGATCGAGGGCGTCGCGCGCGTCGACCAGTCGATGGCCATCACCCTCGAAGCCGGAGTCGGCCTGGGTGCGATGCCGATCTACCGCTACGGCACCGACGCGCAGAAGGCTGAGTACCTGCCCGACCTCGTCGCCGGTCGCGCGCTCGCCGGATTCGGACTCACCGAGGCGGAGGCCGGCAGCGACGCCGGCGCCACCCGCACGACTGCGCGGCTCGAGGGCGGTGAATGGGTGATCGATGGGACGAAGCAGTTCATCACCAACTCCGGCACCGACATCACGCGCTTCGTGACCGTCACCGCTGTCACCGGGCGCACCGATGCGGGCCGCCCCGAGATCTCGACGATCATCGTGCCCAACGGCACGCCGGGCTTCACCGTGGGTCCCGCGTACGACAAGGTCGGCTGGAACGCCTCGGACACGCATCCGCTCACCTTCGACGGCGTGCGGGTTCCCGAGGCGAACCTGCTCGGTGAGCGCGGGCACGGGTTCAAGAACTTCCTCCGCACGCTCGACGAGGGCCGCGTCGCGATCGCCGCGCTCGCCACCGGAGCCGCCGAGGGCTGCCTCGAAGCCGCCGTCGACTACGCCCGCAGCCGCACCGTCTTCGGCGAGCGCCTGTCGACGCGCCAGAACATGCAGTTCCTGCTCGCGCGCATGCACGCCCGCGTGCACACCGCCCGCCTCGCGTGGGTGCACGCCGCGCGCCTGTGCGACGCCGGAAAGCCGTTCACCGTCGACGCCGCCGTCGCCAAGATGACCGCGAGCGATGCCGCCATGGCGAACGCGCGGGATGCGACACAGGTGTTCGGTGGCAACGGGTTCATCAACGAGTATTCCGTGGCGCGCCACTACCGCGACTCCAAGATCCTCGAGATCGGCGAGGGAACGACCGAGGTGCAGCTCATGGTGATCTCGCGCGCGCTGGGGCTCACGGGTACCGTGGCGGCATGATCGAGCAGCGCGGCCTGTATCTGGAGGAGTTCGTCGTCGGTGAGAGGTACGCGCACCGCCCCGGGCGGACGGTGACGGATGCCGACAACGTCGTGTTCACGACCCTGACGATGAATCCGCAGGCGCTGCACCTCGATGCGGCGTACGCGGCGACCCAGCCGTTCGGGCGTCCGCTGGTGAATTCGATGTGGACGCTGTCGACCCTCGTGGGCCTGTCGGTGGGACAGCTCACCCAGGGCACGCTCGTCGCGCAGCTCGGGCTGACCGACGTGAGCTTCCCGGCCCCGCTGTTCGTCGGCGACACCCTGATCGCCGAGACCGAGATCGTCTCGGTGCGGCCGTCGGCGTCGCGCCCCGGACAGGGGATCGTCGTGATGGAGCACACCGGACGCTCGCAGAACGACGAGGTGGTCGCCACCGCGACCCGCACGGTGCTGGTGTGGGCGCAGGAGGCGGCGGCGTGAGTTTCGCGCTCGGGCCCGCACTCCTGTTCGTGCCCGGCGACCGCCCGGAGCGGCTGTCGAAGGCGCTCGAGAGGGCGGATGCCGCGATCCTCGACCTCGAAGACGCCGTGGCCCCGGATGCCAAGGCCGACGCCCGCGCGCAGCTGATCGCCGCCGATCCCGACCCCGACCGCGTGATCGTGCGGGTCAACGGACCCGAGACGCCCGACTTCGCGCTCGACCTCAACGCCCTCGCGCGGACGCGCGTGCGGCGCGTGATGGTCGCGAAGGCCGAGGACCCGGCATCCCTCGCCCCTCTCGAGGGGTACGACGTCATCGCCCTGTGCGAGACGGCGCGCGGAGTGGTCGCCGCCGAGCAGATCGCCGCGCTCCCGCAGGTCGTCGCCCTCATGTGGGGTGCCGAAGACCTCGTGGCGAGCCTCGGCGGAACCTCGAGCCGCCACGACGACGGCTCGTACCGCGACATCGCTCGACTCTCACGGGCCCGGGTGCTGCTCGCCGCCGGGGCCTTCGGCAAGAGGGCGATCGACGCCGTGCACGTCGACATCGCCGACCTGGACGGACTCTCGGACGAGGCGCGGGATGCCGTGGCATCCGGATTCACGGCCACCGCGTGCATCCACCCCGGGCAGGTCGCGACGATCCGCGAGGCGTACGCCCCGCCCCCCGAGCAGGTCGAGTGGGCGCGCGGAGTGCTCGCCGCGGCCGAGGGGGAGCGGGGAGTGTTCCGCCACGGGGGGCGCATGATCGACGAGCCGATCCTGCGCCACGCCCGCTCGCTCATCGCACGGGCGGGGTGAGCGGGTGAGGTGGCTGAGCGTGTCGAAGCCGCCGGGGTCAGCGATCGGGGTTCGCGCGTGGGTGGTGGCTGAGCGTGTCGAAGCCACCGGGGTCAGCGACCGGGTTTCGCGCGTGGGAGGTGGCTGAGCGTGTCGAAGCCACCGGGGTCAGCGATCGGGGTTCGCGCGTGGGTGGTGGCTGAGCGTGTCGAAGCCACCGGGTGTCTGCGGGTTCCGGGTGTCCGCGGTCTCCGGTCCCTTCGACAGGCTCAGGGACCTGGGGTCCGGGGTGTCCGCGGGTTCCGGTCCCTTCGACAGGCTCAGGGACCTGGGCTCGGGTCAGCTCGCGACGCCGGCGTAGGCCAGCATCTCCCAACGGTCGCCATCGAGGCGGAACGTCGTCGCCGAGCAGTTCGGCAGGCGCTCGCCCTCGCGGGGAAACTCTCCGTCGGTGGCGAACATGATGACCTCGCGGATGAGCGCCCCGTGCGCGACGGCGATCACGTCGACGCCGTCGGGGGCGGATGCCACGGCCTCGGCGAGCGCGGCCAGCGCACGCTCGCGCACGACCGGCCAGGTCTCGGCGCCGGGCACATCGGCCGCGTGCCACGGGCCGTAGGTGTCGTAGAAGGTGGGCGCGTCCATGCCCTCGGCCTCGCCGTAGGAGCGCTCCTGCAGGCCGGGGAAGCGGTGCGAGACCTCGGTGCCGAGGGCGGCGGCGATGATGTCGGCCGTCTCGGCGGCACGGCCCAGGTCGCTCGAGACGACGACGACCTCACGGCCGGCGTACTCCGCGGCGAGGGTGTCGGCGATGCCACGGGCCTGCAGACGACCCGTGTCGTTCAGGGGGATGTCGGTCGACCCCTGGATGCGCCCCTCGTAGTTCCACGCCGTCTCGCCATGCCGCACCAGAGTCAGAATCGTCACGGTTCGAGCCTAACCGGCGCGGGATGACCGGATGCCGAGAGGCGTCGGGCCGTCAGAGCAGTCCGGGCAGCCGCTCGGCGAAGGCCTTCAGCACGTCGCTCGTGCCGCCGCGGACGTCGCCGGAGTCAGAGCAGTCCGGGCAGCCGCTCGGCGAAGGCCTTCAGCACGTCGCTCGTGCCACCGTCGATCTTCACGGCCGCGCGCTGATCGGCGCGCGTGGCTCCACGGTTGACGATCACGACCGGAAGACGCTTGCGCCGTGCCCGCTCGACGAGCCGGATACCGGAGTTGA
Organism: Microbacterium sp. JC 701; assembly: GCF_021026215.1. Classification (NCBI taxonomy): domain Bacteria; kingdom Bacillati; phylum Actinomycetota; class Actinomycetes; order Micrococcales; family Microbacteriaceae; genus Microbacterium; species Microbacterium sp. JC 701. Next base: position 92,615 of record NZ_JAJNCV010000002.1, read on the forward strand.
CCACCAGCGACGACCCCGCCACGACGAGCGCGTCGCTGGCGTGCACCAGCTGCTCGGCCTCGCGGAACTTCTCGACCGGGATGTACTCGCCGAAGAACACGACGTCGGGCTTGAGAGTGCCCCCGCACACCGAGCACACGGGAACGACGAAGCCGTCGGCGCTCGCCGGGGTGACATCGCCGTCGGGGCCGAGCTCGACGTTCTCGGGGAGGGAGATCCAGGGGTTGTCGGCCTCGACGCGTTCGGCCAGATCGCGGCGGTCGAATACCTGCCCGCACTGCAGGCACCCGACGCGGCGCATCGTGCCGTGCAGCTCGACGACGCGTCCGCTGCCGGCGCGCACGTGAAGTCCGTCGACGTTCTGCGTGATCACGCCGTTGGCGACACCCGCCGTCTCGAGCGCGGCGAGCGCGCGATGGCCGTCGTTCGGCTCGGCGGCGGCGAACACCTTCCAGCCGAGGTGGCTGCCCACCCAGTACCGACGACGCGCATCGGCGTTCGAGAGAAACTGCTGCGCCGTCATCGGCGTGCGCGTGGGAGCACCCTTGCCGCGATAGTCGGGGATCCCCGAATCGGTCGACACCCCCGCGCCCGTCAGCACGGCCACGCGACGGCCCGCCAGAACCTCGACGGCACGATCGACGGATGCCGAGAACTCGGCATCCTGCACCGTGTCGGTCATGCGCACCTCCGTCATATCGAGTCTATGGCGGGCCGCCGACCCCGGCTCGCGCGGCGAGGGGTCGGTGTGGTTCCCCGGTCGTGGCATCCGGATTATCGCTCGTCGAGCGCGGCACCCCCGAGCCGCAGACCCGGACCCGCGCGGGGAGGGGCCGGTGGGTGCCCCGGTCGTGGCATCCGGATCACCGCTCGTCGAGCGCGGCACCCCCGAGCCGCGCGCTCGCCCACGGATACTGGGGCCATGACCCCCCTGTCGCCTCCGGCCATGCTCGATGTCACCTGTCTCCGCCGCGTGCGGCCGTGGGGAGCGGATGCCGTCGACATCGACATCGCCGACGGTCGCATGACCGCCATCCGGCCCGCGGCCATCGATCCGATCGGTGTGCGCGAGTTCGACGGGCGGGGGCTCCTCGCCCTCCCGGGCATCGTGAACGCGCACGCGCACCTCGACAAGTCGTGGTGGGGCCTGCCGTGGCAGTCGTACGGGGGAGAGGGCAGCACCGACGGGCGCATCCGCCACGAGCGCGCTCAGCGCGATGCCCTCGGCATCCCGTCGATCGAACGCTCGGCCGTCGTGCTGCGCGAACTCGTGCGTCACGGCACCACGGCGATCCGCTCGCACGTCGACGTCGACCTCGGCGTGGGCCTGCGCGGCATCGAGGCGGTCGAACAGGCGGTCGCGCGATACGAGGGCGCCCTCGACGTGCAGATCGTCGCGTTCCCCCAAGACGGGATTTTGCGCCGCCCGGGTGTGCTCGACCTGCTGCGAGAGGCCGCGGGGCGAGACGGCGTCAACTGGGTGGGCGGGCTCGACCCCGCCACGATCGACCGCGACCCCGTGGGCCAGATCGACGCCCTCGTCGCGCTCGCCGCCGACACGGGCGTCGGCATCGACATCCACCTGCACGACCCCGCCGAGCTCGGGGCGTTCCAGATCGAGCTCCTCATCGAACGCACTCAGCGGCACGGACTCGGCGGACGCGTGAACATCGCGCACGGATTCGCCGTCGCCGACCTCGCGCCCGCCCGCCGTCGCGACCTCCTCGCGGCGATGGGCGAGGCGGGAGTCAGCATGACCACCGTCGCGCCCTTGCGCAACACGCAGCTGCCCCTCGCCGAACTCGACGCGGCCGGAGTCGCGCTGGGGCTCGGCACCGACGGCATCCGCGATCTGTGGAGCCCCTACGGCACCGGAGACACGCTCGGCATCGCCTGGCAGTACGCCCGCGCCGGGGGACTCGTGCGCGACGACGACCTGCTGCGCGTGGTGAAGCTGGCCACGAGCGCGGGAGCGTGGGCGGTCGGCCGCGACGTGCACGACCTCGTCGAGGGCGCTCGCGCCGACATCGTGCTGGTGGATGCCGAGAACCCCATGGACGCTCTCGTGCGCCAACCCGAGCGGGCCCTGGTGATCGCGGGAGGCCGCGCACTGCACGTCGCGTGACGCGCGGCGCGTCCCCCCCCCCGGGGGGTTGAGGGTCCACGGCACGCCGTATGCAACGGACGGGGGCGGGGTGTTGTGGACACTCAACGCGCGGGCGGGGCGTGCGGGGCGTGCTGGGAGGATGGGGGAATGCCCGTGATCCCGCTCGACTCCGCCGACGACCCGCGCCTCGCCGACTATCGCGACCTCACCGACGTCTCGCTGCGCCGGGTGAGCGAGCCCGCGGGTGGGCTGTACATCGCCGAGTCCGCCAAGGTGCTCGACCGCGCGCTGCGTGCCGGGCACCGCCCGCGATCGGTGCTCGTGCAGGAGAAGTTCCTCGCCGACGCGCTCGCCCTGGTCGGCGACGACGCCGAGGTCTACGTGGTCGCGGCCGAGATCGCCGAGCAGGTGACCGGGTACACCGTGCACCGCGGGCTCCTCGCCTCGATGCATCGCCCCGCCCTGGCATCCGTCGCAGAGATCGTGCGCGACGCGCGGCTCGTCGTCGTGCTCGAAGACATCGTCGACCACACCAACATCGGTGCGGCGTTCCGCTCCGCAGCCGCCCTCGGCGCCGACGCGGTGCTCGTCACGCCGCGCTGCGCCGACCCGCTCTACCGGCGGAGCGTCCGCGTGAGCATGGGCACCGTCTTCCAGGTGCCGTGGACGCGCCTGCCCGAATGGTCGGATGCCGCGCCCCTTCTGCACGACGCCGGATTCCACCTCGCGGCCCTCGCCCTGTCGGACGACGCCGTCACCCTCGACGCCTTCTCGGCCGCCGGGCACGAACGCGTCGCCCTGCTGATGGGATCCGAGGGAGACGGACTCAGCCGTCACGCGCTCGCCGCGGCCGACACCGTCGTGACGATCCCGATGGCCGGGGGAGTGGACTCGCTCAACGTCGCAGCTGCCAGCGCGGTGGCGCTGTGGGAGCTCGGGCGGGGGCGGCGGGTTTGAGACGGAGACCCGCCTAGAGCGGCTCAGCCGGTCGGGTCGTCGAACCCGCCGTCGCGCATCCGGCGCTCCGACGCCGCGGCTGCGCTGACGCGCTGATCGGGGTCGGCCTCGAGCGTGGCGAGTAGTTCGTCGGGCAGGTCGCTCTCACCCACGAGGAACCACCGCTCGACGATGCTCCCCTCGGATGCCACGCGGAGGTCGCGCACATCGTCTCGCGGCAGCCCCTCGGGCGGGGAGTCGGCACGCTCGATCGCGAGGTGCAGGTGCGCGGGCACCTCACCCGCAACCGCGGGCGCGGTGAACAGCTCGACGACGACGCCCTGCCCGTGCCAGAGAAGCCAGTCGATCTGGTCGTCGTCCCACCGCGGGTCGTCGGTGGTCCAGCCCGACCAGTCGGGGCCCTCGGTCTCGAAGGCCCACCGCTGCGGCTCGGCGTTCAGCGTCGCGGCGATCGCGAGGGCGTCTCGACGCACATCGAGCAGGTCGCCGTCGCGGAACACCGACAGGTTCGGCGGCCAGGCCGACGACACGACGTCCCATCCGTCGGCGCTGAAGCGACCGCTTTCGACCTCGGGAGCCCAGCCGGCGTCGGCGAGAGCCTCGGCGAGCGCGTCGGCGTCGCGCAGCAGCGTGTCGGCATCAGCCGCCTGCAGGAGAGCGCCCACCGCGTCGGGAAGAGTGCGCACGGGGGTCAGACCTGCGTCTCGCGGGGGCCCGCGGCATCCGGACCCGGGGCGAGAGTCACGATCGGGAGCGGCTCGGGTCGCTTGGCCCGGATGTGATCGCCCGACGACTGGTGACGCAGGCGCCGCAGCACCCACGGCACGAGGTATTCGCGCGCCCACACGAAGTCTTTCTCGCGGGCGGCGCGCCAGGTGGTGATGGCCATGGTCTCGGCCTTCATCGGCTCGAGGTCGTTCGGCACGTTGAGCGCCCGCAACACCATGCGGGCGACCTCGTGGTGACCGAGGGAGTTGTAGTGCAGGCGGTCGTCGTCGAAGAAGCGCATGTCCTGCACCTCTTTCAGACCCCATTGGTCGGCGACGACGCAGTCGTAACGGTCGGCGATCGAGCGGATGTTCTCGTTGTAGATCGCGACCTTGCCCCGGATGCCGCGGAACACCGGCGTGAACTCGGTGTCGATCGCGGTGAACACGACGACGGTCGCCCCGCTGGTGCTGAGGCGCGCGATGGCGTCTTCGAACTGCCGTGATACCGCGTCGGGATCGCTGCCCGGCCGGATGACGTCGTTTCCGCCCGCCGAGATGGTGATGAGGTCGGGCTTGAGCGCGAGTGCGGGCTCGATCTGGTCGGCCACGATCTGCGCGATGAGCTTCCCGCGCACGGCGAGGTTGGCGTAGGCGAAGTCGTCGACCTGCGCGCCGAGCACCTCGGCGACGCGATCAGCCCAGCCGCGATGGCCGCCGTCGGGCAGCGGATCGCCGATGCCCTCGGTGAACGAGTCGCCCAGGGCGACGAAGCGGCGCCACGGGTGGGGGCCGGGATTGTCGGGCGTGGGCGAGGTGCGGGGCGAGTGCGGATCGAGTGTCATCGAAACCTCCGCCTTCCACGGTACCCCCGGCCTCCGACACTGCGAGCGAGCGGTGCGTGCCCCGGGCGCCCCGTCGGCCCGCCCCGGCGCCGCCCGCCGCCCGCGCCGACGTCCACAACGCAGGAGTTTCCGACGCGCCCGACCCGGCCATGCAGAGAAACTGGCCACGACACGGGGCGGATGCCTCAACTCCTGCGTTCTGCCCGCCCGGCGACCTCCGACCGACGCACAGGCGGCGGGCCGCCATCCGCGCCCCGCGACGGGGAGCGCGGGAGTGACCTATCGTGGATGTTCGCGCTCGCGAGGGATGGAGGTTCGATGCTGGAAGAAGAAGCCCGCACCTCGGCCCTCCCGCACACGAGCCCCGCCGCCGAAACGGCGACTCCCCGCATCGCCTCTCCCGGCCCGGTCGCGAGTCCCGGTCCGGTCGCGAGTCCCGGTCCGGTCGCAAGTCCTGGCCCCGTCGCAACCCCCGGCCCGATCGCCAGCCCCGGCCCGGTCGCAACCCCCGCCCCGGGCACCCTCGGCGCCCCCGCGCCTCCTAGGACGATTCCGGATGCCGCGCCCCCGGCATCCGCCGCCGATGCCCCCACATCCCCCGACGCCCCCGTCGACCCGGCGCACGCCACCGCACCCGTCGCCGACGCCCCCGCGCCCGGGGCGATCGCCGACCCGCAGATCGATGGATCGCTCGACGGCACCGAGCCGCATTTCGGTTCGTTCGCCGCCGAGCACCTGTCTCCGTCGTTCCCGCAGCGCGCCCCGTGGGGAACCGCGCAGCGCTTGCGCGCATGGCAGGCCGAAGCGCTGGATCAATACTTCGGCTCCGACGGGCCCGACGGCGTCGGCAAGGGTCCCCGCGACTTCCTCGCGGCGGCCACCCCCGGCGCCGGTAAGACGACATTCGCCCTCCGCCTCGCCTCCGAGCTCATGCGTCGTCGCGTGATCGACCGCATCGTCGTCGTCGCTCCCACCGAACACTTGAAGACCCAGTGGGCGGAAGCGGCGGCACGCGTCGGCATCCGTCTCGATCCCTTCTTCTCCAATCGGCACGCCACACCCTCGCGGCAGTACCACGGCGTCGCGGTGACCTACGCGCAGGTCGCGGTGAAGGCCGAGGTGCACCAGCGCCTGACGATGGATGCCCGGACTCTCGTGATCCTCGACGAGGTGCACCACGGCGGTGACGCCCTCAGCTGGGGAGACGCCCTCCGCGAGGCCTACAACCGCGCCACGCGCCGCCTGCTGCTGTCGGGAACCCCGTTCCGCAGCGACACCGCGCCGATCCCGTTCGTGGAGTACCACCCGAACTCGAAGGGCATCCGCCTCTCGCGCACCGACTACGCCTACGGCTACCGCCGCGCCCTCGACGACGGCGTCGTGCGCCCCGTCTTCTTCCTCGTCTACGCCGGTCAGATGCGCTGGCGCACCAAGGCGGGCGAGGAGATGGAGGCCCAGCTCGGGCAAGACAACACCAAGGACATCACCTCGCAGGCCTGGCGCACCGCGCTCGACCCGAACGGCGACTGGATCCCCGCGGTGCTCCGCTCCGCCGATCGCCGCCTCACCGAGGTGCGCGAGACGGTTCCGGATGCCGGTGGCCTGGTCATCGCGACGGATCAGACCGCCGCGCGCGCCTACGCCGCCATCCTCGAAGACATCAGCGGCGAGAAGGTCACCGTCGTGCTCTCCGACGAGGCGGAGGCCTCGGGACGCATCGAGACGTTCTCGAAGGGGACGACGCGCTGGATGGTCGCCGTGCGCATGGTGTCGGAGGGCGTCGACGTGCCGCGCCTCGCCGTCGGCGTATACGCTACGAGCGCCTCGACCCCGCTGTTCTTCGCGCAGGCGATCGGCCGCTTCGTGCGCGCGCGTCGTCGCGGTGAGACCGCGAGCGTCTTTCTGCCGAACGTCCCGCAACTGCTCGCCCTCGCCGGCGAGATGGAGGCGCAGCGCGACCACGCCCTCGACCGCGACAGCGACGCGGAAGACCAGTGGAACGCCGAAGAAGACATGATGGATGCCGCCGAGCGCGAGGACAAAGCCTCCGACGCGCTCGAGCAGGAATTCGAGTACCAGGCGCTCGGCTCGCTCGCGCACTTCGATCGCGTGCTGTTCGACGGGCAGGAGTTCGGGCAGCTCGCGGTCCCGGGAACCATCGAGGAGGAGGAGTTCCTCGGCATCCCGGGCCTTCTCGAGCCCGAGCAGGTGCACGAGGTGCTCATGTCGCGCGCGACGCGGCAGTCGCGCCACCGTTCGACCCGCGAGGCGACCGAGAAGGAGAGCGGTGTCGAGCCGGCCTCGGTCGACGACGGCGGGCTCCCCGCCCCTCTCCACCGCACGCTCAAGGAGCAGCGTCAGCTGCTCAACACCATGGTCGGGCTGTACGCCCGCCAGACCGGCGAGCCGCACGGCCTCGTGCACGCAGAGCTCCGCCGCATCTGCGGAGGCCCCGCCGTCTCGCACGCCACCGTCGCGCAGCTGCAGGCGCGCATCGACGTGCTGCGCCGGCGCGTGCACTCCTGATCCGGGCGGGTTGCGGTCTCGTCCGGGCTGCGGGTCGGCGTGGGTCACCCGCGCGCTCCGCGTCGCGAAACTGCATCTCGCTGACATTCCGGTGACAGGCTGCAACCGACTCGTCAGCGAACTGCAGTTTCAAGGCCACAGAGGGCCCGACGCCGTTGCCCGAGCGATGCGCCTCGCCGCCGGCCGCGTCACCCGACCTCGGCCCCGCGACCCCGCTTTTCGCGACCCCGAAATGCTGGCATGGGCCCCCCGGCATCCGCGTCTTTCCGGGCTTCGGGGAGCCGAAATGCTGTCAGTATCGACCGACGCGCCCGGGGGCCCGGATCGCCCTCATTACGGTGGGGGACGACCTGAAGGAGCCCCGTGACGAACCTCGCCACACCCACCGCCCGCGATCGCCGCCGCTGGGCGCGCTATCTCGTCGACGAACGCGCCGAAGCGCGCGTGTACCGCGAGCTCGCGTCGCGCCGCACCGGCGAGGAGCGCGACATCCTGCTCGAGCTCGCCGAAGCCGAAGGCCGACACGAGCAGCACTGGATCGACCTCCTCGGCGAGACGCCGAAGCGCCTGCCGTCGCCCGGCATCGGAACACGCCTGCTCTCCTGGATGGCCCGCCGGTTCGGCTCGATCTTCGTGCTCGCCCTCGCGCAGAACGCCGAAGCGCGCTCGCCCTATGCCGACGAGCCCTACGCCACGGCCGCGATGGCCGCCGACGAGCGCGTGCACCACGAGGTCGTCCGCGGACTCGCCGCGCGCGGCCGCCGCCGACTGTCGGGAACCTTCCGCGCCGCCGTGTTCGGCGCCAACGACGGACTCGTCTCGAACCTCGCCCTCGTGATGGGTGTCGGGGCGACCGGCGTCGCGCCGAGCTTCGTGCTCTTCAGCGGAATCGCCGGTCTGCTCGCCGGCGCCCTGTCGATGGGCGCGGGGGAGTTCGTCTCGGTGCGCTCGCAGCGCGAACTGCTCGAGGCCACCGAAGAGAGCGACTTCGCCGACTCGGCCCTGCCCCACCTCGACCTCGACGCCAACGAGCTCGCCCTGGTCTACCGCACGCGCGGAATGGATCCGGATGCCGCGTTCGACAAGGCCCGCGAGGTCGTCACCGCCGCGCAGGCGGGCTCCGCACCGGTCGCCGCCGCCCCGGGCGAGAACTCGCACGACGTGGTCGGCAGCGCCTGGGGAGCGGCCCTGTCGAGCTTCCTGTTCTTCGCCTCGGGCGCGATCATCCCGGTGCTGCCGTGGATCTTCGGCATGGCCGGCTTCCCGGCCGTCGCCCTCGCGCTGGGGCTCGTCGGCATCGCGCTGCTCGGCACGGGCGCCATGGTCGGCCTGCTCTCGGGTGCGTCGCCGCTGAAGCGGGGTCTGCGCCAGCTCGCGATCGGCTTCGGCGCCGCCGCCGTCACCTACGTGCTGGGCCTGCTGTTCGGGGTGTCCGCGGCCTGACGCCGGGCGTGGCGCTGCCTCGGGCAGCGCCACCCGCGCTCAGGCTCGGCTCGCTGCGGTCACCCGCGCGGCCTCGCGCACCGCCGAGACGTTCTTGCGCCCGGCACGCGACCCGGCCAGCTTCGCGGCGATGTGCTCGCTCACCGTGACCGGCTCGTACTGCGCGGGAGTCTCGGTGGTGACGAAGTGCGGAAGGGGGCCCACCACGGCATCCGCGTTGCCGTCGTGGAAGAACGCCGCCGAACGCCGCCGCTCGATCGTGCCGTCGATCACCGGCGGCTTCACCCGGTGCAGGGTCGAGAGCCACTTGTCGTTGGTGAGTCGCGCGGCGACGTCGCCGAGGTTGACCAGCAGCGCGCCGTCGGCGGGCGCGACGTCGTTCCACGAACCGTCGAGCCCGAGCACCTGCAGGCCCGCCACCTGATCGGCCCACAGCACCGTGACGAGTCCGAAGTCGGTGTGCTCGCCCATGCCCGTCAACTCGGCGCCGAGCTCGATCGACCCCGGCGGCAGGGCGTAGTTGTTCATCCGCAGCACGTCGATGGAGTGGTCGGTGAGCCCGTCGAAGAAGTCGTCGCGCACGCGCAACGCCGCCGCGAAGATGCGGGTGAGCGTGTGGGCGACCCGTCGCGCCTCGTCGTAGTACGTGCGAACGGCCGGCTCGAACAGCGCCGTCTCGGCGGGCCACGTGTTCGTCGCGTAATCGTCGGGCGACACCGACGCCCCCGGATACTCCTGCCACGACGTGCCGACGTTGAACGCCTCGAAGAAGTCGTTCATGCGCGTCACCGGATCCACCCCGAGGCTGTAGCTGAGCGACTCGCTCTTGGGCGGGCTGTACCCGCGGTTCTCGCCCGCCGGTCGCACGTACGCCTTCTTCGCCTCGAGCGGGAGGCCGAAGAACTCGTCCAGTGCGTCCTCGAGGTCGTGCATCACGGCATCCGGAACCCCGTGCCCCACGATCTGCATGAATCCCACGGTGCGGCACGCGTGGTCGACCGCCGCGACCACCGCCGCGCGGGCATGGTCAGGACCGGGACCCACCCACGCCGAGATGTCGATCGTGGGCACGTGGAAAGAAGCCATGGCCCGACGCTAAGCGCGCGATGTCACATCTGTGTTTCCGCAGCGTCACGGGATCGGGGACGGGGGTTCCGGATGCCGTGGGGGTGGGAGAGCGGATGGCGCCGCTGGCCACCGGGCAGGGTAGTCGCCGACGCCCGCCATGGCTACGGGCTCGGCGACGGAGCGTTTCGGGCGCACTGTCGGCCACCCACCCCCTTGGAGGAAACATGTATTTTCACCTGCAGGAATTCATCAACGACATCGCTCAGGACGAGCCGGATCCGGCCGCCGCGAACGCGCTCCAAGAAGGGCTCGGCGGGCAGTTCGGCGAGATGCGCACCATGATGCAGTACCTCTTCCAAAGCATGAACTTCCGCGGTCCGTCGGGAAAGGCCTACAAGGACCTCATCCAGGGGATCGGTACGGAGGAGATCAGCCACGTCGAGTTGATCGGCACCACGATCTCTCGCCTTCTCGACGGTTCGCCCGGCTACCACGGCACGCCCGCCGACCCCGTCGACCAGCCCGGGGCGGGCGGAGCCACCCCGCTGAGCATCGCCGTGGACCACGGGAACATCCACCACTACCTGGTCGGAGCGCAGGGCGCGCTTCCGGTCGACTCCGTCGGCAACCCCTGGTCGGGGAGCTACGTGTACAACTCGGGCAATCTCGTCCTCGACCTGCTGTACAACCTGATGCTCGAATCGACCGGCCGTCTGCAGAAGTGCCGCCTCTACGAGATGACCGACAACAAGATGGCGCGCGGCACGATCTCGTACCTGATCGTCCGCGATCAGGCTCACGAGAACGCCTACGCCAAGGCGCTCGAGACGCTCGGGGTGAATTGGCGCACCTCGCTGCCGATCCCGAAGACCAACGCCGAGCAGTTCCCGGAGGTCAAGCGGCTGGTCGATCTGGGACTCCAGAGCAAGCAGTACTCGTTCGACCTCGGCAACCAGTCCGAAGCCGGCAAGATCTTCCAGGGCGCCTCGCCCTCGAATGACGGGACGCAGCTGGACGCCAGCGAGCAGGCTCCCGCGGGAGCGCCGATGACGATCTCGCCCGAACGCCTCGAGGAGTTCTCGCCCGGAGCCGACGCCGACCTGCGTGAGCTGATCGAGGCCACCGCCGCGATGGAGATGGCCGACATCGACGCGACCTTCGGGCGCATGGCCTGAGCCGAGCGGAGCCTCTCGGGCGCCAGGGGCCCAACCCCGCACGGGTCCAAGCCCTACCCTGTCGCAGAAATGAGAAAGACCCCCCGGGATGAACCCGGGGGGTCTTTCTCGTGTGTGCGCGAGGGGGGACTTGAACCCCCACGCCCGTTAAAGGGCACTAGCACCTCAAGCTAGCGCGTCTACCTATTCCGCCACCCGCGCATCTGGGTGATTTGTCGCTTTCGCAACGAGGAACGACATTACCATGCCCGGGGCCGCGCCTCGAACCGGTGCAGCAGCCCGGGCGCGTCCTGCGCGCCGGCGGAGCGCGTCGCGGGGCGTCGCGCGTCGGGAGAGCGGCCCCGCCGCAGGTACCGTAGTGGCCATGCCCAAGGTCGTCCCCTACCTGCCCGAGGTCGCGCACGTCGCATCCGAGCTCATCCGGTTCGACACCTCCAACTACGGCGGAGGCCGGGCGAACGGCGAACGCGAGGCCGCCGAGTACGTCGGGGCCTACCTCGAGGACCTCGGCCTCGAAACCGAGTACTACGAGCCGATCCAGCGCCGCACCAACGTGTGCGCGCGCATCCCGGGGCGCAACCGCGACAAGCCGGCCCTCGTACTGCACGGGCATCTCGACGTCGTGCCCGCCGTCGCCGAGGACTGGAGCGTCGACCCGTTCGCGGGAGAGATCCGCGACGGCGTGCTGTGGGGCCGCGGCGCGGTCGACATGAAGGACATGGACGCCATGATCCTCACCGCCGTGGCCGAGCTCGTGCGCGCGGGGGAGCAGCCCGAGCGCGACATCATCGTGACCTTCTTCGCCGACGAGGAGAACGGCGGGGTCGAAGGGTCGGCCCTCGTCATCCGCAACCGCCCCGAGTGGTTCGCTGGCGCGACCGAGGCCATCAGCGAGGTCGGGGGCTACTCGATCGCCGTCGGCGGTCGTCGCGCCTACCTGCTGCAGGTCGGCGAGAAGGCCCTCGTCTGGCTCAAGCTCGTCGCCCGCGGTCGCGCCGGCCACGGCAGCGGCCTGCACCCCGACAACGCCGTGACGAAGCTCGCCGAGGCCGTCGCCGCCCTCGGCCGCACCGAGTGGCCCATTCGCCTCACCGACACGACCTCCCAGCTGCTGGCGGGCCTCGCCGACATCACCGGTGATGACGCCGGCGACCCCGATGCCCTCGCCTTGCGCACGGGCGCGGCATCCGCGTTCATCCGCTCGACGCTGCGGACCACCACCAACCCCACGGGACTCACCGCGGGCTACAAGCACAACGTCATCCCCGACCGCGCCGAGGCGCTCATCGACGTGCGCGTGCTGCCGGGGACCGAAGAGGCCGCCCTCACCGACATCCGCCGCATCGTCGGACCCGACGTCGACATCGAGATCGTGCACCAGGACATCGGGCTCGAGGTGCCGTTCTCGGGCGACCTCGTCGACGCCATGGTCGCCCAGCTCGGCCGACACGACCCGGGCGTGCCCGTGCTGCCGTACCTGATGGGAGGCGGCACCGACAACAAGGCGCTGTCGGCCCTCGGCATCGCCGGCTACGGATTCGCGCCGCTGCGACTCCCCGCCGATCTCGACTTCACCGGGATGTTCCACGGTGTCGACGAGCGCGTCCCCGTCGACGCGCTCGAGTTCGGTCGACGAGTTCTCGCCGACCTCCTCCGAACGTACTGAAGGACCGAATGCACATCTTCGAGGTGATCATCCTCGGGCTCGTCCAGGGCCTGACCGAGTTCCTCCCCATCTCCTCCAGTGCGCACCTGCGCATCGTGGGCGAGTTCCTCCCGTCGCAGACCGACCCGGGTGCGACCTTCACCGCCATCACCCAGATCGGCACCGAGCTCGCCGTGCTGATCTACTTCCGCAAGAAGATCGTCCGCGTGATCTCGCGGTGGTTCGGCTCGCTCACCGGCAAGGTGCCGCGCAACGACCCTGACGCCCGCATGGGCTGGCTCGTCATCATCGGCACGATCCCCATCGCCCTTCTGGGTGTACTGCTGCAGAGCCTCATCCGCGACAACTTCCGGAGCCTGTGGATCACGGCCGTCGTGCTCATCGTCTTCGGCATCCTGCTCGGTCTCGCCGACCACTACGGAAAGCGTCGCCGAGACCTCGACGACCTCACCTACCCGCACGGCATCGCCTACGGCTTCGCCCAGGCCCTCGCGCTCGTGCCCGGCGTCTCGCGCTCGGGTGCCACCACGACGCTCGGCCGCGCGCTCGGATACAAGCGCACCGCCGCGGCGGAGTACTCGTTCCTGCTCGCCGTGCCCGCGGTGTTCGCCAGCGGTCTGTTCGAGCTCTACAAGAGCTTCGACGAGGGCACGGGCCCGTACACGCTCGGCGAGACGGCCATTGCGACGATCATCGCGTTCGTCGTGGGCTACGTCGTGATCGCGTTCCTCATGCAGTACCTCAAGCGCGGCAGCTTCCTGCCGTTCGTGATCTACCGCGTCGCCCTCGGCGTGCTGATCATGGTGCTGCTGGTGCTCGGCGTCATCCCCGCGGAGTCGACGATCATCGCCAGTTGATCCCGGATGCGACGACGGCGCCGTCCCGATCGGGGCGGCGCCGTCGTCGTGTGCGGTGGAGGGGTCCCTGAAAGGATCAGCCACCTTGCAACGCGAGGTCCCTGAGCTTGTCGAAGGGCCGGGCAGGGCGGTGGGGTGCGGTGGCTTCGACAGGCTCAGCCACCTTGGTTCGGCTAGGTCCCTGAGCTTGTCGAAGGGCCGGGCAGGGCGGTGGGGTGCGGTGGCTTCGACAGGCTCAGCCACCTTGCAACGCGAGGTCCCTGAGCTTGTCGAAGGGCCGGGACCAGGCGTTCAGCGGCCGGGCGGCGCGGCGGGGTGGGGTGGCTTCGACAGGCTCAGCCACCTTGCAGCGCGAGGTCCCTGAGCTTGTCGAAGGGCCGGGACCCGGCGGTCAGTGGCCGGGCGGCGCGGTGGGGTGCGGTGGCTTCGACAGGCTCAGCCACCTTGCAGCGCGAGGTCCCTGAGCTTGTCGAAGGGCCGGGGCCCGGCGGTCAGTGGCCGGGCGGCGCGGTGGGGTGCGGTGGCCTCGACAGGCTCAGCCACCTTGGTTCGGCTAGGTCCCTGAGCGTGTCGGAGGGCCGGGACCAGGCGTTCAGCGCCAGGCGGCGCGGTGGGGTGCGGTGGCTTCGACAGGCTCAGCCACCTTGCAGCGCGAGGTCCCTGAGCTTGTCGAAGGGCCGGGACCCGGCGGTCAGTGGCCGGGCGGCGCGGTGGGGTGCGGTGGCTTCGACAGGCTCAGCCACCTTGCAGCGCGAGGTCCCTGAGCTTGTCGAAGGGCCGGGACCCGGCGGTCAGCGACGCGGCGGGTCGTCGCGGCCGGGCTTGGTCGGCCCGTCGCCGCCCCGGCGCAGGTACCGCTCGAACTCCTGGGCGATCGCGTCACCCGAGGCCTCGGGGGAGTCCCACGTGTCTCGGGTCTGCTCGAGCTGGTGGATGTACTCCGTCATCTCCTCGTCGTCCGCGGCGGCGGCGTCGATCGAGGCCTCCCACGCGCGCGACTCGACCTCGAGGTCGCCGCGCGGCACGGTGATGCCGGTGACGGCCTCGAGCTTCTCGAGAAGGGCGAGGGTGGCCTTGGGCGACGGGGTGTGACCGGCGACGTAGTGCGGCACGCTCGCCCAAAGGCTGGCGGTGGGAATGCCCACGGTCTCGGAGACGACGCCGATGGCGCTCAGGATGCCGACGGGTCCCTCGTACAGGCTCCGCTCGAGTCCGAGCTCCTGGCGGACCACCTCGTTGTCGCTGCCGGCGAAGACCGAGATGGGCCGGGTGTGCGGCACGTCGGACATCATCGAGCCCAGCGCGACGAAGCCGGTAACGTCTTCGCGCAGCGCGACGTCGATGAACTCGGCGGCGAAGGCCTGCCACGCGCGGGCGGGCTCCACTCCCACGAGCAGCCAGATCTCGGCGTCGTCGGAGCGCTCGACGGGGCGCAGCAGTTTCGCCTCGGGCCAGGTCAGGGTGCGACGCCCCTCGGCGTCGAGTCCGACCTGCGGGCGCGTGTACTGGTAGTCGAAGTAGAGCTCGGGGTCGACCGTGTGCACGACCTCGTACTCGGCATCCGCCCGCAGCATCGCGGCGGCGGCCGACGCGGCTTCTCCGGCGTCGTTCCAGCCGTCGAAAGCGGCGACGATGATCCGGCGACCCAGTGCGTCCACGCAACCTCCTCTGCCCCGTCGGGGCTGACTTCCAGAATAGGCGTACGGGCGAGACCGCGGCCGGAGGGTCCGACCGCTGAAGCGCCGACGGTGGTGGGGAGCGGGTGCGGGCGCGACACCCGCGCTCGATACGATGGAACGATGACTTCTCCCGCCCTCGCCGCGGTCCTATGGGACATGGACGGCACGCTCGTCGACACCGAGCCGTACTGGATGGCCGCGGAGACCCCGCTCGTGGAGCGCTTCGGCGGCACGTGGTCGCACGAACAGGCCCTCGGCATGGTCGGCCTCGCGCTCGAAGACTCGGCCGGGCTCCTGCAGAACGCCGGCGTGCCGTGGAGCGTCGACGAGATCATCGCGTACCTGACCGACGAGGTGCTGCGCCAGCTCGCGACCGTCGGCGTGCCGTTCCGCCCGGGCGCGTACGAGCTGCTCGCCGACCTGCGCGCGGCGGGTGTGAAGACCGGTTTGGTGACCATGTCGATGCGCCGCATGGCGCTGACGGTCGCCGACCTGATCGACTTTGCGGCGTTCGACGTCGTGGTCGCCGGCGACGACGTCGAACGTCCCAAGCCCTTCCCCGACCCTTACCTGCAGGCGGCCGCGGCGCTCGGCGTCGACATCGCCGACACCGTCGCGATCGAGGACTCGCCCAACGGGCTGCGCTCGGCCATCGCCAGCGGGGCCGTGAGCCTCGGCGTGCCGCACATGGTGTCGCTCGAGGGCGTCGGCGCCGCGCAGCTGTGGCCCAGTCTCTCCGGACGCACCGCCTCCGACCTCCGCGCGCTGCACGCCGCGCACACCCCCATCCACCCCGACGAGACGCGGATCACCCGATGAGCGAGACCCCCCACCTGAGCGGCCCCTTCCGGGTCGGCGACCGGGTGCAGCTGACCGGCCCCAAGGGTCGCATGCACACCATCACCCTGCGCGAGGCGGGCGAGCTGCACACCCACAACGGCGTGCTGAAGCACGAGCTGCTCGTCGGCCAGCCGGACGGCAGCGTCGTCACCAACAGCGCGGGCCACGACTACCTCGCCGTGCGCCCGCTGCTGCGCGACTTCGTGATGTCGATGCCGCGCGGAGCGGCGATCGTCTACCCCAAGGACGCCGCGCAGATCCTCGCGCAGGCCGACATCTTCCCCGGGGCCACGGTCGTCGAGGCCGGCGTCGGCTCCGGCGCCCTCTCGCTGTGGCTGCTGCGCGCGATCGGACCGGCCGGCCGCCTGCTGTCGTTCGAGCGCCGCGAGGAGTTCGCCGAGGTCGCCCGCGCCAACGTCGAGACGTTCCACGGTGAGGCCCCCGCCACGTGGGAGGTCGTCGTGGGCGATCTGGTGCAGAGCCTTCCGGATGCCGTGGAGCCGGCATCCGTCGATCGTGTCGTGCTCGACATGCTCGCCCCGTGGGAGTGCATCGACGCCGTCGCCGACGCGCTCACCCCCGGCGGCGTCGTGCTCTGCTACATCGCCACCGCCACGCAGCTCAGCCGCGTGGCCGAGTACATCCGCGCGACGGGGCTGTTCACCGAACCGGATGCCAGCGAGACGATGGTGCGCGGATGGCACGTCGAAGGGCTCGCGGTGCGCCCTGATCACCGCATGGTCGCGCACACGGGCTTCCTCATCACGGCGCGCCGTCTCGCACCCGGAGCGATCCCGCCCGAGGTCAAGCGCCGCGCGTCGAAGTCGAGCTACGGCGACGACGACGTGGAGCTGTGGACCCCCGGCGCGGTGGGCGATCGCGAGATCACCGACAAGAACCTGCGCAAGCGCGTGCGCGAGGCGCAGAAGTCGGCCGAGGGCGTGCGGCAGTCCGTCGCGGGGGCTGCGTCGGAGGACACAGGTTCGACCGCCTAAACTGTTCCGGTGCGCAGACTCCCCGCTCTCGTTGCCGTGACCGCCCTGGCCGGAATGGGCCTCGTCGGGTGCTCGGCATCCGCCGCCTCGTCGTGCCCGACCCCCACCGACAGCTCGATCGCCGCGGTGGTCGACGCCAGTGGTGACTTCGGCTCCGCGCCCACCGTCTCGGTGCGCTCGCCCTTCGTCCCCTCGCAGGCCGGGACGCAGACCCTCATCGAGGGTGACGGTCAGCGCATCACCGCCGACGACCAGTTGGCGTTCGTCGACGTGACCGTGCTCGACGCGACCACGGGCTCGCAGGTCATCGCGACGCAGTACCCGTCCGACGTGGCCTCGGCGACCCCGATCGTGCGTCTCACGCAGGCGATCCCCTCGCTCACCCCGATGCTGCACTGCGTGGCCGAGGGCTCGCGCGTGGCCGTGGCCCTCCCCGGCGACCAGCTCGGCGCGCAGGGTGCGCAGGCGCTCGGCATCGACGAGGGCGACAGCGCGATCTTCGTCTTCGACGTGCGCAAGGTGTTCCTCCCGGCTGCGAACGGCGCCGACCAGTACAACGCCGACTCGGGCATGCCCTCGGTCGTGCGCGCACCCGACGGCACGCCCGGTGTGGTCATGCCCGCCGGAGACGCGCCCACCCAGGAGCGCTCGCAGACGATCGAGAAGGGCGACGGCGAGACCGTCACCGCCGACTCCTCGGTGATCATCCACCTGCAGGGTGTCGCGTGGGGCGCCAAGACGACGTTCGCGTCGACCTGGAAGAACGGCGCGCCCGGACAGGCGAAGGTCTCGGGCCTGCCGCCGGCGCTCGCGAGCGCCCTCGAGGGGCAGACCGTCGGCTCCCAGGTGCTCGTCGTCGTCCCCGCCGATCAGACCGACCAGGACCAGCAGATCCTCAAGGCGCCGGCCGGTAGCGCGCTGGTCTACGTGGTCGACATCCTCGGCACCGTCGGCTGAGCCCGACGATCCGCCTGCCGCGGCACCGCGGCGGGCCGCGCAACCGCGCCTAGGATGGGCGAGTGTCCGCCACTGCGTCTCGTAGCGCTCCCGAAGAGCGCCTGGTGAACCTCGTGGTCGCGCTCATGGCGACCGAGCAGGGGCTCACCAAGGACACGATCCTGTCGTCGGTCACCGGCTACCGAGAGCAGCTCGAGGCCGGAGCCTCCAAAGACGCGCTCGAGAAGATGTTCGAGCGCGATAAAGAGAACCTCCGCGGACTCGGCGTGCCGATCGAGACGATCGGCAACCGCGCCGACCCCGACGACCTGCGCGAGGCGCGCTACCGCGTGCCCACGGCGGAGTACGCGCTCCCCGACGACATCGTGTTCAGTCCGGCCGAGGTCGCGCTGCTGAACATCGCCGGCGGCGTGTGGGGGAGCGAATCACTCTCGGCCGACGCGCGCAGCGGCCTGCGCAAGATCCGCGCGCTCGGCATCGTCGTCGACGAGCCGATCATCGGCTACGCCCCGCGCATCCGCGTGCGCGACGCCTCGTTCCCGACGCTGCAGCGCGCGATCGAGCAGAACCGCGTCGTGACCTTCACCTACCTGCGCCCGGGCGAGGCGCAGCCGCGCGAGCGGCGCATCCGCCCCCTCGCCTTGGTCGAGTACGAGGCGCGCTGGCACGTGTACGGGTTCGACCTCAACATGGACGCCGATCGCACGTTCCTGCTCTCGCGGATCGTCGGCGACGTGACCGTGCGCCGCGAGAAGTTCGCCCCCGAGCTGCTCGAGGGCGCGGGCGAGCGCGCGGTGGCGGGGCTCCGTGCGGTCGCCGCCCGTCAGCGGGCCCTGCTGGAGGTGCATCCCGGCACCGAGGCCTCGCTGCGTCTCGCGCGTCGGGCCCAGGAGGCGCCGCAGGACGCCCCGCAGGGGATCGTCGTGCCCTACGTCGACCTGCACGTCTTCGCCGACGAACTCGCCTCGTACGGACCCGAGGTGCGCGTGGTCGAGCCCGCCGACCTGCGGGCCGAGGTCATCCGCCGCCTCGAGGCGACCGTCGTGCTGCACGGGGGTTCCGCGTGATCCCCGAACGCCCCGTCGCCGCCCTCGACCGGGCGGCCCTGCTGCTGCAGCTCGTGCCCTACCTGCTCGGCAAGGGCGAAGTTCCCGTGGCCGAGGCCGCGGCCGACTTCGACGTGACCCCCGACGAGATGCGCGCGATGGTCGAGCGGCTCACCGTGATCGGTCTTCCCGGAGAACGCGGCTACTGGCAGCTGCCGCACGACCTGTTCGACATCGACTGGGATCTGCTCGACCGCGACGACGTCATCGCCATCACGAACACCGTCGGCCTCGAACGGTCGCCGCGGCTGACCGCGCGCGAAGCCGCTGCTCTGCTCGCCGGGCTCCAGCTCGCCCGCAGCCTGCCGGGCTTCGGCGACAGCGAGCTCGTCACGGCGCTGCTCGCCAAGCTCGCGCGAGGGGCCGCCACCGCACCGCCGCCGGTGATCGTGGCGCCCGGCCCGGTCGACGGCGTGCGCGACGTGGTCGACCGCGCGCTGCGCGCCCGCGTGGCCGTCACCTTCACCTACCGCGCGCCGGGCGCCGAGCCGACCACCCGCACGGTGGATCCGATCAAGGTGCACATCGCGAACGACCAGTGGTACCTGCAGGGCTGGGACCACCTTCGGAAGGCGGTGCGCACGTTCCACCTCGACCGCGTGAGCGCGCCGAGCGTGACCGACACCCCGGCGATCCACGGAGCCGACCCGGTGCCCGAGCTGTTCGCCCCGAGCGACGACGAGGTGGTCGCGCGTTTCCGCTTCCCCCGCGCGGTCGCGCCGTTGCTGGCCGACTACCTCGAGCGCGCCGAGGTCGACGACGATCACGACGGCACCGCCGTGGCATCCCTCCGCCTCGCCGACGAGCAGAGCCTCAAACGCCTCGCCGCCCGCCGCGGGGGAGAGGTCGAACTGCTCGAACCGGCCGGGGCACGTCGTGCCGCGGCCGCCTGGGCGGCGGCCGGACTGGCGCAGTACCGCTGATCGCGGCCGTTTTCCGCCCGCGCGCCGTGGCTGAAGCCCTCCGCAACCACGCGGGTTAGACTGAAGCTCCGCACGAACGAGTCGAGGAGTCCTCATGTTGCAAGGTCTGACCGGATGGCACCTGCTCGCCGTTCTCGCTGTGATCCTCCTTCTTTTCGGTGCCGCCAAGCTGCCGGCGCTCGCGAAGAGCATGGGCCAGTCGGCCCGCGTGTTCAAGAGCGAGATGAAAGAGATGAAGCGCGACGACGAGGTCGCTGCCGCCCCCGAAGCCCCGCGCGCCACCGACGCCGGCACTGCGCCGTCTGTCGCCCCCGAGCCGCGCAGGTCGACCGACCCCACCGTCTAACCCGTGGTGACGGCAGGTCCGCCGCGCATCGACGTGCCCGAAGGGCCGCGGCGCGACAAGCGCATGTCGATCGGGGCGCACCTGGTCGAGCTGCGCAAGCGGCTCATGATCGCCGCGCTGGCGCTCGTCGTCGGCATGGTGGTGGCTTTCGTCATCACCGACCCGATCATCCACCTCATCACCGAGCCGATCCGCGTGATCGCTGAGAGGCGTGGCGACGACTTCTCGGCGCTGAACTTCACCTCGGTGACCTCGGCGTTCGATCTGCGCATGCGCATCGCCTTCACGATCGGCATCTTCCTCTCGGCGCCGGTCTGGCTCTGGCAGATCTGGGCGTTCATCATGCCCGGGCTCACGCGCAAAGAGATCCGCTACACGGTCGGGTTCGTGGCATCCGCCGTCCCGCTCTTCTTCGTGGGCTGCTGGGTGGGCCTGCTGATCGTCCCGCACGTGATCGAGCTCATGTGGGGCTTCACCCCCGAGGGCGGCGTCAACTTCTACAACGCCGTCGATTACTACGACTTCGTGTTCAAGCTGCTGATCGTGGTGGGCGTCGCGTTCGTGCTGCCGGTGTTCCTCGTCGCCCTCAACGTGGCCGGCGTCATGAGCGGCAAGGCGATCCTCAAGGGCTGGCGCGTGGCCATCCTCATCGCCACCCTGTTCTCGGCCCTCGCCACCCCCGCGGCCGACATCATCAGCATGTTCCTGCTCGCCGGCATCCTCACCGTGCTGTTCTTCGCGGCCGCCGGCGTCTCGATGCTGTTCGACCGGCGCAAGGCCCGCCGACTCGCCGCGGCGGAGATGCCGTCGGGGCCTCTCGCGTGAGTTCGCCGAGTCCGGCCGAGCGTTTCGCGCGCGCCTCCGCCCGTTCCACGCACCCGCACACGGCGGATTTCGCCGAGATGCAGCGCTTCGAGCTCGATGATTTCCAGATCGCCGGATGCCACGCCCTCGAGGATGGCCGGAGCGTGCTGGTGGCCGCTCCCACCGGTGCCGGCAAGACGATCGTCGGCGAATTCGCGATCCACCTCGCGATGCTCGAGCCCGGCGACAAGGCGTTCTACACCACGCCCATCAAGGCGTTGTCGAACCAGAAGTTCCACGAGCTGCAGGAGATCTACGGCGACGACGAGGTCGGCCTGCTCACCGGCGACACCAACATCAACGCCTCGGCGCGCATCGTCGTGATGACCACCGAAGTGCTGCGCAACATGCTCTACGCCGACTCCCCGGCGCTGCGCGGACTGCGGTTCGTCGTGATGGACGAGGTGCACTACCTCGCCGACCGCTTCCGCGGGGCGGTGTGGGAGGAAGTGATCATCCACCTCCCGCCGTCGGTCAAGCTCGTGTCGCTGTCGGCGACCGTGTCGAACGCCGAGGAATTCGGCGACTGGCTCGACACCGTGCGGGGCGACACCGAGGTCATCGTGTCGGAGACCCGGCCGGTGCCGCTCGAGCAGCACGTGCTCGTGCGCGGCGATCTGCTGCCGCTGTTCGACGACCGGGCCGGGGTCGCCACCGCACAGGTCAACCAGGAGCTGCTGCGCATCCGCGGCGGCAACGCCGGCGGGTACGAGAACAACCGGCGCGCGCAGGAGTACCGCTCGCAGCGTCACGCAGGCGGCCCGCGCCACGCGCACCAGCGGCGCGGTGGGCACAAGCCGCTGCGCGCCCAGCAGGGCCCGCGCATCGAGCGCATCGACCGACCCGAGGTCGTCGAGCTGCTGCAGCGCAACCACCTGCTGCCCGCGATCTTCTTCATCTTCAGCCGGGCCGGCTGCGACGCGGCCGTGCAGCAGCTGCGCCGGGCGAATGTGCGGCTGACCTCCGCCGAGGAGCGGGTCGAGATCCGCCAGATCGTCGACGAGCTGACCTTCACCCTCAAAGACGAAGACCTCGCCGTGCTGCACTTCTGGGAGTGGCGGGAGAACCTCGAGCGCGGGGTCGCCGCGCACCACGCGGGTCTTCTGCCGGCGTTCAAAGAGGTCGTCGAAGAGCTGTTCCGCCGCAAGCTCGTCAAGGTCGTCTTCGCGACCGAGACGCTCGCGCTCGGCATCAACATGCCGGCGCGCACCGTCGTTCTCGAGAAGCTCGAGAAGTTCAACGGCGAGGCGCGCGTCGCGATCACGTCGGGGGAGTACACGCAGCTGACCGGTCGCGCCGGTCGCCGCGGCATCGACGTCGAGGGCCACGCCGTCGTGCAGTTCACCGAGGGGCTCGACCCGCAGTCGGTCGCCGCCCTCGCCTCGCGCCGTACGTACCCGCTCAACTCGAGCTTCCGGCCCACGTACAACATGGCCGTGAACCTCATCGACCAGTTCGGTCGGGCGCGGGCCCGCGAGATCCTCGAGTCGTCGTTCGCGCAGTTCCAGGCCGACCGCTCGGTGGTGGGCCTCGCCCGCCAGGTGAAAGAGGCCGAGGAATCGCTCGCCGGCTACGAGAAGGCGATGACGTGCGACCGCGGCGACTTCCGCGAGTACTCCACCATCCGGCGCGAGCTGAGCGATCTCGAGAAGATCAATCGACGGGATGCCACGGCGCCCCGCCGCCTGCGCGATGAGCGGCAGCAGCAGATCCAGTCGCTGCGCAAGCGCATGCAGCGGCACCCGTGCCAGTCGTGCCCCGACCGCGAGGCCCACGCCCGGTGGGCGGAGCGTTACTGGAAGCTGAAGCGCAGCACCGACAAGACCCGTCAGCAGATCGACCAGCGCACCGGCACCGTCGCGCGCGTGTTCGACCGCGTGGTCGAGGTGCTCGCGGCGCTGGAGTACGTGGCGATCGAAGACGACGGTGCCACCGTGCTGACGCGTGCCGGGCGCACGATGCGCCGCATCTACGGAGAGCGCGACCTGCTCGTGGCCGAGTCACTGCGCCAGAGGCTGTGGGAGGGGCTGGACGCCCCGTCGCTCGCTGCCCTCGCCTGCTGCCTCGTGTACGAGCCGCGGCGCGACGAGGCGGGTCCGGGCGAGCGCGGTCTGCCGCGCGGTGCCTTCCGCGGGGCCCTGGACGCCACGCAGACGCTCTGGCAGGAGCTCGACGACCTCGAACGCGACCACCGGCTGCCGGGCTCGGAGTCGCCCGCCTCCGGCCTCGCGCCGGCGATGCACGCGTGGGCGAAGGGCCTCCCGCTCGACAGCGTCCTGACCCTCGCCGACATGGCCGCCGGAGACTTCGTGCGCTGGGCGAAGCAGACGATCGACCTGCTCGATCAGATCTCGCTCGTGGCCGAGCCCAAGCTGGCCGGAACGGCTCGCACCGCGCTCGACGCCGTGCGCCGCGGCATCGTCGCCTACACGTCGGCATGAGCGCCGCATCGACGACCACCGCCGCCGCGGTGGCCCCGACCCGGGCGCCGTTGGTGCGGCTCGCGTTCGCGGCGCCGCTGTCGGTCGTCGCCGGCCTCCTGCTCGTCACCGCCTTCCCCGCCCTGGCATGGTGGCCGATGGCCTTCCCCGCCGTCGTGCTCGCCCTCGTCGTGCTGATCGGGCGCCGCTTCTGGTCGGCCGTGCTGATCGGCTTCCTCTTTGGGGCGGCGTTCTTCTCGGTCAACCTGCTGTTCACGGCGCGCTACCTCGGCCCGATCCCGTGGCTCGCCCTGTCGGTGCTCGAGTCGCTGCTCACGGCGGTGCTCGCGGCGCCGATCGCCCTCGCGTACCGGTGGCTGCCGCGGGTGGTCCCGGGGCGTGTGGGGCGCCTGCTGCTGCTCCCGGCGCTCGTGGCGGGGCTGTGGACCCTGCGCGAGCAGATCGTGGGCTCGTGGCCCTACGGCGGATTCCCCTGGGGGCGCATCGGCGTCTCGCAGGTCAACGGACCGTTCGCCGAGGTCGCGTCGTGGGTGGGCATGTCGGGGCTGTCGTTCCTCGTCGTGCTCGCGTGCGCGATGCTCATCGAGGTCGTGCGGGGCGGGCGCGTGCGTCGCGCGGTGCGCGCGATCCCGGTCGCGGCACTCCTTGCCGTGCTGGTCGTGCTGCCGCAGTTCCCCACGACCGCCGCGGGGTCGCTGCGCGTGGGATCGGTGCAGGGCAACGGCCCGGCGGGCTACTTCGACCAGCGCGCGCGCAACGCCGTGCTGAACGCCCAGCTCGCGGCATCCGCCCCCCTCTTCGGTGAAGACATGGACGTCGTGCTGTGGCCGGAGGGCGGGGTCGACTCCGACCCGACCGCGAACGCGCAGACCTCCGCGGCGCTGTCCGAGCTGTCGCGGCGCCTCGACGCGCCGCTGCTGGTCTCGGCGGTGACCGAGCGCGGATCGGAGTTGTTCAACTCCTCGCTGCTGTGGACCGCCGACGGGCAGACCGGTGAGACCTACGACAAGCGGCATCCGGTGCCCTTCGGCGAGTACGTGCCCGACCGCGCGTTCTGGGAGCCCTTCGCGCCCGACCTCATCGGCCTCATCGGGCGCGAGTACACGCCCGGCACCGCGCGCCCGCTCATCGATCTGAACGGCATCGGCGTGGGCCTCGCGATCTGCTTCGACGTCATCTACGACGACGTCGTGTGGGACGGCGCGAACGAGGGCGCCGAGGTCTACATGTTCCAGACGAACAACGCCGACTTCCGCGGCACCGACGAGAACCTGCAGCAGCTGGCCTTCGCGCAGATGCGCGCGATCGAGACCGGGCGCTCGGTGGTCAATCTCTCGACCGTCGGCACGAGCCAGGTGATCGCCCCCGACGGGGCGACCCTCGACGCCCTGCCCATCGACACCGCCGGGCACATGCTCACCGAGGTGCCGCTGCGCACCGGCCTCACCCCCGCGGCCGTCATCGGTCCCGCCGTGAAGATCGTGATCGGGTGGGGGAGCATCGTCGCGTTGCTCGCGGCGGGTCTCGTGGTCGCGGTGCGCCGCCGTCGCCCGCAGGCCTGAGCAGCGGCTGGCGGCGGGCCTGGTCGCCGCGGTGCGGCGCCGTCGCCCGCGGGCCTGAGCAGCACGCATCCGATAACGACGTCGGGCGTCGTCGCCGCGACGGGCGCGATGCCGCCATCACGCAACGACGAAGACGCCGGCCCCCGAGGGGACCGGCGTCTGAATCTTCGTCGCGCAGCGGGTTACGCGCTGAGCTTCTCGTTGCCTGCGCCACGACGGGCGCGCACGAAGGCGAGGCGCTCTTCGAGCAGCTCCTCGAGCTCGGGCAGCGTACGACGCTCCAGGAGCATGTCCCAGTGCGTGCGGGCGGCCTTGTCGCCCGAGTGGTCGACGGTCGCGATGTTGTCGCCGACACGCAGGAGCGCCTCGGCGCCGCATGTGCGGCATTCCCAGGCGTCGGGAACCTCGGCGTCAGCCGCGAAGGTCAGGACGGTCTCGCGTCCGCAGGTGCTGCAGACATAGGTGTGTTGTGCACGGTCGTGGAACACGACGCCGTCTTCGCTCTGGAGGCTCTGGGCGCCGAGTCGGATGCCGCGGAGACTGCGGTCTGCCATTTTGTGGTCCTCTCGTCGGTCCCCATGTATAACGTTCGCACCTGTGCGCTTTATTCGAAGAGCGGGCGTCGTGGCAGCTTTCACAGAGGATGCTCAGACAGTCGCCGTTCCCCGTTCGTTCACCAACGCCAGAGCAGCGTCGGCGCGGTCGGTCACGAGGCCGTCGACACCCGCGTCGAGCAGCCGCGCCATGTCGGACTCGTCGTTGACCGTCCACACGTGCACCTCGACGCCGGCCGCATGCGCGTCGCGCAGCAGACCCGGCGTCACGAGCCGCAGCGGCCCCTGTTTCTCGGGGATCTGCAGGGCGTCGACATCGGCCAGCAGCGCCCGTACACGGCGGGTCTGGTGCAGTGCGCGCGCCGCGACCAGACGCGCGATCGTCGCCGAACCGGGGGAGGTGGCCGGGCGCTGGGCGGCTCCGGCCGTGGCCGCGGCGCGCAGTGCCTCGAGGCGTCGCTCGTCGGAGAAGCTGGTCACCAGAACGCGCTCCGTGTGAGGGGCGACGAGTCGACCGACGCCCTCGGCCGCGGCCGCAGCCTTCACGTCGAGGTTGAACCTCACCTCGGGGAACGCCTCGAGCGCCTGCGCGAGGGTGATCAAGCCGCCGCGGTCGGCCATCAGCTCTTCGAGCTCGTGCACGCGCACGTCGGCGATCGCCCGCGGGTCGCCCGCGACGCGCTGCAGGTCGTCGTCGTGGAACAGCACGACCACGCCATCCGCGGTCAGGTGGCAGTCCGACTCGACGTACACCGCGCCGGCGGCGTGGGCCTCGGCCACCGCCGCGAAGGAGTTCTCGGCGATGCCGAGGGTCGCGGCATCCGGAGTCACGAGGCCCCGATGGGCCAGCACGTGCGGAGCGTCGGGGGAGAGGTAGGGATGCCGCGTCATCAGGGTGCGGAGGGGCGCGGTGCGACCGCGGGGGAGTCGCCGTCACCGGTGCGCGAGGCGAACGCCCCCGAGATGCCCTTCAGGGCCTCGGTGAACTCGCTCGGGATGATCCACAGCTTGCTCGAGGCGCTGTCGCTGATCTTCGGCAGCGTCTGCAGGTACTGGTAGGCGAGCAGCTTGTCGTCGGGCCGACCCTCGTGGATCGCCGTGAACACCGAGTGGATGGCCTCGGCCTCGCCTTGCGCGCGCAGGACCGCGGCCTGCTTGTCGCCCTCGGCCTCGAGGATCGCGGCTTGACGCCGGCCCTCGGCTTCGAGGATCTGGGACTGCTTCGAGCCCTCGGCGGTCAGGATCGCGGCACGGCGGTCGCGTTCGGCCCTCATCTGCTTCTCCATCGAGTCCTGGATCGAGAGGGGAGGATCGATCGCCTTGAGCTCGACGCGTCCTACCCGGATGCCCCATTTTCCCGTGGCTTCGTCGAGGACCACGCGCAACTGGCCGTTGATGTTGTCACGGCTGGTCAACGCCTGCTCGAGGTTGAGGCCACCCACGACGTTGCGCAGCGTCGTGGTCGTCAGCTGCTCGACCGCGCCGAGGTAGTTGGCGATCTCGTAGGTCGCCGCGCGCGCGTCGGTGACCTGGAAGTAGACGACCGTGTCGATCGAGACGACCAGGTTGTCTTCGGTGATCACCGGCTGCGGCGGGAACGAGACGACCTGCTCACGCATGTCGAGCAGCGGCCGCACGCGGTCGACGAGGGGGACGACGAGGTTCAGGCCGGGCGAGAGCGTCTTGTGGTACTTGCCGAGGCGCTCGACCACCCCCGCGCGGGCCTGCGGGATGATGCGGATCGAGCGGAACAGCACCACGATGACGAAGACCGCCACCACGATCGCGAGCACCCAGCCGATCGTGACGGGGATGAGAGTGTCGATGTTCATCGCGGCCTCCTAGTCGCTGGCGGTGTCGTGGGCGCGCTGCTGCGTGGGGCGCACGACGGCGGTGGCGCCGTCGATGCGGACGACCTCGACGCGCGTGGCGGGGTCGATCCGGGTGTCGCTCTCGGCCCGTGCGGTCCAGACGTCGCCGTTGGCGAGCTTGACCTGCCCCGCGACCGACGGCGACATGCGCGAGAGCACGAGACCCTCGAGGCCGAGCAGGGCCTCGACGTTGGACGGGCGGGTGTCGGCGCCGCGGTGCAGGCGTCGCAGCAGCGGCGGCCGCAGGAACGTCAGCAGCGCACCGGCGGCGAGGGCGGCCAGAATCACCTGGAGCCACAGCGGTGCGCCCACCAGGTCGGCGGCCAGACCCACCACGCTGCCCACGGACAGCATGAGGAACGTCAGCTCACCGGTGAGCATTTCGACGACCAGGAAGACCAGGATCAACACGAGCCACCCGATCCAGGCCCACGTGTCGAAAGTGGAGAGAACGTCCATGTCGCACCTCCTGAGGCTGAACGTAGCACCGGGGTACGACACCGGGGCCGCTTCTCAACCACCCCACAGACTGCGTCACCCGAGACGGTGGCGAGGCGGTCGGTAGGCTGGGGAGTCGATCTTTCGAATCGTCAGGAGTACTTCCGTGTCTCAGACCCTCCCGTCCGGCTCGCTGAGCGGCAAGACCGCCCTCGTCACCGGTTCGTCGCGCGGCATCGGCGCCGACACCGTCCGCTACTTCGCCGAGGCCGGCGCGAACGTCGTCATCAACTTCCGCAACAAGGCGCCCCGCGCCGAGAAGCTCGCCACGCAGCTGCGCGAGCTCGGCGTCGAGGCTCTGGTGGTCGGCGCCGACCTCACCGATCCCGAGTCGGTGAAGGCGATGTTCGACGAGGTCGAGCGCACCTTCGGCGGCCTCGACATCCTCGTGCTCAACGCCTCGGGCGGCATGGAGTCGGGCATGGCCGAGGACTACGCGCTGCTGCTCAACCGCGACGCGCAGGTCAACGTGCTCGAGACGGCCCTGCCGCTGTTGAAGGACGACGCGCGCGTGGTCTTCGTCACCAGCCACCAGGCGCACTTCATCCGTACCACGCCGACCATGCCGGAGTACGAGCCGGTCGCCCTGTCGAAGCGCGCCGGCGAAGACGCCCTGCGCGAGAAGATCCCCGCCCTCGAAGAGCGCGGCATCGGCTTCACCGTGGTCTCGGGCGACATGATCGAGGGCACCATCACGGCGACCCTGCTCGAGCGGGCGAACCCCGGCGCCATCTCGGCCCGCCGCGAAGACGCCGGCAAGCTCTACAACGTGTCGGAGTTCGCCGCCGAGGTGGCCCGCGCCGCGGTCGACCCGGTGCCCGCCGACAACACCCGCCTCGTGGGAGACACGGGTTCGTTCGGAGGCGAGTGAGCATGCGGCCGACCGACATCGAGACACTGATCGGGGTCGGTCGGCCCACGATCGCCGCCTCCGGGGCCTTCGCGGTCTTCGCGATCTCGCGCCCCGACCTCGCAGCCGACCGCACGGTCGGGCAGCTCTGGCGGGTCGACCTGCCCGCCGGCTCGCCCCGCCGTCTCACGCGCGGTGTCGCCGACACGGCTCCACGCCTGTCGCCCGACGACGCGACGATCGCGTTCCTGCGCGCCGACGACAAGGGCCGCGCGCAGGTCTTCGTGGTCGCCGCGTCCGGGGGCGAGCCCGTGCAGGTCACCGATCAGCCCGGGGGAGTGACCGCTCCGGCGTTCTCCCCCGACGGCAGCCGCCTCGCCTTCACCGCGCGCGTGCCCGAACCCGGCCGCTACGGCACGGTGGAGGGGCGGGATGCCGCGGCCGAGCCGCCGCGCCGCATCACCGGCATCCGCTGGCACGCCAACGGGCTGGGCTACCTCGATCGTCCCGCGCAGCTGTTCGTCGTCGACGTGCCCGCGACCGACGCAGAGCCGTTCTACTTGCCGGCGCCGGCCCTCGAGACGCCCGAGAAGCGCATCGTGCCCGAGCCCGCCGCCCAGCTCACCCACGGCGAGACGAGCTGGGGAGGCGTGGCGTGGAGCGCCGACGGCGCGGAGCTGCTGAGCGTTCCCGACGTCATCGAGACCGCGCGGCGCGACCTGCGCGACCGGGTGGTCGCCGTGGCCGTCGACAGCGGAGAGCAGCGCGAGGTGCTCGGCACGGCCGAGAACCTGTCGGTGTCGGAGGTGTCGGTCGCTCCGGACGGAGCGGTGTTCCTCCTTGCGCACGACGTGGGCGAGAGCGGGGCCGATTTCGTGGCACCGGGCGTCGCCCTGTTCGCCCTCGAGCCCGACGGACCCCATGCGCTGACGGATGCCGAGTCGATCGACCTCGGCGAGGTGGGGAGCCACCTCTCATTCGACGGCGACGACGTGCTCGTGCAGGACCGCACCCGCGGTCGGGTCCGCCTGCTGCGCGTCACGCGCACCGGCGCGGTGACCGAGGTGCTGGGCGGAGACCTCGAGGTGAACGGCCACGCCGTCGCGCACGGCCGGGTCGTGGCATCCGTCGCCTCTCCCGAATCAGCGGGCGAGCTGGTGCTGCTCGAGGGACGCGAGGTGCGGGCGCTGACGCACTTCGGCGCGGGCGCGGCCGAACGCGGTGTCGTCGTGCCCGTCGAGCACGAGATCACCGGCCGCGACGGCTCGCCCGTGCACGGGTGGGTCGCCGTTCCCGAGGGCGAGGGGCCGTTCCCCGTGATCCTGCAGATCCACGGCGGGCCCTACGCCTCGTACGGCGTGCACCTGTTCGACGAGACGCAGGTGCTCGTCGACGCCGGATACGCCGTCGTCTACAGCAACCCCCGCGGCAGCGCCGGCTACGGTCGCGCGCACGGTCGCGCGATCCGCCGCCGCATGGGAACGCTCGACTTCTTCGACGTCATGGACTTCTTCGACGGCGTGATCGCGGCCGACTCGCGCCTCGACGCGGACCGCGTCGGGGTCATGGGCGGCTCGTACGGCGGATACCTCACCGCCTGGATCATCGCGCACGAGCACCGCTTCGCGGCCTCGATCGTCGAGCGCGGCTTTCTCGACCCGGCGGCCTTCCCGGGCTCGAGCGACATCGGATCGTTCTTCGGAGACGAGTACGTCGGCACCGATCCGCAGCTCGTCGCGGCGCAGAGCCCCATGGCCGTGGCCGACCGGGTGCGCACGCCCACGCTGGTGCTGCACTCCGAGCTCGACTACCGCTGCCCGCTCGACCAGGCGACGCGCTACTACGCGGCGCTGAAGCGCAACGGCGTTGACGCCGAGATGCTCGTCTTCCCCGGCGAAGACCACGAGCTCACGCGCTCCGGTCGTCCGCAGCACCGCGTGCAGCGTTTCGATGCGGTGCTCGACTGGTGGCGGCGGTACCTGCCGGTCGCGTGAGTCGGGAAGGGCCCGGATGCCATGGCATCCGGGCCCTCGTCGTTCCGCCTCAGACCGCTTTGCCGAACTGGATCGCCCGGACGATCTGGAAGATGCCGAGCACGATCAGCGAGAAGCCGATGAGGATGAACAGCGTGACCGCGCCGAGCAGCGGCGAGAACAGCAGCACGATGCCGGCGACGATGCTGATGATCGCGAAGAAGATCGTCCAGGCTCGGGCCTTCGACTGGTGGCTCGCGGTGGTGAGCGAGACGACGCCCTCGATGATCCACAGGATGCCGACGAGCGTGCCGATGAAGACGCCGAGCCACGCGGTGGTCGCGGGGAGGTTCGCGAACGAGAAGATGCCGGCGACGATGAACAGGACGCCGAGCACGATGTAGCCGATGCGCGCCCAGCCCGAGCGCCAGAACAGGCCGATTCCGATGTTCACGAGGCCCGCGATGATGACGTAGACGGCGATGATGCCGACGGCCACCTGGGCGGTGCGACCCGGCCAGATGAGGATGATCAGGCCGATCACGAGCGAGAGGGCTCCGCTGACGGCGAGCGCGGTGCGCACGGCTCCGACGGCGGGGTTGGTCGTTGACGAGGGCGACATGGCGAGCCTTTCTGTGCGAACGCTGGGAACAGTGCTCACCTTAGACCCGGAGGTGAAACGTCGCGGGTCGGGCGACGCACGCCGTCACGCTCCGCGCGGCCGTCAGGCGGGGGAGTGCTCGAGCAGCAGCGCGACCGCGAACAGCACCGGCAGGCAGCCGATGGTCGAGATGAACACGACGTCGCGCGAGAGGATCTCGCCCACCCCGTACCGCTGGGCGAAGTTGAACACGTTCTGCGCGGTCGGCAGCGCCGCAAGCACCACGATGATGAACACCTGGTCGGCCGGGAGGCCGAACAGCGTCGCGACGAGCCACGCCAGCGCGGGCATCGCCACGAGTTTGAGAGCCGACGCGATGACGACGTCGACGCGACGCCCCGGTTCGGTGAGCACCCGCTGGCCGTACAGCGACATGCCGTACGACATCAGCAGCACCGGCACGCACGCACCGGCGATCAACTGGAGCGGGTCGAACACGATCGGCGGCAGGTCGATGCCCAGCAGCGCCACGAGCACGCCGAGGGCCGAGCCGATGAGCATCGGGTTCTTCGCCGTCTGCAGCAGGATGCGTCCGATGTTGCGCGAGCCCGAGGTCGCGGCATCCAGGATCGACAGGGCGATCGGCATGAGGATCAGCAGCTGGAACAGGATCACCGGCGCGCTGTAGGCCGCGTTGCCGAGCATGTAGAGCGAGATCGGGATGCCGATGTTGTTGCTGTTGACCTGCCCGGCCGACAGGGCGCCGATCACGGTCTCGCCCACGGGCCGGCGCAGTATCAGCGCGGACACCAGGACCGAGACCAGGATGACGCCCGCTGCGGTGATCATAGACACCGGCAGCAGCGCCGAGAACAGTGTCGCCACATCAGCCTTCGCCAGCACCGTGAACAGCAGGAACGGCGACAGCACGAAAAACGTCAGGCGGCTCAGCACATGGCGCGCGTGAGGTCCGAGCAGGTCGATGCGGGCGATGATGTAGCCCACCACCACGGCGAGGCCGACGACCGCGAAGCCGGTGAAGATCCCGCTCATGCGCCCGGCCGTTTCGGGGGAGCGCTGTGGGGAGTCATCGGTTCGAGCGTAGCGGGGGAGCAGGGGTGGGAATGACGGGGGCGGATGCCGCGGGGCGATGCCTCTCTAGCTAGTGCTGCGGCTGCGGCCGGCGCAGGATCCAGTCGAGCGTCGAATGCCAGGTCTGGCGCAGGGGACGACCCCGCCGCCACTCGCGCCAGGTGAGCAGCAGGATGATCAGGTCGAACACCGTGAGCAGCACGAGCCCGATGCTGGGTGAGACGAACAGCTCGTACACCTGGTAGACGAGGAAGGCGCCGATCGCGGCGATCGCCCACGGGTACACCCGCCGAGTGCCGAGCATCAGGGCGACGACGATGGCCAGCTCCACGACGCCGTGCAACAGCAGGTACACGGCGAGGAAGACCACGGTGCCCGATCCGAGCTGTTTGATGCTGTGCAGCAGCGCGTTGGCGAGGACGTCGTTCGGCTCCCGCGCGAGCTCGTGCGCCGTCAGCCGCTGCGCGACGTGCAGCAGTTGACCGGGGGTCGTCACCAGCAGCACGATCGCGCCGACCAGTTCGACCAGACCGTCGAGGCCCTTCAGGGCGACGCCGATGAGGAAGACGAGATCCATCACCCGTTCGCGCACGCGCGCTCCTCTCCGGCCGGAGGTGACGGCGGTCGCCGTCAGCGCCGAGTGTAGGCCTGCAGATGAAGTGCGCAGACGGTGCGAGCGCAAGACCCGGCCGGTCCATATCTCCGCGGTCTAGCGTCCGCAGAATGACGACCTACGCCCCGAACCTCACCGAGATCCTCGATCGCGAACCCCTCCCGGCATCCGGAATCGAGTCCGGCGACGTCGACTACGAAGCCGACGGCGTCGCTTATCGCGGCTACCTCGCGCGCCCGGCGGGGGAGGGGCGGCATCCGGGGATCATGGTCGTGCACGACTGGCTCGGTGTGACCGACTACGTGCGCATGCGCTGCGACATGCTCGCTCGCCTCGGCTACACGGCCTTCGCGGCGGACGTCTACGGCGCCGACGTGCGACCGGCTCCCGAGGATGCGGCCGGTGTGGCCGGCGGCTTCTACCAGGATCGCCCGCTGTGGAGGAAGCGTCTGACCGAGGCCTTCGCCTCCCTGCGCGCGCAGCCGTCGGTCGACGCCGACCGCACCGCGGCGATCGGATACTGCTTCGGCGGGTCGTCGGTGCTCGAGCTCGCCCGCACGGGCGCCGACGTCGACGCGGTTGTCAGCTTCCACGGCGGCTTGCTCACCGGCCCCGAGGGCGAGGCGGAGCAGATCACCGCGAAGCTGCTGGTGCTGCACGGCGCCGCCGACCCCGTCGCACCCGACGACGCGATGCTCGCCTTCGAGAACGACCTGCGAACGGCGCCGTCTGTCGACTGGCAGCTCGTGTCGTACGCGAATGCGATGCACGCCTTCACGCTTCCGGATGCCGATGCCCCCGAGCACGGCGCACAGTTCCAGGGGACCGCCGAGCGGCGCAGCTGGGCCGCGATGAAGGCGTTCCTCGCGGAGGTGTTCGAACCCCGGGCGTGACGGGATTCGCCCGCCACGGTTCGCCGGAGCGGTCCGTGGCGGGCGAGTCGGGACGTGCCGGCGTCAGGCGGCGCGCGACGCGGCGAGGGTGCGCCCGGCGGTGACGGCGGCCTGCTCGGCATCCGTCTTCAGTCCTGCCGCCACGTCGGCGAACGCGTCGAGCGCGGGATTCACCCCGACGAGGGTGAAGGGGCGGTGCACGACGGTGAGGTCGAGTCCCCACACGTCTGCGAAGACGCGGCGCAGCCAGCCGGTCGAGTGGTCCCAGCCCTCTTTCGGGCTTCCGGGCTCGTAGTTGCCGCCGAGCACCGTGACGAGGGTGGCGGGCTTGCCGCGGAGCGCGGTGCCCTGCGGGTCGATGCGCGGGTCGGTGTAGGCGAGGTCGAACCAGGTCTTCACGTGCTGCGAGACGCCGTAGTTGTACAGCGGAACGGTGAAGAGCAGGGCGTCGGCGTCGATCAGCTCGTCGGCGAGGCGGGTGCGCAGCGCGATGGCCTCACGCTGGCCGTCGGTGTGCTGGTCGGCGGGGGTGAAGCCCGAGGTCACCGCGTCGCGCCAGGCGGTGGCGGGCATCGGGTCGGCGGCGACATCGCGGCGGACGACCGTCGACGACGGGTGCGCGGCGAGCCATTCGGCCTCGACGAGATCGCCGAGCTCGCGGCTGGCAGAGGTGGCGGGCAGGATGCTGGCATCGAGACGGAACAAGGTCATGCGCTTCTCCGATCAGAGTGACTATGGAACCGATCCTGGGTCAGCTCGGCGAGTGGGCCGAAGGCAACCTGACGCGGCGCTGACGAGGTCGACGGGGCCGTGCGCGCACGGGTCGTCCGGCGGGATGTCCGGCCGCGGCGCGAAGACGGCCTCACCCGGGTGCGATCGGGGCAGAATGAGGCTTCGGGCAAACCGAACGCACGTGTGTGTCGAATGCCCGGTGAGCGATGACGCCACGAAAGGACGACATGCGACTTGCAACGGCCCTGCGACGGTTCGAGCTGGACACCCGCCCGATCCACCCCGAGACGAGACGAGCACTGGACCGCCGGTGGGCGGAGCTCCCTCCTCACGCGCAGACCCCGGGTCAACTTCTCGGTCGCAGCGCCGTCGGCTGCGAGGGGACGCACGGCGTCTTCCCCAAGTGCAACCTCACGTGCTCGCCGTGCTACCACTCGGCGGACGCCAACAAGGTGCGCATCGACGGCGAACACACCGTCGACAACGTCATCCGGCAGATGGACTTCCTGCGCGAGGTCCGCGGTCCGCGCGCGCACGCGCAGCTCATCGGCGGCGAGGTCAGCCTGCTGAGCGCCGAGGATCACGCGCGTTCGCTCCTGGCCATGCGAGCCGTCGGGCGCGAACCCATGTCGATGACCCATGGCGATTTCGATTACGACTACCTGCTCGATGTCGTGCTCGACGCCGACGGCAAGCCCCGCTTCGACAAGGTGTCGTTCGCTGCGCATTTCGACTCGCTCATGCGCGGGCGCCGCGGTGCCGTTCGCCCGCACAGCGAGGCCGAGCTGAACCCCTTCCGCGAGGCATTCGCCCGTATGTTCGTCGATCTCAAGCGCGACCACGGGGTCAGCAGCTATCTCGCGCACAACATGACGGTCACTCCCTCGAACGTCGCCGAGGTCGAGGAGGTCACTCGCGACGTCCTCGAGATGCCGTTCGACATGATGTCGTTCCAGCCCGCGGCCTTCATCGGCGATGATCGCCGCTGGCGCGAAGACTTCGGCGAGGTCACGATCGACGCGGTGTGGGAGCGCATCGAGGCCGGAGCGGGACAGAAACTGCCCTGGCAGGCCACGCAGTTCGGTGACCCGCGGTGCAATCGCTCGAGCGTCGGCGTGCGCGTCGGGAAGACCTTCGCCCCCGTGCTCGACCCCGACGACGCCAAGGACATCGCCGCGCGCGATCGGTTCCTCTCCCACTTCGGTGGGATGATCTTCGGCGGCATCCCCCGTCACGTCCTCGCGATCAAGGTCGTGCGCGCTCTCGCCGCACACCCGGGCGACATCCCTCCGCTCCTCGGCCTGATGAGTCGCGTGCTGCGTCGGGCGGGAGGCGTGCGCAAGGTCGCGGCGGCCGCGCGTCGGGGCAAGGTGTCGTTCAAGACGTTCGTGATCCACAACTTCATGGATGCCGAGCAGGTCGCCCCCGCCTGGAAGATGATGGAAGAGGGCGTCGTCGCCGACGATCCGCTGCTTCGCGAAACCCAGGAGCGCCTCGGGGCGTGCATGTACGCCATGTCCCACCCCGAGGACGGCCGCCTCGTTCCCGCCTGCGTGCAGCACTCGGTGCTCGACCCGCAGGAGAACGTCGAGCTGCGGCGCATCCTGCCGTTGCCGACCGTGCGTCCCGGCGCGACCGTCACCGCTCGTCCCTCCGGGCTCACCGCCGTGCGCGAGACCGGCACGCGGGTCGTCTGAGGCGCCCCGGCGTCCTCAGCGGGCGACGACGTGGGCGAGGGCTTCCGGCACCGACAGTACGACCTCGTCGCCGGGGCTCAGCGGCGACATCGACGGCACCTCGGCGTGCAGTTCGACGCCACCCGCTCCGACCGTCAGTTCGCTTCGGGCACCCGTCGGACGCCGCACGAGGACGATCCCGACGATGCGGAGCGAAGCCGCATCCGCGTGCTCGTCGACCCGCACGTCCTCCTGTCGGAAGAGGAGGGTCGCAGGGCCCTCGTCGACCCCGGCGGCGGCGATCTCGCCGAGCACACTGCGGTGGACGCCGTTGCGCACTCGACCGGGGACGGCGTTGCGTCCGCCCATCAGCTCGGCGGCGCGCACGCTCCCGGGCCGTCGATAGGCGTCGGCGACGGTGCCCTCGTGCAGCAGTCGTCCGTGCTCGACCAGGGCGATGCGATCGGCCACGCGCGCGGCTTCGTCGCGATCGTGCGTGACGAGCAGGATCGTGGGCGCGACATCGGCGCGCACCGCTTCGAGAAGTTCGTGCATGTCGGCTCGAAGGGCCGGGTCGAGGGCACTGAATGGCTCGTCGAGCAGCAGCACGGCCGGCTCGGCGGCGAGAGCACGGGCGATCGCGACGCGTTGCTCCTGCCCGCCCGATAGCTCGCCGACGCGGCGACGGCCGTAACCCGTCAGTCGCACCGTGTCGAGGTAGCGTTCGGCTCGCTCGCGGGCGCGGGCCCGTGGCATTCCGGCGACGCGGTCCGAGAAGGCGACATTGTCGAGAACCGACAGGTGCGGGAACAGCAGCGATCGTTGGAACACCATCCCCACGCCGCGACGTTCGGCGGCGACGGCGGCGACGTCACGTCCCGCGATCGACACGCTGCCCTGGTCGGGGGTCTCGAGCCCCGCGATGACGCTGAGCAGGGTGGACTTGCCCGACCCGCTGGGGCCGAGCACGGCCGTGCAGGTGCCCGCGGTGACCGTCAGTGAAAGGTCGTCGAGGGCCGGGTTCGGAGACGCGGCGAAGGTCTTGGTCAGGCCCGTCAGGACCAGGTCGGTGCTCATGCCACCATCTCTTTCACGGGAAGGGCTCGACGCCGACGCCCGAAGGCCAGCACACCGAGCAGGAGGAGAACGGGCGGAGCGACCGCCGACAGCGACATCAGCGAGACGGCGGCGTCGTTACCCAAGCCGGCAGCCGCCGAGGCGACGACGAGCGGCAGAGTGACGACCTCTCCGCCTCCGACGATGAGGGTGACGATGTAGTCGCTCCACGCGACGAGGAACGCCAGGAACGCGGCCCGAGCGAGGGCGGGCGCGATGAGGGGCAGCTGCACACGGCGGAAGACCTGCAGCCGCCCGGCGCCGAGCAACCGCGCCTCCTCCTCGTACGAGCGGTCGTACGCGCCGTACGCGGTGCGCATCACGAAGGCCGTGTAGGGCAGGGCCATGACCGTGAGCACCATCGCGACGCCGATCACAGAGGGCACATGCGCGCGCAGCAGCACGACGTTGACGCCGAGCACGGCCGCGAACGGTGGAAGGGCGATGGGGGCGAGCAGCAGCACCGAGACGGCACGCGCTGCGGGAACGGCACCGAAGGTGAGCGCTCGAGCAGCGAGGGCGCCGATCGCGGTGGCCGCGATGGCCACGACGACGCCGAGCACGAGCGAGCGGCCGAGGGCGGGGAGTGCGCCGAAGGCGATCGCCGCATCGACCGAGCGCACCCCCACGGCCGTCGGCAGGGGGGCGGGGACACTCCAGCTGTCGGCGAACGACCACAGCAGGAGGGGCAGGAGGGGCAGCGCGAACCACACCACGAGCGCGACGGCGAGCGCGCGGCGCGCCACCTTCCCGGCGCCGCGCGATCGGGTCAGAGGGCTGTCCACCGAGGTCATCGCCACGTCGCCGTCCGCCGGAGCGCGGCGAAGGTGAGGGCGACCGCGCCGAGCGCCAGCACGCAGGTGACCAGCGCGACCGCCGCGGCCTCGTTCCGCGCATCGAGGGACACCCCCTGGAACAGCCGAACTGCCAGGACGGGTAGCGGTTCGGGGGAGGTGCGGCCCAGCAACCAGAGGACTTCGTACGAGCCCAGCGCGTAGACGAAGCTGATCGCCGCTCCGATGACGATCGTGGGCGCCGTCAGCGGCAGCAGCACATGGCGGAACCGCTGTGCACGTCCCGCGCCCAGGAGCGCTGCGGTCTCGTCGTACGTCTGGATGCGGGTGGCGAGCGTTCCCGTGACGATGAGGGCGATGAACGCCGATTCCTTCCACGCCAGTTCGACGATCGCCGCGCCCCACAGCGGACCGCCGACCCAGGGCGCCCAGTCG
Organism: Microbacterium sp. JC 701; assembly: GCF_021026215.1. Lineage (NCBI taxonomy): Bacteria > Bacillati > Actinomycetota > Actinomycetes > Micrococcales > Microbacteriaceae > Microbacterium > Microbacterium sp. JC 701. The sequence continues at coordinate 131,377 of NZ_JAJNCV010000002.1, forward strand.
TCGGGGGAGATCCCCAACAGGCGCGGGAGCACACCGGCATCCGACAGCAGCAGGCCCACGGTCGCAGCGGCGATGAGGTGGGGGATCGTCACGGTCAAGGTGCCCAACGTCGCCACGGCCCGGCTGCTGCGGGTGCGCGACACGATGACCACGGCGGCCGTCGTGCCGACGACGACCGCGACCGCCGTGGCGACGACGGCGACGCTCAGCGAGACCCCGATCGCCGCGAAGAGCTCACCGGGACGCGCGGTGAACGCCCCCGTCCCCGGCCTCGGCCGACCGACCACCGGCAGCAGGCCGAAGGCCTGAAGGGCCGTCGCTCCCACGCCACCGCCCACCACGACGAGGGCGAGGGCGACCGCGGGCAGCACCAGGACCGCCCCGAGCAGTTTCTCGCGGGTCGAGCCGGTGCGCCGGGCGACGGGCGCCCAGGTCACCGGGGCAGCACGTTCTGCCGCCAGCCGTCGTCGAGAGCCGGGACCCATTCGGCGGCGAGCTCGCCGTGGGCGTTGCGCGAGAGCTCGTCGTAGGGCGGCACGACCGGCGAGGTCGGCAGCGCATCGAAGAGTTCCCGATCCTCGGCCGACAAAGCGTCCAGATCGAGGACCGGGAACTGCCCCCACACCTCGGGCTCGGCCTTCTTCGCCTGCTGCTCGGGAGACAGCGCGACGTTCGCCACGACCATCGCGCCCGCCGCGGCGTCGGAGTTGACGGGCAGTCCGAGGAAGCTGGCGTTGCCGACGGTGCCGTCCTCGAGTGTCAGGACCTTGGTCTGAGCGGGGTAGGTTCCGTCCGCCACGAGAGCGGTGAGGGTGGCCGGGCCGTACGTCATGGTCATGTCGATCTGACGGTCCGCGAAGAGCTGCCCGAGCTCCGTCTCGTTCGCGGGATAGGTGTCGCCCCCGCGCCACAGGTGGGGGGCGAGCTCGTCGAGGCGGTTCCACAGCGCGGGCGTGAGCTCGTCGTAGGCGTCTTGCGAGAACGCGGTGGGCACCTCGTCTGCCCCGCCGGAGACGCTCGCGAGCGCCTCGCGGACGAACACCGAGCCGGTGAAATCGGGCGGCGCCGGGTAGGTGAAGCGCCCGGGGTGAGCGTCGGCCCAGTCGAGCACACCCGCGAGGGTGGTCGGCGGATCGGCGATCGCTTCGGCGTTGTAGGCCAGCGTGAACTGCGCCTTGTGCCACGGTGCCTCGCAGCCGTCGACCGGCGTGCCGAAGTCGGATTGCAGCAGAGGGTCGTCGGCGCCGGTGCCCGCCATCGACGGGAGCAGGCCGGTCCAGCCGCAGCGCCACGCTCCGGCCTCTTTGCCCGTGCGGAAGTTGTCGCCGTTGATCCACACGAGGTCGACGCTGCCGTCGTCGCGGCCGGCCTGGAGCTCGGTGAACACGCGGTTGAGCGCGTCGCGCGTGTCGGTGACCGGAACGCGCTCGAGGGTCACCCCGTATTCGGCGACCGCGGGGGTCAGCACATCGTCGACGTAGGCGTTGCCCTGATCGTCACCGCCGTACATCCACAACTGCACGGTCTGGCCCCGGGCGGCCGAGAGAACGGCATCCCAGTCGGAGAACTCCGCCGTTTCGGGGGCGGCGGGTGCGGCGCACCCGGCGAGGGCGAAGAGGGCGGATGCCGTGGCCACGGTCATCGCGGCGAGTCGACGTCGGTGTCGAAGGGGGGTCATGAGGCTCCTCGGTCGGGACCGGCGACCGCAGGTCGCGTGCGGCTTTAGGGTATGGGGTAGCGGAGGGTGATCGATGCAACCGAGCGGAATAGACGTGCCGGCGCGCGGGGCGAAGCGCCGACCCGTCCTCCGGTTGGTGCTTCTCTTCGTGTTCGTCGCCGTCGTCGCAACGGTTGGGTTCGTCTTCATGCCGCACGACGTCGGGGAGATCCGCGCCTGGTCGAGCCAGGCCGGGTGGGCGGGCGCGGTGCTCTTCACCGTGCTCTACGCCGCGTTGACGCTCAGTCCGGCCCCGAAGAACGTCCTGGGAATCGCGGCCGGACTGGTCTGGGGCTTCCCCGTCGCCTTCGCGATGGTCTACGTGGGCGCGTTGCTGGGGGCCGCGGCGTCGTTCCTGATCGGGCGAGCGCTGGGCCGCGAGGCCGTAGAACGTTTCACGGGTGCGCGGGTGGCCCGCCTCGACGCCGCGATCGGCCGACGCGGACTCGTCGCCGTCTTGAGTGCACGGCTCATTCCGGTCATTCCGTTCACCCTCATCAACTACGGCGCGGGCCTGACCTCGGTTCGTCGGCGCGACTACGCGATCGGCACCGCGGTGGGCATTCTTCCGGGATCCGCCGCGTACGTCGCCCTCGGTGCGTTCGGTTGGGAGCTCGGTCCCGAGTTCTGGGTCGCGCTGGCCGCCGTCGGCGTGTTGCTGGCGGGAGGACTCGTCGTGGGGGCCGTCGTTCGGCGTCGCCGCAGCGCCGGAGCGCCCGATGCTTGACCGCACCATGCGCGCCGCGCTCTCCACTCCGTTGGAGGCCGCAGCGGCGGCCCTCGATCGTCCGGGCATCACGCCCGATCGGCTGACGGTCGCGGGGCTCGTCCTCGCCCTCATCTCAGCGGGGGCCGCAGCGGCGCAGTGGTGGGGGGCGGCGGTTGTGCTGTGGCTGCTCTCTCGCGTCGCGGACGGGCTCGACGGCACCCTCGCGCGCCGGCGCCGCGCCCGAGGCCGGGGGAGTGAGAGCCACGCCGGGGGATTCCTCGACATCGCCGCCGACTTCATCGCCTACGGAGTGGGCGTCTTCGGCGTCGCGTGGGGGGCGACGGCGGCGTACGGGGCGCCGTGGTGGCCGTTCCTGCTCGTGCTGGTCGCGTACTACGTCAACGGCACCGCGTTCCTGGCGTTCTCGTCGATCGCCGAACGCACCGGTCGTCAGCTGGACGATGGCCGATCCCTGTCGTTCCTCGGACGCATCGCGGAAGGCACCGAGACGATCATCGTGCACGCCCTCTGGCTCATCCTGCCGTTCTGGGCGTGGCAGATCGCCTTGGTGTGGAGCCTGTTCGTCGGGATCAGCGCCGCGCAACGCGTCGTGACCGGCTACCGCCTGCTGCGGTGACGATCGCCGATCAGGTGCGCCGCCGCCGTACGCGACGGAGCAGTCGGATCACCGCGGCCACCGCCCCGTGGCGCAAGGCGCTCTGCGCATCGCGAACGGCCGCGTTCCAGCCCGCGTCGGAGTAGGTCGGGTAGGCGTGCATGACGCCTGCGAGTGCGCGCACCGTGAGGCCGAGCGACACCGCCGTCGACAGCTCGCCCAGCGATTCGCCGGCCCTCGGTCCCACGATCGTGGCGCCGACCACGCGTCCCTTCCGGTCGACGGCGAGACGGGTGAAGCCGGCGGTGAGGTTCTCGGTGATCGCTCGGTCGAGGTCGTCGTGCCCGGTCTCGACCACGCGCAGCCCCGCGCTTTCGGAGGCTGCGGTCGACACTCCCACCGCGGCGACCTCGGGGGAGGTGAACGTGACGCGCGGGACATCGTCGAGACGGATGCGTCGCGTCAAGCCGAGCACGGCATTTGTCGCGGCGACGCTGGCGAACATCCCCGCCGTGTGGGTGAAGCGCGGCAGGGGAGTGGCGTCACCGGCGGCGCGGATGCGCGGGTTGCTCGTGGCGAGAGTGCGATCGACCCGGATCGCTCCCGAGTCGTCGACCTCGACGCCCGCGGCATCCAGGCCCAATCCGATGGTGTCGACGCGGCGTCCGAGCGCGGCCAGCACGCGGTCGGCGATCACGGTGGTGCCGTCGCTGAGACGGGCGTGCGTCCGTCCGCCCGTGTGCTCGGCCGTCTCGACGGTCGTGCCGACGCGCACCTCGACACCGTCGGCCCGGAGAGCGGCCATCACGAGAGCACTCGCCGCGGGATCCTCCTTCGGCAGCACGCGCTCCCCCCGGTGGACGAGGGTCACCCGGCTCCCCAGACGCGCCATCGCCTGGGCGATCTCGCATCCGACGGCACCCGCACCGATGACCATCAACGTCTCGGGGAGCTCCGTGAGATCCCACAACGTCTCGTTGGTGAGCACGTCGTCGATCCGCGGCGGAACGATCGGAGAACTGCCGGTGGCGATGAGCGCGTCTCGGAAGCGGATGCCGACACCCTCGACCACCACCGACCGATGCCCGTCGAACCGAGCGCGGCCGCGCAGAGTGTGCACGCCCGTCTTTGCAAGCGTCTCGGGGGAGTCGACGGGTTCGATCTCGGCGATCGCCTGCTTCACGTGCGCCATCACCGCGGGGAAGTCGACACGCACCTCGCCCGCGTGCACGCCCAGTCGCGCGGCCGCTCGCGCATCGTGCGCCGCGTCGGCGGCCGCGATGAGCGCCTTGGAGGGCACGCAGCCCGTGTAGAGGCACTCCCCGCCGAAGCCGGATGCCTCGATCAGCAGCACCCGCGCCCCGAGCGCCGCCGCGGTGCGGGCTCCCACCAGACCGGCGCTGCCCGCGCCCACGACGACGAGATCCCACTCGACGCGGCCCGCCTCCGCCGAGGTCAGCGGGCGGGCACGTCGAGGGGGCGAAGAGGTCATGCTCGAAGCCTAGGGTGGGGGAGAGAGGGGGTGGGGCGATGACGACACCACTGCGTCGCTACGGCGTGGGCGCTCGATGGTACGACGTGCTGTCGGGGGAGCGATGGGTGTACGGGGCGGGCCGTGAGGCCGGCATCCGCCTTCTGGACCTTCACCCCGGAGACGTCGTGATCGACCTCGGATGCGGCACGGGTCTGAACTTCGCCGGTCTCGTGGCCGCCGTCGGGCCGACGGGTCGCGTGATCGGCATCGATCGCAGCGCCGACATGCTGGCCGTCGCGCGCCGTCGTGTCTCCGCCGCGGGGTGGGACGCGGTCGTGACGCTCCTGGCAGCCGACGCCGCCACCGTCGACCCCCGCGAGATCCTCGCCGCGACCGGCGGACGGGGAGCGGATGCCGTGTTCTCCACCTATGCGCTCAGCGTGATCCCGCAACGAGATGAGGCGTGGCGTCGCGCGTGCGCCGCCGTGCGGCCGGGCGGACGCGCCGGCATCGTCGACATGCAGCGACCGCGGGGCCGGTGGCGACTGCTCGAACCCCTCGCTCTTCTCGCCTGCGCGACCGGGGGTGCCGACATCGACGCGCACCCGGTGCATCTGCTCGAACGCGACGCGGCCGACCCGCGCGAAATCGGCAGGGCCGAGCGCAAGGGCGGTCATCTGGTGGCCGTGGCCGCCGACCTCGCCGACCGGGTCACCCTCGGCGCGGATTCGGCGTGAGGGGCCCGTCATGAACCCGCCGTCGTCTTCGTCGGGGCCTCGGGTCGCGGCGTCGGGCTCCGGTGCCGTCATCGTGGCCCAGCTCCTTCTGCGGACCGCCTCGGCCGCCGGGGCGCTCGCGCTGGGGTCGTACTTCGTCGATCTCTCGCGGCAGGGCACGTCGGTGGGGGCACTGCTGCTGGGAATTCTGTCGGCCGTCAGCTTTCTGGCGGAGCTCGTGCTCGCGCCGGTCGCCGGATCGGCGAGCGATCGGCGCGGGCGCCGGGTCTTCCTCATCGCAGCCCCGCTCCTCGCGGCCGGCGGCGTCCTGTTGACCCCCGGAGCCTCGGTGCTGGCGGCGGTTCCCCCGCTCGCGCTGGTCGTGGTGATCGTCGGCAGCTCGCGACTGCTCGACGGCGCGGGCGCCGCGATCTCGGCCCCCGCGACACTCGGGCTTCTGGCTGACGCCACCGACGGCGACCGGCGGCGTCGCGGGCGGCTGACGAGCCTCTACGAATTGTCCTCGTCGGGCGGAATCGCCCTCGGAGCCGTGGCGGGCCCGTTGCTCTACGGCGCGCTCGGTCTCTGGACGTTCGTCGCCCTGGCCGTCGTGTACGTCGCGACCGCCATTCTCATCTTCGCTCGTGTTCGTCCCGCGGCCGCGCTCACGCAACCCGCCGCGCGCGTCTCGCTCCGCGAACGGGTGGGGGTCCTGGCCCAGCCTCGGCTCCTCGCGTTCCTTCCGGCATGGATCGCCGTGAACGCGATCCTCGGAACGTGGGTCACCTCGCAGATCACGTTCGTCCTCGCCGGAGACGTCACCGTCGACGACCAGCTGTTCCCCGGGGCGTTCCGCGGCGATGAGGCGGGACTATCCGCCGTCTTGGGCGTCTACGTGCTGTTCTTCAGCGCCTGCATCGTGTTCTGGGCCTTCTTCATCGGCCGGTTCCCGACGCTTCCCGTGTTGTTCGTCACGGTGGCCGGAGCCATGCTGGCATCCTTCGGATTGCTCCTCGCCAATCACGGAGCGTCCCTCGTGGTCGTCCTTCCGATGGTCGCGGTGGGCGTGTTCCTCGAGGCCGGATTCACGCCCGCCGCCCTCATCCATCTCAGTGAGATCTCGGCGGATCATCGCGACGATCGTGGTCTCATCATGGGCGCGTACTCGGTCGTCGTGGGAGCGGGCTACCTTCTCGGCAACGTGCTCGGGGGAGTTTTCGCCGAGTGGCTGCTCTTCGACGGGCTCGCGCTGCTCACCATCGGCCTCGCCGGTGTCGCCCTGCTCTCCGTCGTCGGCATGTCGGTGACCGAGGCGGCGCTGCGTCGACGAGAGCGAGCCATACCCGGCTGAGATGGTGAGCCGCGGGCTGGTCGAGCCGACGCGTCGTCGAGATCAGCCTGGGATGATGCCGACCGCCGGTGTCATGCCACCGCCCCCACGCCCAGGCCGGCGTGTCCGTGAAGGATGCGACGCAGCTCTCTCAGGGCGGTTCGCGTGCGGGATTTCACCGTCCCCAGGGGCTGGCCGAGGCGGGCCGCGATCTGCGACTGCGTGAGGCCGGCGGTGTAGGCCAGCTCCACACAGAGCCGCTGATCGGGGGAGAGCTGAGCCAGAGCGGCGTGAAGGTGCGCGCGTTCGAGGTAGTGGTCGACGGCATCCGAGGCCACGTCGGCGTCCCAGACGAGAGCTCTCGATCCCACGTGCCGGTCCCGGTCGTGAGACGCCTGCGTCGCCCTCACGCAGTCGACGGCTCGGCGATACGCGATCGTGCTGATCCACGCCTGCAGGCTGCCCTTCGAGGCGACGAATCTCGACGCGTTCTGCCAGACGTAGACGTACACCTCCTGGAGCACCTCTTCGGCCAGAGCGCGATTCACGACCACCCGGAGCACCACTCCGAACACCCGGGCGGAGGTGAGGTCGTACAGCTGGGCGAACGCTGCGCGATCGCCCTCTGCGACGGCGGCCGCCAGAGCGCTCAGGGTGTCGACGGCGTGATCATCGACGTCGTCGGTGTGCGGAGCGCGAGCGGCCATGAGGTGATGCTGACAGATAATCTCAGCGGTGAAACAGCACTTGCTTGCGCCGTTGGAGTATGCATCTGAATGAAGTCTGGTTCACCTGGGTCGGAGCCGACTGCAGCGGTCGGTCGCCGTCGTTTTAGGTGCGCCGATAATGCACATTATGTCAGTTTCCAAACGGAGGTCATGCCTGCGATCTCCCCCGCGGCGCGTACTGCGGTCTCCCGAGACCCGACGTACGCTGGGCGCATGCCCGACGACGACGATGCAACCCAGGAGGAACGCGCGCTGCGCGCCCTGGCGAACATCCACGCGGGCGCCGACATCACCGACGAGGCGATGCGCCTGTCGAACGACTACACCGATCGGCAGACGCGCCGCGTCAAGGCGTGGTTCGCCCGCATCACCGGTCGCGGCCGAGCGGCAACCTGCCGCCCCGAGTAGCCTCGGTCGCGATGAAAGGCGGCACCCCATGAGCTCCACCATCGCGATCGACCTCGCCGGCAGGACGGCGGTCGTCACCGGATCCACGCAGGGCATCGGTCTCGCCATCGCGCGTCGTCTGCACGAGGCGGGAGCCGACGTGGTCGTCAACGGACGCACCCTGCAGCGGGTCGACGAGGTCGTGGCGACGATGGGTGCGGGCGTCCGCGGAATCGCGGCCGACGTGACCACGCCCGAGGGGGCGGCCACGCTCGCCGAGGAGGCGGGGGCGGTCGACATCCTCGTGAACAACCTCGGCATCTTCGGGTCGACCCCGGCGCTGGAGATCACTGACGAGCAGTGGGGCCGTTTCCTCGACACCAACGTCGTGTCCGCTGCACGGCTCATCCGTCTGATGCTCCCGGGCATGATAAAGCGCGGCTGGGGCCGGGTGCTGAACATCGCCAGCGACTCCGCCGTCGTCATCCCTGAGGAGATGATCCACTACGGCGCCTCCAAGAGCGCGCTGCTCGCGGTGTCGCGCGGCTTCGCCAAAGCGGCTGCCGGCACGGGGGTCACCGTCAACTCGGTCATCGCCGGCCCCACCCACACGGAGGGCGTCGAAGGCTTCGTCTACGAACTCGTCGACGAAAACCTGCCGTGGGACGAGGCGCAACGCGAGTTCATGAAGACCGCGCGGCCGCAGTCCCTCGTCCAGCGGCTCATCGAGCCCGAGGAGATCGCGAACATGGTCGTCTACCTCGCCTCTCCCCTGGCCTCGGCGACCACGGGCGGTGCCCTGCGGGTCGACGGTGGCTACGTCGACAGCATCCTGCCCTGACGGGGAACCGATGAAGGCGGAGTCCGGCGGATGCCGAGTGCGGAGGGAAGCGACGGCGGAGCCGACCTGAAGATCGGTCTCAGCGACATCGACGAGCCATCCCCTCCTCACGCGCATCTTACGCTGCGCGGGCTCGGCGAGTCATGCGCGACGGCGTCAGCGGGGCCCGGCGGGTCGTGGCACGCAGCCCGTCACTCCCCCGGTCGCACCCATCCCGCCGTCACGCCGAGCACGCGCGAGCCGTCGAGATCGGCGAGCGAGAGCCCCGCGAAGCTGACCGCGGCGTCCGACGTCTGCCACCGGAAGCGAGGAGCTGAGGTCGTTGCGGCTTCGACGACCGTCTTCGCGGCATCTTCCGCCGACTGCGCCGACGCGAACGAGGTCGCCGCGCGGTCGAGGTAGGCCTGCTGCTGCACCGCGTACGGGCCGGCGGGTGCGCGGTGCACCGAGTCGGTGAACGACGAGGCGACCGCGGCGGGCTCGACGATGGCCACGTCGATGCCGAACGGCGCCACGACCGGGGCGAGCGACTGCATGAGACCTTCGACGGCGAACTTCGCCCCACAGTAGGCGTCGGCGAAGGGCTGGCCCACGGCTCCCCCGACGCTGGTGACGGTCACGATGCGTCCGTTCCCCCGCTCGCGCATGCCGGGCAGGACGAGACGGGTCAGGCGCGCGACCGAGAGGTAGTTCGTCTCGAGCTGGTCCTGAAGGTCGTGGTCGCTGAGCTGCTCGAGGGTGCCGACCGCACCTCGTCCGGCGTTGTTGACGAGGATGTCGACGGGACCCGCCGCCTCCACGAGGGCGCGAGCCGCCTCGGCATCCGTCACATCCAAGGCCCGGATGTCGAGGTCGACACCGGCCTCGGATGCCGAGGATCGCAGCGCCTCAGCACGCGCGGTGTCGCGCACGGTGGCGATCACCGACACCCCCGATCGGGCGAGTCCGATGGCCGTGTGCAGGCCGATGCCGCTGGTGGTTCCGGTGACGATCGCGAGAGTCATGGGCTCAGTCTGCTCCTCGAACCCATGGGCGCGGTGTGCGGGAGTCGTCCAGCCGGGGCTGCCAGGGTTGCCGGGTGACCGACGATCCTGCCTCGCCGCCGCATGCCGCATCCGTCAGTCGGTCGCGACGTCTCGTCATCCTCGTCGCCGCGGTACTGCTCGTGGTGTCGATCGGCGTCATCGTGGGCGTGCGGGCCGTGTCGGAGCAGGGCGACGACACGGCCGAGATGCTGGTCGGATCGTGGGACGGCCGGCAGATCACGTTCGTGTCGGTCCTGGCATCCACCGTCGTCTTCTTCGTGATCGTCTGCGCGATCCCCGCGCGGCGGTGGTGGTTGGCGGTGTTCCTGCCCCTGCGATTCCTGGCGTTCTGCGCGATCCTGCCCGCAGGTTTTCTGGCAGCCGTCGTTTCGGAGAACACGATCGTGCCGTTGATGGCGAACGGGTGCTCGACGGGGTACGTCGTGCGCGAGAGTACGCCGTGGCGGCACACCACGATCGATATCCTCCGCCCGGACGGTTTCGTGGCCACCGCTGTCGACAGTGAGCTTCGCCGCGGTGGGGAGCATCCCTTCGCCGAGGGTGACTACCGCGTCGACATGGACGGCGACACCCTTCGGGTTCGGACCTACCCGTCGGGCACTCCCTCCTTCGCGCTCCCCGTCGTGCTCGACATGGGCGAACAATGCGGCTCCACCTTCGGTCGCGAATCGCCGTCGACCGCCCCGCCCACGACCGCTCCTCCCCTCCCCGACTCCGACGAAGGCCCCGCGCCGGCTCCGGTGTCGGACTCGCGCGATGACATCGCGCGCATGGTGCAACTGACGATCGACGCCGCCGAGGCCCCGGTGACGGATACCGAGGGGGTGCCGGTGACCGCGCCCGCGGCATCCGACCTCCCGTGCGACGGAACGACCGCGTACGACCTCGCCATCCGCACCGATGACAACGCCGCTTCCTACGCGGCGATCCTCGACGCGTGGACCGCCGAGGGCTACGCGGAGGACCGCGCGATGCAGGAAGACCTGCGGGACAACGGCGTCGTACGTCTTTCGGCCCGCGATCGCTCGAGCATCGACGGGCTGATGCACTTCTCGCTGACCGCGGACTGCCGCGTGCCCTGAGCGCTCAGCCGGCGGGGGTCAGCTCGACCCAGCCGCCGCCGAACTTCGCCTGACGGTTGTCGCCCGACGAAGTGCCGGTGAGCCGTCGGCGCACCCACGGCGCGACGTGCTCGCGGTAGTAGGCGGTGCCTTTCAGCCGCTCGATCTCGGGGATCTCGCGCAGGTGCCACCAGTCCGTCGGCGGGGTCAGACCGATCGACGAGATGACGCGCGCGGCGACGCGGTGGTGCCCGCGCGCGTTCATGTGCAGGCGGTCGACCGACCAGAACTCCCCGCCCGCGAGCTCGCGGTCGAACCAGTTGTAGGCCGTGATGACGTCGGGGCGTGAGGCGAGTCGATCTTCGACCGCGTGCGACAGTCTGTCGCCGCGCGCCTGCACGATCCGGCCGAGCGGCAGGCCCGCCGAGGGGTTCGCGCCCGAGAGCACGATCAGCTGCACGCCCTCTTCGTCGCAGCGGCGCACGACGTGGTCGAAGACGTCGACGATGCGCTCGATCCCCGTGCGCGGGCGCAGCATGTCGTTGCCGCCGCCGTTGAACGACAGGTGCGTGGGCTTCAACGCCAACGCCGGTTCGAGCTGCTGGTCGACGATGGGTTCGACGAGCTTGCCGCGAATGGCGAGGTTGGCGTACTCGATCGGCTCGCCCGCGGCATCGGCCCACCCCTGCGCGGCGAGGTCGGCCCACCCTCGCACGGTTCCGTCGGGCAGTTCGTCGCCGACTCCTTCGGTGAACGAATCGCCGATCGCGACGTAGCGCACGGATGCCATGGCTCGAGCCTACGCGGGCGCGTGGTGCTGGCCGTCGCTCGCCACACTCACCGGTTCGGGGCGCATCCCGTCGCTTGGGGCGAAGTTTCTGCGCCCCAATCAGCGATATCCGCCCCAAACCCCTGAGACGGTCTTACGCCAGAGCGCGCCCTCGCTGCTCGCGCAGGAACAGCGCCGCCACCACCGCCACGGCGAAGAACCCGGCGAACACGACGAAGAGCAGGGGCGCTCCCCCGATGCCCAGCAGCGGGGGCACGGCCAGCGGCGCGAGAATCGACGCGATGCGACCGATGCCCGCGGCCCAGCCCGAGCCGGTCGCCCGCAGCGGCGTGGGGTAGGTCTCGGGCGTCGCGGCGTACAGGGCGCCCCACGCGCCGAGGTTGAAGAACGACAGCGCCATGCCGGCGGCGATCACGGAGACCTCTCCCGATGCCGTGCCGAAGAACACCGCCGACACCGCCGACCCGGCGAGGAACACCGCGAGCGTCGGGCGGCGCCCCCATGCCTCGATGAGCCACGCGGCGACCGCGTAGCCCGGCAGCTGGGCGAGCGTGATAATGAGGGTGAAGCCGAAGGAACGGACGAGGTCGTAACCCTGGCTCACGAGGATCGTGGGGATCCAGATGAACGCGCCGTAGTACGAGAAGTTGACGCAGAACCACAGCACCCACAGGCTCGCCGTGCGTATCCGCAGCGCCGGGGCCCACAGGGCACTCACCCGCGGACGCGGAGCGGGGACGGATGCCGTGACCCCCTCGGCCGAGGGCTCGAGCGACACGCGGCCGGCGGCGGCCTCGAGGTCGCGCACGATCGCGACCGCTTCGGTGTTGCGGCCGCGCGACGCCAGCCACCGGGGCGACTCGGGCAGGCCCCAGCGCACGACGAGGGCGTAGACCGCCGGGATCGCGCCGAGCGCGAACGCCCAGCGCCAGCCGTCGGCCGACGACGGCACGACGAGGTAGCCGATGAGCGCGGCCGCGGTCCAGCCGACCGCCCAGAACGCCTCGAGGAGGACGATCAGGCGCCCGCGCATGCGGGCCGGGGCGAATTCGCTCACGTAGGTCGAGGCGACGGGCAGCTCGGCGCCCAGGCCGAGGCCGACGACGAAGCGCAGCACCAGCAGGGCGGCGAGACCGCCGACCAGCGCGCTCGCCCCCGTCGCGACGCCGTAGATCAGCAGGGTGAGGGCGAAGACGTGGCGCCGGCCGAACCGATCGGCGAGAAGGCCGCCGAGGCTCGCACCGATCGCCATCCCCGCGAAGCCCGCGGACGCGATCCACGAGGCCTCACTCGGCGCCAGCTTCCACTGCACGCTGAGGGCGGCGATGACGAACGAGATGAGCCCGACGTCCATGGCGTCGAGGGCCCACCCCAGCCCCGACCCACCCAGGATCCGCCCGTGCCGCCGCGTGAACGGCAGAGCATCGAGGCGTTCGGACACCCGGATGGTGTCGGTGGCGGTGCTCACCGGATGCCGAAGGCGCCGGCGGGCGTCTGGGCCGGGGTGTCGGCGAGCATGTCGTGAACGAGGGGCAGCACCTTCGTACCGTACAGCTCGATGCTCGACATCAGCTTGTCGTGCGAGATGGAGCCGCTGGCGAACTTGAGCTGGAAGCGCGAGTTGCCGAGGGCCCGCACGGTGGTGGCGATCTTCGTGGCGACCGTCTCGGGCGAACCGATGTACATCGACCCCTCGGGCCCGACGTCGTGCTGGAAGCGCATGCGGTTGTACTCGGGCCAGCCGCGCTCGCGTCCGATCGTGTTGTTGAGCTCGGCGACGCCTTCGAACGCCTCTTCCCACGCCTGCTGGTCGGTCTCGGCGACGTGGCCGGGCGAGTGCACCGAGATGGGCATCTGCGGCTTTCCGAGCTCGTCGAGCGACCGGCGGTACAGGTCGGCGTAGGGGCGGAAGCGCGCGGCCGATCCGCCGATGATCGCGAGGACCAGTCCGTAGCCGTAGCGCGCCGTGCGCACGACCGACTCGGGAGAGCCGCCGACGCCGACCCACGCCTTCAGGCCGTTCTCGGTCTTGGGGTACACGTCGGCATCCTGCAGCGCGGCGCGCGTGCGACCCGACCAGGTGACGGGCTTCTCGTCGCGCAGCAGCGAGAACAGCTCGAGCTTCTCTTCGAAGAGCTGCTCGTAGTCGGCGAGGTCGTAGCCGAACAGCGGGAACGACTCGATGAACGAGCCGCGCCCGAGGATGACCTCGGCCCGGCCGTTCGAGACGGCGTCCAGCGTCGCGAAGCGCTCGTACACGCGCACCGGGTCGTCGCTCGAGAGCACCGTCACGGCGCTGCCGAGGTGGATGTTCTCGGTGCGGGCGGCCGCGGCGGCCAGCACCATTTCGGGGCTCGTGACCGCGAAGTCCTTGCGGTGGTGCTCCCCCACGCCGAAGAACGACAGCCCGACCTGGTCGGCCAGCACCGCCTGTTCCACGACGTTGCGGATGGTCTGCGCGTCGGATTGCAGCGACCCGTCGGGGCCGCGCGAGATGTCTCCGAAGGTGTCGAGGCCGAGCTCGAGGGGGCGAACGTCCATGAGGTCTCCTTGCATTCGGATGAATGAACTTTACGCGGGCGCCGGGTATTCCCCGAAACCGGCGAGGGGCGCCACCGTGGTGACGCCCCTCGAGGAGATCAAGCGGAGGCCAGAGCCGCGCGCAGCGTGTCGAGCCCCACGCCGCCGATGTCGAGCGCGCGCGTGTGGAACTGCTTCATCGAGAAGTCGGCGCCGTGGCGCTCCTGCTCCTCGTCGCGCACCTGCTCCCAGATGCGCTGGCCGACCTTGTACGACGGCGCCTGTCCGGGCCAGCCGAGGTAGCGGTTGACCTCGAAGCGCACGAACTCCTCGCTCATGTTGACGTTCTTCAGCATGAACGCGAGCGCGTAGTCGTGGTCCCAGGTGCCGGTGCCGTCGAGGCGGGGCTTCTGCAGGTGCACGCCGATGTCGAGCACGACGCGCGCAGCGCGCATGCGCTGGCCGTCGAGCATGCCCAGGCGGTCGGCCGGGTCGTCGAGGTAGCCGAGCTGCTCCATGAGGCGCTCGGCGTAGAGTGCCCAGCCTTCGGCGTGGCCGCTCGTGCCGGCGAGCAGGCGGCGCCACGAGTTGAGCTCGGCGCGGTTGTGTACGGCCTGGGCGATTTGCAGGTGGTGGCCCGGAACGCCCTCGTGGTAGACCGTCGTCAGCTCGCGCCAGGTGTCGAACGTGTCGACGCCCTCGGGCACCGACCACCACATGCGACCCGGGCGCGAGAAGTCGTCGGTGGGGCCGGTGTAGTAGATGCCGCCTTCGTTGGTCGGGGCGATCATGCACTCGAGGTGGCGGATCGGCTCGGCGATGTCGAAGTGCGTGCGGCCGAGCTCTTCGACGGCCTTGTCGCTCGTGCGCTGCATCCACTCCCGCAGGGCCTTGGTGCCGCGGAGCTTGCGCGACTCGTCCTTCTCGAGGAACGCCACCGCCTCTTCCACCGTGGAGCCCGGCAGGATCTCGTTCGCGATGGCCTCCTGCTCGGCGACCATGCGCGCGAGCTCTTCGACACCCCACTCGTACGTCTCGTCGAGGTCGACCTCCGCGCCGAGGAAGTGACGCGACTGCAGGGCGTACACCTCGCGACCGACGGCGTCGACCTCTCCCGCGGCCGGCGCGAGCTCCTTCGACAGGAACGATGCGAGGCTGTCGTAGGCCACCCGCGCCGCGTTGGAGTTCGCGGCGAGGTCGCGCGCGAGCGACGCCGGAAGCTGCCCCTCCTCGGGGGCGGCGTCTCCGACGAACTCGGCGAAGAAGCCCGTGTCGGAGGTGTAGCGAGCGATCTGGGTCACGACCTCGCTCACCTGGCGGCGCGCCGGGACGACGCCCTCGGCGATGCCCTGACGCAGCGTCGCGACGTAGCCGTCGATGGCCGCCGGCAGCGCCTTCATGCGGTCGGAGATCGTCGACCAGTCGTCGACCGTCGCGGTGGGCATGAGGTCGAAGGTCGAGCGGATGTCTTGCGCGGGCGAGGCGATGACGTTCAGGTCGCGCAGGTGGGTCTTGGCCTCGTGCTGCTCGATCATGAGGTCGAGCTCACGCACGAGGTCCATCTTGGTGACCGTGTCGATCGCGTCGGTCGCCTCCGCCGCCTCGAGCGCGGACTTCGTCGAGCGCGCCTCCGACACGAGGGCTTCCGCGCCCGCGGGGCTGTAGTCGCCGAAGCGACCGTTGTGCTCGAAGCGGCCGATGTAGGTCGCGAGCGTCGGGTCCTTCTCCGCCAGGGTGTCGACCCACGCGTCCGCGATCGTGTCGATCGGCGTGGGGGTGCGTTGTGCGTCAGTCATCTTCCGAGCCTAGGCAAGGCGCGCCGCGCGCGCACGCCCCCTCGGGCGGTTCCGGATGCCAGCGCTCGCCCCACCCGCACGTGTCGGCCACGTCGCGGTGGACCGTTCCGGATGCGGCGCCCCGGTGCGACCACGCGCAGCGCGGCCCCGCGTCGCCGGCGGTTCCGGATGCCGCGCCCCGGGCTCAGCGGCGGGGCGCGGCAACCGCGGGTGCTAGTGCCCGGCCTCGTCCCAATCGCCGCCGCGGCCGATCTGCACGTCGAGCGGAACCGACAGGTCGGCGGCGTCGGCCATGCGCGCGCGCACGATCTTCTCGACGTCGTCCCACTCCCCCGCCGCGACTTCGACCACGAGTTCGTCGTGGATCTGCAGCAGCACGCGCGAGCGCAGGTCGGCGTCGGCGAGATCGCGCTGGATATGGAACAGCGCAACCTTCATGATGTCGGCGGCGCTGCCCTGGATCGGGGCGTTGAGCGCGGCGCGCTCGGCGTTCTCGCGCAGCACGCGGTTCATGCTCGTGAGGTCGGGGAACGGCCGGCGTCGACCGAAGATCGTCTCGGTGTAGCCGTCTTGGCGGGCCTGCTCGACCGACCCGCGCAGGTAGTCGCGCACGGCGCCGAAGCGGGCGAAATACTCGAGCATGAGCTTCTTGGCCTCGGACTGCTCGATGCGCAGCTGCTTCGACAGCCCGAACGCCGACAGGCCGTAGACCAGGCCGTACGACATCGCCTTGACCTTCGTGCGCATGGCCGGGGTGACCTCGGCCGGCTCGACGCCGAAGACGCGCGCGCCGACGAAGCGGTGCAGGTCTTCGCCTGAGTTGAAGGCCTCGATGAGCCCGGGGTCACCCGACAGGTGCGCCATGATGCGCATCTCGATCTGCGAGTAGTCGGCGGTGAGGAGCGTCTCGTAGCCCTCGCCCACGACGAACGCCGCGCGGATGCGACGGCTCTCCTCGGTGCGGATCGGGATGTTCTGCAGGTTCGGGTCGGTGCTCGACAGGCGCCCGGTCTGGCTGCCGGTCTGCACATAGGTGGTGTGAATGCGCCCGTCGGCACCGGTGGCCGTATCGAGCGCATCGATGATCTGCTTCAGCTTCGTCGCCTCGCGGTGGCGCAGCAGCAGGTCGAGGAAGGGATGCGGCGCGCTCTCTTGCAGGTCGGCGAGGGCCGCGGCATCCGTCGTGTATCCGCTCTTGGTCTTGCGGGTCTTTGGCAGCTGCAGCTCGTCGAACAGCACCTCCTGCAGCTGCTTCGGCGAACCGAGGTTGACCTCGTGACCGATCGCGGCGTAGGCGTCGCGCGCGAGCGCATCGGCGCGGGCGCCGAGCTCGGTCGAGAAGCTCGAGAGCTTCTCGTGCGAGACCGCGACACCGGCGAGCTCCATGTCGGCGAGGGCGGTGAGCGTGGGCAGCTCGATGTCGTCGAGCACGCTCGCGACCGTCTCGGGCATGTCGGCCCGCTGCGCCTCGGCGACGCGGCGGGTGAACCACGACAGCTGGCTGGGGGTCGCGCCCTCGGTCTCGGGAACCAACTGCGTCGGGTCGGCGACCGGCAGCTTCTCGTCGAGCATGCGCTCCACGAGGTCGCCGAGCGTCTTGTCGGGGAAGCTCGGGCGCACGAGCCACCCGGCGAGGATCACGTCGAACGCCACGCCGGCCACCGTCACGCCGTCGCGGGCGAGCGCCTTGATCTGGGGCTTCGCGTCGGCGAAGACCTTGGGGGCGTCGGATGCCAGCCACTCGGCCAGCGCGTCGCGCACCGCCGGCGTCCACTCGGCCTCGACCGCGGCGTCGGCCGAGGCGAGTCCGATCGCGGTGGGCGCGCCGTCGGCCAGCGTCACGGTGACCCCGACCTCGCCGGTGGCCGCCGCGGCCCACTCCGCGAGGGCAGCGGCGTCGAGCTGCGCGGGCGTCGGAGCGGTCGCGGTGGGACGCTGCTCTTCGACGATGCCCGCGTCGCCGCCGAGCGCGTCGAACACGCGCGGCAACAGCGTGCGGAATTCGAGGCGAGCGAAGATGTCGCGGACGGCCTGGGCGTCGAGCGGGTGCATCTTCAGCTCGCCGGGGCCGACGGGGAGCTCGACGTCGCGCAGCAGACGGTTGAGCGAGCGGTTGCGGCGCACGCCGTCGATGTGCTCGCGCAGGTTGTTGCCCACCACGCCGGTGATCTTGTCGGCGTTCTCGAGCAGGGCATCGAGTGAGCCCCACTGGGTCAGCCACTTCACGGCGGTCTTCTCGCCGACCTTGGGCACGCCCGGCAGGTTGTCGCTCGTCTCGCCGACGAGGGCGGCGATCTCGGGGTACTGCGCGGGCGGCAGGCCGTACTTCTCGATGACGGCCTCGGTGTCGTAGCGCTTGAGCTGCGAGACGCCCTGCACATTGGGGTACAGCAGCGTGACGTCGTCGGTCACGAGCTGGATCGTGTCGCGATCACCCGAGCAGACCAGCACCGTGAAGCCCTGCTCCTCGCCCTGGGTGGCGAGGGTCGCGAGGATGTCGTCGGCCTCGAAGTCCTCCTTGGTCAGCACCGGAACGCCCATCGCGCGCAGGCAGTCCTGCAGCAGCGGGATCTGCCCCTTGAACTCCGCGGGCGACTCGCTGCGGTTCGCCTTGTACTCGGCGTACTCGCGCGTGCGGAACGACTGCCGCGACGTGTCGAACGCCACGGCGAGATGAGTGGGCTTCTCGGCCTTCACGAGGTTCACGAACATCGACAGGAACCCGTAGATGCCGTTGGTGTGCTGGCCGTCCTTCGTCGAGAAGTTGTCGACCGGCAACGCGTAGAACGCCCGATAGGCCAGCGAGTGGCCGTCGACGACGAGGAGAGTAGGCTTTTCGGCATCCGTCACCCCTCCAGCGTAACGAGAACCACGGACACTCCCCCGGCCCGGCCCGATCGAAGGCGATGATGACCTCCACGACCCCTGACACGTCCGCCGGCCTCGACTGGGCGAAGCAGCGCGGAATGGGCGCCCTCGCCGAGAAGATGGGCATCGAGTGGGTCGAGTTCACCGTCGACCGTTGCGTCGCCACCATGCCCGTCGAGGGCAACACCCAGCCCGTCGGCCTGCTGCACGGCGGGGCCTACGTGGTGCTCGGCGAGTCGCTCGGGTCGATGGCCGCGAACCTCTTCGCCGGCTCGGGGCGTCTGGCGGTCGGCATCGACATCAACGCCACGCACACCCGCTCGGCCACCTCGGGCATCGTCACGGGCGTCTGCACCCCGATCCACCTCGGCCGCTCGCACACCGTGCACGAGATCGCGGTGTCCGACGAGCAGGGTCGCCGGTGCTCGACGATCCGCATCACGAACCTCATCAAGGACGCCCCCGCGCGCTGATGGCGGGTGGAGGGCCCTGAGACTGTCGAAGGGTCGGGGTTTTGCGAGTGTCCGGTGGCTTCGACGGGCTCAGCCACCTGTGCCGCGAGGGCCCTGCGTGTGGCCGGTGGCTTCGACGGGCTCAGCCACCTGGTGCCGCGGATCACCGGGGCGAAACGACGAATGGATGCCACCGAAGTGGCATCCATTCCGTGTCAGAGAGCGTCAGGCCTTCTTGGGGGCCAGCTGCTCGATGATCGCCTTGGCGACGTCCTGCATGGTGAGGCGGCGGTCCATCGACGCCTTCTGGATCCAGCGGAAGGCCTCGGGCTCGCTCAGGCCCATCTTCTCGTTGAGCAGGCCCTTGGCCCGGTCGACGAGCTTGCGGGTCTCGAAGCGCTCGACCATGTCGGCGACCTCGGCCTCGAGCGTGATGATCTGCTCGTAGCGGGCCAGCGCGATCTCGATCGCCGGCAGCAGGTCGTTGGGCGTGAAGGGCTTGACCACGTAGGCCAGGGCGCCGGCCTCGCTCGCGCGCTCGACCAGCTCTTTCTGGCTGAACGCGGTGAGCAGCACCACGGGGGCGATGTGGTTCTTGCTGAGCTTCTCGGCGGCGCTGATGCCGTCGAGCTGCGGCATCTTGACGTCCATGATGACGAGGTCGGGGCGCAGTTCGGTGGCCAGCTGGACGGCGGTCTCGCCGTCGCCCGCTTCGCCCACGACGTCGTAGCCGTTGTCGCGGAGGATCTCGACGATGTCGAGGCGGATGAGCGACTCGTCTTCCGCGACGACGACGCGGCGGGGTGCGGTCGGGGCGGTAGCCGGAGCGGCTTCTTGATCAGTCACGGGACCATCCTAGAACGACGAATGCGGACAACCCCGGTCTCGACCGGGATGTGGGAAAGCGTGCCGGTGGTGGGACTCGAACCCACACGTCTTGCGACAAAGCATTTTGAGTGCTCCGCGTCTGCCATTCCGCCACACCGGCAGGTGTTGCGTTCCCAACCTACCGGGGGGAACGCGACGACGCGCGCCGGAGAACCGGCGCGCGTCGTCGGAGGGTCAGACCTCCTGGTAACCGGGAGCCGCACCGTGCACGGCGTCGCCCACGCGGTGCACGCGCAGGTCGTTGGTCGAGCCCGCGATTCCGGGAGGGGAACCCGAGATCACGACCACCTTGTCGCCGACCTTGGCCAGGTCGTGCGAGAGCAGGTAGTCGTCGACCTGCAGGAACATCTTGTCGGTGTGCGACACGTGCTCGACCAGGGTCGAGCGCACGCCCCACGTCAGCGCCAGGCGGCGGCGGATGCCGGGCTCGGGCGTGAACGCGATCATGGGGATCGTCGAACGCAGGCGCGACATGCGACGGGCCGAGTCGCCCGACTCGGTGAAGACGCAGAGGTACTTGGCCTCGACGAAGTCGGCGACCTCGACGGCGGCGAGGGTGATGGCGCCACCCTGCGTGCGGGGCTTGTTGGTCAGGGGCGCGATGCGCTCCAGGCCGTGCTCCTCGGTCGACTCGACGATGCGGGCCATCGTCTCGACGACGACGACCGGGTAGTCGCCGACGCTGGTCTCGCCCGAGAGCATCACGGCATCCGCGCCATCGAGCACGGCGTTGGCGACGTCGCTGGTCTCGGCGCGCGTGGGCACCGGGCTGTTGATCATCGACTCGAGCATCTGCGTCGCCACGATGACGGGCTTGGCCATGCGACGGGCGAGCTCGACCGCGCGCTTCTGCACGATCGGTACGGCCTCGAGCGGCAGCTCGACGCCGAGGTCGCCGCGGGCGACCATGATGCCGTCGAAGGCGTCGATGATCTCTTCGAGGTTGTCGACCGCCTGCGGCTTCTCGATCTTGGCGATGACGGGCACGTAGCGTCCTTCTTCGGCCATGATCTCGTGCACGCGCTCGATGTCCTTCGCGTCGCGCACGAACGACAGCGCGATGAGGTCGGCACCGGCGTTCAGACCCCAGCGGAGGTCGGCTTCGTCCTTCTCGCTCAGGGCGGGGACGTTGACGGCGACGCCGGGCAGGTTGATGCCCTTGTTGTTCGAGACCGGACCGCCCACGACGACGCGGGTGGTGACGACGGTGCCGTCGGTCTCGACGACCTCGACGCGCACCTTTCCGTCATCAATCAGCAGGAAGTCGCCGGGGCGGACGTCCTGGGGCAGACCCTTGAAAGTCGTGCCGACGATCTCTTTGGTGCCGAGGATGTCTTCGACGGTGATCTTGAAGATGTCGCCGGGCAGCAGGTCGTGGGGACCGTTCTCGAACTTGCCGAGGCGGATCTTCGGACCCTGCAGGTCGACGAGGGCGGCGACCGGGCGACCGGCGTCCTCCGCGGCCTTGCGCACATTGGCGAAGTTGGCGTCGTGCACGGAGTAATCTCCGTGGCTCAAGTTGAGGCGGGCGACGTCCACCCCGGCGTCGATGATGGCGCGAACCATCTCATACGACGACGTGGCGGGCCCGAGTGTTGCGACGATCTTGGCGCGTCTCATCCGTTTTCAAGCTCCGTGAGGATTTTCGGGAAGTGGCCGATCGGCCCTTGCCAGCTTAGGCGGGCAGGAGGCCGATGGCGACATCGGTCGGGCGCACCGGTGCGGGCAGCACCGTTTCGCCCATGAGGAACGTGTCGACCTCCGCGGCCGCGGCGCGACCCTCGGCGATGGCCCACACGATGAGGGACTGACCGCGACCCGCGTCGCCGGCCACGAACACGCCGGGCGTGGTGGTGGCGTACGTCGCGTCGCGCTCGAGGTTGCCGCGGTTCGTGAACTGCGTGCCGAGCTGCTGCTCGAGCGCCTCGCGCTCGGGGCCGGTGAAGCCCATGGCGATCAGCACGAGGTCGGCGGGGATCTCGCGCTCGGTGCCGCTCTTGGGCACGCGACGACCGTCGAGGTACTCGGTCTCGGCGACGCGCAGCGCGCGCACCTCGCCCGCGGCGTTGCCGAGGAACTCCACGGTGGAGGCGAGGAAGGTGCGCTCCCCGCCCTCTTCGTGAGCGGATGCCATCTCGAACAGGTTCGGCATCATCGGCCACGGCTGCTCGGCCGGGCGCTCCGACGGGGGCTGCTTGCCGATCGCGAGGTTGGTCACGCTCAGCGCGCCCTGACGGTGCGCGGTGCCGATGCAGTCGGCGCCGGTGTCGCCACCGCCGATGACCACGACGTGCTTGCCCTCGGCGGTGATCTGGTGCGGCACCTGGTCGCCCGCGACGGCCTTGTTGCCCTCGATGAGGTACTCCATCGCGTAGTGCACGCCGTCGAGGTCGCGGCCCGGGATCGCGAGGTCGCGCGGCACCGTGGAGCCGGTGGCCACCACGACCGCGTCGTAGCGCGCCCGCAGGTCGCTCCACGAGATGTCCTTGCCGATCTCGACGCCCGCGCGGAAACGCGTGCCCTCGGCCTGCATCTGGCGCAGGCGCAGCTCGAGGTGGCGCTTCTCCATCTTGAAGTCGGGGATGCCGTAGCGCAGCAGACCACCGATGCGGTCGTCGCGCTCGAACACCGCGACCGTGTGCCCGGCGCGAGTGAGCTGCTGGGCGGCGGCGAGTCCGGCGGGGCCGGAGCCGACGACGGCGACCGTCTTGCCGGTCAGGCGCTCGGGCGGCTCGGGCTCCACCCAGCCGTTGCCGAACGCCTCGTCGATGATCGAGACCTCGACCTGCTTGATCGTGACGGCCGGCTGGTTGATGCCGAGCACGCACGAGCTCTCGCAGGGCGCGGGGCACAGGCGACCGGTGAATTCCGGGAAGTTGTTGGTCGCGTGAAGGCGCTCGATGGCCGCACGGCCCTCGCCGCGCCACGTGAGGTCGTTCCACTCGGGGATCAGGTTCCCGAGCGGGCAGCCCTTGTGGCAGAACGGGATGCCGCAGTCCATGCAGCGACCGGCCTGGCGCTTGATGACGGCCGAATCACCCGGCTCGTACACCTCTTTCCAGTCCATGATGCGGACCGGAACGGGACGACGCTTCGGAAGCTCGCGCTCCGTGGTCTTGAGAAAACCTTTCGGGTCAGCCACCCGTCACCTCCAGAATGCGCTTCCAGACGACGTCGCCGTCGGGGTCGAGCCCCTCCGACACCGCCTCCTGGCGGGTCTGCAGCACGGCGGCGTAGTCGCGTGGCAGCACCCGGACGAAGTTGTCCACCTCGGTCTCGAACTCGTCGAGCAGACGACGGGCGAGGGTGGAATCGGTCTCCGCGACGTGCTTTTCGAGCAGGTCGCGCAGGATCTCGGCATCCCCCGCTCCGAGGGGACCGAGTTCGAGCTCACCGGATGCCATGGCCTCGCGGTTCACGAGGTCGCGGTCGAGCTTGTAGACGTAGGCCTGGCCGCCCGACATGCCGGCGCCGAGGTTGCGGCCCGTGGCGCCGAGGATCACGGCGAGACCACCGGTCATGTACTCGAGCGCGTGGTCGCCCACGCCCTCGACGACCGCGGTCGCACCCGAGTTGCGCACGAGGAAGCGCTCGCCTACGACGCCGTTGAGGAACATCTGCCCCTGCGTGGCGCCGTAGCCGATGACGTTTCCGGCGATGACGTTCTCGGACGCGGCGAAGGTCGAACCGCGCGGCGGGCGCACGACGATCGTGCCGCCCGACAGGCCCTTGCCGACGTAGTCGTTCGAGTCGCCCTCGAGGCGCAGCGTGATGCCGGCGGGCATGAACGCACCGAACGACTGGCCGGCCGAGCCGGTCAGGCGCACGTCGATCGAGTTCTCGGGCAGTCCGTGCTCGCCCCGCGCCTTGGTGACGTGGTGGCCGAGCATGGTCCCCACCGCGCGGGCCGTGTTGCGGATCGGCAGGTCGATCGTGAGCTGACCGCCGTGCGCGATGACGTCCTGCGCGCGCTCGATGAGCTGCACGTCGAAGTGCTCCTCGAGCTCGTGGTCCTGGTTGCGCGCGTGGCGGCGGGGCTCGTCGTCGGCGAAGCGGGGTCCTTCGAGGATCGGCGCGAGGTTGAGGCCGCGCGCCTTCCAGTGCTGGATCGCCTCGTTGGCATCCAAGAGCTCCGAACGACCCACGATCTCGTCGATCGAGCGGTAGCCGAGGGCGGCGAGGTACTCGCGCACCTCCTGGGCGATGAACTCCATGAAGTTGACGACGTACTCGGCCTTGCCGGTGAAGCGCTCGCGCAGCACGGGGTTCTGCGTCGCGACGCCCACGGGGCAGGTGTCGAGGTGGCACACGCGCATCATGATGCAGCCCGAGACCACCAGCGGAGCGGTGGCGAAGCCGAACTCCTCGGCACCGAGCAGGGCGCCGATGATGACGTCGCGACCGGTCTTCATCTGACCGTCGACCTGCACGACGACGCGGTCGCGCATGCCGTTGAGCATGAGCGTCTGCTGCGTCTCGGCCAGGCCCAGCTCCCAGGGGGTGCCAGCGTGCTTGAGCGAGTTCATGGGGCTCGCGCCCGTGCCGCCGTCCTGACCGGAAACCAGGATGACGTCGCTCAGCGCCTTGGCGACACCCGCCGCGACCGCACCGATACCCGACTGGCTGACCAGCTTGGTGTGGATGCGGGCCGAGGGGTTGGCGCGCTTGAGGTCGAAGATGAGCTGCTTGAGGTCTTCGATCGAGTAGATGTCGTGGTGCGGCGGGGGCGAGATGAGCCCGACGCCCGCGGTCGCGTGGCGCGTGCGCGCCACCCACGGGTACACCTTGGTTGGCGGCAGCTGACCGCCCTCGCCGGGCTTGGCGCCCTGCGCGAGCTTGATCTGGATGTCGTCGGCCTTCGTCAGGTAGAGGCTCGTCACCCCGAAGCGACCGGATGCCACCTGCTTGATGGCACTGCGACGCTCGGGGTCGAGCAGACGGTCGACGTCTTCTCCGCCCTCACCGGTGTTCGACTTGCCGCCGATGCGGTTCATCGCGACGGCGAGCACCTCGTGCGCCTCTTTCGAGATCGAGCCGTAGCTCATCGCGCCGGTGGAGAAACGCTTGACGATCGCCGAGACGGGCTCGACCTCGTCGATCGGCACGGCCGGCCGCAGGCCCGTGCGCAGGCCGAACAGACCGCGCAGGGTCTTCAGCTCGTGCGCCTGGTCGTCGATCAGGTGCGTGTACTCGCGGAAGATGTCGTACCGGCGCTCGCGCGTGGCGTGCTGCAGACGGAAGACCGTGTCGGGGTTGAACAGGTGCGGGGCCCCGTCACGGCGCCACTGGTACTCGCCACCGGTCCACAGGCGCTCGTGCGCACGGGCCGCCGCGTCCTGCGGGTAGGCGTATTCGTGGCGCGCGGCGTTCTCGGCCGCGATGACGTCGAGTCCCACGCCGCCGAGCTTGGTCTCGGTGCCGGTGAAGTACGCGTCGATGAAGTCGCGCGACAGTCCCACGGCCTCGAACACCTGGGCGCCGGCGTACGACGACACGGTCGAGATGCCCATCTTCGACATGATCTTCAGCACGCCCTTGCCGAGCGCGTAGATCAGGTTCTTGACCGCCTTCTCGGGCGTGACGTTGGTGATGAAGCCCGCTCGCACCAGGTACTCGACGGTCTCCATCGCCAGGTACGGGTTGACCGCCGAGGCGCCGTAGCCGATGAGGGTCGCCACGTGGTGCACCTCGCGCACATCGCCGGCTTCGACCACGAGACCGACCTTCATGCGGGTCTCTTTGCGGATGAGGTGGTGGTGCACGGCCGCGAGCATGAGCAGCGACGGGATCGGCGCGAGGTCTTTGTTGGAGTCGCGGTCGCTGAGCACGATGAACTCGGCGCCGTCTTCGATGGCCTGGTCGACCTCGGTGCACATCTGCGTGAGGCGCTTCTGCAGACCCTTGTGTCCGGCCTCGACGCGGTAGAGACCGCGGATCGTCACCGACGACCGGCCCGGCAGGGCGGTGTCGATGTGCTGGATCTTCGCGAGCTCGTCATTGTCGATGACGGGGAAGTCGAGGGTCACCGTGCGCGTGTGGTCGGGACCCCAGGCCAGCAGGTTGCGCTCGGGACCGAGACCGAGCGAGAGGGACGTGACGACCTCTTCGCGGATCGAGTCGAGCGGCGGGTTGGTGACCTGCGCGAACTGCTGCGAGAAGTAGTCGAACAGCAGACGAGGGCGGTCGCTGAGCACGGCGACGGGTGCGTCGCTGCCCATGGCGCCGAGCGGCTCGGTGCCGCCCTGACCCATGGGGGTCAGCAGCATGCGCACCTCTTCTTCGGTATAGCCGAAAGTGCGCTGGCGGCGCGTGATCGAGGCGATGGGGTGCACGATGTGCTCGCGCTCGGGCAGCTCGCTGAGCTTGACGCGGCCCTTGCTGACCCACTCGCCCCACGGCTGCGAGGCGGCGAGGTCGGCCTTGATCTCCTCGTCTTCGACGATGCGGCGCTGGGCCGTGTCGACGAGGAACATGCGGCCCGGCTGCAGGCGGCCGCGGCGCTTGATGCGCTCGGGCGCGAAGTCGAGCACACCGGTCTCGGAGCCGATGACCACGAGGCCGTCGGTCGTCTCGGTCCAGCGGCCCGGGCGCAGTCCGTTGCGGTCGAGGGTGGCGCCCACGAGCGTGCCGTCGGTGAAGATCAGCGCGGCGGGGCCGTCCCACGGCTCCATCTGCATGGAGTGGTAGTCGTAGAAGGCGCGCAGGTCGGGGTCGATCGTGGCCTGCTTCTCGTAGGCCTCGGGCACCATCATCATCACCGCGTGCGGCAGGCTGCGACCCGTCAAGGTCAGCAGCTCGAGCACCTCGTCGAACGACGCCGAGTCGCTCGCGCCCTCGGTGCAGATGGGCAGCAGGGGGCGAACGTCGCCGATGAGCTCGGACTCGAGCTGCGACTGACGCGCGCGCATCCAGTTGCGGTTTCCCTTGACGGTGTTGATCTCGCCGTTGTGCGCGAGCATGCGCAGCGGCTGCGCGAGCGGCCACGACGGGAACGTGTTCGTGGAGTATCGCGAGTGCACGACCGCGAGCTCCGAGGCGAAGCGCTCGTCGGAGAGGTCGGGGTAGAACGGCTCGAGCTGGAGCGTGGTGACCATACCCTTGTAGCCGAGCGTGCGGCTCGACAGCGACACGAAGTACGCCTGGAGCTCGTGACGCGCGCGCTTGCGCAGGCGGTAGACGCGGCGGTCGAGCGCGATGCCCGACAGCGCCGGCTCGTCGCCCGTGGCCGGGCGCGAGACGAACAGCTGCTCGAACGCGGGACGCGCCTCGAAGGCGAGCTTGCCGAGGTTCTCGGTCTCGACGGGCACCTCGCGCCAGCCGAGCACCTCGAGGTTCTCGTGGCGCGCGAGCTCTTCGATGCCCGACTTCATGGCCTGACGCTCGTCGTGGCCGAGCGGCAGGAAGATCATGCCCGCGGCGTACTCCCCCACCGGCGGCAGGTCGAAGTCGACGACCTCGCGCAGGAACGCGTCGGGCATCTGGGTCAGAATGCCGGCGCCGTCGCCCGTGCCCGCGTCGGAGCCGATGGCGCCACGGTGCTCGAGGTTGCGCAGCGCCGTCAGCGCCAGGTCGATGATGTCGTGACCGGCTTCGCCGCGGAGAGTGGCGACCATGGCGAGGCCACAGGCGTCTTTCTCGAACGACGGGTCGTACATTCCCTGTCGGGCGGGGAACGTGCCTCCGACGGTGTCGGAGCGCAGGCTGGAAGCCATATCAACCGTCCTCACGTTGATGCTTCGAATGGGACGACGTCGGCCCAGAGTGTTAGTTCGTGGCGGGGCTGCTTGTGGCGCTGGTGCCGACGGTGTCGCTCGTCGCGGGCGGCTCGCTCACGTCGACGAAGTCAGAGGGGTCGCCTGAGTCTACAGCCCCCGGAGCCTTCGACTCGCGCCCGGGCGCGTAGGGCGAGGGCTCGAGACCGAGGTGGCGACGCGACTGCACGATGAAGATCACGATGCCGAGGATCACGCCGAAGATCGCGGCCCACACGTTCGTGCGCAGCCCCAGGATGATGTCGCTCGGGTCGACGCGGATCGACTCCCACACGATGCGTCCGGCGGAGTACCAGACCAGGTAGATCGCGAACTGCTTGCCCCACTGCAGGGTGAAGCGTTTGCCGACGTAGAGGATGACCGCGGCGCCCAGCAGGTTCCAGATGACCTCGTAGGCGAAGGTGGGGTGGAACAGGGTGCCGGCGGGCAGGCCGACCGGGATGGCCGGGTTGCCGGAGTCGATCTGCAGACCCCAGGGCAGGTCGGTGGGCTGGCCGAAGAGCTCCTGGTTGAACCAGTTGCCGAAGCGACCCATGGCCTGGGCGATGATGAGGCCCGGCGCGAGCGCGTCGGCGAAGGTCCAGAAGCGGATGCCGGTCCACTTGCACCCGAGGAAGGCGCCGATCGCGCCGCCGATGAGGGCGCCGTAAATGGCGATGCCGCCCTCCCAGATGGCCCACACCGATCCGGGCTGCGTGATGTTCCACGGATTGGAGCCGGGGCCGAAGTAGAAGCCCGCGTGCGTGACCACGTGGTAGATGCGCGCCGCGACGATGGCGAGGGGCACCGCCAGCAGGCAGATGTCGATGACGACCCACTTCTCGGCCCCGCGACGCGTCAGACGCGCGTTCGTGAGGAACACCGCGACGATGATGCCCGCGACGATGCACAGGGCATAGAAGTGGATGCGGAGCGGACCGAGATCGACGTAGGAGATCGTCGGGCTCGGGATGCTGGCGAGCACGCCGGAGGCGGCGCTCGAGAGGGCGAACGTCATGCAGATGAGTCTAGGCGCGCTTCGAAGCGCCCGCGGACAGCTCCTTCGCGAGCGAGGAGAGCCCCTCGACGCCGCCGTCGCGGAGCGCTTTGACCAACGCGGTTCCGACGATCGCGCCGTCGGCGTACTCGACGACACCCGCGACCTGCTCGGCGTTCGAGATGCCGATCCCGACGCATGCGTGGGCGGCACCGAACGAGCGCAGGCGCTCGACGAGGTTCCGCGCGGCGGCGTCGAGCGAGGTGCGCTCCCCCGTGATGCCCATGGTCGACACGGTGTAGACGAAGCCGGTGGAGGCCTCGACGATCATCTTCAAACGCTCGTCCGACGAGGTGGGGGCGGCGAGGAACACGCGGTCGAGGCCGGCGCGCTTGCTCGTCTCGATCCACTGCGATGCGGCATCCGGGGTCACATCGGGCGTGATGAGGCCCGCACCGCCCGCGGCGACGAGCTCGTCGGCGTAGCGGTCGACGCCGTACTGCTCGACGAGGTTCCAGTAGGTCATCACGAGGACCGGCACGTCGGTGCGCGCGGTGACCTCGCGGATGATCGAGAACAGGTCGCGCATGCGGAACCCGTTCGCGAGCGCCGTCTGCGTGGCCTCCTGGATGACCAGGCCGTCCATCACCGGGTCGCTGTAGGGCGGGCCGAGCTCGATGACGTCGGCGCCGGCCTCGGCCAGCGCGACGGCCGCCTCGATGCTGGTCGCGACGTCGGGGAAGCCCGCGGGCAGGTAGCCGACGAAGGCACCACGGCCCTCGGCGTGGGCGGCGTCGATGGCCGCCGAGACGCGAGAGGTCACAGCTCGACTCCCGCGCCGCTGGCGGCGTCCGGGGCCGGGGTCACGTCGACGGGCGAGCCGGGGGCGGATGCCACCGTCTCCGCAGCACGCGTCTGCGCGGAGCCCTCGGGACCCT
The DNA here is from genome assembly GCF_021026215.1 of Microbacterium sp. JC 701. Taxonomy (NCBI): domain Bacteria; kingdom Bacillati; phylum Actinomycetota; class Actinomycetes; order Micrococcales; family Microbacteriaceae; genus Microbacterium; species Microbacterium sp. JC 701. Next base: position 161,002 of record NZ_JAJNCV010000002.1, read on the forward strand.
CGGCCGCGTGCTCGGCGTCGTACAGGTCGAAGTAGCGCGCCGCGGTGTCCATGTCTTTGTCGCCGCGACCCGAGAGGTTGATGGCGATCACGGCATCCGGACCCAACTCGCGACCGATGCGCAGGGCTCCGGCGAGGGCGTGGGCCGACTCGATGGCCGGGATGATGCCCTCGGTGCGCGAGAGCAGGCGCAGGGCCTGCATGGCCTCGTCGTCGGTGGCGGGGATGTACTGGGCGCGGCCGATGTCGGCGAGCCACGCGTGCTCGGGACCGACGCCCGGGTAGTCGAGTCCGGCCGAGATGGAGTGCGACTCGGTGGTCTGGCCGTCTTCGTCCTGCAGCACGTAGGTGCGCGCACCGTGCAGGACGCCGGGGCGACCCCGCTCGATCGAGGCCGCGTGCTTGGGGGTGTCGACGCCGTCGCCCGCCGCCTCGACGCCGTAGAGGGCCACGCCCTCGTCGTCGAGGAACGCGTCGAACATGCCGATCGCGTTCGATCCGCCGCCGACGCACGCGAACACGGCGTCGGGGAGGCGGCCGAGGCGCTCGAGGAACTCCGCGCGGGTCTCTTCGCCGATGATCTTCTGGAAGTCGCGCACCATCGCCGGGAAGGGGTGCGGGCCCGCGGCGGTGCCGAAGATGTAGTTGGTCGTCTCGACCGAGGCGACCCAGTCGCGGTAGGCCTCGTTGATCGCGTCTTTCAGCGTGCGCGAGCCCGTCGTGACGGGGATGACCTCGGCGCCGAGAAGGCGCATGCGGGCCACATTGAGCGCCTGGCGCTCGGTGTCGACCTCGCCCATGTAGACGACGCACTCGAGGCCGAACAGGGCCGCGGCGGTCGCGGTGGCGACGCCGTGCTGGCCGGCTCCGGTCTCGGCGATCACGCGCGTCTTGCCGAGGCGCTTGGTCAGCAGCGCCTGGCCCAGCACGTTGTTGATCTTGTGCGAGCCGGTGTGGTTGAGGTCTTCGCGCTTGAGGAAGACGCGCGCGCCTCCCGCGTGCGCGGCGAAGCGCGGCACCTCGGTGAGCACCGAGGGGCGACCCGCGTAGTCGTGCAGCAGAGCGCGCAGCTCGGTGTGGAACTCCGGGTCGGCCATCGCCGACTCGTAGACCTCGGTGAGCTCGTCGATCGCCGCGATGAGCGATTCGGGCATGTAGCGCCCGCCGAAGTCGCCGAAGAACGGCCCCTTCTGGTCGCGCAGCTTCTGGTCGGGCACGGTGGTCATCAGGACTCCTGGAGGAATGCGCGGAGCGTGGCGACGGGGTCGCCGGTGACGAGGGCCTCGCCCACGAGCACGACGTCGGCACCCGCCGCGCGGTAGTGCGCCACGTCGGCGGGGGCGAGGACGGCCGATTCGGCGATCTTCACGGCATCCGCGGGGAAACGCTCGACCAGCGAACCGAACAGGTCGCGGTCGAGCTCGAAGGTCGACAGGTTGCGCGCGTTGACGCCGATGAGCTTCGCGCCCAGCTGCGACGCGCGCTCGAGCTCGTCGGCCGAGTGCGTCTCGACGAGGGCGGTCATGCCCAGGTCGGTGACGAGGCCGTAAAGCTCTGCGAGGGTCTTGTCGTCGAGGGCCGCGACGATGAGCAGCACCAGGTCGGCGCCCGACGCCCGGGCCTCGAGCACCTGGTAGGGCGTCGCGATGAAGTCCTTGCGCAGCACGGGAACGCTGACGGCGGCACGGACGGCCTCGAGGTCGGCCAGGCTGCCCTTGAACTTGCGCCCCTCGGTGAGCACCGAGATTGCCGAGGCCCCGCCCTCTTCGTACAGGCGCGCCTGACGAGCGGGGTCGGGGATCGAGGCGAGGTCGCCGCGCGAGGGGCTCGCGCGCTTGACCTCGGCGATGATCTTCACGCGGTCGGCGGGGGCGAGCATCGCGAGGGCATCGCGAGCCGGGGTCTGCGCGAGGGCATCGCGCTCGGCCTCCGCGAGCGGACGCGCCTGGGCGCGCTGCTCGGCGTCTTCCACCGCTCCGGCCGTGAGATCGGCCAGCACGATCAGTGGGCCTTCGGGTTGGACTTCGCGCCGTTCGCGCCGTAACCGGCCTTGGTCATGACGAAGCCGACGATCGCGCCGACCACGAGCAGACCCACGGACGCCCACACCATGACCGGCATGTCGAACCAGAAGAACAGCGTGCCGAGCGTGATCGCGACCAGCATGATGATCACGGTCGTCCAGGCGGCGGGCGAGTGTCCGTGGCCGGGATCGCCGATGGGGTTGCTCATGGGGCTCCTTACAGTCGCGCGCAGCGCGGGGGAAAGCGTGCGTCCAGTCTACCGAAACGGTGGTGCCGTCCCCGCGCCGACGTCTCGATGTCGCGAGGATCGCTCAGGCGGTGGGGTCGTCGCCGCGCGAGAGGTCGTCCCACGAGTCGATCGCGTCGTGCGGACGACCGGTGCCGGTCGCCGCGGCCTCCTCGGCCGTGCGGTACTTGCGGCTCGCGCCCGAGGCCCAGCGTCGCGCCGTGACGAGGGTGAAGACGGATGCCGCGAGCAGCACGACCTGCGCGACGAAGGTCACGGCCGGCCACGGCGTGAGCGAGAGGTCTTGGACCAGCGCTCCCACGGCATCCGTGCCCGAGATCCCCGTCGCATCGGTGACGGTCGCCGCGGTCGCCGACACGGGGGTGGCGAACAGCAGCTGCGCGGTGCCGAACCCGACGAGGGCGGCGATGAGCACGCCGAGCGCGCCGAAGACGTACCGCATGACGGGGCCGACGATCGAGAGGGCGGCGCCCAGGGCGAGGGCGGCGAGGCTCAGCGGGGTGAGCACGGGCAGGGCCTCGGCGCCGGGCACCGCGAGCGTCTGCTGCGATCCGTCGTCGAGGGTGACGTCGATCCAGGTCTGCGTCGACGCGATCACCCCGATCGCGCCGGTCAGGAGCATCGCGAGCACCGCCGTGGAGCGGGCGCGACGCATCAGCGCTCCCCCACGACCGGGTGCAGGTCGTCGGAGTCGAAGCAGGTGTGGTCGCCGGTGTGGCACGCGGCGCCGATCTGGTCGACCTCGATCAGCAGGGTGTCGCCGTCGCAGTCCAGGCGCGCGCCCTTGACCAGCTGAATGTGGCCCGAGGTGTCGCCCTTGCGCCAGTACTCCTGGCGCGACCGCGACCAGAACGTCACGCGACCGGTGGTGAGCGTGCGGTTCAGGGCCTCGGCATCCATCCACCCCACCATCAGCACCTCGCGCGAGTCGAACTGCTGGATCACCGCGGCCACGAGACCGTCGGCGTCGTACTTCACACGGTCGACGCTCATCGGCGCACCTCGATCCCTTCGGCGGCCATGGCGTCTTTGACCTGTCCCACGGTGAGCTGGCCGGAGTGGAACACGGATGCCGCGAGCACGGCGTCGGCGCCGGCCTGCACGGCCGGGGCGAAGTGCTCGAGCGCGCCCGCCCCGCCCGAGGCGATGACGGGGACCGCGGCGACCTGGCGCATGAGGCGCACGAGCTCGAGGTCGAAGCCCTGCTTGGTGCCGTCGGCGTCGATCGAATTGACGAGCAGTTCGCCGGCTCCGCGCTCGACCGCCTCGCGCGCCCACTCGAGGGCGTCGAGCGTGGTCTCGGTGCGGCCGCCGTGGGTGGTCACGACGAAGCCCGAGGGGGTGGATGCCGCCCGCTTGACGTCGAGCGAGAGCACGATCACCTGCGCGCCGAAGCGGTCGGCGATCTCGTCAATCAGGGCCGGCCGCGCGATCGCGGCCGAGTTGACGCCGATCTTGTCGGCGCCGACCGCGAGCAGGCGGGCGACGTCGTCGCTCGAGCGCACTCCCCCGCCGACGGTGAGCGGGATGAAGACCTGTTCGGCCGTGCGGCGAACGACGTCGTAGGTCGTCGAGCGCTCGTCGACCGTGGCGGTCACGTCGAGGAAGGTGACCTCGTCGGCGCCCTGCTCGAAGTACAGCTTCGCGAGCTCGACGGGGTCGCCCATGTCGCGCAGGTCGAGGAAGTTGACGCCCTTGACGACGCGGCCCGCGGCGACGTCGAGGCAGGGGATGACGCGACGCGCGAGGGTCATCAGAGCCTCGCGGCGAGGATCTCGGTGACGAGGATCGCGCGCGCGCCGATCGCGTAGAGGGCGTCCATGACCTGGTTGACGTCGCGGCGCGGGCTCATGACCCGCACGGCCACCCACTCGGGGTCGCGCAGCGGCGAGATCGTGGGCGACTCCAGGCCCGGGGCCACGGCGACGGCCTGCTCGATCAGGTGAGCGGGCAGGTCGTAATCGATCAGCACGTAGGTGCGGGCGGCGAGCACGCCGCGCAGGCGGCGCAGCAGAGTGTCGGTGCCCTCGGCCTCCTGGGGACCGGCGATCAGCACGGCGTCGGACTCGAGCAGCACCGGCCCGAAGATCTCGAGACCGGCCTGGCGCAACGTGGTTCCGGTCGAGACGACGTCGGCCACGGCATCCGCCACCCCGAGCTGCACGGCCGATTCGACCGCCCCGTCGAGCGGGACGATGTCGACGGCGATGCCGCGCTCGTCGAGGAATGCGTCGACCAGACCCGGGTAGGCCGTGGCGACGCGCAGACCCTCGAGGTCGGCGATGTCGGTGAAGCGACCGGGGCGACCGGCGAAGCGGAACGTCGAACCGGCGAAGCCGAGCGACTCCACCTCGCGCGCGCCGGGCATGCGGGCGTCGAGCAGCAGGTCACGACCGGTGATGCCGACGTCGAGCGCACCCGAGCCGACGTAGGTCGCGATGTCACGCGGACGGAGGTAGAAGAACTCGACCTCGTTCACGGGGTCGACGGTGTACAGGTCTTTCGAGTCGCGACGTCCGGTGTAACCGGCCTCCGAGAGCATCTCGGCGGCGGTCTCGGCGAGCGACCCCTTGTTCGGCACGGCGATTCGCAGCATGACGGGGGCTTTCGTGTTGTGTGAGCTGGAGGGGGAAGAGCGCGGCTCAGAGATGTCGGTAGACGTCTTGAAGCGACAGGCCCTTCGCGAGCATGAGCGTCTGCAGGTGGTAGAGCAGCTGCGAGATCTCTTCGGCGGCCGCCTCGTCGGTCTCGTACTCGGCGGCCATCCACACCTCGGCGGCCTCTTCGACGATCTTCTTGCCGATGGCGTGCACGCCGGCATCCAGCTGAGCGACGGTGCCGGAGCCGGCGGGTCGCTCGACGGCCTTGGCGCTGAGTTCCGCGAACAGGTCGTCGAAAGTTTTCACGGTTCCAGGGTATCGGGTCGGCGGGGGTGGGGCTGTCCGCGGCGTGTGCGCGCGGGGCGGGGAGCGTTTCCCGAGCGTGGAGTTCGCCGGCCGGGCTCAGTGGCGGTGGTGGGCGGCCGAGGCGCGCAGCGACTGGATCGCGCGGTCGGGGTCGTCGGCGCCGAACACCGCGGAGCCCGCGACGAACGTGTCGGCCCCGGCCTCCGCGGCCTGGGCGATCGTGGATTCGCCGATGCCGCCGTCGACCTGCAGCCAGACCCTGGCCCCGCGGCGCTTCGCCTCGTCGGCGAGGGAGCGCAGCTTCGGCATGGTCTCGGGCATGAACGACTGCCCCCCGAAGCCGGGCTCGACGGTCATCACGAGGATCTGGTCGAACTCGTTGAGCGAGTCGAAGAGGTTCTCGACCGGGGTTCCGGGCTTCACGGCCACTCCGGCCCGCGCGCCCATCGAGCGCAGCTGCCGGGCGAGCGCGACGGGAGACGCCGCGGCCTCGAGATGGAAGGTCACGGATGCCGCACCCAGCTCGGCGTACGCCGGAGCCCAGCGGTCGGGGTCGTCGATCATCAGGTGCACGTCGAGCGGCACGGGGCTGGTCTCCTGGATGCGGCCCACCATCTGCGGCCCGAACGTGAGGTTCGGAACGAAGTGGTTGTCCATCACGTCGACGTGCACGAAGTCGGCTCCCGCGATGCGCGCGAGCTCGGCCTCCATGTTCACGAAGTCGGCGGCGAGGATGCTCGGGTTGATGCGCGGGGCGTCGGTAGGCACCCGACCATTATGGGCGCCGGTGCGGATCGCGTGAGTCGCCAGAGTTCGTCGCTTCACGGACTACGGAAGCGACAGGTCTTGGCGACTCACGCGGGGGCTCGCGTGGGACGGACGCGGTTCAGCGCTTGCGCAGCAGCGCGATCGACATCGCGTCGGTGCCGTGCCGGTGCGGCCACAGCTGCGCCCGCAGCGACCCGTCGGCCTGGTCGGGCAGGTCGATCTCGGCCTCGGCGATCTCGCGCACCACCGCGCGCGCGTCGAGCTCTTCGACCGCGTCGCCGAGCGCACGCTTCACCTCGGCGAGCACGCCCGAGGTCTCGGCCAGGTGCGGCGAGCACGTGACGTAGGCCGCGACTCCCCCGGGTTTCAGGGCCTCGAAGGCGGCGAGCACGAGTTCCTGCTGCAGTGCGGTGAGGTCGGGCACGTCGGCCGGCGTCTTGCGCCAGCGCGCCTCGGGCCGGCGTCGCAGAGCGCCGATGCCGGTGCACGGGGCGTCGACGAGGACGCGGTCGTACTCCCCCGGCATCCGCGCCGCGCGCTCGCGCCCGTCCTCTTCGCTCACCTCGACGTCGAGGGGCACGGATGCCACGGCCTGGCGCACCAGCCCCGCTCGCGCCGGGGCGATCTCGTTGGCGTCGAGCGTCGCCCCGTGGGCGAGGGCTTCGGCGGCGAGCAACGCGGTCTTGCCGCCGGGCCCGGCGCACAGGTCGAGCCAGCGCTCGCCCTCGCGCACGGGAAGGGCACGGCTGAGGGCGAGGGCGGCGAGCTGCGACCCTTCGTCCTGCACGCGGATCGTGCCGCCCGACGAGCGGATCAGCCCCTCGGGGTCTCCCCCACGGGTGGTGAACGCGGTCGGGGCGTACCTCGTGGGGGTCGCGTCATCCGGCACCTCCGCGAGGCCGGGCAGGGCGATCATCGCCACGCGCGGCGCGACGTTGTCGGCCTCGAGCAGTCCGTCGAGCTCGTCGGCGCGCCCCTCGGCGGTGAGGGCGCGGCGCAGCGCCCGCACGATCCACACCGGGTGCGAGGTCGTCAGGCCGAGGCGCTCGTCGTCGCTGCGCGCGGCCGCCGAGATGGTCTGCATCCACTGCCCCGGATTGTCGCGCGACACCCGGCGCAGCACCGCGTTGGCGAAGCCGGCGGCTCCGCGGCCCCCGCCGTGCCGACGTGCGAGCTCGACCGATTCGTTCACCGCGGCGTGCGAGGCGACGCGGGTCGACAGCAGCTGATGCACGCCCAGGCGGAGGGCGTCGAGCACGGCCGGGTCGATCCGATCGACCGTGCGGTCGGCGGCGGAGGCGATGATCGCGTCGTACGTGCCCCGTCGGCGCAGGGTGCCGTAGGTCAGCTCGGTCGCGAGACCTGCGTCTTTGGCATCCAGCTTCTGACGGGTGATCGCGTGCGGCAGCAGCAGGTTGGCGTACGCCTCGTCTCCCGAGACGGCGCGCAGCACCTCGTAGGCCACGGCACGGGCTCCCTGCACGTTCATGCGCCGAGCTCCGGCTCGTCGGTGCGGAGGCCGCGGAACCAATCACTCGCGTTCATCGCTCCCTTTCCTGCGGGTTGCACGGTGTCGAGGCGCAACGGTGTGGTCCCCGTGCCGACGACGACGTCTTTCCCGGATGCCGCGACCCGGCCCGGCGGCAACGGGGGCGCATCGGCGGGGGCGGCGCGCAGCACCTTGAAGCGCGCTCCGTCGAGGGTGGTGTGGGCCCCGGGTTCGGGCGTGACCCCGGCGATCTGGTGCAAGAGGCTCTCGGCATCCCGGGTGAGATCGAGGGCGCCATCGTCGAGGGTGAGCTTGGGCGCGAGGGTCGGCTCGCCCTGCTGCGCCGTCGCGGTCGCCGAGCCGTCGGCGATGCCGTCGACCACGCGGGCCAGCAGCGGAGCCCCGATCTCGGCGAGGTCGTCGAGGACCGTGGCCGAGGTCGCCTCGGTCGGCACCTCGTAGCGCTCCTCAGCGAACACGTCGCCCGCGTCGAGCGCGGCGACGAGCTGGAAGACGCTCGCGCCCGTGACCGCATCGCCCGCCATGAGCGCGCGCTGCACGGGGGCGGCGCCGCGCCAGCGCGGGAGCAGCGAGAAGTGCAGGTTGATCCAGCCGTGCGCGGGCGTCGACAGCAGCGGTTCGCGCACGAGTCCGCCGTAGGCCACGATCACCCCGAGCTCGGGCTCGAACTCCGCGATGCGGGCGGTGACGTCGGCGTCGAGGCGGTCGGCCTTGATGATCGGCAGACCGAGGTCTTCGGCGGCCTGCGCGACCGGCGACGGCGTGAGCACGCGCTTACGGCCGAGGGGCGCGTCGTCGCGCGTGACGACCGCGACGATCTCGTGCGGCCCCGACGCGAGGGCGCGCAGGGAGGGGACGGCGACGGCGGGTGTGCCGGCGAAGACGAGGCGCATGGGTCTCCTCAGAGTCTCGGGGTCGTGACGGGTGCGTGACCCGCTCAGAGGTCGGGCTCGGGGATGTCGAGGCGGACTCTGAGCGTACTGCGCGGCTTGGGGCCGCGATCTTTGCGCGACTTGCGCGCGCGCAGGGCGTCGGCGATCACCCCGGCGCGCAGGGCCTCGGCGACGGCGCGGCCGTGGGCGTAGTCGAAGCGCACCAGTGCGCGGGAGGTCGCGACGTCGGGCGTCTCCGACGTGTCGACCGGGCCGAGGATCGCGAGCGGGTCGAGGTCGGGCACGCTCTCGCGCAGCGATTCGAGCAGCACGTCGACGCTCCGGGCGTGTCCGTCGATGCTCGCGACGCGCACGGCGGGCGGCATCCGCAGGGGAAGGCGCTCGATGAGTTCTCCGCGCGCGTACGCCGGATGGGTCCAGGTCGCGAGCGCCCGGGCGACCGGTCCCGCGACGCCGACCAGGTGCACGGGGGCGCCGGGGGCGGCCAGGGCGGCGGCGTTCGACCACCAGCGCAGGCAGTGCTCGGCGATGCGCAGGGCTTCGTTCTGCAGCATCCGGTCGCCGTCGAGCAGGATCACGGCTTTGTAGCCGCCCCGCGCGAGCGGCTCGGCCCCGCGCGTGGCGATCACGAGGGCGGGAGTGGCGTCGACCTCGGCGACGGGATGGGCGCCGTCGGCGACGATCACCCGCGTGTTCGGGAAGGCGCGGCCGAGCTCGTCGGCGGTGCGCTCGCTGCCCGAGGAGGCCATGCGCAGCTTGGTCGAGCCGCAGTGCCCGCAGGCCCACGCGTGGGCGCTCCGCCCGCACCACGCGCACACGGGCACGGCACCCGGTCGGGCGGCGCGCAGCGGGCCGGCGCAGTGCTGGCAGCGCGCCGGGCGTCGGCAATCGGCGCAGATGAGCGACGGGGCGTAACCGGGGCGGGCGACCTGCACGAGCACGGGGCCGTGCTGAAGAGCCTCGCGCGCCGCCGCGAACGCCGACGACGGAACGCGCGACTGCCGCTGCTCGCCCTCGCGCGTGGCGCTGAGGACGACCCGCGGGCTCTGGCGACGCGCCTGCGGAACCTCGCGCACGTAGCCGACCTCGACGAGGCGCTGCACGTCAGTGGTGCGAGTGTGGCCGGCGAACAGCAGCGCCGATCCCTCGAGCTCCTGCCGCACGAGGGCGGCGTCGCGGGCGTGCACGCCGGGCGACAGGGGCTCGGCGAGCAGGGTGTCGCCGTCGTCCCAAATCGCGACGAGGCCGGTGTCGTGCGCGGGGGCGTAGACGGCCGAGCGGCGGCCCACGACGATGCAGGGCACCGGCGCGAGGGCGCGCAGGTACTGGGCGTAGCGCGCGGGACCGGACTGGTCGGAGTCGTCGCGCACCACGGCATCCGGAGTCACGAGCTCGGCCAGAGCAGCCAGCACCTGCGCCTGATCGCGATAGTCGGGCACGACGAGCACGGCGCTGCGCCCCCGCGCGAGCGTGTGCACGGCGGCCGCGGCGAGCAGGTCGGCCCACGCGCCGCGCGGGAGTTCCGGATGCGGATGCGGCGGGGCGTCGACGGCGAGTCGCTCCCCCGCGTGGAGGGCGTCGGCGAGCCCCGGGTAGGGCTGCAGCAGGGCCGTGGCGCGCTCTCGGGCCGCGGGCACCACCTCGGGCGTCTCGGGAGCCGGGGCTGCCGCCCACGCCTTCTCGGCGCGGACCATGCGCTTGGGCACCGCCAAGCGCAGCACGTCGCTCACCGAGCCCGCCGCGCGGTCGGCGACCCGTCGGGCCAGCGTGTACAGCCGCTCGGGCAGCACCGGCATGGGCGAGACGACCGCCTCGACCGCCGACAGGGGTCGCTCGGTGCCGTCGTCGGCGACCACCTCGATGACGAAGGCGTCCATCATGCGACCGGCCGAGCGCAACGGCACCTTCACCCGCACGCCCGGAGCGACATCGGCGACGAGCGGGTGCGGAACGGCGTAGTCGAACAGTCGGTCGAGCTGGGGCACGGGCGACTCGAGCTGCACGCGCGCGACGCGCCGCTCACTCACGAGATCGGTCCCCGGGGGCTGCGTCGATCATCGAGCCGGGGCGCACTCCCCCACGCACTCTCAGAGTCCGGCGGCGGTGCGGAGCTCGTCGACGCGGTCGGTGCGCTCCCACGTGAAGTCGGGCAGTTCGCGGCCGAAGTGGCCGTAGGTCGCCGTCTTCGCGTAGATCGGGCGCAGCAGGTCGAGCTGCTCGACGATCGCGGCCGGGCGCAGGTCGAACACGTCGCGGATCGCCTTCACGATCACGTCGTCGGCCACGTGCGCCGTGCCGAACGACTCGACGTACAGGCCCACGGGGTTGGCCTTGCCGATCGCGTAGGCGATCTGCACCTCGAGGCGGTCGGCGAGACCCGCGGCGACGGCGTTCTTCGCGACCCAGCGCATGGCGTAGGCGGCCGAGCGGTCGACTTTGGACGGGTCTTTGCCGCTGAACGCACCGCCGCCGTGACGCGAGGCGCCGCCGTAGGTGTCGATGATGATCTTGCGGCCGGTCAGGCCCGCATCGCCCTTCGGTCCGCCGATGACGAAGGGACCTGCCGGGTTGATGTAGTACTTCACGTCGGGCAGGGCGAGACCGGTCTCGGCGAGCACCGGGTCGATGACCGCGGCCTGCACCTCGGCGCGCAGGTCTTCCTGCGCGATGTCGGGGTGGTGCTGCGTCGACAGCACGACCGAGTCGACCGTGCGCGGCACGTGCCCCTCGTAGCCGAGCGTGACCTGGGTCTTGCCGTCGGGACGCAGTAACGGCAGCGAGCCGTCTTTGCGCACGGATGCCAGGCGCTCGGCGATGCGGTGAGCGGTCCAGGCGGCCATGGGCATGAGCTGCGGCGTCTCGTTGGTCGCGAAACCGAACATGATGCCCTGGTCGCCCGCACCCTGCAGGTCGCGGGGATCGACGGAGCCGCGCTCGCGCTGCTCGAACGCCTTGTTGACGCCCGCGGCGATGTCGGACGACTGCGCGCCGATCGACACGCTCACGCCGCACGACTCGCCGTCGAAGCCGGTGTCGCTCGAGGTGTAGCCGATGCGGTTGACCACGTTGCGCACGATGGCGGGGATCTCGACGTAGGCGCTCGTGGAGACCTCGCCGGCCACGTGCACGAGCCCCGTGGTGACCAGCGTCTCGACGGCCACGCGACCGGTGGGGTCGTCGGTGAGGATCGCGTCGAGGATGCTGTCGGAGATCTGGTCGCAGATCTTGTCGGGGTGTCCTTCGGTGACGGACTCGGACGTGAACAGGCGCAGGTCGGTCAAGACGACTCCGAAAAAGTTGAGGGCTGGGGACGGGCACAAGTATGCCCCGGGCGGCGGTGGGCCGCCCGGGGCATCGTCACATCTGTGAACAGATCACGAAATGCGTCGGCTGTGGATCACTCCGCAGCGCGCAGGCGCAGCTTGTCTTCGTGGATCTCGTGCAGCGCGATCGTGAGGGGCTTGTCTTCGACGGTGGAGTCGACCAGCGGTCCCACGTTGTCGAAGAGGTTTCCCTCGTGCAGGTCGGAGTAGTAGTCGTTGATCTGGCGCGCGCGCTTGGACGCGTAGATCACGAGCTGATACTTCGAGTCGACCTTGTCGAGCAGAGCGTCGATGGGCGGGTCGATGATGCCCTTGTCACGTCCGGCCATGGGGAACCTCCTGGTTCGGCGGGATGGGGTGGATGCGGCGCTCGAGCGCCGAAGCATCCTCTTATTCTAGCCGACGCCGGCGCGGGCTGTGCCGAGGGGCGTCGGGTGGGTCGGGCGGAGCGGGTTCGGGGCGGATTCCGTACCTCGGGGCGGGAAATTCCCGCCCCGAGGTGCAGATCGCGCCCCGAACCGGACGCTCTGTGCAGAAGCGAGCGCTGCGGCCCGGGCGGGTCGGCTCAGTGCTGCGCCGAGGCGAGCTCGACAACCTGGGCGGCCGCGTGGGCCACCTCGTCGTTCACGACGCGGTAGTCGAACTCGTTCTGCGCGGCGAGCTCGACGCGGGCCGTGCGCAGGCGGCGAGCCCGCTCCTCGGCATCCTCGGTCCCCCGACCGACCAGGCGCTGCACGAGCTCGTCCCAGCTCGGGGGCAGGAGGAACACCAGGGTGGCCGACGGATCGGCCGCGCGCACCTGACGGGCGCCCTGCAGGTCGATCTCGAGCAGGGCGGTGCCGCCCTCGGCGAGAACGCGCTCGATCGGAGCGCGCGGCGTGCCGTAGCGGTTCTTGTTGTGCACGACGGCCCACTCCAGCAACTCCCCCGCCTCGACCAGACGGTCGAACTCGGCGTCGTCGACGAAGTAGTAGTGCTCGCCCTCGACCTCTCCCGGGCGGGCGCTGCGCGTGGTCGCCGAGACCGAGAGGTGGATCTCGGGGTAGTGCTCCTTGATGTGCGCGGCGACGGTGCCCTTGCCGACGGCCGTGGGGCCGGCGAGCACGATGAGGCGGCTGCGTCCCTCGCGGGGACCGGGCTCGGGCCAGCGCGTGTCGAGGTAGGAGCGCAGCGCGTCGCGCTGACGCGAGCCCAGACCGCCCAGACGCTTCACCGGCGAGATGCCGAGCGAAGCGAGGATGCGGTCGCGCTTGCTCTCGCCGATCGCGGGGATCGCCGTGAGGAACTCGGTCACGCGCATCGCCCCGGCCGCCGACAGCGGGTCGGCGAGGCCACGGCGCAGCAGCTCCTGCGGAGAGATCACGCGGGTCGACACGTCGCGCTTGAGCGCGGCGCGCTCGCGACGAGCCTCGACGGCGCGGCGCGAGGCGGCGGCGCGGTCGACCTCGGGCGGACGACGGGTTTCAGCCATGCAGGGACTCCCGGTAGAGCGCGGCGCGCTCGTCGATGCGGGCGGCGAGACGGTCGGGTCCGACCGCGAGGATGCTGCGGCTCTCGTTCGCGACGACGGCGGATGCCACGTAGCCGAACAAGCGGCGCAGGTCGGCGGGCGCGGCCCCCTGCGCACCGAAGCCGGGAGCGAGGATCGGCATGCCCGCCAGCGCCACGTCGCCCAGCCCGAACGCCGAGCGGTCGACGGTCGCGCCGACCACGACGCCGACCGGGCCGAGGGCTCCGGGGGCGCCGATGTTCGCCTGGTTCACGTCGTGCGCCACACGGGCCGCGACGTGCTCGCGATCGCCCACCGCGAGGGCGTCGTCGACGATCGCGCTCTGCAGCGCACGCGCCTCGGGGTTGCTCGTCGCGGTCAGCACGAACGCGCCCTTGCCGTGGTGCACGGCCAGCGCCAACGCCTCGCGCAGCGAGTCGGCGCCGAGGTACGGCGACAGGGTCACGGCATCCGCCTCGAGAGGAGAACCGGGCGCGAGCCAGGCGTGCGCGTAGCCCTCCATCGTCGTGCCGATGTCGCCGCGCTTGGCGTCGGCGATCACGAGGAGCCCCGCGTCGCGCGCGGCGGCCATCACGTCTTCGAGGGCGGCGAACCCGCGGGAGCCGTAGCGCTCGTAGAACGCCACCTGCGGCTTGACCACGCCGACCCGCCCGTGGGCGGCCTCGACGGTGCGCAGGCCGAACTCCCGCGCGCCCTCGGCCGTGGCATCCAGCCCCCACGCCGACAACAGGGCGGCGTGGGGGTCGATGCCGACGCACAGGGCGCCGTGCAGGTCGAGGGCGGCGGAGAGTCGCTGACCGAACGTCTTGCTCACAGGCGCGCCGCGCGATCCACGGCGTACTCCTGCAGGCTGCGGACCTCGAAGCCGTCCTTCATCGCACCCAGGGCGCTCACCGCGGCGCCGAGCACGGCCATCGTGGTGAACAGGGCCTTGTCGGCGGCCACAGCCGCCGCGCGGATCTCGTAGCCGTCGGCTCGTGCCGTGCCACCCGAGGGGGTGTTGACGATCATGTCGATCTCACCCGCGTTGATCAGGTCGACCACGTTCTGCTGGTCCGACCCCTGCGTCTCGGAGTACTTCTCGACGACCTTCACCCGGATGCCGTTGCGTGCGAGGATCTCCGCGGTGCCCTCGGTCGCGAGCAACGAGAAACCGAGCTCCTGCAGACGGTGGGCGGGCAGGATCACGGCGCGCTTGTCGGCGTCGGCGACCGAGATGAACACGGTTCCCGAGGTCGGCATGCCGCCGTACGCGGCCTCCTGCGACTTCGCGAACGCGGTCGGGAAGTCGCGGTCGATGCCCATGACCTCACCGGTCGAGCGCATCTCGGGTCCGAGGACCGAGTCGACCGTGTGCCCGTCGGCGGTGCGGAAGCGCTTGAACGGCAGCACGGCCTCCTTGACGGCGACCGGAGCATCGAGCGGCACGCGCGAGCCGTCCTGCTCGGGCAGGAGACCCTCGGCGATGAGCTCGGCGATGGTGTTGCCGGCCATGATGCGGCTGGCGGCCTTGGCGAGAGGGATGCCCAGCGCCTTCGACACGAACGGCACCGTGCGGCTCGCGCGCGGGTTCGCCTCGATGACGTAAAGGACGCCCGCCGAGATCGCGAACTGCACGTTCAGCAGACCCCGCACGCCCACGCCCTTCGCGATGGCGAGGGTCGCTTCGCGCACGCGGTCGACCTCGGTGCGACCGAGCGACACGGGCGGGAGGGTGCACGAGGAGTCACCGGAGTGGATGCCGGCTTCTTCGAGGTGCTCCATGACGCCGCCGATGTACAGGTCGGTGCCGTCGAACAGCGCGTCGACGTCGAGCTCGATCGCGTCGTCGAGGAAGCGGTCGACGAGCAGCGGGAGGCCGGGGCCGATGATCGCCTGGTCGGCGACGCGCACGAAGTAGTCGCGCAGCGCGTCGGTCGAGTAGACGATCTCCATGCCGCGACCGCCGAGCACGAAGCTCGGGCGCACCAGCACGGGGTAGCCGATCTCCTCGGCCACGGTCACGGCGCCTTCGACGTCGATCGCGGTGCCGCTGCGCGGGGCCACGAGTCCGGCCTCGTCGAGCAGGCGCGAGAACAGCTCGCGCTCCTCGGCGAGGTCGATCGCCTCGGGACTCGTGCCGAGGATCGTGTACCCGGCGGCCTCGATGCCCTTCGCGAGGCCCAGCGGCGTCTGTCCGCCGAGCTGGCAGACGACACCGAGGATCGTGCCCGACTGCGCCTCGGCGTGCAGCACCTCGAGCACGTCTTCGAGCGTCAGCGGCTCGAAGTACAGGCGGTCGGAGGTGTCGTAGTCGGTCGACACGGTCTCGGGGTTGCAGTTGACCATGACGGTCTCGTAGCCGGCGTCCGACAGCGCGAACGAGGCGTGCACGCACGAGTAGTCGAATTCGACGCCCTGGCCGATGCGGTTGGGGCCCGAGCCGATGATGACGACCTTCGTGCGGTCGGAGGGGGTGACCTCGGTCTCGGCGTCGTACGAGGAGTAGTGGTACGGCGTGAGGGCCGGGAACTCCCCCGCGCAGGTGTCGACGGTCTTGTAGACCGGGCGCACGTCGAGCGCGTAGCGGCTCTCACGCACCTCGGCCTCGTCGAGCCCGCGGATCTGCGCGATCTGGGCGTCGCTGAAACCGTGCTCCTTCGCGACGCGGAGGGTGTCGGCATCCAGGTTCTCGGCGTCGCCGATGAACTCAGCGACCTCGTTGATCAGCACGATCTGGTCGATGAACCAGGGGTCGATGGCCGTCGCATCGAACGCCTGCTCGGGCGTGGCGCCCTTGCGCAGGGCCTGCTGCAGCACCACGATGCGGCCGTCGGTCGGGGTCTTCGAGATCTCGAGCAGCTGCTCCACCGAGCGCGACTCCTCGCCCCAGTGGAAGCTCGACCCGCGCTTCTCGAGCGAGCGCAGCGCCTTCTGCAGGGCCGTGGTGTAGTTGCGGCCGATCGCCATCGCCTCGCCCACCGACTTCATGGTGGTGGTCAGCGTGGTGTCGGCGGCCGGGAACTTCTCGAAGTTGAACCGCGGCACCTTCACCACGACGTAGTCGAGCGTGGGCTCGAAGCTCGCCGGGGTCACCTTGGTGATGTCGTTCGGGATCTCGTCGAGCCGGTAGCCGATCGCGAGCTTCGCGGCGATCTTGGCGATCGGGAAGCCGGTGGCCTTCGACGCCAGCGCCGACGAACGCGAGACGCGCGGGTTCATCTCGATGACGATGATGCGGCCCGTCGCCGGGTCGACCGCGAACTGGATGTTGCAGCCACCGGTGTCGACGCCGACCGCGCGGATGATGTCGATGCCGATGTCGCGCAGCTTCTGGTACTCGCGGTCGGTCAGGGTCAGTGCGGGCGCCACCGTGATCGAGTCGCCGGTGTGCACGCCGACCGGGTCGACGTTCTCGATCGAGCAGACGACCACCGTGTTGTCGGCGGTGTCGCGCATGAGCTCGAGCTCGTACTCCTTCCACCCGAGGATCGACTCCTCGAGCAGCACCTCGTTGGTGGGCGAGTCGTGCAGGCCCGCGCCGCCGATGCGGCGGAGGTCGGCCTCGTCGTACGCGAAGCCCGAGCCGAGGCCGCCCATGGTGAACGACGGGCGCACGACCAGCGGGTAGCCGAGCTTCTCGGCGCCGGCGAGGAGTTCGTCCATCGAGTGGCAGATGACGGATGCCGCGACATCGGCGCCCGCTTCGAGCACGAGCTCCTTGAAGATCTGGCGATCCTCGCCGCGGTTGATCGCGTCGAAGTCGGCGCCGATGAGCTCGACGCCGTACTTCTCGAGGATGCCGCGCTTGTGCAGCTGGATCGCCGCGTTCAGAGCGGTCTGTCCGCCGAGGGTGGGGAGAACGGCATCCGGCTTCTCTTTGGCGATGATCGACTCGATGACCTCGGGGGTGATCGGCTCGATGTAGGTCGCGTCGGCGAAGTCGGGGTCGGTCATGATCGTCGCCGGGTTGGAGTTGACGAGGATGACGCGCACGCCCTCTTCGCGCAGCACGCGGCACGCCTGGGTGCCGGAGTAGTCGAACTCGCAGGCCTGACCGATGACGATCGGGCCGGAACCGATGACGAGGACGGAGTGGATGTCGTCGCGCTTAGGCATTGTTGTCTTCCTGGGTCGAGTCCTGAGCGTCGGAGGGGGCCAGAGCAGCGGCATCCGGTCCCTGAGCCTGTCGAAGGGCCTGACTCGCGAGAACCATCTCGCGGAAGCGGTCGAACAGGTAGTTGGCGTCGTGCGGGCCGGCGGCGGCCTCGGGGTGGTACTGCACGCTGAACGCCGGGATGTCGAGGGCGCGCAGGCCCTCCACGACGTTGTCGTTCAGGCCGATGTGGCTGACCTCGACGCGGCCGAAGCCGGCGGGGCTGTCGACGATCTCATCGAGCGGCGCCTCGACGGCGAAGCCGTGGTTCTGCGAGGTGATCTCGACGCGGCCGGTGGTCTTGTCGAGCACGGGCTGATTGATGCCGCGGTGGCCGAACGGCAGCTTGTAGGTGCCGAAGCCGAGCGCGCGGCCCAGCAGCTGGTTGCCGAAGCAGATGCCGAAGAAGGGCAGACCGTCGCCGAGCACGGCGCGCAGCAGCTCGACGTGCTGGTCGGATGCCGCGGGGTCGCCGGGGCCGTTCGAGTAGAACGCCGCGACCGGTTCGATCGCGCGGATCTCCTCGATCGTCGCGGACTGCGGGAACACGTGCACATCGAAACCGCGCCCGGCGAGGTTGTCGATCGTGGACTGCTTCACACCGAGGTCGAGCACGGCGAGGTTGCCGATGCGCTCGGCGGTCGCGGGCGTCACCTCGACCTCGCTGACCGACACCTCGGCGGAGAGGTTGCGACCCGCCATGCCCGGGGCCTCGCGCACGCGGCGCATCTGCTCCTCGGCATCCAGGTCCGCGGCCTCGCCCGAGAAGACGCCGCCGCGCATGCTGCCCTCGGAGCGGATGCGGCGCGTGACGGCCCGGGTGTCGATGCCGGAGATGCCGACGATGCCGTCTTCGACGAGCGCGTCGTCGAGCGAGCGGTTCGCGCGCCAGTTCGACACCATGCGCGAGGGGTCGCGCACGACGTAGCCGGCGACCCAGATGCGACGCGACTCGGGGTCTTCGTCGTTCACGCCGGTGTTGCCGATGTGGGGCGCGGTCTGCAGCACGATCTGGCCCGCGTACGAGGGGTCGGTGATCGTCTCCTGGTAGCCGGTCATGCCGGTGGCGAAGACGACCTCGCCGAGGGTCTCGCCGCGAGCGCCGTAGGCGCGGCCGGTGTAGCGGGTGCCGTCTTCGAGCACGAGGACGGCCGGGTCGCGCGAAAGGCGCGCGGAAGGGATCAGGGCGGTCATGCGTCGCTTCCTGTCGAGGTGAGGGGGCGGATCGCGTCGGCCAGAGCTTTGGCCGAGGCGTCCTGAGGACGGAGGTAGGTGTCGACGATCGTGTCGTCGTCGATGCGCCAGCTGACGCGCGTCAGGCCGTCGCGCTCGACCACGCGGTCGATGGCGACCGTGGCCTGAGAGGCGTCGACGAGGCGGTCGCGGGTGAGCGCGATGCGGGGCTGGCCCTGCAGGTCGAGGGCGACGCCGGCCGAGGTGACCGTGACGTCGACGCGGGAGCGGAAGCCGAGACCCTTGATGGCGAGACGCTCGAGCGGCTCGTCGTGTCGGGTCGTGGCGACGTAGAGGCCCGAGAACACCGCCGTTTCGACGGCGTCTGCGGGCAGCTCCCCCACCGGGGCCGTATAGCGCGCATCGCGCCGCGTTCGTCGCACCCAGGCCCAGGCGAGCACGGCCAGCAGCACGAGGGCCACGCCGATCATCACGACGAGGGCGCCCTCGCGGCTCATGCGAGCACCCCGGGAGCGTCGAGCACGGCACCGTCGACGACGGTCGGGATGCCGGCGCGCACGGTCCAGCGCACCTCGCCCGGCAGCTCCCGGCCGAGGTAGGGCGAGTTGGTGCTGCGCCCGCGCAGGTCGTCGAGGCCGAACGTGCGGGAGGGGCGCGGGTCGTACAGCGTGAAGGTCGCCGGCTGCCCCGCGGCGACGGGCGTGCCGTGTCCGTCGAGGCGTCCGATGCGGGCCGGGTTCGCCGACATCACGCGGGCGACGTCGGTCCAATCGAGCAGGCCCGTCTCGACCATCGCGTGGTGAACGACGCGCAGAGCGCTCTCGAGACCCACCATGCCGTTCGCGGCGGCCGCCCACTCGCAGGCCTTCGCCTCGGCGGGGTGCGGGGCGTGGTCGGTGGCGACGATGTCGATCGTGCCGTCGGCCAGACCCTCGCGCACGGCCATCACGTCTTCTTCGCGGCGCAGCGGCGGGTTCACCTTGAACCGCGCGTCGTAGTCGCGCACGAGCTCGTCGGTCAGCAGCAGGTGGTGCGGGGTGACCTCGGCGGTGACGTTGACGCCGCGCTTCTTGGCCCAGCGGATGATGTCGACCGAGCCCGCGGTGCTCAGGTGGCACACGTGCAGGCGCGAGCCGACGTGCTCGGCCAGCAGCACGTCGCGCGCGATGATCGACTCCTCGGCGACCGCCGGCCAACCGGTGAGACCCAGCTCGGCCGAGACGGCGCCCTCGTTCATCTGCGCGCCCTCGGTCAGGCGCGGGTCCTGCGCGTGCTGCGCGATGACGCCGTCGAACGCCTTCACGTACTCCAGCGCTCGCCGCATGATCAGCGGGTCGAACACGCAGAAGCCGTCGTCGCTGAACACACGGACGCGAGCGCGGGAGTCGGCCATGGCGCCGAGTTCGGCGAGGCGTTCGCCCTTCTGCCCCACGGTCACGGCGCCGATCGGCTGCACGTGCACGTAGCCGGCGGCCTCGCCGAGGGCGAGTTCCTGCTCGACCACGCCCGCCGTGTCGGCGACCGGGGAGGTGTTCGGCATGGCGAAGACGGTGGTGAATCCACCGGCGGCTGCGGCCCGGGAACCGGTGAGGATCGTCTCGGATGCCTCGTACCCGGGCTCGCGCAGGTGCACGTGCAGGTCGACGAGGCCCGGCAGGGCGACGAGACCGTCGGCATCCACGACCGTCGCGCCCTGGTGCGAGAGGCCGGAGCCGGTCTCGACGATGACACCGTCGCGCACGAGCAGGTCGGTGGCGTCATGACCCTCGACGCGCGCGCCGCGAACCAGAAGGGTCTGTGCGGGGGCGTGGCTCATCGGAGGTCCTCTTTCTCGGTGTCGGGGCGCTCGCCCGCCAGCAGCAGGTACAGCACGGCCATCCGCACGGAGACGCCGTTCGTGACCTGCTCGAGCACCGTCGAGCGAGGCGAATCGGCGGCTTCGGCGGAGATCTCCAGACCTCGGTTCATCGGACCGGGGTGTAGAACGATGCTACCGCCCGGAAGCGCCTGCAAACGCCGTGCGTCGAGCCCGTACCGGCGGGAATACTCCCGTTCAGTCGGGAAATACGCCGCCGACATCCGCTCGAGCTGGATGCGCAGCATCATCAGCGCGTCGGGACCGGCGGCGATCGCGTGGTCGAGGTCGAAGTCGACCTCGACGGGCCAGCGGCTGACGTCCTGCGGCACCAGCGTCGGCGGAGCCACCAACGTCACGTGCGCGCCCAGGGTGTGCAGGAGCCACACGTTCGACCGCGCGACCCGCGAGTGCAGCACGTCTCCGACGATCGTGACCCGGATGCCGTCGAGCCCGCGACCGCGGCTGTCGTCGCCGAACAGGCGCTTGCGGATCGTGAAGGCGTCGAGCAGGGCCTGCGTGGGGTGCTCGTGGGTGCCGTCGCCGGCGTTCACCACGCCGGCGCTGATCCAGCCGGACGTGGCCAGGGTGCGCGGGGCGCCGGACGCGCCGTGGCGGATGACCACGGCATCCGCCCCCATCGCCTGCAGCGTCTGCGCCGTGTCCTGCAGCGACTCGCCCTTGCTGACGCTCGAGCCCTTCGCCGAGAAGTTGATGACGTCGGCGGAGAGGCGCTTGGCGGCGGCTTCGAACGAGATGCGCGTGCGGGTGGAGTCCTCGAAGAAGAGGTTGACCACCGTCTTGCCGCGCAGCGTCGGGAGCTTCTTGACCTCGCGGCGCTGGGTGTCGGCCATGTCTTCGGCGACGTCGAGGATCTCGAGGGCGTCTTCGCGAGACAGGTGCTGGGTGTCGAGGAGGTGCCTCATGATTCGATCGTCACCTCTTCGACGCCGTCGATCTCGGCGAGGCGCACGTTGACGCGCTCGTCGCGGGCGCTCGGGAGGTTCTTGCCCACGAAGTCGGGGCGGATCGGCAGCTCGCGGTGGCCGCGGTCGATCAGCGTCGCGAGGCGCACGGCGGCGGGGCGGCCGATGTCCTGCAGCGCGTCGAGGGCGGCGCGGATGCTGCGACCCGAGAACAGCACGTCGTCGATGAGCACGACGACCTTGCCGTCGATGCCGCCGGCGGGGATCTCGGTGCGACGCGGGGCCCGCGTGGGGTTGCGGTGCAGATCGTCGCGGTACATCGTCACGTCGAGCGATCCGACCGGGACGGATGTGCCGCCGAACTCGCTGACGAGGGGGCCGATCCGGTTCGCGAGCGTGACGCCGCGGGTCGGGATGCCGAGGAGGACGAGTCCTTCCGGTCCTTTGTTGGACTCCAGGATCTCGTGCGATATGCGCGTCAAAGCGCGGGCGATATCGGCATCGTGCATGACGGTGCGCGTATTCATCCGCCGCTCCCTTCTCCGCCTCACGGGACGGGGTTAAAGGTTGCTGTGGTTCTTCGTCGAGTCTAGCGGGTGCGGGCGGGTGAACCTCGAGCGGTTACGGGTGGTGTCGCGGTCGGGCGCTAGCGGCTCGAGTGGTTCATTCGTACATTTGTTCTATGGAAGTGAGCGCGCCGGTCGACCGCCTTCGGGCGGCGAGCGAGCGCGTCGTCGGCCTGATCGCGGGGCGGGAGCTCTCCGCCCTCGATGATCGCGAGATCGTCGGGGTCATGGCCGAGATCACCGCGGCGCTGAATGCCCTCGACGTGTTGGCGGCGTGTGCGGCCCGGGTGATCGACGCACGGTCGGCGCGAGAGCTTGGTGGGGCGGGGCTGGCCCAACGACAGGGGCACCGCAACGCGACCGAGTTGCTGCAGACGCTGACCGGGCGGAGCAGGCGCGAGGTGACGCGGTCGGTCAAGACCGGGGGCGACCTGCTCGATGCCGTAGGCGTCGTGGGTGACGACGGGCCTCGCGACACGGCATCGCCGGTGTCGTCGGCGGGTGGCGAATGGCTCGAACGCGCCGGCGGGGCGCTGCGTGACGGGGCGCTCAGTCACGCTCAGTTCCAGGCGATCCGCGTGGGGTTGGGTGAGCCGCCGGTCGAGAGGTATCCCGAGCTCGATCCGGACTTCCTCCCCCGCGCTTGGGTGGCGGCCGTCGAGCGGCTCATCGCCGAAGCGCCGCACCTGCCGGTCGAGGAGTTGCGGGCGTCCGCGCGGATCGCGCGGGACCGTCTCGACCCGGTCGGGGTGACCCTGCGGTTCGAGGAGCGCTTCGCCGCCCGGTCGTATCGTTCATGGGTCGACGAGCACGGGCAGCGGCACGGACGGTTCGTGTTCGACGACGATGCGGCGGCCTGGGTCGATGCGATCCTCCAGGCGGCGTTGCGTCCGCGGCGGGGGCCGCGGTTCGTGGATCCGGATGCCGTGGTCGCCGACGCGCCCGACGAGCGGTCGGGCGAGCAGATCGCCTACGACACGCTGATGGCCGTCATGCGGACGGGCGCCGCCGCCGATCCGGCGCAGGCGTTCGGCGACCGGCAACCCGGCGTGCGGATCGTGCTGGAGGCGTCGGCGCTGGCGGAGAAGTCGGCGCTGGCGGAGGCGTCGGCGCTGGTGGAGGCTCCGTCGCTGGTGGAGGCTCCGTCGCTGGTGGAGGGCGAGTCCCCTGGCGCCGAGGCGATGGGTGTCGTGACCACCGTGCGCGGAGTCGGACACCTCGAAGACGGCGGGTCCGCCCTCCCCGGCGGGGTCATCGAGAGCTACCTGTGCGATGCGGGCGCCGTGCCGGTCTCCGTGGGCGACGCGGGGCGGCCGCTCGACGTCGGTCGACACCAGCGGCTGTTCACCCGCGCCCAGCGGATCGCGATCGCGGTGCGCGACGGCGGGTGCGTCGGTATCGGATGCCGTGCCCCCATCTCGCAGTGCGAGATGCATCACATCGACCATTGGGCGGCGGATCGGGGCAGAACCGACGTCGACGACGGCGTCCCCCTCTGCCGGAACCATCACCTGGGTCTGCACAATCGGGGCGAGAAGATCGTGCGCGAGCGGGATCCCGTGACCGGGCGGGACTCGTACTGGTTGCACGCCCCGCCTGATCCGCGTACGGGTGAGGTGCGCCCGCCCACGCTGCTGCGGTCGAGGTCTCCGCGTCGCTTCGACGCGGCGTGACCTAGCAAGGCGCGGCGTGACCGAGCACGACGCACGTGGCCCAGCGTGACGTGGCGTGGCCGAACGCGACGCGTGTGGCTGAGCGCCACCCGCGGGACGGGGCGCGTCGCGGCGTGACCGAGCGTGACGTGGCATGGCCCAACGCGACGCGTGTGGTTGCGCGCCATGCGCGTGGCCTGGCGCGACGCACGTGATCGAGCGTGACGCTTGTAACGGGGCGTGTCGCGGGGTGTCAGACCGCGTCGCTCGTCTCGGTGCGCGTCGCGGCGTGACCGAGCGCGTCGCGCGTGAGGGACCACGACCCTCGTGACGGAGGCCGGCGCTCGTGATGGAGCGCGACGCTCGTGACGGAGCGCGACGCGCGTGATCGCGCACGACGCTCGTGAGTGCGACGCACGTGACCGAGCACCAGGTACCCGGTCGGGTCAGTCCTCGTCCGCGACGATCTCCGCCTTGAACCCCGCGGAGTTCTCCAGCCATCCCGCGTAGTGCGAAGGACCACCGGCGAACGGATACCGCTCCTGGTACAGCGACCGCCACCCGTGAGAGCTCGCCGCGGCCATCGCGGCATCCACCTGCGCCCGAGAACCACCGAGGAACGCCAGATGGTTCACGCCGGGAGCGCGCCGATCATGCTCGGGTCCCGACAGGTTCGGCGACGTCGTCAGGGTCAGGTACGGGCCGTCCCCCGCACTCCACGTCTCGCCCTCGGACCACTGGCCGGTCCGTTCGAACCCGACCGCGGTGAGCAGCCATCCCCACTCGGCACGCGCCGAAGCCAGGTCGGCGACCCACACCTCGACGTGATGGAACCCCGGCACGGGTCAGCTCGCGGCGACCTCGGCCGGTTCGGCGGCACGGGTCGAACGGATCGGGTGACCGGTCGTCGTCAGGCACCGACCCGACGCCAGATCCCACTTCCAGTCGTGCAGCGAACAGGTCAGCACACCGTCCTCGATCTTGCCGGTCTTCGTCAGGTCGGCACGCAGGTGCGGGCAGCGACGCTGAACGGTCCAGCCGTCGATCTCGGCATCCTCGGTCTGGTCCGACTGCTCGGCGTACCAGTTCTCGACGTACTCGATCCGGTCGCGCGACAAGCACTTCAGGAACGTCGTGAGGAACTCGTTGAACTTGCCCGAACGACCCACCTCGAACTGCATCGACAGGAAGATCGAGTTCGACCAGTCGATCTCGTGATCGCGGATGTTCGTCGACACGAGGTCGGCGGGGATCGTGTACCAGTAGATGCACTCCTCGCCGGCGTACTCGCGGAGCTTCGCCTTCGGGAAGTCCACGACCATGTCGAGCTCGCCGATGCGGAACCGCACCATGCCGCCCACGCCATTGCGGATCACCCGGGCGCGACGCAGCAGCGGCTCCCACCACTCCTTCAGCGCGGCGAGCATCTCGGCCGGCGGGATGATCTCGGCGCGCGTCGCCTCCTCCGCCTGAACCTCGGCCTGGCGGCTGTCGCGCTGCTCGGCCAGGTAGTTCCACTTGTCGCCGAAGACGCGTTCGATCTCGGCATCCGTGTACAGAGTCTGGGTGACCGTGACATCCGACCCCTGCACCTCGACCTCGGTGCCCGGGAGGAACAGGTACCCCTTCTGGTCGGGACGCTGCTCCTTCATGTGGGCGAGGAACTCGCGCTGGTCGGTGAAGATCGAGTCGTCGTCCATGCCGGTGCCGTTGTAGCGGAACAGTTCCTCGCGCAGGAACATCGGCGGACCGGCCATCGGGAACACGTGTTCGGCGTCGACCTTGTCGATGTAGTACATCGCGCGCTTGTTCTGCGCATCGCGCTTGAGCTTGGCGAAGTTCTGCTTCGCGTCCTGCGGCAGGTCGTAGACCATGGGCCACCAGATCGCACCCGAAACCTGGGTGAAGTACGCGTCGGGCTTGCCGAAGTCGAACAGCTTGTCGAGATCGAGCGGGTGCGAGTCGTTCTGGTTCAGGATCGAGGCGGTTCCGTCGTCGAGCGACAGCGACGAGTCGCCGATCGGACCATCGGAGGGCGCGCGCAGCGGCGTCACCATGAGCTTCAGGTCACCGAACTGCAGGGGAACACCCGCCTCGGTGCGCACGAGGTTGGTGTAGCCGAGCGCGAGGAGGTCCTGCTCGAGGTCATCGGTGGGGTACTCGGGGAGCAGCACCTTGATGTCTTTCGACACGTACCGCTCGAGCATCGCCGGATCGAAGTGATCGCGGTGGCGGTGCGAGATGTAGAGGAAGTCCGCCTTGCCGAACCGCTCCCAGTCGAGGGCGCGGTTGTCGGGGAACGGAAACCACGAGCCGAAGAAGCTCGGACCGATGACGGGGTCGCAGATGATGCTGCCGCCGCGCGTCTCGATGAACATTCCCGCGTGGCCGAGGCCGGTGATCTTCATAACGCTCCTGTGTCGTGGGCGGAACCCGTCGAGTCTACGCGGGGCGGACTGCGAGAGCCCGGGGAGTGCGCCGGTGTCGAGAAGTCCCCGTCAAGCCACTCCCCCGCATACCGGGCGCGAGTACCGTGCCGGGCGTACCGACGAAAGGACCCCCGAATGCCCCTTGCCATGATCGACACCATCCGCGGACAGTACGACGAGACGCAGCTGCGCACGCTGATGGATGCCGTGCAGGATGCCGTCGTCGAAGCGTTCGACGTCCCGGACACCGACCGGTACCAGATCCTCACCCAGCACGAACCGTTCGAGCTCGTGGCCCTCGACACCGGTCTCGGGATCACCCGCAGCGAGCGACTCGTCATCGTGCGGTTCGCATCGAAGGCGCGCACGGAAGACGCCAAGGTCGCTCTGTACCGCGCCCTCGCCCGCAACCTGAAGGACCGCCTCGACATCGGCGGAGAAGACCTCGTCGTGAGCATCACGGAGAACGGCGACGCCGACTGGTCGTTCGGTCACGGCACCGCGCAGTTCGTGACGGGCGAGCTCGGCTGAGATCCCGGATGCCGCTTCGTCGGAGTCCGAACGGGGGCCCACGAACAACGGGCGTGGGTGAAAAGCATCCGCGGCATGTTCGGCGACGACTCCGGCGAGCGGCGCCGAACACCTGAGGGACGTCGACCCACCGGCGCTGACATCACCCGCTCCCGGGGCGACGCGCGGATCGCGAGACGACGGCGAGGGTCCCCCTACCGTCGCGACATGGCTGCAGCCACGACCCTTCTGATCATCGCGGGAGTGCTGCTGTCGTGCGCCATCGTCGCGCGAGCGAACGCGGGACGCCTTCCGCGCTCGCTGGTCGTGCAGTTCTCGCCGCTGGCGGGTGCGTCCGTCATCGAGGACGCGAACCTCGCCGGTCGAGATCGGCGCGCCCTCGCGGCGGGACTCGTCGATCTCGTGGTCCGCCGACGAGTGCGCCTTCTGACCGAGAGTGGCACCGCACGCGCGGGGATCGCGGTCCAACTCATCGCCGGCGCGGTCCTGACCGACGAAGAACGCCGACTGCTCGACACGATCTGCGGTGAAGCGACCCCGAGCCGCCTCTCACGGCGGCTCTCCCGCGACCGACGACGGACCGCTCGACGCGCGCGGAGACTGGTCGACGCCCGGTCACTCGCCCTCACCACGGAGGGGTTGCTGAGCGGGTGGTATTCCGGTCGTTCCCTCATCCGCTGGGCGACCGCATTGCTCGTCCTCGCCGTGGGGGTCTTCCTCGCCACGCCCCCGCCCCCGGCGCCGTTCGCCGTGTCCTTGTGCGCCGAGGCCCTTCTCGCCGCAGCACTCATCGTCGTTCCGCCGGGCCGATCCCGCCGGTTCGCGCCGGCCGCGACCGAACGGCGCATGCACCTCGACGGCATCCGTCGATATCTCCTCGTCGCCGAGGCCGAGCGTCTGCGCGCCCTGCAGTCTCCGACCGGGTCACTCCAGCAACCCGGCGACACCGCGTCGCGTTTCGCGCTCAACGAGCGGCTGCTCCCCTACGCCGTGATCTTCGGGGTCGAGAAGGCGTGGCTCGCCACTCTCGGAGCCGACTTCGATGAGCTCGGTGAGACGTCGGAGGATGTCATCGGGCAGATCGGGGAGGGGCTCCTGCAGGTGATGGATGCCGACGCCCTCGTGAACGGGGTGCTGAACATCGCTGCCGGCGCCGACCACCTCCTCGACGCCGCGGGAGCGATCGTCGACGGATTGCTCTCCTGAGCCGAGGAGCGGATCACGGCCCGAGCAACCCCCGGATGTCGTCCGCGTCGAGGGCTGCGGCGAACGCGTCGTCGTCATCGATCACCGCGTCGAACAGCGCCGCCTTGCGATGCTGCAGCGCCCGCACCTTCTCTTCGACGGTGCCCGCCGCGATGAGGCGGTACACGAACACGCTCTTGGTCTGACCGATGCGGTGCACCCGGTCGATCGCCTGATTCTCGGCGGCGGGATTCCACCACGGGTCGAGCAGGAACACGTATTCCGCCTCGGTGAGGGTCAGACCGAAACCACCCGCCTTCAGGCTGATGAGGAACACCGGAGCATCCCCCTCGCGGAACCCGTCGATCACATCCCCCCGACGAGCCGTCGACCCGTCGAGATGCGCGTACGCGAGACCGGCGGCATCCAGTCGCTCGGCCGCCAGATCGAGGAACGACGTGAACTGACTGAACACCAGGGCACGGTGTCCCTCGGCGGCCACCTCGACGAGACGGTCGAGCAGCACGTCGAGCTTCGCCGACCCCAGATGCGCATCGCGCTCGTCAACGAGCCCCGGCGCGAGGGCCAGCATGCGCAGCAAGGTGAGCGACCGGAACACGATGAAGCGCTGCCGATCGAGATCGTCGAGCAACCCGAGCACCTTCTGCCGCTCGCGCTGCAGCACACGGTCGTACAGCTCCTGATGCGCGGGACCGAGAGGAACCGCGATCTCCTGCTCCTGCTTGGGAGGGAGATCGGATGCCACGACGTCCTTCGTGCGCCGCAGCAGGAACGGCCGCACCCGACGGCGTAGTCGATCCAGCGTCTTCTCGCGGTGCGCGCTCGCCGCGGCCGCCGACAGGGCCGTCGGGGCGTCGGAGGGCAGCTGCTCGATCGCGCGGGTGTAGTCCTCGCGGAACTGCCGGATCGAGGGGAACAGCCCCGGAGCGGTGAGCGAGAGCAGTGCCCACAGGTCGTCGAGACCGTTCTCGATCGGCGTCCCCGTGGCGGCGAACACCGCGTCGGTCTGCAACGCCGCGATCGCGCGATGGATCCGCGTCGCGGGGTTCTTCACGAACTGCGCCTCATCGAGCACGACGCCGGCCCAGTGCACGGCGCCGAACTCCGCGGCATCCGCCCGCACGACCCCGTAGGGGGCCACGACGATGTCGACACCCCTGGCGATGTCGGTGATCGCGGACGCACGGCGAACGGCCGTCGCTTCGACCACCGCGACCCGCAGGTCGGGGGCGAAGCGCGCCGCCTCGTCGCGCCACGTCGGCAGCACCGAGGTGGGTGCCACGACCAGCCAGGGCCGCTGCTCCCCCGACGCCTTCGCGTGGGCGATGAGGGCGAGCAACTGCAGGGTCTTTCCGAGCCCCATGTCGTCGGCGAGGATCCCGCCGAGCCGGTGCCGGTGCAGCACCGCGAGCCACGACAGCCCCTCGCGCTGGTACGGGCGCAGCTCGGCGCGGAACCCGGATGGCGTCGGCACCTCCGGAACCTCGGAGACATCCCGCAACGCGCGTGCCAGGCCGCGCCACTCGACGGCAGCCTCGGACTGGTCGGCGAGGTCCTCGAACTCCGCCCACAAGGTGAGGTGCGTGCGCGGAAGCCGCGGACCGGTCTCCCACTCATCGAGCGCCGCCGCCTCATCGAGCAGGTCGCGAAGCCGCTGCAGAGCCGGATGGGCGAGCGAGAACCACGCGCCGTCCGAGAGCTTGATGCGCGTGCGCCCGCGCGAGAGCGCCGAGAACAGCGTGCCGAACGGAATCAGGCGCCCCTCGATCGTCACGACGATGCCGAGGTCGAACCAGTCGCGATCGAGCGACTCGACCGCCGTGATCCGCAGCGACGGGTCGCCCCTCAGCTCGCGGAACGTCGGAGCCGTGCCGGTCGTGCGCACCCGCACCTCGTCGAGCACGTCGATCGCGGGGAGCACCCGGGTCGCGAACACGGCGGCATCCGCGTCGTGCAGGTTCGCGCGGGGCATCACGGGGAGGTCGGATGCCGCCATCCACGCCGTCTCGAATCGCTCGCCGACCTGCGCCTCGGCGCGGAGGTCGCGCTCGGCGTCGTCCGCCGCGTCGTAGGCCACGCGACGAGCACCGGGGTAGACCCACTCGAGCCGGTAGGCGACGTCGTCATCGGCGTAGGCCACCGCGACCTCGAGGATCGGACGGTCCGGCGGCGGCGTCGGGACCCCCGCGCCCACCGACAGCGGCGCGCGACGCGCGAGCCGGGGGTACACCTCGGCGACGAACTCGTCGGCCTCGCCGCGGGGTACGTCGACCCCCGCGGTGCCGAGGAGCGTCGGCAGGGGCTCGGGCAACGCGACCGGAGCGAGCACGATCGGCACCGGGTCGCGATCGAGTTCGAACGCGAACAGCCCCGACGCGCCGATCGCGCGCGCTCGCGTCGCGTCGACGGTGTCGCCGTCGAGCGTGAGGTCGGCCGAGATCCGCAGCGCTCCCCCGCCCACGGCGTCGAGCGCCACCCGCGCGATCGCCGCGCTCGCGAGGCGCACGTTCTGCTGGGGGTTCATCGACACGAGCGGGATGCCGAGCCGCTCCGCCGCCGCCAGGTGCGGCCACAGCAGGGGCGAGGTGACGGTGTCGAGCGCGATCGTGTCGCCGGCGGGCGCGAAGGGGCCCGTCGTGCGGAAGGCCTGAGCGAGAGCGAACAGCTCGGCGAACCAGTGGACGTGAGCGGGGTCGAAGCGAGCGGGCGAGCGGCGGACCGTCTCCCACGTGGCATCCGCCTTGATCCAGGCCTCGCGAGACCCCCGCACGAGGGGACGGGCCGCGAGTTGCAGGTCGTCCTGGCGCTGCGCGAGCAGGCGCGGGGTCACCGGCACGACGGCGCGCGCCTCCCACCGGCCCGGGTCGTACGCCTCGCGCTGACGCAGTTCGACGCCCAGCGCGAGCGCCTCGTACGACGCAGTGCCGCCGGAGGGGATGAGCTCTCGCCACGACGTCACGCGGCGATCCTTCCGTGGACCTCCGACAGGGACGCGCGCGGCCACCCATGAACGCTTTCCGCGCGCATGAACGCGTGCAGTTCATGTTCCTGCGCGCCGACACCGTTCATGCGTGAGTATCCGCCGCGGGGCCGGACGATGCGACCCGTCGCAGGCAGGCCGGGCGGCGGGCACGCGGCATCCGCCGCGCCATGCCTCGACTCGGCGCGACCCGATACCGGTCCGTCGACCTGCGCGCACGCGGCATCCGCCCCGCTCGTGAAACGACGCGACGCGACCGCCGACCGGGGGTCGGGGCCGCGTCGCACCACGTCGGGACTGCTCAGGACGAGCGCGCGATCCGCGCGAGCACGCCGTGCACGAATGAACCGGAGTCGTCGGTGGAGAACTCCTTCGCGAGCTCCACGGCCTCGTCGATCGCGACGGCCGTCGGCACGTCGTCGTTGTAGAGGATCTCCCACGTGCCGATGCGCAGCAGGGCGCGGTCGACGGCGGGCATGCGCTGCAGCGACCAGTCCTTCGAGAACGTCGTGATCTGCTCGTCGATCGCGTCGCGGTTGTCGATCACTCCGTCGACGATGTCGCGCGCGTAGAGCCACGAGGCCTCGCGAGCGGGCTCGGAGGCGGCGCGCTTGGCTTCTGTCGCGAGCATGATCGCGAGCTCTTCGCCGCGCACGTCGGCCTGGAACAGGATGTCGAGGGCGCGCTTGCGCGCCTTGGTACGGGCGCTCAAGGTCAGCTGATGCGGCCGAGGTACTCGCCGGTGCGAGTGTCGACCTTGATCTTCGTGCCGGTCTCGAGGAACAGCGGAACCTGCATCTCGTAGCCGGTCTCGACGGTGGCGGGCTTGGTGCCGGCCGAGGAGCGGTCGCCCTGCAGGCCGGGCTCGGTGTAGGTCACCTCGAGGATGACGGACGGCGGAAGCTCGATGTAGAGCGGGTTGCCGTTGTTCAGCGCGATCTGCACCTGCTGGTTCTCGAGCAGGAAGTTCGCGGCGTCGCCCACGGTGGCGGAACCGACGGTGATCTGGTCGTAGTCGGCGACGTCCATGAAGACGAAACCTTCACCGTCGTTGTACAGGTAGGTGAAGTCGCGGCGGTCGACGTTCTCGAGGTCGATCTTGGCGCCGGCGTTGAACGTGCGGTCGACGACCTTGCCGCTCATGACGTTCTTGAGCTTCGTGCGGACGAACGCGCCGCCCTTTCCGGGCTTGACGTGCTGGAACTCAACGACGCTCCAGAGCTGACCGTCGATGTTCAGGACGACGCCGTTCTTGATGTCTGCGGTGGATGCCATGAGTGCCGATATTCCGTTTCGTGAGTCGATGTGGGGCGAGAGCCCGACGTCAGAGTCTACGTGATGCGCGCCGTCAGCCGTCGGCGCGGCCCGAGATGACCTCGATGAGGCGTTCGACCGCACGTGCGTAGCCCGGCACACCCTCGCCGATGACGTGCACGACGGCGACGTCTTCGATGTACGAGAAGTGCCGGAAGCTCTCGCGCTCGCGGATGTTCGAGATGTGCACTTCGGCGACGGGGAGGTCGACGGATGCCAGGGCGTCGCGCAACGACACGGACGTGTGCGTGAGCCCTCCGGCGTTGATCACGATGCCGGCGCAGTCGAGTCGGGCGGCGTGGATCGCGTCGATCAGCACGCCCTCGTGGTTGCTCTGGATCGCGCGTACCTCGAGCCCGAACCGCGCGGCGGCGTCGGAGGTGATCCGCTCGACGTCGGCGAGGGTCTCGCGACCGTAGATCTCGGGTTGCCGGGTGCCGAGCAGGTTGAGGTTCGGACCGTTGACGAGCAGCAGGCGACGGGGCGTGGTCATGGTCGGCACGCTATCAGCGCCGGCCCTGCGCGCTCAGGCGTACGGGGGCGGTGCCCGCGCCGTATCCGGCGTAGGCGTCGACGCGCTCGACGAACTCCAGGAACACCTCGCCGATCGTGCGCGTGTAGAAGTGCAGGTACTCCCCCGCGGCGTCGCGGTCGTAGCCGAGGTGCAGCTCGCGCAGCTCGTCGACCGCGGCATCCGTCATCTCGAATCGCGCGGCGAGGTCGTCGTAGTAGTTGCCGGGCATCGCGAGCGGAATGAAGCCGCGCTCCCGGGCGGCGCGGGCGAGCGCGCGCACGTCGGTGCACGCGAACGCGACGTGCTGGGGCAGGGCGGCCCCGGCGCGCTGGTCGGCGAGGATCGGCGGTGCCACGTTCAGCGGCAGGCGCACCTCGCCGCCCGGGGAGCCGAGCACGCGACTGGCGACGAGGCCCTGCGGCCCCGGGACCTCCGTGCTGCTGTCGACGCGCAGCGCGAACCCGGCGGTGTAGAACAGGGTGGCTTCTTCGATCGCCTGCCACGGCTGCGAGAGGCTGACGTGATCGACGCCGGCGACGGTGGTGGGGGTCTCGGGCTCGCCGTGCTCGAACTCCGCGACCCACGCGGGTTCTCCCTCGTCGGCGGCCTGCGCCCAGTACACCTCGGTGCCGTCGGGGGCGACCGCGCCGTCGAGCCGCTCCTCGGTGGCGTAGGTGCGACGGTAGGCGCGGGGAACGCGCAGTTCGTGCATGCGCAGGTCGACGGCCTCGGCATCGTCGACCTCGAGCCCGATCGCGGCCAGACGCGGCTCCCACCCCCGCGCGTGCTGCTCGTTGAGCACGACGCGGGCGTCGCCCGCGGTCCACAGGGTCACGGGCTTGGTGCGGTGCCGGCCGCGCGAGGTGAAGCCGAGCTGGTGCAGCAGCTCCTCGATCGCGGAGGTGTCCTCGGCCTTGATCTCCACGAAGTCCACGCCCGACGGAGCGGCGGAGTCGGGCAGCATCCGCAGGTCGGCCGGGACCTCGGCGAGGGTGCGCGCGACGGCGTCCTCGAGCCAGCGCAGGGATCGCCGCGCGTGCAGGGCGGTGCGGCGGGGATCGGTCTGACGGAACGTGTCGTTGAAGACCTCGAGCGACAAGGGGCCGGTGTATCCCGCCTCCACGATGCGCGCGGTGAAGTCGGCCAGGTCGAAGTCGCCTTCGCCGGGGAACAGGCGGTGGTGCCGGCTCCACGACAGCACGTCCATGCTGAGCCGCGGGGCGTCGGCGAGCTGCACGAAGAAGATCTTCTCCCCCGGGATCAGGGCGATGTCGGCGAGGTCGTGCCCGCGCGAGAGGATGTGGAACGAGTCGAGGCACACCCCGACCGCGGGGTGGTCGGCGCGTTCGACGACGCGCCACGCGCGGCGGTAGTCGTCGATGTACTTCCCCCACGCGAGGGCTTCGAAGGCGATCCGGATGCCGTAGCCCTGAGCGAGATCGCCGAGCCGGCGCAACTGCCCCGCCGAGACGTCGTCGTCGTCGATGCTCGCGGTGGCCACGTTGCTGCAGCACAGCACGAGGTCGATGCCGAGGCGGTTCATCAGCCGGAACTTCGCCTCGGCGCGGTGCAGGACGGCGGCGAACGCGTCTTCGTCGACGCCCTCGACGTCGCGCATGGGCTGGTAGAGGTCGAGCGTGAGGCCGAGGCGTGCGGCGATCGCGGCGATCTCCTCGGGGCTCTCGGGGGCGGCGAGCAGGTCGGGCTCGAAGATCTCGACGCCGTCGAATCCGGCCGCCGCGCACGCGTGGAGCTTGTCGGCCAGGGTGCCGCTGATGCAGACGGTCGCCATCGAGGTCTTCATGGCGGCTGAATGTACCAGTTAGTACAAACGGGGTCCACTCCCCCCGTCCAGTAGGTTGAAGCCATGGCCGAGGCACGTCGAGACGCCGAACGCACGCGTTCCGAACTGCTCGCGGTGGCGACCGAGGTGTTCGCCGAGGACGGGTTCTCGGGTGCCCGCGTCGACGAGATCGCCGCCCGCACGCGCACCACGAAGCGCATGATCTACTACTACTTCGGCAGCAAAGAGGGGCTCTACCGGGCCGTCCTCGAGGAGGCGTACCGCGGGATCCGCGAGGCCGAACGCGCGATCGACGTCGATCACGCCGACCCCGTCGATGCGATCCGCGCCCTCGCCGAGCTGACCTACGACCATCACGTCGGGCATGACGCGTTCATCCGTCTCGTCGCGATCGAGAACATCCACCGCGGCACCTTCATCCGTCAGATCGAGGGACTGCGCACCCTGTCGCAGCCGGCCAAGGGTCTGCTCGACGAGATCCTCGAGCGCGGTCGCGCCGACGGCCTCTTCCGCGCCGACGTCGACGCGATCGACGTGCACTTGGTGATCAGCGCGTACTGCGTGTTCCAGGTCGCCAACCAGTACACGTTCGGGCACCTGTTCGACGTTGACCTCGCCTCCCCCGACCGTCGCCCGCACCTGCGCGCGGTGATCGGCGACGTGGTGGTCGGCTGGCTCACGGCCCCCGCGCGCTGACGCCGGTGGCTGAGCCTGCCGAAGTCACCGGTCACCTGCGCTGGCCCCGGGCCCTTCGGCAAGCTCAGGGACCTCGGTTCGCAGGTGGCTGAGCCTGTCGAAGCCACCGGTCCTGCGCGTGGGCTCGGGCCCTTCGGCAAGCTCAGGGACCTCGGTTCGCAGGTGGCTGAGCCTGTCGAAGCCATCGGTCACCCGCGCTGGCCTCGGGCCCTTCGACGAGCTCGGGGACCTCGCGTCGCAGGTGGCTGAGCCTGTCGAAGCCGCCGGTCACCTGCGTGGGCCCGGGCCGTTCGACAAGCTCAGGGACCTCGGTTCGCCGGTCGCTGAGCCTGTCGAAGCCACCGGGCATCCCGCTGGCCCCGGGCCCTTCGACAAGCTCAGGGACCTCGGTTCGCAGGTGGCTGAGCCCGTCGAAGCCACCGGACACCCCGCTGGCTCCGGGCCCTTCGACGAGCTCGGGGACCTCGCGTCGCAGGTGGCTGAGCCTGTCGAAGTCACCGGTCACCTGCGCTGGCCCCGGGCCCTTCGACAAGCTCAGGGCCCTCGGTTCGCAGGTGGCTGAGCCTGTCGAAGCCGCCGGATGCCCGCGGGCCCCGGGCGCTTCGGCAAGCTCAGGGACCTCGGTTCGCAGGTGGCTGAGCCTGTCGAAGCCACCGGACACCCCGCTGGCCTCGGGCCCTTCGACGAGCTCAGGGACCTCGGTTCGCAGGTGGCTGAGCCTGTCGAAGCCACCGGGCATCCCGCGGGCCCCGGGCCCTTCGACGAGCTCAGGGACCTCGGTTCGCGGGTGGCTGAGCCTGTCGAAGCCATCGGACACCCCGCTGGCCCCGGGCCCTTCGACGAGCTCGGGGACCTCGGTTCGCAGGTGGCTGAGCCTGTCGAAGCCACCGGACACGCGCGTGGGCCCCGGGTCCGCGGCATCCGCGATCCCGTCGTTGACACCGCGACGCGAGCGTGGTTTCCTCTGAACGTACCGGTTAGTACATAAGCCGGTGTCGCGGAGACGAAGGAGTACCGTGATCGACTCGCACCCCTATCTCGTGGGCCTCATCGGCACGGGCGTGCTCCCGTCGCTGACGCCGCCCATGCACATGGCCGAGGCGCGTGCGCTCGGGCTCACCTACGTCTACCGTCCGCTCGACCTGACGGCTCTCGGCATCGATCCCGACCGCATCGGCGACGTGCTCGCCTGGGCCGAACGCCTCGGCTACGACGCCGTCAACGTCACCCACCCCTGCAAGCAGAACGTGCTCGCGCACCTCGACCGCATCGACCCGGTCGCCGCCGCCCTCGGCGCGGTCAACACCGTGCTCTTCACCCCCACCGGCCGCGTCGGCCACAACACCGATACGACGGGCTTCGCCGCGGCGTTCACCGACGGGCTCCCGGATGCCGAGACCCGGCACGTCGTCCAGCTCGGCGCCGGCGGGGCGGGGTCGGCCGTCGCCGACGCGCTGCTGCGCCTGGGTACCGCCCGGCTGAGCATCGTCGACCTCGACCCGGCGCGGGCGCAGGGCCTCGCGGACGACCTCGCGGCACGGCATCCGCTCGCCGTCGTCGACACCTCCTCCCCCGCCGACCTCCCCGCCGTGCTCGCCGATGCCGACGGCCTCGTGCACTGCACCCCGGTCGGCATGGCGGAGCACCCGGGACTCCCCCTCGACGCCGACCTGCTGCGCCCCGAGTTGTGGGTCGCCGACATCGTCTACCGCCCCCTCGATACCGAACTCCTCGTCACCGCGCGCGAGCGCGGATGCCGCACCCTCAGCGGCGGACGCATGGCGGTCCACCAGGCCGTCGACGCCTTCGCCCTCATCACCGGGACGCGACCCGATCCCGACCGCATGACCGCCCACTTCCTCGACCTCGTCACCCCCGGCTCGACCACCGACGTCCCCGTCGGTCCGGCCCTCTCCCGCTAAGGAGCACTCGTCCATGACCACCACCGCAACGACGCGGAAGACTCCCGTGAAGGCGGCCACCGCCAGCTTCATGGGAAGCGCCGTGGAGTACTACGACTTCTTCCTGTTCGGCTCGGCCGCCGCCCTCATCTTCCCGACGGTGTTCTTCCCGTCGGGCGACCAGGCGGCCCTCGTGATGTCGTTCGCGACCTTCGGGTTCGCCTACATCGCGCGTCCCGTGGGCGCCGTGATCCTCGGCCACTTCGGAGACCGCATCGGTCGCCAGAAGGTGCTGATGTTCACGCTCGTGCTGATGGGTCTGTCGACCTTCATCATCGGCTGCCTGCCGGGCTTCGCCCAGATCGGCTGGTTCGCTCCGGTGCTGCTCGTGCTCTGCCGCCTCGCGCAGGGACTCTCGGCCGCCGGGGAGCAGGCGGGCGCCTCGTCGCTCACCCTCGAGCACGCCCCCGACGGGCGTCGGTCGTTCTTCACCTCGTGGACCCTCACCGGCACGCAGGGCGGTCAGATCCTCGCCGCGCTCATCTTCATTCCGGTGGTCGCGCTGCCCGACGACATCAAGTTCTCGTGGGGCTGGCGCATCCCGTTCTGGCTCAGCGCCGTCGTCGTGATCGTGGCGTTCTTCATCCGCCGCAGCCTGCACGAGACGCCCGAGTTCGAGCAGGCCAAGGCCACCGGCCAGATCGCCCGCATGCCCCTGATCCCCCTGCTGAAGAACCACTGGCGCGACGTGCTGCGCGTGATCTGCTGTGCGTTCATCGCCGCCGTCTCGACCGTGTTCGGCACGCTCGCGATCGCCTACGGCAAGGAGCAGGGCCTCGCGGCCAGCGTCACCCTGTGGCTCGTCGTGGTCGCCAACGTCGTCGCGCTGTTCACGCAGCCGCTGTTCGGCAAGCTCGCCGACCGCGTCGGACGCAAGCCGGTGTTCATCTACGGCGCGCTGTCGTCGGCGGTGTTCATGCCGTTCTACATGCTGTCGATGGGCGCGGGGAACGACCTGCTGACCTTCGGTCTCGCGATCCTCACCTTCTCGTGCGGATACGCCGCCGCCAACGCCGTGTGGCCCTCGTTCTACGGCGAGATGTTCAGCACGCGCGTGCGCTTCTCGGGCATGGCGATCGGCACGCAGCTCGGTTTCCTCATGGCCGGCTTCGCGCCCAGCATCGTCGCCGCCCTCGGTGGCGGGTCGGCCGGCGGCTGGGTCGTGATCAGCGTCTTCACCGCGATCATCGCGGTCATCGCCTCGGTGAGCGCCCTGACCGCTCGCGAGACGAAGGACGTGCCCACCGATCAGCTGGGTCTCGCCGCCGAGCGCCGCGTTCCCGCCACGGTCTGACCCCTGACGCGAAAGCCCCGTCTCTCCGTGAGGCGGGGCTTTCGCGTAGGCGGGGTTCTGCGTGCGCGGCGAGACCCGCGCGTCAGAGCGTGCGCAGCGAGCGGCTCATCGCGAGCTCGGGGCCGATCGGGCCGGTGAACTCCTCGCCCGTCGCGACGAACCCGGCGCGGCGATAGGCGGCCTGGGCGCGGGCGTTGTCCGCGTGCACGTCGAGGGCGAGCGTGTCGAAGCCCTGCTCGCGGGTCCAGCGGGCGGCGGCGTCGAGCAGTGCGTCGATCGCCCCCGTGCCGCGGAGTTCGGGCGCGACGTACACCCCGACCACGTCGGCGCGCGCGTCGCTGATGCGACGACCGGTGTGGTCGACCTCGCCCCCGCGACGCACGAGCACCGTCACCGAACCGAGCCACGCGTCGTCGCGCTCCGCGATGAACATCGCCGCCGCATCACCCGCGGCGGCGGCCGAGGCGCGGTCGTCCCAGAACTCCTGCGCGCGCGTGCGCTCCTGCTCGAGGGTGGTGAGGAAGGCGATGGATGCCGCCGGGTCGCTCACCGCGCGCAGGCGCAGCGTGCGGACGCGGTCGCCCTCCCCCGCGCGCACGCGGCGCACGGTGACGCTCACGCGCGCGCCTTCTCCACACGGCACCGTGCGGTGCTCACGCACCGACCTCCTGGTACGCCGCGAACAGCAGCGACTCGTCCGGAGCCTGCAGCACGGTCGGGCGCGCGAGGTCGTCGAGCACGATGAAGCGCAGCATGCTGCCGCGGCTCTTCTTGTCGCGCTGCATGGTGGCCTTGAGCGTCTGGAACGCGCCGGCGCGGTAGGTCGTCGGAAGGCCCAGCGACTCCAGCACCGTGCGGTGACGCTGAGCGACGTCGTCGGACAGACGACCGGCCAGACGCGACAGCTCGGCGGCGAACACCATGCCGACCGAGATGGCCGCGCCGTGGCGCCAGCGGTAGCGCTCGGCGTGCTCGATCGCGTGGCCGAGGGTGTGGCCGTAGTTCAGCACCTCGCGCAGTCCTGCCTCGCGCAGGTCTTCGCCGACGACGCGGGCCTTCATGTCGATCGCGAGCTCGACGCAGCGACGGAACGCGTCACCGCGCGGGTCGACGATGCCCGTCGGGTCGGCCTCGATGAGGTCGAGGATCTCCGGATGCCAGATGAAGCCCGCCTTGACCACTTCGGCGAACCCCGCGGTGGCCTCGTTCTTCGACAGCGTGTCGAGAAGGTCGAGGTCGCAGACCACGGCGACCGGAGGCCAGAACGCACCGACGAGGTTCTTGCCCTCGGCGGTGTTGATGCCCGTCTTGCCGCCGACGGCGGCGTCCACCATGCCGAGCACCGTGGTGGGCACCTGCACGAGCGCGACGCCGCGGAGCCAGGTCGCGGCGACGAAGCCGGCGAGGTCGGTGACCGCTCCCCCGCCGAAGCCGATCACGACGTCGGTGCGGGTGAAGTCGGCCTGTCCCATGACCTGCCAGCAGAACGCCGCCACTTCGACGCGCTTGCCCTGCTCGGCATCCGGGATCTCGGCCAGCAGCACCTGGTGGTCGCCGACGAGTTGCGCGCGCAGCGCCTCGGCCTGCTTCGCGAGGGTCGGCGGGTGCACGATGAGCACCTTCTGCGCTCCGGCGGGCAGCTTCTCGCCCAGGGTCGCGAGCAGCCCGCGGCCGACGGTGATGTCGTAACCGGGGTCGCCGGCGACGGAGATGGTCGTGGTGTCGCTCATGGTGCCTCCTGGGCCGGGACGCTCTGCGCCCAGGCCACGATGTCGTCGACCACGCGGGACAACGGCCCCGATGACGTGTCGAACGCGATGTGGGCGGTGGATTCGTAGATGGGCCGGCGCTCCTCGAAGATGCGCAGCCAGCGTTCGGCCGGGTCTTCGCCGCCGAGCAGGGGACGCTCGTCGCCGTGGATGCGCGAAGCCACCACGTGCGGCGACACCGTCAGCAGAACGACACGATGCGCGGTGAGGCGTTCGCGGGTGAGCGGGTCGAGCACGGCTCCCCCACCGAGGGCGACGACTCCGCCGCGCCCGAGGGCCTCGACGACGGCCTCGCGCTCGAGGGCGCGGAAGTGCGGCTCGC
Source organism: Microbacterium sp. JC 701 (assembly GCF_021026215.1). Classification (NCBI taxonomy): domain Bacteria; kingdom Bacillati; phylum Actinomycetota; class Actinomycetes; order Micrococcales; family Microbacteriaceae; genus Microbacterium; species Microbacterium sp. JC 701. The sequence continues at coordinate 201,330 of NZ_JAJNCV010000002.1, forward strand.
CGTGGGCGAGGAACAGGTCGCGGATGGGTCCGTGGTCGCGCACGACGAGCTTGTCAGTGTCGGTGAAGGTCGTGCCGAGCGCACGCGCGACGCGACGACCGACGCTCGTCTTGCCGGCGCCCATCGGACCGATGAGCACGACGGCGGGACCGGGAGCACCGTCGGGCCCGGGTGTCGCCGCGCTGCCGGGCACGCCGGAGATACCGGGTGCGCCGGAGACACCGGGTGCGCCGGAGTCACCGGATGCCGCCGCGCTGCCGGCAGCCCCCGGAAGCCCGGGACCCCCGGCGTGCGATTCGTCGGCGGGCACCCGCTCAGGCGAGGTCATGCGCGAGCAGCGCCGCGTCGGACGCGTCGCTCGTGCGCAGCGTCTCAGGCAGGTTCGCCAGGTACGACTCGAGGTTGCGGCGCGTCTCGGCGACGTTGTCGCCCCCGAACTTCTCGAGCACCGCGTCGGCGAGGGTCACGGCGACCATGGCCTCGGCGACCACGCCCGCGGCGGGCACGGCGCAGACGTCGGAACGCTGGTGGTGGGCCGCGGCCGTGTCGCCGGTGGCGACGTCGACGGTGCGCAGCGCCTTGGGGATCGTGGCGATCGGCTTCATGCCCGCGCGCACGCGCAGCACGGTGCCGGTCGACATGCCGCCCTCGGTGCCGCCCGCGCGGTCGGACGAGCGGGTGATGCCGCCGTCGGTGGCGAACAGCTCGTCGTGGGCCTGCGAGCCCCGGCGGGTCGTGGTGAGGAAGCCGTCGCCGACCTCGACGCCCTTGATCGCCTGGATGCTCATGAGCGCCTGCGCGAGCCTCGCGTCGAGGCGGCGGTCCCACTGCACGTGCGAACCGAGCCCCGGGGGCAGGCCGTAGGCGAGCACCTCGACGACACCGCCGAGGGTGTCGCCCGACTTCTTGGCGTCGTCGACCTCGGCGACCATCGCGGCACTCGTCTCGGCGTGGAAGCAGCGGAGCGGATCGGCGTCGAGGCGGTCGACGTCATCGGGCGTCGGGAACTCCGCGTCGTCGGGGACGCGAACGGGGCCGATCGAGAGGGTGTGGCTGACCAGACGGATGCCGAGTTCGTTCAGGAACGAGCGGGCGACGGCGCCGAGGGCAACGCGCGCGGCGGTCTCGCGGGCCGAGGCCCGCTCGAGGATGGGTCGCGCTTCGTCGAAGCCGTACTTCTGCATGCCGACGAGGTCGGCGTGACCGGGTCGCGGGCGCGTGAGGGCGGCGCCGCGGCCGCGGGAGCGGTCGGAGAGCTCGACGGGCTCGGGGCTCATCACCTCGGTCCACTTCGGCCACTCGGTGTTGCCGATGCGCAGCGCGATGGGGCTGCCGATGGTGAAGCCGTGCACGATGCCGGTCGAGAGCGTGAGCTCGTCTTCTTCGAACTTCATGCGCGAGCCGCGGCCGTAGCCCAAGCGCCGACGCGCCAGCTCGGCGCGGATCTGCGCCGACGAGACGGGAACGCCGGCCGGCATCCCCTCCATGAGGGCGATCAATTCGGGGCCGTGGGACTCGCCGGCGGTGAAGACGCGAAGCATGTCCCTAGTCTCCCATGAGCGCGATGCGCATTGCGGCCAGCACCTCGGGCTCGCGCGAGAGGGGGCGAGCCGGGTCCTCCCCCACGAACACCCGCACCTGCAGCAGGGCCTGGTGCAGCAGCATCCCGAGGCCGTCGTGCGCGGCGACGGCCGCCCGCTCCCACGCGAGGGCGAGCGGGGTCGGCCACCCGCCGTAGACCACGTCGACGAGGGGGCCGGAGCCGGATGCCAGGGCGTCGCCGACCGGGCCGAGGTCGATCCCGCCCGGGAGCGCCGCGATCGTGGCATCCGCCGACGCGAGATGCGGATCGTCCAGCGATCGCGCCCGCACCTCGACCTGCAGTGCCGCCCCGAGGTCCGTGAGCCGTGCGGCCGCTTCGGGGCGCCGGGCGCGCACCTCGATCGTCGAGGCTCCGGCGCGGGCCGCCGCGACGACCGCGGAGGTCGCCGTCGCCCCCGCGCCGAGCACCCGCACCAGCCGCGGCTCGCGCACGCCGTACTCGTCCAGGGCGCGAGCGAGGCCGCCGACGTCGGTGTTAAACCCGTGCGGTCCGTCGGCGGTCAGCAGGTACGTGTTGACCGCGCCGGTCAGGCGCGCGTCGTCGTCGAGGGTCGCCGCGCGGGCCGCAGCGACCTGCTTGAGCGGCATCGTGAGCGACAGCCCCCGCCAGGTCGCGTCGAGGGCCTCGATCTCACCGATGAACGAGGCGTCGTCGACCTGGCGTCGGTCGTACTCCCAGTCGAGCCCGAGCACGCCGTAGGCCGCGGCGTGCAGCCGGGGCGACCGCGAGTGTGCGATCGGGTCGCCCCAGACGGCCAGCCGGGTCGGGCCGGTCAGCATCCGCCGTCGGGGTTCTCGCGGCACCAGGCCTGGAACTGGTCGACGGCCTTCAACTGGTCGGCGTAGGTGGTCGAGAACACCGTCTCACCGGTGGCCAGGTTGACGGTCGTGAAGTAGTACCAGGTGCCGTCGACGGGGTGCATGGCCGCATCGATGGCGAGATCGCCGGCATTCGCGATCGGTCCGACGGGGAGCCCCGGGCGGATGTAGGTGTTCCACGGGTTGTCGCTCGTGAGCGCGTTCTCGCTCGACGACGACGAACCGGCGTCGAGTTCGTTCGCGCCGTACTGGGCCGTGGAGTCCATCTGCAGCAGGCCGTGCGTCTCGGTGTTGTCGGGCTGCAGGCGGTTCTCGATCACGCGCGAGACCTTGTAGAAGTCCTCGCTGCTGCGTGCCTCGCGCTCGATGATCGAGGCGATGATGAGGATCCGCTCGCGATCGCCCTCGGGCACTCCGGCCTTGTCGAGCGACTGCACGGTGCGCTGCACCATGGTCTGGATGACCTGCTGCGCGGTGACGCCCTCGTCGAAGTCGTACGTGGCCGGGAAGATCCAGCCCTCGAGCGTCGAGGCCGGAACCCCGTACTGCGAGGGATCGGCGGTCGCGGCGTCGAGGTCGGCGCGCGGGATCTTGAGCTGCTCCGCGATGAGGTCGAGCGACTGGTTGAGGGTCAGGCCCTCGCGCAGCTGCACCGAGTAGTTCAGTCGGGTGGCCGGGTCTTTCAGCGCCGCGATGACCGCCTCGGAGGTCATCTTCTGCTGCAGCTTGTAGACGCCGGGCTGGAAGGTGAAGCCCACGGCGTTGTCGACCATGTACTTGTACAGCGAGTTCGACGCCTTGGTCACGCCCGCGTCGAAAAGCTTGGGAGAGACCGATTCGCCGGTGTCGCCCGCGACGATCGTCACGCGGGCTTCGCCGGTGGCCTCGCCGGCCGCGTACTCGATCGGTTCGCTCGTGCCCAGGAACTCGCGCACACGGTCGCCGTAGGTGTTCCAGACATAGAGGCCTCCGGCGGCCACGCCGCCGACGATCAGGACGACGATGGCGAGGGCGATCCACCCCGCGATCCGTCGACGCTTCTTCGCTGCGCGCGGGGCGTGCTCGCCGATGTCGTGGGTGGTCGTCTGGCCGGTGAACAGGTCTTCGAGCGACCCCGCCGCGGCGGAGCGCGAACCGGATGCCGCAGACCCGGCGGCCGCGGCTCCGGCGCCGACGAGCACGGGTTCGCGCACCTCGTCGCGCGCGGGCTCGACCGGGGGCGAAGCGGCCGCTGACGGGCCGGAGGGGGCTGCGGGAGCGGGAGCGGCGGCGGCGGCGCGGCGCGCGGCGTCCGACGAGAGGGCGGGGCCGTCCGTGCCTCGGCGCACCGGCCCGGGCTGGGCCAGGTCGTCTCCGCGGAGAGCGGGGGCGGATGCCGTGCGCCGGGGCGCGGCATCCGGAACCTCCGCGGCCGGGACGGCCGTCGGCACGACGGTGGGGCCGTCGTCGGCCGCGCGCGGGGCGGGCGCGGGGGCTGGGCTGTCCTGCGCGGTGGGGCGCGCGGTCTCGACTGGCGGAGCCACGGGGGTGTCTTCGGGGGCACGGCGGGCCGCATCGAAGCGCGGGGCGGCGTCGGGCGTCGGGGCGTCGGACGACTCGGGAGTGGGGGTCGGACCCGTCGACGTGCGCCGGGCCTCGCGCGCGGCCCGGCGCGACGGGGGTGCGGCGTCGTCGCCGGATGAAGACCGCGCGGCCCGGCGGGGGTCGGGCAGACGGCCGTACAGGTCGGCGAACGGATCGTTCTCGGGGGGCTGGTTCTCGGGCATTGTCAGGCGGGCTCCTGTCCCGGTGTGACGGCGGGTCCGGCCGGCTCGCCGGACTGTCGCTCCACGTCGAGCGCCTGCTGCAGCAGGACCACAGCGGCGACTTGATCCACAATGCTACGAGAATCGCGCTGGGAACGTCCTGCTTCCCGCAAGACGCCGTGCGCCGACACCGTGCTCAGACGCTCGTCGACCAAGCGCACCGGCATCGGCAGGGCGTCGGCGAGGGCTTGGGCGAACGCCCGCGCGTCGGTGGTCGAGGGCGTGTCGTCGCCGCGCAGGTTCAGCGGCAGACCGACGAGCACCTCGAACGCCTCGTACTCGGCGGCGAGGGCGACGATGCGTCGCACCGGCTCCTTCTTGCGTTGGACCGTCTCGACCGGAACGGCGAGCACGCCGTCGGGGTCGGAGCGCGCCACGCCCACGCGGGCGCGCCCCACATCGATGCCGAGGCGGATACCGCGGCGGAACTCCGTCACGCGGTGGTCGCCCGCACGTCGGCGACGATGCCGTCGAGCGCCTGCAGGAGGGCCGCGGCATCCGTTCCACCGCCCTGCGCGACATCGGGGCGTCCGCCGCCTCCGCCGCCGAGCACACCGGCGGCGTTCTTGGCCAGGGCGCCCGCGGCGAGACCGCGCTCGCGCGCCGCGTCGTTGGTGACGACGACGACGGTGGCACGCCCACCCGCGACGGTCGCGAGCGCCACCACGGCCGGGTCGGTGCCCAGGCGGTCGCGCACCTGCAGCGCGAGCGAGCGCACGTCGTCGGCCGACGCGCCCTCCCCCAGGCTCTGTGCGACGACGCGCACCGTGCCGACCGCGACGGCCGACTCGACCAGCTGCGGCAGGCGACCGGTCAGGGCCTGCGCCTCGAAGGCCGCGATCTTCTTCTCGGCGGCCTTGAGGTTGGCGGCGAGCTCGGCGATGCGCGTGGGCAGCTGCTCGCGCGGCGTCTTCAGGCTCGAGCTGAGCTGCGAGACGATCGCGCGCTCGGCGGCGAGGTCGCGGAAGGCGTCGAGACCGACGAGGGCCTCGACACGACGGTTGGAGGCGCCGACCGACTGCTCGCCGACGAGGTTGACCAGGCCGATTTCAGCGCTGCGGGCGACGTGGGTGCCACCGCACAGCTCACGCGACCAGGGGCCGCCGATGTCGACCATGCGCACGGTGTCGCCGTACTTCTCGCCGAACAGCGCCATGGCGCCGGCGGCCTTCGCCTCGTCGAGCGACATCACGCGCGTGGTGACCTCGAGGTTGTCGCGGACGGCGTTGTTGGCGATGTCCTCGATCTCGGTGCGGGTCTCGGGCGACAGCGCCGAGCCCCAGCTGAAGTCGAAGCGCATGTACCCGGCGCGGTTGAGCGAACCGGTCTGCGTCGCGCTCTTGCCGAGCGTGTCGCGGATCGCCGCGTGCACGAGGTGCGTCGCGGTGTGCGCCTGCTGAGCCGCGTGGCGGTTGAGCGCGTCGACCACGGTCGTCGCGGGGGCGCCGACCGACACCTCGCCGGTGGTGACCTCGACGGTGTGGCTGACCAGGCCCGGAACGGGGCGCTGCACGTCGAGCACCTCGAGCTCGTAGCCCGGGCCGACGATGACGCCCTTGTCGGCGACCTGGCCGCCCGACTCGGCGTACAGGGCGGTCTCGGCGAGGATGACCTCGGCGATCTGGCCCTCCGACGCGCGGTCGGTGCCCTGGCCCTGCACGAGGATGCCGAGGATCTTCGACTCGGTCTGCATCTCGGTGTAGCCGGTGAACACGGTCTCGCCCAGCGAGCGGAACTCACGGTATGCGCTCTGGTCGGCGAGCGCTCCCTTGCGGGCGCGGGCATCGGCCTTGGCGCGCGTGCGCTGCTCGAGCATGAGCGTGTCGAACGCGGCACGGTCGACCGACAAGCCCGCCTCTTCGGCGATCTCGAGCGTCAGGTCGATCGGGAAGCCGTAGGTGTCGTGCAGGAGGAACGCCTCGGAGCCCGACAGGGTGGTGCCGCCGCCGTTCTTGGCCTCGACGACCGACTGGTCGAGGATCGCCGACCCGGCCGCGAGCGTGCGCAGGAACGTCTGCTCCTCGGCGATCGCGTAGGCCGAGAGGCGCGCGTAGTCGGCCTCGACCTCGGGATACGACTCCTTCATCGCGTCGCGCGAGGCGGCGAACAGCTCGGGGAAGGTCGCGCCCTCGACGCCCAGCAGGCGCATCGAGCGGATCGCGCGGCGCATGATGCGGCGCAGGATGTAGCCGCGTCCCTCGTTCGAGGGGGTCACGCCGTCGGCGAGCAGCATGAGCGAGGAGCGCACGTGGTCGGCGACGATGCGCAGGCGCACGTCGTCTTCGTGCGATTCCTGGCCGTACGACTTGCCCGCGAGCTTCGCGGCCAGGTCGAGCACGGGGCGCACCTGGTCGGTCTCGTACATGTTGTCGACGCCCTGCTTGATGAACGCGATGCGCTCGAGGCCCATGCCGGTGTCGATGTTCTTCGCGGGCAGCTCGCCGACGATGTCGAAGTCGTACTTCGAGCGCACGTTGGTGATCTCGTACTGCATGAACACGAGGTTCCAGATCTCGACGTAGCGGTCGTCGTCGGTCGCGGGACCGCCGTCGATGCCGTATGCGGGACCGCGGTCGAAGAAGATCTCCGAGCAGGGGCCGGCGGGGCCCGGCAGGCCGGTCGACCAGTAGTTCGTGTCCTTGCCGAGGCGCTGGATGCGCTCGTCAGGCAGGGTGCTGAGCTTCAGCCAGAGGTCGCGGGCCTCGTCGTCCTCTTCGTAGACGGTGACCCACAGATCCTTCGGGTCGAAGGCGAGTCCGCCCTCCGACTCGGGCGCGGTGAGCAGCTCCCACGCGAAGCGGATCGCGTCTTCCTTGAAGTAGTCGCCGAACGACCAGTTGCCGAGCATCTGGAAGAAGGTGCCGTGACGCGGGGTCTTGCCGACCTCCTCGATGTCGTTGGTGCGAATGCACTTCTGCACGTCGGCCGCGCGGGGGTACGGCGGCGGCACGACACCGCTGAGGTACGGGATGAAGGGCACCATGCCCGCCACGGTGAACAGCAGGGCCGGGTCGTCGGTGACGAGCGAGGCCGAGGGGACGATCGTGTGGTTCTTCTTCTCGAAGAAGTCGAGGAAGCGCTGGGCGATCTCGGCGGTTTTCATGGCGGGTCTTTCCGTGCGCGTGCGGATTCGCCCCGGTGTTCGGGGACGGATGCCGCAGGGAGGTCAGTCGGAGGAGGAAACGGCCTTCGTGGCCGTAGCGGCGGCGTCGCCCACGGCATCCGCGGTCTTGTCGACAGCGGCGGCGGCGACGCCCTTGGCGTCGTCGATGATCTCGGAGAGTCGGGTCTCCTGCTGGTGGTAGGCGTCGCTCATACGGTCGGTGAACTCGCCGATGCGCGAGTCGAGCTGGGCGAGCACCTCCTGCCCGCGCGGGTCCTTGTTGACCAGGTGGGCGGCGACGAAACCACCGGCGATACCCAACGCGAACCAGACGAGGCTTTTCACGATCACCACTTCTTCCTCGATACGACGCCGCGATCGCGGCATCCCTCATCGTAAGCGACGGCCCCCGCGGCGCGCGCGTCCACCGACGGGATGCCGTGGAGTCGGCCCGTCCCCAGCCGCCTGCGGGCGCTTCCCGCCGCCGTCGCGTCGCGGAGCGCTGCCGTGTCGGAGCGGCCGCGTGTCCTGACACGACGCAGGAGTTCTGCCTCATCGGTGGCTCGCGGCCCTGCGTGCGTAGGGCTGCGGCGCCGAGACTGCTGCGTTGCGTCCCTCTCGCCCGCGACGGGTGCCCGGCGCCGGCAGGAAGTCCGGGCGGACACAACGCAGGAGATCGGACGCGGATCCGCCCGTTGCCCCCGGATTGCCGACCGTTGACGGCGGATCTCCTGCGTCGTGTCCGGGGAGGCCGGTGCTCGGGCTGAGAACGACGAACGGCCGCGCGGGAGTGCGACCCGGGAACGACGAAGGGCCACGCGGGAGCGCGACCCCGAAAGGACGAAGGGCGGCGTGACAGCGCGACCCGGGAACGACGAAGGGCGCCGGGAGAACCCGACGCCCTTCTCTGCTCGCTGAGATCAGCGGGCGGCGTAGTACTCGACGACGAGCTGAACTTCACACGTCACGGGAACCTCGGCGCGCTTGGGGCGGCGCAGAAGCTTCGCCTGCAGCGTGGAGAGGTCGACCTCGAGATAGCCCGGAACGGGGGGCAGCACTTCGGCGTGCCCACCGGCGGCGGCGACCTGGAAGGGCTCGAGGCCCTCGCTCTTGGTCTTGACGTGGATCAGCTGTCCCGGCTTGACGCGGAACGACGGGCGGTCCACGAGCTGGCCGTCGACCATGATGTGGCGGTGCACGACGAGCTGGCGAGCCTGCGCGGTGGTGCGGGCGAAGCCCGAACGCACGACGAGGGCGTCCAGACGCATCTCGAGCAGCTCGACCAGGTTCTCACCGGTCAGGCCGTCGGTGCGGCGGGCCTCGTTGAACGCGATGCGAAGCTGCTTCTCGCGGATGCCGTACTGCTCGCGCAGACGCTGCTTCTCACGGAGACGGACGGCGTAGTCGCTGTCGGCCTTGCGCTTGGTGCGGCCGTGCTCACCGGGAGCGTAGGGACGCTTCTCGAGGTAGCGGGCGGCCTTGGGGGTGAGTGCGACGCCGAGGGCGCGCGACAGACGCACCTTGCGGCGGTCCTGAGACTTCGTGGTCACGAAGTTCTCCTTCCGATGACGTGGCCGCGCCTTTCACGGCTCACGGGCGTATCGCCCCCTTCCGCCCGATCCGAAGCGCACGCCGGGGCGCACCGGAAGGTGATCACAGGAAGGAGGGGATGCCCGAAAACCCTGTTTCGAGCCGGTTCATGCTATCAGAGCGCGCCGGGAGCATGCCGGATGCCGCGTCAGCGCCCCTCGAGGATGCGGCGGATCTTCTCGAGACGCGCCGACACGTCGCGTTCGGCACCGTGACTGGTGGGTTCGTAGTACCGCTTGCCGACGAGCTCGTCGGGCAGGTACTGCTGCGTGACGATGCCGATGTCGCTGTCGTGCGCGTACTTGTAGCCCTTGCCGTGCCCGAGTCGCTTGGCGCCGGGATAATGGGCGTCGCGTAGGTGCATCGGCACGCGTCCGAACCCGCCCGCGCGCACGTCGGCGATCGCGGCGTTGATGGCGTTGTAGGCGGCGTTCGACTTGGCGGTCGTGGCGAGGTACACGGTCGCCTCGGCAAGGGGGATGCGCCCCTCGGGCATGCCGATGAACGCGACCGCGTCGGCCGCGGCCACCGCGATCTGCAGGGCCTGCGGGTCGGCCATGCCGATGTCTTCCGCGGCCGAGATGACCAGGCGCCGCGCGATGAAGCGGGGGTCCTCGCCCGCCTCGATCATGCGCGCGAGGTAGTGGATCGCGGCATCCGGATCCGACCCCCGCACCGACTTGATGAAGGCGCTGATGACGTCGTAGTGCTCGTCGCCCTGGCGGTCGTAGCGGAGCAGGGCGCGGTCGACGGCCTGGGCGATGTGGTCGGCGGTGATGACGGGGAGCTCGTCTCCTCCGCCGGTGAACGGACCGGGATCCTCGTCGTCGTCGGAGTCGTCTTCGTCCTCGGCGTCGCGGACGGCCGGTGCGGTCGCCCCCGCATCGTCGCCCGCGACAGAGGCCGCCGCCTCGAGGGCGGTGAGGGCGCGTCGGGCGTCGCCGGAGGCCAGGCGCACCAGGGCCGCCCGGGCGTCGTCGTCGAGCACCACGCGTCCGGCGAGGCCGCGGGGGTCGGTCACCGCGCGATCCACCAGGGCTCCGAGGTCGTCGTCGCCGAGGGGACGCAGGGTCAGCAGGAGCGAGCGCGAGAGCAGGGGCGAGATCACCGAGAATGACGGGTTCTCGGTGGTCGCGGCGATGAGCACGACCCAGCCGTTCTCGACGCCGGGAAGCAGCGCGTCTTGCTGGGCCTTGGTGAAGCGGTGGATCTCGTCGAGGAACAGGATCGTCGACTGCCCGTACAGATCGCGCTGGGTGAGGGCTTCTTGCATGACCTCGCGCACGTCTTTGACGCCCGCGGTGATCGCCGACAACTCCACGAAGCGTCGCCCCGACGATCGGGCGATGGCCTGGGCGAGCGTCGTCTTGCCGGTGCCGGGCGGGCCCCAGAGGATGACCGAGGCCGCCGACGCGGATGACGAGGAGTCGGTCGTCGCGAGTGTGACCAACGGCGATCCCGGTCGCAGCAAGTGCCCTTGGCCGGCGACCTCGTCGAGGCTGGTCGGCCGCATGCGCACGGCGAGCGGCGTCTGGCCCTGGAAGAGGGCGGAGGAAGGGGTCACCCCTCCAGGCTAACCGCGGCCTCCGACATCGAGCCCGGGCGGGCGGACCGCGACGGGCGCGGGCGGGAATGTCGCGCGGGCGCCGCTTTGTAGGATCGAAGGGCCCGTGACGGGCGAGAGGAGTCGATGGTGGCGACGCGCGGAAAAGACCGGCAGACGCGGGAGCAGCGCGAGCGCGCCCGCACCTACCAGGCGCGGCTCGAGCTGCACGAGCGACAGGGACGACGCCGTCGGCGCGACAACCTACTCGCCGTCGTGGTCGGTCTCGTCGTGATCGCCGGAGCCATCGGCGTGCAGACCGCGTACTTCGTGGCCGGGCCCGGTGCTCCCGCGCCCTCGCCGTCGACGCCCGCCACGCCCGCGTCGACGCCCGACACCTCCCCCTCCGCGCCTGCTCCCGCGGCGACGCCGACGCCCTGATCCTGTCTCGCGGGGGCCGCGCGTACTAGGCTCGGAGGGTCCTTCTCCCCCAGGCGGTTCTGCCGCGATGAGGTGCTACCCGTGACTTCCGTCCCCACCCCCGAGTCCTCCGACCCGCGCGACGCCGCGAACGACGTCGAGGTCGACACCACCCAGGCCGACAGCGCCGAGACGGCCGAGGCCGTCGAGGCTCCGGATGCCGCGGCCTCCGACGACCTGACGGCTCCGGTCTCCGCCGATGAGACGTCGGACGCTCCCGCCGAGGAATCCCCCGTCGAAGACGCGGCCGCGGCTGACGCCCCCGCCGCTGACGAGGCCTCCGTCGAGGACGCCTCTGCGGAGGACGCGCCCGCCGAGGGTGCTCCTGCGGACGAGGCTCCCGCCGCGGACGCCGTCGAGGACGCCCCCGCTGAGGACGCTGCCGCCGCTGAGGCTCCCGCCGAAGACGCCCCTGCTGAGGACGCGTCCGCGAACGATGAGGCCCCCGCCGCCCCGGCGGCCCCCGGCCCCCGCCCCGGTGCGCGCGTGCCCGGTCCCCCGCCCGGCAAGAAGGCCTCCACCTCGTCGACCGAGCCCTGGGGCCGCGTCGATGACGAAGGCACCGTGTCGGTCCGCGAGGGCGACGAGTGGCGCGTCGTCGGGCAGTACCCCGACGGCACCCCCGCCGAGGCCCTCGCCTACTTCCAACGCAAGTTCGCCGACCTCGCCGGCGAGGTCACGCTGCTCGAGACCCGTCACCGTCGCGGTGGCGCCTCGGCGTCCGACCTGCGCGCCGCGGCCAAGGCGCTGCACGGCAAGCTCGACGGTGCCGCAGCGGTCGGCGACCTCTCGGCTCTGATCGCCCGCGTCAACGCCCTCACCTCCGAACTCGCCGAGGCGAGTGAGACTGAGGCCGTCGCCGCCAAGCAGGCCACCGAAGAGGCCGTGCGCGAGCGCACCGCGATCGTCGAAGAGGCCGAGGCCCTGGCCGCTCGCGACCCGCAGACGGTGCAGTGGAAGCAGATGACGGCCGACATGACCGCGCTGTTCGACCGGTGGCAGGCCCACCAGCAGAACGGTCCGCGCCTGTCGAAGTCGACCGCCCAGCAGCTGTGGCGCCGCTTCCGCGACGCCCGCGCCACGGTCGACCGCCACCGCCGCGAGTTCTTCTCGTCGCTCGACGAGACCCACAAGGCCGCGCGCGAGGCGAAGACCCGCCTGGTGGAGCGTGCCGAGGCACTCGCCCCCCGTGGCGAAGACGGCATCGGCGCGTACCGCGATCTGCTCGACGCGTGGAAGGCCACCGGCCGCGCCGGCCGCAAGGTCGACGACGCCCTGTGGGCGCGCTTCAAGGCCGCTGGCGACGCGCTCTACGGCGCGCGCATCGAGCGCGAGTCGGCCGACGCCGAGGCGTCGAAGGAGAAGATCGAGCAGAAGCGCGTGCTGCTGCAGGAGGCCGCTCCGATCGTCGATGAGAAGAACATCGCCACGGCGCGCCAGAAGCTCACCGCGATCCAGCGTCAGTGGGACGAGATCGGTCGCATCTTCCCCCGCGACAAGGAGCGCGCCCTCGACGACGAGCTCCGCAACATCGAGCAGAGCGTGCGCACCCGCGAAGACGCCGACTGGAAGCGCAACGATCCCGAGCAGAAGGCGCGCGCCAACGACATGACGCGTCAGCTCACCGACGCCATCGACAAGCTCGAGGCCGAGCTCGCCGCCGCCGAGGCCAAGGGCGACAAGCGCGCCGTGGCCCAGACGCAGGAGGCCCTCGAGGCGCGCCTCACCTGGCTGCGCGCTCTCGGCGGCTGAACAGGCCGACCCACCGGGTTATCCACAGGCTGACGGACTTCCGTCACGGGGCGACACCGTTCCCGCCACACTGGCGGAATGGTGTCGCCCTTCCTGTTCTTCCCCGGTGAGCGTCTGTCGATCGCCGAGCTCACCGCTGCGTGCCTCGACGGCATCCTGGTCCCGCTCGGGGCGGGCTACATCCCCGCCGATGCCGTCGAGACGCCGTGGATGCGCGCGCGCAGCATCGCCCCGCTCGTGGGTGAGCGGTGGGCGGCGATCCGCCTGAGCGCGGCGTGGATCCACGGCGGGGTGCTGACCGAACCGTATCGACACCACGTGCAGCGCGTCGCGGCCACCCGCGCCCGCGCGCCGCACGACGCGCGCGTCGTGTCTCACGAGGTGCGCCTTGCGGCCGCCGACGTGCGGCAGGTGGCGGGGGTGTCGGTCACCTCACCCGTACGCACCCTCGTCGACCTCGCGCGCAGCGACGACGAGACCGAGCGTCGTGCCGCTCGCATGTGGGCCGCCGATGATCCCGGAGCTCGGGATGACGCGGTCGAGTGGCTCGCGCGGCATCCGCGATTCCCTTTCGCCCGTCGCGCCGCCGACGTGCTCGCGCAGACGGCGGCGGGTCGGTCCGAGTCGCAGCCCACGAGCTGACGCGTCGGATCCCCCGGCCGCCGTGACGATCCACGATTGAATCGAGCGAGACGGCGCACGGGCAGACCGGCACGCGGCCTCGGTCGTGAGACGCCGGCCTTACGACGAGGTGACGCGGTACACGTCGTAGACGGCGTCGATGCGGCGCACGGCGTTGAGCACCCGGTCGAGGTGCACGGTGTCGCCCATCTCGAACACGAACTTGCTCAGGGCGAGGCGGTCGTTGGTGGTCGATACGGTCGCCGAGAGGATGTTGACGTGATGCTCGCTGAGCACGCGCGTGACGTCGCTCAGCAGACCCGAGCGGTCGAGGGCCTCGACTTGGATCTGCACGAGGAACACGCTCTTGGTCGTCGGCGCCCACTCGACCTCGATGAGACGGTCGGGTTCTTCCTTGAGCGAACGCACGTTGGTGCAGTCGCCGCGGTGCACCGAGACCCCGCTGCCGCGTGTGACGAAGCCGACGATCTCGTCGCCCGGCACGGGCGTGCAGCACTTGGCGAGCTTGACGAGGATGTCGGGGGCTCCGCGCACGAGGACGCCGGAGTCTCCGCCGCGCGGGGCGCGGCTGCGCCCGACGGGGATGTCGATGGGACCGGTGTTGGTCTCTTCGGCGCTGACGAGCGCGGTGACCTTCTCGATGACCGACTGGGTCGAGACGTGGCCTTCTCCGACCGCGGCGTACAGGGCGGAGACGTCTTCGTAGTGGAACTGCCGCGCCACCTCGGTGAACGAGTCCTGGTTCATCAGGCGCTGCAGCGGCAGGTTCTGCCGGCGCATCGCGCGCGCGATGGAGTCCTTGCCCTGCTCGATGGCCTCTTCGCGACGCTCCTTGGTGAACCACCCGCGGATCTTGTTGCGCGCGCGGGTGCTCTTGACGAAGCCGAGCCAGTCCTGGCTGGGGCCGGCATCGGGGTTCTTCGAGGTGAAGACCTCGACGACGTCGCCGCTCTGCAGAGTCGACTCCAGCGGCACGAGGCGACCGTTGACCTTGGCGCCCATCGTGCGGTGGCCGATCTCGGTGTGCACGGCGTAGGCGAAGTCGACGGGGGTGGCGCCAGTGGGAAGACCCACGACGCGCCCCTTCGGCGTGAAGACGTAGACCTCTTTGGCGCCGATCTCGAAGCGCAGCGAGTCGAGGAACTCCCCCGGGTCGGCGGTCTCGGCCTGCCAGTCGGAGATGTGCGCGATCCACGCCATGTCGGCGTCGACGGCCTTCGCGTCGGTCTTGCCGCCGGCCATGCGCTCTTTGTACTTCCAGTGCGCGGCCACGCCGAACTCGGCCTGCTGGTGCATCTCGTTCGTGCGGATCTGGATCTCGACCGTGCGTCCGCCCGGGCCGATCACCGTCGTGTGCAGCGACTGGTACAGGTTGAACTTGGGCGTGGCGATGTAGTCCTTGAACCGCCCGGGCAGCGGTGTCCACCGCGCGTGGATTGCGCCGAGCACCGCGTAGCAGTCCCGCACGGTCCCGACGAGGATGCGAATGCCGATGAGGTCGTAGATGTCGTCGAACTCGCGGCCCCGCACGACCATCTTCTGGTACACCGAGTACAGCTGCTTCGGTCGACCCATGACGCGCCCGCGCACGCGGAGCTCGCGCAGGTCGGCGTCGACGGCGTCGATCACGTTCTGCACGTACTGCTCGCGCTGCGGGGTGCGCTGTTTGACGAGGCTCTCGATCTCGGCGTAGAGCTTGGGGTGCATGACCGCGAACGAGAGGTCTTCGAGCTCGCTCTTGATCGCCTGGATGCCGAGGCGGTGAGCCAGCGGGGCGTAGATCTCGAGCGTCTCGGTGGCCTTCTTGGCCGCCTTGTGGGGCGGCACGAAGCCCCAGGTGCGCGCGTTGTGCAGGCGGTCGGCGAGCTTGATCAGCAGCACGCGGATGTCTTTCGACATCGCCACGATCATCTTGCGGACGGTCTCGGCCTGCGCGCTGTCGCCGTACTTGACCTTGTCGAGCTTGGTGACGCCGTCGACGAGCATCGCCACCTCGTCGCCGAAGTCGGCGGCGAGCTCGTCGAGCGGGTAGTCGGTGTCTTCGACCGTGTCGTGCAGGAGGGCCGCGGCGATGGCCTTCGGCCCTAGGCCCAGCTCGGCAAGGATCTGCGCGACGGCGAGCGGGTGCGTGATGTACGGCTCGCCGCTCTGGCGCTTCTGCCCGTCGTGCGCCTTGTCAGCGACGGCGTAGGCGCGCTCGATGATCGCGAGATCACCCTTGGGGTGATGCGTGCGCACCGTTCGCAGCAACTTGTCGACGTCGTCGCGGCGGGCGGCACGCGAGAAGATGCGCGGCACGAGGCGTCGCAGCGAGGACGGCGGCGGCGCGGAGGATGCGGTCTCGGTCATCGCCACCCCTTCCTCACGGCCAGTCGATCAAGTCTACGCCCCGCGCGATGCCCCGGAGAGCGGCGGGGCCCCGGCCTCAGGCCGGGACGCCCGCCTTCTCGCGCGCGGCGACGACGCGGGCGTCGCGCTGGGCGATGGGCTTCTCCGACTCGCGCAGCAGCGCGTACATCGGGACGGCGACGAACAGGGTCGAGTAGGCCGCGACGATCGTGCCGACGAAGATCGACAGTGAGATGTCGCTCAGCGTGCGGGCACCGAGCGGAACACCGATGAAGAGGATCGCACCGACCGGGAGCACGGCCACGACCGTCGTGTTGATCGAGCGGATCAGCGTCTGGTTGGCGGCGAGGTTGACCGACTCCGCGAAGGTGCGGCCGGAGATCTCGCCGTCTTCTCTCGTGTTCTCGCGCACCTTGTCGAAGACGACGGTGGTGTCGTAGAGGGCGTAAGAGAGGATGGTGAGGAAGCCGATCACCGCCGCGGGCGAGATCTCGAACCCGAACACCGCGTACACGCCGATGGTGATGACGAGCACGTCGACCAGGCCGATGATCGCGGCGACCGACATCTTCCACGTGCGGAAGTACAGCGCGAGGATGAGGAAGGTCAGCGCGAGGAAGATCGCCAGACCCCACAGCGACTGACGCGTGACGTCGGCGCCCCAGGTGGGACCGATGAACGAGTCGGTCACCTCGGCGGAGGGCACGTCGTACGCGCTCGCGAGCGCGGCCGAGACGGCCTGCGTCTGGTCGCTGCCGAGCTGGTCGGTCTGCACGCGGACGGCCTGGTCGCTGATCGTGGTGACGCGCGTCTGCGCGCCCGGCACGACCGAGGTCACCGCGTTCGTCGCGAGCGACTGGTCGAAGCTGGCGGGGTTCGACACGGTGAACTGCGACCCACCCGTGAACTCGATCGAGAACTGCACGGGGCGGATGAAGGGCACGAGCGCCGCGCCGATGACGAGCACCGCCGCGATGATGAACCACAGACGACGACGCTGCACGAACGGGAACGAGGTCTTCCCGGAGTAGAGGTCGTTTCCGAGCTGAGACATGGAGCGCATCAGTCGTCTCCCTCCTTCGTGGAGCGGCTATCGCCGCGGGACGCGGCAGCGAGCTCGGCCTGCTTGCGTTCGGCGATCGTCTGCCGACGTGCGGCCTCGCCCCGCGAGCGCTTGGCGCGACCGCTGTCGACGACCGGGGCGCGGAACTCCGCACGACCGCGGTAGACGGCCCCGAGCGCGTTGGGGTCCATCCCCGAGAGCGGGTGGCCCGAGCCGAAGAAGCGCGTGCGCGCCAGCAGCTGCATGACCGGGTGGGTGAACAGGATGAAGATCAGGATGTCGATCGCCGTGGTCAGGCCCAGGGTGAACGCGAAGCCCTTCACCGTGGCATCCGCGAGGATGTACAGCACGACGGCGGCGAGGATGTTGATCGACTTCGAGATGTAGATCGTGCGCTTGGCGCGACCCCATCCGTCTTCGACGGCCGCGGTGATCGACTTGCCGTCGCGCAACTCGTCGCGGATGCGTTCGAAGTACACGATGAACGAGTCGGCGGTGAAGCCGATCGTGACGATCAGACCCGCGACACCGGCGAGCGACAGGCGGAAGCCGGCGCGCCACGCGAGGATGCAGATCGCGGCGTAGGTCAACACCGCCATCACGGCGAGAGACGCGATGATCACCGTGCCCAGGGCCCGGTAGACGATCAGCGAATAGATCGCGACGAGGCCGAGGCCGATGAGGCCGGCGATCAGACCGACCTGCAGCTGCTGCGAACCGAGTGTCGCCGACACGGTGTCACTGCTGACGACGGTGAAGCTCAGCGGCAGGGCGCCGTACTTCAGCTGGTCGGCGAGGGCCTTCGACGACTCCTGCGTGAAGCTGCCCGTGATGCTGGGGCGGCCGTCGAGGATGATGCCGTTCATCGACGGAGCCGACAGCACCTGACCGTCGAGCACGAACGCGAACTGGTTGAAGGGTGCCTGCTTGCCGTAAAGGCGCTGGCTGATCTCGCCGAACTTCTGGGTGCCCTGGTCGTTGAAGACGAGGTTGACGGCCCAGCGGCCGGTGTTCTGTTCCTGGCCGTTCGTGGCGTCGACGATGTCGTTTCCGTCGAGCTCGACGGGTCCGAGGATGTACTTCGTACCGTCCTGGAGCCCGCACGTGATCATCGGCTGGTCTGCCGGGGCCTGCGCGGGGTTGCTCGGCGGGTTCGCGCAGTCGTACGAGAGGAACTGCGCCTGCAGAGCCGGGGTGATGTACGCCGGGTCGCTCGCGTCGGTCGGCGACGCGGTGGGCGTGGCCGGCAGGCTCGGGTCGGGCGTCGGGTACGGCGTGGAGTTGCCGTCGGCGCCGACGAACGTCGTGGCCGGCGAGCCCGTGAACAGCACGGGACGCAGCTGGAGCTGCGCGGCGCTCTGGATCCGCTGGCGGGTGGCCTCGTCGGCCTGGCCGGGGATCTGCACGACGATGTTCTGTCCGCCCTCGGTGGCCACGTCGGCCTCGCCGACGCCCGAGGCGTCGACGCGCTGGCGGATGATCGACACGGCCTGCTGCAGCTGATCGCTGTCGGGCGCGGCGCCGTCGGTGGTCTGGGCCTGCAGGATGATCTGCGTGCCGCCCTGGAGGTCGAGCGCGAGCTCGGGAGACCAGGAACTGGCGTTGAAGGTGTACACGCCGAGCGCGTTGATGCCGAACAGCACGCCGGTGATGGCGAGCAGTCCGGTCAACACGCGCCAGGCATGACGGACAGGAGTCGAGGGCGCCACGGAGTCGGCTTTCTGTGCGGCGGGCGAGTACGGCGGAAGAGCGGAGGTCAGGCCTGCGGGCGGTCCTTGTCGGTCTGCTCGGCCTCGGTGTGCTGACGGGCGGCGCGCTGGTCGTCGCTGATCGAGGTGATGTCGTGGTCGGCGACGCCCGCGATGTATTCGGCCTCGGACTCCTCGGCCTCGATGAACTCGTCTTCGGTGACGGCGCCCTGGGCGGCGTCGACGATGCGGAGCACGGCCTGGCTGTGCACCTTGATGACCACGCCGGGCGCGATCTCGACCAGCGCGGGCTTGTCGAGGTCTTCACCGTCGTACTCGACGATGGTGCCGTACAGGCCGCCCTGCAGCAGGACCTCGGCGCCGGCGACGGTCTCGCGGGCCTTCTTCTCCTGCTCGGCCTTCTGCTTCTGCATGCGGCGGCGCGAGCTCCAGAACATGAAGACCAGCAGGCCGATGAGCAGGATGATGAGGCCGTAATCGGAGAAGAACCGGGCGATATCCATCGAGGCGGTGCACCTTTCAAAGTCAGGCGCGCCGTGCGGCACTGCCTAGCGGGGGGTAGAGCGGGGGTCGGGGAATCCCCCGCCGAGTATAGGTCATGACCCCTGGCTGAACCGGAGCAGGCCGTCGGGGTGAGGGGCGCCCAGGTGGTCGTACGCCTCTGGGGTGGCGACGCGGCCGCGGGGGGTGCGGCCCATGAATCCGATGCGCACGAGGTAGGGCTCGACGACGGACTCGATCGTCTCGGGCTCTTCGCCGACGGCGACCGCGAGCGTGCTGAGTCCGACCGGTCCCCCGCGGAAGCGCCGCACGAGCGCGTCGAGCACGGCGCGGTCGAGGCGGTCGAGGCCGATGGAGTCGACGTCGTAGAGGTCGAGGGCGGCACCGACCGTGCGCACGTCGGCGTCGCCGTGTTCGGCGCCCGCGGACGGCCCGTGCACCACGAGGTAGTCGCGCACGCGGCGCAGCAGGCGGTTCGCGATGCGGGGGGTGCCGCGCGAGCGGCGCGCGATCTCGGAGCGCGCGGTGCCCGGCAGCCCGACGTCGAGCATCGACGCCGAACGCGTGACGACCTGCTCGAGCTCTTCGGGCTCGTAGTACTCGAGGTGGGCGGTGAAGCCGAAGCGGTCGCGCAGCGGGTTCGGCAGCAGGCCCGATCGGGTGGTGGCGCCGACGAGGGTGAAGGGGGCGAGGTCGAGGGGGATGCTGGTGGCACCCGCACCCTTGCCGACCATGATGTCGATGCGGAAGTCCTCCATCGCGAGGTACAGCATCTCTTCGGCCGAGCGCGCCATGCGGTGGATCTCGTCGATGAAGAGCACTTCACCCGGCGTGAGGGAGGACAGCAGGGCC
The DNA here is from genome assembly GCF_021026215.1 of Microbacterium sp. JC 701. NCBI lineage: Bacteria > Bacillati > Actinomycetota > Actinomycetes > Micrococcales > Microbacteriaceae > Microbacterium > Microbacterium sp. JC 701. The sequence goes on from NZ_JAJNCV010000002.1 coordinate 221,140, forward strand.
GCGAGGTCGCCCGCGTGCTGGATCGCCGGTCCACTCGACAGGCGCAGGGGGCGGCCGCTCTCGTGCGCGACGATCATGGCGAGCGTGGTCTTGCCGAGCCCGGGAGGGCCCGACAGCAGGATGTGGTCGGGCGAGCGCTGCTGGATGCGTGCGGCATCGAGCAGCAGTTGCAACTGACCGCGCACCTTCTGCTGGCCGACGAACTCGGCGAGCGAGGTGGGGCGCAGCGCCCCCTCGATCGCGAGCTCGACCTCGTCGTCGGGGGTGCCGGCGTCGCGGACGTCAGCCACTCACGCTCTCCTTGCGGGCGGGGCCGAGCAGCGCGAGCGTCAGTCGCAGCAGCGCCTGCACCGACGCGCGGTCGGCGTCGGAGGCGTTCTCGGCGACGGATGCCACGGCCTCGGCCGCCGTGCGTTCGGTCCACCCGAGGCCGATGAGCGCCTGCGTCACCTGCAGGGGCACCTGTCCGTGCGCCGACACGGCCGCGGGGGCGGTGGCGGGAATCACGGCGAGCTTGCCCGCGAGCTGCACGACGATGAGCTTCGCGGTCTTGGGGCCGATGCCCGACACGCGGCGGAAGGGGGCGTCGTCGTCGTCGGCGACGGCCTGGGCGATCTGCGGAACGGTGAGCGACGACAGCACGCCGAGGGCCGACTTCGGTCCGACGCCGGTCACGCTGATCAGCTGCGTGAACACGGTCAGCTCTTCGCGGGTGTCGAAGCCGTAGAGCGACAGGGCGTCTTCGCGCACGATGAGGTTCGTGTGCAGGTGCACGTCATCGCCGACGTGGACGGTGCGGGCGAGTTGCGAGGTGACGGCGACGGAGAAACCGACGCCGCCCACCACGATCACGAGCGAGTCGTCGGCGACGTGGGCCGCCGTCCCGTGCAGCGAAGAGATCATGCTCCGAGCCTACGCATCGGTTCGTACATGTGTTCGAGCGACACGCGTCGGCGGTGTCCGTCGCTTCTCGGCGTCGCGCCAGGCGCGCTGCGCGGGGGTGAGCTCCGCGCCGCCGGGAGCTGCGGCTGCTCCCCCGCGCCACGCGTGGCAGAGCGCGATGGCCAGCGCGTCCGCGGCATCCGCCGGCTGGGGAAGAGCGTCGAGGCGCAGCACGCGCGCGACCATCGTCTGCACCTGCAGCTTGTCGGCCGAGCCGTAGCCGGTGATCGCGGCCTTGACCTCGCTGGGCGTGTGCGTGGCGGCGGTGAGACCGTGCTCGGCGGCGAGCAGCAGCGCGATGCCGCTGGCCTGGGCCGTGCCCATCACCGAATGGCGGTTGTTCTGTGCGAACACGCGCTCGACGGCGACGACGTGCGGCTGGTGGGCGAGGAGAACTTCGCGGATGCCGGCGGCGATGGCCGCGAGACGTTTCTCGATCGGATCGGTCGGTGCCGAACGCGCCACCCCGACGTGCACGAGGGTGGCCGTGCGGTTGGGAGCGACGTCGACGATGCCGATGCCGCAGCGCGTGAGGCCGGGGTCGATGCCGAGGACGCGCAGGGAAGATGCCACGACCCCCACGGTAGGCGCAGGGGTCGTGGTCGAGCTCAGGGCGCGCCCTTACTCGTCGTTCTCGAGCTCGGCCTGCACCTCGGGCGTCATGTCGAAGTTGGTGTAGACGTTCTGCACGTCGTCACTGTCTTCGAGCGCGTCGATGAGGCGGAACACCTTGCGGGCCGTGTCGGCGTCGACCTCGACCTTGAGCGAGGGCACGAACTCGACGTCGGCGGAGTCGTACTCGATGCCGGCGTCCTGCAGAGCAGAACGCACCGACACGAGGTCGCTCGCCTCGGTGATGACGCCGAAGCCCTCGCCGTGCGGCTCGACCTCTTCGGCGCCGGCCTCGAGGACCGCGAGCATGACGTCGTCTTCGGTGGTGCCCTCGGAGGGAACCACGATGACGCCCTTGCGGCTGAAGTTGTAGGCGACGCTGCCCGGGTCGGCGAGTGTTCCGCCGTTACGGCTGAGGGCGGTGCGCACCTCGGCCGCGGCGCGGTTCTTGTTGTCGGTCAGACATTCGATGAGGAACGCGACGCCGTTCGGGCCGTAGCCCTCGTACATGATCGAGGCGTATTCAACAGCCTCGCCGCCGATGCCCGCACCTCGCTTGATCGCGCGGTCGATGTTGTCTTTGGGGACCGAGGTCTTCTTGGCCTTGAGCACGGCGTCGAAGAGGGTGGGGTTGCCCTGGAGGTCGGCTCCACCGAGCTTCGCCGCGACCTCGATGTTCTTGATGAGCTTGGCCCACGACTTGGCGCGACGGGAGTCGATGACCGCCTTCTTGTGCTTGGTCGTGGCCCATTTGGAGTGTCCGGACATAGCTTCCAGTCTAGAGCGCGGGGGCGTGGATGCCGCGTCTGGCCGCGACGTGATCGAGGAAGCGGCGGTGGAAACGCGTCTCCCCCGTCGATTCGGGGTGGAACGCGGTCCCCAACAGGGCGCCCTGCTCGATCGCGACGACGCGTCCGTCGGCGAGGGTCGCCAGGGGCGCGGCATCCGGACCCCACTCCACCACCGCGGGCGCGCGGATGAAGACCGCGTGCACCGGTGGATCGCCCAGGACGGGCACCTCGAGCTCGGTCTCGAACGACGCGGTCTGGCCGCCGAAGACGTTGCGCGCCACGCGCGCGTCGATGCCGCCGAACGTCTGCTGGCCGGTGATCGCCCCGTCGATGCGGTCGGCGAGCAGGATGAGACCTGCGCACGTGCCGTACATCGGCATCCCCTCGGCGATCGCCGCGCGGATCGGCTCGAACAGGCCGAAGGCGCGGGCGAGCTTGTCGATGACGCTCGACTCGCCGCCGGGGAGGACGAGGCCCTCCACGGCGGCGAGCTCCTCGGGCCGGCGCACGGGTCGCGCGTCGGCACCGAGGGCGGTGAGCACGGCGAGGTGCTCGCGCACGTCCCCCTGCAGGGCGAGGACGCCGACGCGCGGGGAGTTACCAGCCACGCTCGGCGAGGCGGTGCGGGGCCGGGAGGTCGCTGACGTTGATGCCGACCATCGCCTCGCCGAGGCCGCGCGACGCCTCGGCGACGATCTTCGGGTCGTCGTGGAAGGTCGTGGCCTTCACGATCGCGGCGGCACGCTCGGCGGGGTTGCCCGACTTGAAGATGCCCGAGCCGACGAACACGCCGTCGGCGCCGAGCTGCATCATCATCGCGGCGTCGGCCGGGGTGGCCACTCCCCCGGCGGTGAAGAGGACGACAGGCAGCTCGCCGGTCTCGGCGATCTCGGCGACGAGGTCGTAGGGCGCCTGCAGCTCCTTGGCCGCGACGTAGAGCTCGTCCTTCGTCTTGGCGCGCAGGGCGTTGATCTCGCCGCGGATCGTGCGGATGTGCTTGGTCGCCTCCGAGACATCGCCCGTGCCGGCCTCACCCTTGGAGCGGATCATCGCCGCGCCCTCGGTGATGCGGCGCAGGGCCTCGCCGAGGTTGGTCGCCCCGCAGACGAAGGGGACGGTGAAGTTCCACTTGTCGATGTGGTTGACGTAGTCGGCGGGCGAGAGCACCTCGGACTCGTCGATGTAGTCGACGCCGAGCTCCTGCAGGATCTGCGCCTCGACGAAGTGACCGATGCGGGCCTTCGCCATGACGGGGATCGACACCGTGGCGATGATGTCGTCGATGAGGTCGGGGTCGCTCATGCGCGCGACGCCGCCCTGGGCGCGGATGTCGGCGGGCACGCGCTCGAGCGCCATGACGGCGACGGCGCCGGCGTCTTCGGCGATGCGCGCCTGCTCGGCGGTGACGACGTCCATGATCACGCCGCCCTTGAGCATCTCGGCGAGACCGCGCTTGACGCGGGAGGTTCCGGTGTCGGTCATGTCCACTCCGTTCCGCGCCGATGCGGCGCGTGGTTCCGCGCTTCGGGGCGCGATTCTTTGGCTTAGGCCAAACCGTAGCATGGCTCAGGACATAGGCTGTTCGGGACTCAGGGGGGCTCATGAGCATCGACATCACCGGCCGATCGGCATCCGAGATCGCCGCCGATCTGCGCACGCGCATCGAGCGCGCAGAGCTGACCCCGGGGACCCTGCTGCCGTCGGTGCGCGCCGTCGCGGCCGACCTCGGCGTCAACCGCAACACCGTCGTCGCGGCGTACCGGCAGCTCGCGCAGGCGGGCCTCGTCGAAGCGCGCGGTCGCGGCGGCACACGCGTCGCCGATCGCGCCGCCGTCGCCCAGGAGGGCTACGCGCCCGACACCGTGCTGCGCGACGTGGGGTCGGGCAACCCCGACCCGGCGCTCATCCCCGATCCGACCGCGGCCCTCGCCCGGTCGGCGCGCCCCGTGCTGTACGGCGAGCCGGTGATCGACCCGGGCCTGGAGGAATGGGCGCGCGACTGGATGGCGGACGGACTCCCCCACGACGACCTGCGTCTGACCGTCACGAGCGGCGCGAGCGACGCCATCGAACGCCTCCTCGCCCAAGCGCTGCAGCGCGACGACGCGGTGGCCTTGGAAGACCCGTGCTTCCTCTCCGCCCTGCACACGGTGCGCACCGGGGGGTATCGGGCGGTGCCCGTGCCGGTGGATGCCGAGGGCATGACGGTCGACGGACTCCGCGCCGCGCTCGAGGCCGGCGTCCGCGCCGTCATCTGCACGCCCCGCGCCCACAATCCGACCGGCGCGAGTCTCACGGCGGATCGCGCGACGGCCCTGCGCGAGGTGCTCGCGGAGCACCCGTACGTTCTCGTCATCGAAGACGATCACTTCTCGCTGCTGTCCCGCGCTCCCCTGCACTCGGTCATCGGCGCCTCGCAGCGTCGCTGGGCGCGCATCCGCTCGATGTCGAAGTTCCTCGGACCCGACACGTGCCTCGCCGTCACGGCATCCGATCCCGACACCGCCGACGGTCTCGGGCAGCGCCTGACGCCCGGAACCACGTGGGTCAGCCACATCCTCCAGCGCCTCACCCTCGCCCTCGTGACCGATCACGCGGTCCGCGAGGGCATCGAGAGCGCGGCCGTGCACTACGCCGCGCGCAATGCCGCTTTCTGCGCGCAGCTCACCGCTCGCGGGTTGCCGGTCAGCCCGGGCGACGGCCTCAACCTGTGGGTGCCGCTGCCGGTGCCCGCGGCGGGAGTGCGCGAAGACCTCATGAGACGCGGATGGCTGGTGCGCGAGGGCGACCCCTTCTTCCTCGGCGACGGCGACCACGGCTCGTTCCTGCGCCTCACCGTGCACGACCTCGACGAGGCCTCGGCCACGACCCTCGCGGATGACCTGGCCGCCGCCGCGGGCGTGCTCCGCGGATCGGGACGAAGTGGGAGGATCGAGACATGAAGGTCCTCTCGATCCAGTCCGCCGTCGCGTACGGGCACGTCGGAAACTCCGCCGCCGTCTTCCCCCTGCAGCGCATCGGCGTCGAGGTGCTGCCGGTGTATACCGTGAACTTCTCCAACCACACCGGTTACGGCGCGTGGCGCGGTCCGCTCATCTCCCCCGACGACGTCGCCGCCGTGATCCAGGGCATCGAGGACCGCGGCGTCTTCCCCGAGATCGACGTGGTGCTCTCGGGCTACCAGGGCGGCGAGGGCATCGCCGACGTCATCATCGACGCGGTCGCGCGGGTGAAGAAGGCGAACCCGGATGCCGTATACGCCTGCGACCCCGTCATGGGCAACGCCAAGTCGGGGTGCTTCGTGGCGCCTGCGATCCCGGTGCTGCTGCGCGAGCGCGTCGTGCCGGTCGCCGACATCCTGACCCCCAACCAGTTCGAGCTCGGCTTCCTCACCGACACCGAGCCCGGCAGCATCGACTCGACGCTCGAGTCCGCCGACATGCTGCGCGCCCGCGGCCCGCGCACGGTGCTCGTCACGAGCGTCGAGCGCCCCGACCGCGAGCCCGACACGATCGAGATGATGGTCGTCGACGACGCCGGGGCCTGGATCGTGCAGACCCCGCTGATTCCGATGAAGGCGAACGGCTCGGGAGACGTCACCGCGGCCCTGTTCACCGCGCACTACCGCCGCACCGGCGACGCCGCCGACGCGCTCGCCCGCACGGCCTCGAGCGTGTTCGACCTGCTGTCGAACACCTACGAGTCGGGGTCGCGCGAACTGCGTCTCATCGAGTCGCAGGAGGCCTACGCCCACCCGCGCCTGCAGTTCGGCGTGCGCCAGGTGCGCTGAGCAGGGCCCCTGAGCGCAACCCAGGTCCCTGAGCGCAACCCAGGTCCCCGAGCCTGTCGAAGGGCCCGGTCGCTTGCGTAGGTCTCGTGGGCCCGGTGGCTTCGACAAGCTCAGCCACCTCGCGAACGCCAGGTCGCTGAGCCTGTCGAAGGGCCCGGTCGCTTGCGTAGGTCTCGTGGGTCCGGTGGCTTGGACAGGCTCAGCCACTTCGCGAACGCCAGGTCGCTGAGCCTGTCGAAGGGACCGGTCGCTTGCGTAGGTCTCGTGGGTCCGGTGGCTTGGACAGGCTCAGCCACTTCGCGAACGCCAGGTCGCTGAGCCTGTCGAAGGGACCGCAAGCTTGCGCAGGTCTCGTGGGTCCGGTGGCTTCGACAGGCTCAGCCACCTCGCGAAAGGCAGGTCCCTGAGCCTGTCGAAGGGCCCGGTCGCTTGCGTAGGTCTCGTGGGTCCGGTGGCGTCGACAGGCTCAGCCGCCTCGCGAAAGGCAGGTCCCTGAGCCTGTCGAAGGGCCCGGTCGCTTGCGTAGGTCTCGTGGGTCCGGTGGCTTCGACAGGCTCAGCCACCTCGCGAAAGGCAGGTCCCTGAGCCTGTCGAAGGGACCGGGAGCTCGCGCAAGCTCAGCCACCTCGCGTCGCGCAGGGGGTCGTCAACCGCCGTACACGTCCTGATACGCCGCGACCCACATGTCGCCGTCGTCGGGGCACATGAACGTCGTGCCGAACACCATGACGCTCGCGATCGGCGCCTCCGCCTGCAGGCGCGCATCGCCCTGCGCGTCGGCGGGCACCAGTTGGGCGAACAGGGGCGAGGTCGCCACGTGCGCCTGCAGGGTCGACGCGTCGACCTCGTGCCGGCTGAGGATCGCCGTCTCGCAGGCGTCGCCGGCGAGGGCGAGCGACAGGCTCTCGTCGGCCGCGGTCCACGACAGGCCCTGCTGCTCGACGTAGGCGCGCTGCTGGGCGATGAACTCCTGCTGCGCGGGCGTCACCGCCACCAGCGGGGACCCGTCCATCGGCAGCTGCTGCTCGCGGAAATACTCCTCGCGCTCCGCGAAGACGTCTTCGACGCCGTCGGGGGCGACGGTGCCGCTGTATTCCGGAACCGGCGTGCCCGACTCCTCGGTCGCCGGAGACGCCTCCGCATCGGGTGGGAGCGGACTCGGCAGCGGGATGCACGCGGTCGTCACCCCGAGCACCGCGACGAGGGCGAGACCGAGGGCGAGGGGGCGAAGGCGAGCGTGCATGGCCCCACGGTAGCCAGACCGACGCCACCGCGAACCGGGCTTGTGGATAACCCTGTTCTAGGCGTTCCAGGCTTCGGAGACCGTGCGGCGCACATCGCCGAGCAACTGCGGCAGGGCCTTGGTCTTCGCGATGATGGGGAAGAAATTGGCATCCGACGCCCACCGGGGAACGATGTGCTGGTGCAGGTGCGCGTCGACGCCAGCCCCCGCGATCGCTCCCTGGTTCATGCCGAGGTTGAAGCCGTCGCAGTTCGACACTGCGCGCAGCACCCGCATACCGCGCTGCGTGAGGGCGCCGATCTCGGCGACCTCTTCATCGGTGGCGTGGTCGTAGGTCGCGATGTGACGGTACGGGCACACGAGCAGGTGGCCCGAGTTGTACGGGAACAGGTTGAGCAGCACGTACGCCGTCTTCCCGCGCGCCACGATCAGCCCGTCTTCATCGCTCTTGCTGGGAGCGGCGCAGAACGGACAGGTCTTCTCCATCGGCTCGCGCCCCGCCGAGATGTACGCCATGCGGTGCGGCGTCCACAGGCGCTGGAACTCGTCGGGCACGCCCGGAAGGGTCGCGGCGTCGACGAGCTCCGCATCGGTCGTGGGCGATCCGGAGCCGTCGACGGCCGGCATCGAGCCGGAGTCCGACGACGAGCCCGCCGCGACGGCATCCGGATCGCTCATCACGCCAGGTCCTCGGCGGTGTTGACCAGGGTGCGCTGGGCGATCGCGCCGGTGATGCGCGCGACGGCCTCGTCGACCGGGATGCCGTTGAGCTGCGTGCCGTCGCGGAAGCGGAACGAGACCGTGCCGTTGGAGCGGTCCTGCTCGCCGGCGATCAGCATGAGCGGCACCTTCTGCGTGGTGTGCGTGCGGATCTTCTTCTGCATGCGGTCGTCGCTGTGGTCGGCCTCGGCGCGGACGCCCTTGGTCTTGAGGTCGGCGACGATGCCCTGCAGGTAGTCGCCGTACTCGGCGGCGACGGGCACGGCCACGACCTGCACCGGGGCGAGCCACACCGGGAACGCCCCGGCGTAGTGCTCGAGCAGGATCGCGAAGAAGCGCTCGACCGAGCCGAACAGGGCGCGGTGGATCATCACCGGGCGGTGCTTCTCGCCGTCGGGGCCGGTGTACTCGAGCTCGAAGCGCTCGGGCTGGTTGAAGTCGAGCTGGATGGTCGACATCTGCCAGGTGCGCCCGATCGCGTCGCGCGCCTGCACCGAGATCTTCGGGCCGTAGAACGCCGCTCCACCCGGGTCGGGCACGAGCTCGAGGCCCGAGGCCTCGGCGACCTCGCGCAGCGTCTCGGTCGCCTCGGCCCAGAGGGTGTCGTCGCCGATGAACTTCGGGTTGCCCTCCTCCTTGGTCGACAGCTCGAGGTAGAAGTCGTTCAGGCCGTAGTCGCGCAGCGTCTGCAGCACGAAGTCGAGGCTGTGCGTCAGCTCGCCCTTGACCTGGTCGGCCGTGACGTAGATGTGGGTGTCGTCCTGGGTCATGCCGCGCACGCGCGTGAGGCCCGAGAGGGTTCCGCTCTTCTCGTAGCGGTAGACCGATCCGAACTCGCTCAGGCGCAGCGGCAGCTCGCGGTAGCTGCGTCCGCGCGAGCGGAAGATCAGGTTGTGGAACGGGCAATTCATGGGCTTGAGGTAGTACTCCTGGCCCTCGCGCGAGACGTGGCCATCGGCATCCGTCACCTCGTCGAGCACCATCGGGGGGTACATCCCGTCGGCGTACCACTGCAGGTGGCCGCTCGTCATGAACAGGTCGCCCTTGGTGATGTGCGGGGTGTTGACGACCTCGTAGCCGCTGGCGAGCAGGCGCTCGCGCATGTAGCGCTCGATCTCGTAGCGCACGATGCCGCCCTTGGGGTGGAACACCGCGAGCCCCGGGCCGATCTCGTCGGGGAACGAGAACAGGTCGAGTTCCTTGCCGAGCTTGCGGTGGTCGCGCTTCGCCGCCTCTTCGAGCCGGTGCTGGTAGGCGCGCAGCTCGTCTTTCGTGGGCCACGCGGTGCCGTAGATGCGCTGCAGCTGGGGGTTCTTCTCGCTACCGCGCCAGTAGGCGCCGGCGATGCGGGTGAGGTCCCATCCGTTGCCGATGAGGCGCGTGCCGGGCACGTGGGGTCCGCGGCAGAGGTCTTTCCACGCGGTCTCGCCGTCGCGGGTGACGTTGTCGTAGATCGTCAGCTCGCCGGCCCCGACCTCGACGCTGGCACCCTCGGCGGCTTCGGCCGACCCGCCCTTGAGTCCGATGAGCTCGAGCTTGAACGGCTCGTCGGCGAGCTCGGCGCGGGCCTCGTCGTCGGTGACGACGCGACGCACGAAGCGCTGGTTCTCGCGGACGATGCGCTCCATCTCCTTCTTGATGACCTTGAGGTCTTCGGGAGTGAAGGGCTCGTCGACTTGGAAGTCGTAGTAGAAGCCGTCGGTGACGGGCGGGCCGATACCGAGGTTGGCCTGGGGCTTGACACGCTGCACGGCCTGCGCGAGCACATGCGCGGTCGAGTGGCGCAGGATCGAGAGGCCGTCGGCGCTGTCGATCGTGACCGGCTCCACCTGGTCGTCGGCCGTCACGGTCGTGGCCAGGTCTTTCAACTCCCCGTTCACGCGCAGAGCGACGACCGAACGGTCGGGGAAGAGGGCGAAGCCATCGGCGGGGAAATCAGTCACAGAACATCTCCTGAAGGGGTCGTTTCCAGGCTACCGGGCGGGCGTGGTCTCGACGGCACCGGACGTGCCTCATAGTGGAGCGGTGACTCTGGCCATCATCGGCGGCGTGCTGTGGATCCTCGGGATCATCGCGCTGCTCACCGGCGCCCTCCCCGCCGACGACGCGATCGCCGTCGCCGACCGCGTGTGGCCGATCCTGCTCTTCGTCGTCGCGGTGACGATCGTGGCCGAACTGGCGTCGAAGGCGGGACTGTTCGACGTGGTGGCCGCGCGTCTGGCGAAGCTCGCCCGCGGCCGCACGGCGCTGCTGTGGGTGCTGGTGGTGGCCCTCGCGACGGTGGCGACCGCGTTCCTCTCGCTCGACACCACGGCGGTGCTGCTGACGCCGGTCGTCGTGTCGATGGCGGTCGCCCGCAAGCTCGATCCCCTGCCGTTCGCGTTCGTCACCGTGGTGCTCGCCAACACCGCTTCTCTCGTGCTGCCGGTGTCGAACCTCACCAACCTGTTGGCGTCCGAGGCGCTCGGCGGCGGCCACGATCCTGTCGCGTTCCTCGCCCTGCTGGGTCCGTCGGCTCTCATCGCGATCGCGGTGTCGGTCGTCGTGCTCACGGTGGTGTTCCTGCGGCGTCTGCCGAAGACGTATCCGGATGCCGACTCCCCCCGCGTATCCGACACGCTCCTCTTGCGCGTCTCCGGCGTCGTCACCCTGGCTCTCCTCCCCCTGCTGGTGGTGGGGCTCGAACCGTGGATCCCCGCGGTGGGGGCCGCGGTCGTGCTCATCGCGGCCTTCGCCTGGCGCGCGCCGCGGGCTCTCGGCATCCGCCTCGTGCCCTGGTCTCTGCTGGTGTTCGCCGGTGGCCTGTTCCTGGCGGTCGGCGCGCTCGAGGCGCTCGGCATCGGCCAGGTCACCACGGTGCTGGCCGGCACCGGTGACGACCTCGTCTCGCTCTGGCAGCTCGCCGGGGTGGGGGCGCTCGTGGCGAACGGCATCAACAACCTGCCGGCCTACCTCGCGCTCGAGTCGGTCGCGGGTTCCCCCGTGCGCCTCGCGGCCCTTCTGATCGGCGTGAACGCGGGACCGATCGTGACCCCGTGGGCGTCGCTGGCGACGCTGTTGTGGCACGACCGGCTCGTCGCAGCGGGCGTCGAGGTGCGCTGGAGCCGCTTCGTGCTGCTCGGCGCCGTGATCGCCCCGCTCATCCTGCTGCTGGGCGTGCTGCCGCTAGTGCGGTGAGCGTCAGTCTTCGTAGGCGCGGGCCCAGGCCTTCGTCGGCTCGATGAACCACACCGCGAGCCCTTCCCGCATGCCGTACGGCTCTCCGGTGTAGAGCCGCGAGATGCGGTCGACGTACGCGAGGGCGTCGTCACCGTCAATGCGCTCCACCGCCGTGCCGCGGACGAACGCCATCGAGTACGGGTTGTCGGCGGCCACCACCGAGATCGCGACGCGCGGGTCACGGCGCAGGTTGCGGTCCTTCAGCGTGTCGACCTCGGTGAAGAGGACGAGCCGCTCCCCCTCGACGGCGACCCACAGCGGGATGGAGTGCGGCGATCCGTCCTTCATCAGTGTCGCGAGGTGGGCGACGACGTCGGTCTCGAAGTACGGCGTGACGGTGGTCCAGTTGGTCATTCCTTCTGCAACGTGCCGACCGCCGTCGGTCATTCCGCTCAGGCGCGAGCCGGCTCCGGCATCTGTTCGTTCGGAACCTCGCGGAACACCATCTCCTCGCGCCGGACGCTCTCGCGGGGCGCGGATTCGTCGGGCTCGGGCACGACGTACAGACCCCGACCGGAGTTGGCGTTGTAGGTCAGTGCGTGCAGCCACGCCGGGCTCAGCTGGGGAGAACGGCTGCCGTGGTACTTGAAGACGAGCGACACGTTGGGGTGGATGTACACGGTCGTGCGCCCGCCACCCGTGCTGATGTCGTCTTTCCACGAGAACGGAAAGCTCTCTCCGCGCCGCACCTTCGCCATGATCACGGCCTGCAGGTGAGCGAGAAGCCGGTCTTCGAAATCGACCTTGATGTTGCCGTCGTAGATGAACTTGCCCATGCTGGCCCCCAGACTGGTCTGCCCGGTCCGCGCGCGTCTCCGGCGAGAACTCGAACGCGACGGCCGGCTGACGACCCGTGGGCTCAGCCTCTCGCGCGACCACGAAGGCGGTCCAGCCCCTTGCGAGCGCCGCGCCCTCGGGATATCGGCGCGATCGCTCAGGCGGTGCGGCTGACGCGCAGGATGACGCGGTCGCCGGGCTTGCGCTGCACCTTCCGCACGATCGCCTCGAAGCCGATGATCGCGCGGTACTGCCAGCCGTACTTGCGCTTCAGGGCGGAGTCGGCGCGGCGGTCGTCTTGCGCCGGTCCCGCGATGCGCGCGTGCGCCTCGACCGTGATGGCATCCGGCTCGACCTTGCCCATGCGGCTGCACGGACGCAGCACGACGCGGGCGTCGTTGCGCAGGCGCTTGACCTTGCCGGTCGTGCGCTCGCTGGTGACGACGAGCTCGTCGCCGTCGCGAGCGATCCAAACGGGAACAGCGACGAGCTCGCCGTTGCGGCGGTACGTGCCGAAGGTGACGAAGTCGGATGCCGCGATCTCGCGCCAGAGGGTGTCGGGAACGGTCATGGTGTCACGCTAGCGATCCCGTCGTGTCGTCGGCGGGGCTTGCACGACGACGGAGGGGATGCACGGGCCGCTGGCCGATGCGCGCAGACTGTGTGGGAACGCTTCCATGAAAAGGTTGTCTCAGCCTACGGTGGCGATCGTGGGGAACTATGACGTGCCGATGGTGGGGGCAGTGGTGGTGTCGTTTCAAACGCTCCGGTTCGGCCTGTCGAACGAGACGATGATGTTGCTGACCTCGGTGCACACCCCCGAGGGGCGGTCGGTGAGTCCGATCGAGCACGAACGGGTCGCGCAGTATCTGGAGAGCATCGGGGTGCTCTGAGCCGACGGCACGGACCCCGCGAACCTCAAGGCCAGCGCAAGGAACCCACAACGTCGGCTCAATTCACACGAATAGGTGTCCCCCATTCGGTGGACATGCTTTAGCGTCGTGTTGTTCCCGCCGCCAGGCACTCCGCAGCCCCCCTTACTGGCGGCGGGAACGGCCTCTTCCCGCTCCGTGTCAGTGGCCGTCGATGTGGACGCCCACGCCCGCGAGACTGCATCCCGCTGACGAGCCGGCTGCAACCTGACGCAGGTTCGTCAGCGAGATGCAGTCTCAGCGTGGCGACGCCCCGCTTGCGCTTTCTGGTGCCGCGACCCATCGCGACGTGGTCGTGCCCGTCGGCGGTTGCTCGCAGGGCTTGCTTGCCCGCGAGACTGCATCTCGCTGACACTTCAGCTGCAGCCTGACGCGCGGTTGTCAGCGAGATGCAGTCTCGGCGTCGCCAGGGCGTCTGTGGTGGTACGGGCTGCGTCACGTGGCGGGCCGCATCCCGGGGGAGCCTGTGGGGGTACGGGCTACTTCATGCGGCGGGCCGCACGCCACGCTGCCGCGCACGCACGAAAAAACCCCCGGCGAACCGGGGGTTTTCGGTGGTGCGCGATACTGGGATCGAACCAGTGACCTCTTCCGTGTCAGGGAAGCGCGCTACCGCTGCGCCAATCGCGCCTATACAGGCTGTTCTGTTGTGAGTTGAGGTGGCGACGGGATTCGAACCCGTGTAAACGGCTTTGCAGGCCGGTGCCTAGCCGCTCGGCCACGCCACCGTGATGTGGTTCGACCCACGTGTCGTGATTCTCCGTCGGTTTCCCAGACGGAGATCCCTCCACTCGAGCGGATGACGAGACTCGAACTCGCGACCCCAACCTTGGCAAGGTTGTGCGCTACCAACTGCGCTACATCCGCATTTCGTTCCCGGGGCTTGCCCCGAGCACTCGTAAGACATTACCCGATCTGGGCGGCTGCGCAAAACGAGACGCGCCCCGCGCGTGTCATCTGCGGCGGCGGGCATCGTGGTCGAAAGCACCTCTCGGCATCCGGTACGATCGATGAGTCCCGTTCGGGATGCGGGCGATTGGCGCAGTTGGTAGCGCGCTTCCTTCACACGGAAGAGGTCATCAGTTCGAGTCTGGTATCGCCCACCGAAAAGGCCCCCGGTTCTCCGGGGGCCTTCGTCGTTTGCGAGGGCCTCGAGGCTCACTCGACCCTCGTCCACGCGGCATCCGGATGCTCTCGTCGCCACTCCTGGCGCGGACCGTTCTCGGTCGCCGCGTCGGTCAGCCAGACGGTGGAATCGGGCGCCCAGCCGGCGATGACGCTCGCGTACTCGTCGTCGACCTCGATCGTTCGCGTCGCGCCGGTGAGGTAGCCGAGGGTGGTCAGGTGCACGGCGTCCCACTCGCGGGCGATACGCCGCCAGTCGGGCTGAAGCCAGCGCCCGTCTCGTCCCGTCGTGCGATACCAGTCGTGCCGATGCGAGGCCGTCACCTCGAGCGGATACCGCCGGCACAGGTCGGCCCAGTCGGCAGGTCCGTGGATCTCGAGCGTCCGCCCTTCACCGGCGACCGGGATGACCGTCGCGACCTCGTCACCGAAGGCGTCTTCGACGAGGTCGAGCGCGGCGGGGATACTCCCCCGGGTCGACAGCATCCAGACGGGCACCGACCACCACTCGCCCGAGAAACGCGCTGTCGGATCGGTCGGCCACCCCCGTCGTGCGCGCTCCTCAGCCGCGCGCAGGCCGGCGTCCCAGGTCTCGAGGGTGTCGGCCGCATCGGGGGCCACAGGGCCGGCGACGTCGCGAAGATGCCACTGCACCGCCCACTGCTGGTCGGACCGTTCGAGACGCCACGACGGTCCGGCGTGGGCGAGCAGGTCGCGCGCGAGTGGTCGGAGGGCCTCGATGATCTGCGGTTCGGCGGCGAGCCGGTCGAGCGTGTCGGGCTCCTGCCAGTAGCGCGCGACGTCGACCGTGACGCGCAGCGCGGCGGCGAGGGCGCCGGCGTCGACGGGGGTTCCGGATGCCGAGGCGAGCGCCTGCGCGATGTCGCCCACGCTGGGGTCGGGGATCGACGCGTGCTCCCCGTGGCCGATGGCGATGACCGTCGAGCGCTCATCGACGTGATGCAAGGCGTAGAAGCCGACGAGTTCGCTGACGTCGCGCACGCGACACGCATAGTCGAGGCAGAGCCGCCTCCCCCGAGGTCCCTCGAGCAGCGGTTCGTTCACCCGCGGGTCCATCCGTAGCGTGCCCTCAGCGCTGCCGCGACGATGTCGAACCGCTTACGGTCGAGAGCGGCCGCCTCGCGCCGCATTCCCGAATCGTGCACGAGGTACACCTGCTCGATGTCCACCCACGACGGCCGCCGCTGCGGGTCCCACTCCCCCGTGCCGAGCGAGAGGTACTGCCGGTCGCCGTCGTGCGGCTTGCTCGTCAGTCGCACGGCGTACGAGCGGGTGGCATCCGCCCGCCCGATGACCAGCACGGGGCGGTCCTTGCCGCGACCGTCGCGCTCCTCGTACGGCACCCACGTCCAGACGATCTCGCCGCCGTCGGGCGCGTTGTCGCGCTCGGGGGCGTAGGTGAGGGTGAGACGCCGCGGCGGGTCGATCTCGACCGTCTGGGCCCCCTCTGGGGCCGTTGCCGGGGCGCTCGGGCGTCGTGACGGCGCCGACGGTCGCTCTGGAGCGGCCGTACGCGTCGGCTTCGACGACGAGAACAAGCCCAGAATGGCCGACAGCAGACGAGACGTGGTTGACATACCGCCCACCCTAGACACGCGGAACGGGGCGCCACCGACGAATCGGCGACGCCCCGTTCAGGGGGTGATGCGGGTCAGGCGCGAGCGTCCGAGAGTACGTAGCCCTCTTCGCCGTGCACGACGGTGTCGATTCCGGCGATCTCGTCTTCGTTCTTCACGCGGAAGCCGATCGTCTTCTCGATTGCGAAACCGATGACGAACGCGAGCACGAAGGAGTAGACCAGAACGGCGATGGCCGCGATCGCCTGGACGATCAGCTGGTTGAACGAGCCGCTGTAGATCAGGCCGCTGGTGTTGGCGAAGATGCCCAGGTACAGCGTTCCGAGCAGACCACCGACGAGGTGGATGCCGACCACATCGAGCGAGTCGTCGAAGCCGAGCTTGAACTTCAGCTCGATGGCCAGGGCGCAGACGGCACCGGCGAGCAGGCCGAGCACGATCGCCCAGAAGGGAGTCAGCGCGGCGCAGGCCGGGGTGATCGCGACGAGACCGGCGACGGCACCCGAGGCAGCGCCGACCGAGGTGGGCTTGCCGTCCTTGATCTTCTCGACGATCAGCCACGCGAGCAGAGCGGCGGCGGGGGCGGCGATCGTGTTCACGAACGCGAGGGCCGCGGTGCCGTCGGCGGCGAGCTCCGAACCGGCGTTGAAGCCGAACCAGCCGAACCACAGCAGGCCCGCGCCGAGGAGCACGAACGGCGGGTTGTGGGGAACGTGAGCGCCCTTCTGGAACCCGACGCGCTTGCCGAGCACCAGGGCGAGGGCGAGGGCCGCCGCACCGGCGTTGATGTGCACCGCGGTACCACCGGCGAAGTCGATCGCGCCGACGCCGAAGACGTCCTGCATGCCGTGCGTGATCCAGCCGCCGTAGGCGAAGGAGGCGTCGTCGGCGAGGCCGAAGTTGAAGACCCAGCTGGCGACCGGGAAGTAAACGACCGTGGCCCAGATACCGGCGAAGATCATCCACGCACCGAACTTGGCGCGGTCGGCGATGGCGCCCGAGACGAGCGCGACGGTGATGATGGCGAACGTGGCCTGGAAGGCGACGAAGGCGAGCGGCGGGTAGGCCGCACCCTCGGGCGTCTCGAGCACGCCGGCGAGGCTGAAGTTGGTCGGGTCGATCGCCCACGGGAACTGGGTCGTGCCCTCAGCGGTGGTCGGGAACGCGATCGAGTAGCCGTAGAGCACCCAGAGGACGCCCATGAGGCCCATCGCGCCGAAGCTCATCATCATCATGCTGATGACGCTCTTGGCCTTGACGAGGCCGCCGTAGAAGAACGCGAGTCCTGGCGTCATGAGCAGCACGAGTGCCGCTGCTATCAGGATGAATGCGGTGTTGCCTTGATCCATCTCGGAGGAAACCTCTCTGCGGGGACGCAGGTGTAGCGTCGGGTCCCCACAGTTTCGTCAGCCCCGGTTTCCGCGGGCGTTCGAGTCGTGTTTCGGGGGCGTTACAGCCCGGCCGCTCCGGTAAACATCGCGTTTCGCGTGGCCGCGAGCCGCTGATGGACGCGCTTTACGAATGCGTGAGCGCGACCAGACGCGACACCGCGCGCAGGTACTTCTTGCGGTATCCGCCGCCCAGCATCTCTTCGCTGAAGACGCTGCTGAGGGGTTCTCCGGTCGCGCGGATCGGAATCTGCGCGTCGTAGGCGCGGTCGACGAACGCGACCAGACGCAGGGCCGCCGACTGATCGTGCAGCACCTTCACGTCGCGCAGGCCGATGACGTCCACTCCGTCGATGAGCCGGATGAAGCGCGACGGGTGCACGCGCGCGAGGTGGGTCACCAGATCGGTGAAGGAGTCGTCGGATGCCACTCCCCCCGCAGCCGCGGCGTCGAGCGCCTCGCGGTACGCCTCGTCGGAGAGCGTCTGGGCCTCTCCGTCGACGGCGCGCTGGCGGAAGTCGGTGCCGTCGATGCGGATGGTGCGGAAGCTGTCGGACATCGACTGGATCTCGCGCAGGAAGTCCTGCGCGGCGAACCGGCCCTCGCCCAAGGCGTTGGGCGGGGTGTTCGAGGTCGCCGCGAGGCGGGTTCCGGATGCCACGAGCTCGCCCAGCAGGCGCGTCATGACCATCGTGTCGCCCGGGTCGTCGAGCTCGAACTCGTCGATGCAGAGCAGGTCGGAACCGCGGAACAGTTCGACCGCCTTGGCGTAGCCGAGCACGCCCACGAGCGCGGTGTACTCGATGAAGGAGCCGAAGTACTTCCGGCGGGCCGGCATCGCGTGGTAGATCGCGGCGAGCAGGTGGGTCTTTCCGACACCGAAGCCGCCGTCGAGGTAGACCCCCGGCTTCACGGGCGGTGTCTTCTCGGCGCGGCGGAAGAAGCCGCCCTTCTTCGCCGGAGCCGACTGCGCGCCGGCGAAGGTCTGCAGCAGTTCCTTCGCCTCCTGCTGCGACGGGTACGCGGCATCCGCCCGATACGACTCGAAGGTCGCGCCGTCGAACTGCGGGGGCGGAACCAGCGCGTTCACCATCTCGGCTCCCGACACCGCGGGCTCTCGATCGGTGAGGTGGATGAGGCCGGTCGTCGCGGGCGTAGAGGTCATGGCCGTCCTGTGTCGCAGTCTTACGAGGGGGTGCATGCCCCGACGCCGCGGATCTAGGGTCGAAGGTGCGGTGTCCACCCTATGCCGCCGCATCCGCCGCCTTGACCGAGGAGTTCTCCGTGACCGTCGAGTTCGACACCACGTCCCCCAAATTCGCCGACTACTCCGAGCCCGGCCGGCTCGTGACGGGCGACTGGCTGCAGGAGCGCCTCGGTCAGCCCGGCCTGGTCGTCGTCGAGTCCGACGAAGACGTGCTGCTGTACGAGACGGGTCACATCCCCGGCTCGGTCAAGGTCGACTGGCACACCGAGCTGAACGACCCCGTCGTGCGCGACTACGTCGACGGCGAGGGCTTCGCGAAGCTGCTGAACCGCAAGGGCATCTCGCGCGACGACACCGTGGTGATCTACGGCGACAAGAACAACTGGTGGGCCGCCTACGCCCTGTGGGTGTTCTCGCTGTTCGGCCACGAAGACGTGCGCCTGCTCGACGGCGGCCGCGACCGTTGGATCGCCGAAGGTCGCCCGATCACGACCGACAAGACGGTCGTCGAGCCCACCGACTACCCCGTCGTCGAGCGCGACGACTCGGCGCTGCGCGCCTACAAGGACGACGTGCTCGCCCACCTCGGCAACCCGCTCATCGACGTGCGCTCGCCCGAGGAGTACTCCGGTGAGCGCACCACCGCCCCCGCCTACCCCGAAGAAGGCGCTCTGCGTGCGGGTCACATCCCGAGCGCGCAGAGCGTGCCGTGGGGCAAGGCCGTCGCCGAGGACGGCACGTTCAAGTCGCGTGCCGAGCTCGACGCCATCTACCGCGACGGCGCGGGGCTGGCCGACGGAGACAAGGTCGTGGCCTACTGCCGCATCGGCGAGCGGTCGAGCCACACGTGGTTCGTGCTGAAGCACCTGCTCGGCTTCGACGACGTGCGCAACTACGACGGGTCGTGGACCGAGTGGGGCAGCGCGGTGCGCGTGCCGATCGTCGCCGGGTCCGAGCCCGGCGAGGTCCCCTCCCGCTGATCCGGGATGCCGCGGGCGTGGGAGGATGACGGAGATGTCCGATACCGCCCTCCCCGCCCGCCTGGCCGAGATCCGCGACGACTTCCTCGAACTCGAGGAGCCCGACCGCCTCGAGCTGCTGTTGGAGTTCTCGCACGAGCTCCCCGAGGTGCCGGCCGAGTACGCCGACCACCCCGAGATGCGCGAGCGCGTCGTCGAGTGCCAGTCGCCGGTCTACATCATCGTGACCGTCGACGGCGACGAGCGGGTGGCGATGCACGCCACGGCTCCGGCCGAGGCGCCCACGACCCGCGGGTTCGCGAGCATTCTGTCGCAAGGGCTCACGGGACTGTCGGCCGACGAGGTGCTCGCGGTGCCCGACGACTTCCCGCAGAGCATCGGACTCACCCGCGCGGTGAGCCCCCTCCGCATCGCCGGGATGACCGGCATGCTCATGCGCGTCAAGCGCCAGGTGCGCGCCAAGCGCGAGGCCTGAGACCCGGCATCCGTCGTTCCGCGCTCAGTCGCGGGTGAGATCCTGCGCGCGCACCCAGTCGCGGATCGCCGCGGTCCAGCGCATCTCGTCGTAGTTCCACAGTTTCGTGTGGCGGGCGACGGTGAACGTCTCCATCGTCACGAGGTCGGGGCGAGCCGCCGCGAGGGCGTGCGAGGCGTCGGAGGGCACGAAGCCGTCGTCGTCGCTGTGCAGGATGAGCGTCGGATGCCGCAGCTCCGCGGCCCGTGCGACGCCGTCGAGGCGATCGAGCGGGATCGGTTCGCCGCTGCGCAGCACCGCGGCACCCCAGTTCGAGGCGATCGTCGACTGCGCCAGCGTGATCACGGGCAGCGGCAGGCGCATCATGCGGCCCTGGAAGCTGAGCACCGTGCGCCAGTCGACGACGGGCGACTCCAGCACGAGACCCGCGATCACCTCGGCGTGCGGGGACTCCAGCGCCGCCTGGAGCGAGAGCGCGCCACCCATCGACCACCCCATGAGGATGACGCGCTTCGCGCCGTGGCGGCGGGCGTAGCCGATCGCCGCGTCGAGGTCGCGCCACTCGGTCGCTCCGAGCGCGTAGGTGCCCGACGCGCTGCGCGGGGCGTCGCCGTCGTTGCGGTACGACACCACGAGCGAGGTGATCCCGAGGTCGTGGAACACCGGCACCGCCCGCAGGGCCTCGGCGCGGGTGGTGCCGCGACCGTGCACCTGCACGACCCAGACGTCGGTGGCGGATGCCGCGGGGAACAGCCACGCGGGGCACGCGCCGACCGGGGTGTCGATGTCGACCTCTTCGACGGGGAGGTGCAGCTGCTCGGGCTTGTCGAAGTACCAGCCGCTGAACGCCGCCTCGGCCGCGAGGTCGCCGTCGGCGGGCACGTGGGTGAGGAGCTTGCGCGTGACGGTGGATTCGTCGCTGCCGACGATCGAGCCCAGGCGCAGGTAGTCGGCCGAGCCCACGGTGAACAGGCCGTAGCGGCCGGGCAGAGAGGTGTCGGGGGTGCGCGCGAGCGTGATCGTCTGGGCGGCGGCGTCGAGGCGCACGATGCGGGTGTCGGGGCGGCGTCCGGCGGGGCGCACAACCGTGCGCGCGACGCGGAGGGACACGGCGCCGAGAGCGGCGGCCGAGGCCGCCAGAGTGACGCTCAGAGCCGAGAGGGCGATGCCGAGGCCGGTGGTCGTGCGCCGCGATGCGCGGGAACCCGCGGCGCGCCTGGGAGCGTTCATCGTGGCCTCACTCTAGTCTGCTGCCGTGAGTGACCAGCGCCCGGCGGAGGCCGACAGCCCCTTCGCGCGAGCTGCAGCGGAGGTACGCGACACCTCGTTCCGCGACGATCTCGTGGTCCGAGAGATCCCCTCCCCGACGGGTCTGGCCCCGTTCTCGCTCGCCCTCGCCGGCGACGTTCGGCCCGAGGAGCACGCCACCGACTCGCCGTTCGGCACGGGCCGGTTCATCCTGCTGCACGACCCCGACGAGCCCGAGCCGTGGGGTGGGGCGTGGCGCATCGTCTGCTTCGCTCAGGCTCCTCTCGAGCCCGAGATCGGGATCGACCCGCTGCTGGCCGAGGTCGCCTGGTCGTGGCTGATCGACGCCCTCGACTCCCGCGGTGCCGACCGGCACTCCGAGTCGGGCACCGCCACCAAGACGCTCTCCACCGGCTTCGGGGCGCTGGCCGCCCAGGGTGAGGGATCGCAGATCGAACTTCGCGCGTCATGGTCGCCGCGCGGTCCCTTCCGCCCGCACCTCGAGGCGTGGGCGGAGCTCGTGTGCACGCTCGCCGGCCTCCCCCCGGGGTCGGAGGGCGTTGCCGTGTTCGGAGCCCGGAGGCCCACGCGTGGTTGAGTACATCGTCATCGAGGACGCCGAGCGCTTCCTCGCCGCCTGCGAGACCCTGGCGGGTGGCACCGGCCCGGTCGCCGTCGACGTCGAGCGCGCCTCGGGGTTCCGCTATTCGCAGCGGGCCTACCTGATCCAGGTCTTCCGCCGCGAGGCGGGCGTCTTCCTCTTCGATCCGTCGACGATCGAGGACTTCTCGCCCCTGCAGAACGCCATCGGCGACGTCGAGTGGGTGTTCCACGCGGCGAGCCAAGACCTCCCGTCGCTGCGCGAGCGGGGTCTGGAGCCGCCGCGCATCTTCGACACCGAGCTCGGCGCGCGCCTGCTCGGTCACGAGCGCGTGGGCCTCGGGGCCGTCGTCGAGCAGACGCTGGGCATCACCCTGGCCAAGGCCCACTCGGCCGCGGACTGGTCGACGCGCCCCCTGCCGGCATCGTGGCTCGAATACGCCGCCCTCGACGTCGAGCACCTGATCGACGTGCGCGACGTGCTCGACGCCGAACTCATCGAGCAGGGCAAGACCGAGATCGCGCGCCAGGAGTTCCAGGCCGTGCTCGATCGCGAGCCCAAGCCGCCGCGCGACGACCCGTGGCGCCGCCTCAGCGGTCTGCACAGCGTGCGCGGTCGCCGGTCGCTCGCCGTCGCCCGTTCGCTCTGGCAGGCGCGCGAGGACTACGCCCGTGAGCAGGACGTCGCCCCCGGACGCCTCGTGCCCGACCGCGCTCTGGTCGCCGCCGTGATGGCCGACCCCGCCACCAAGCAGGCCCTCGCCGGCGTCAAGGAATTCAACGGCCGTGCGAGCCGCACGCAGCTGGACCGGTGGTGGAACGCCATCGTCGCCGGTCGCGAGGCCACCGATCTGCCGCCCGACCGCGTGCCCAGCGACACGCTCCCCCCGCCCCGCGCGTGGGTCGATCGCAACCCCGACGCCGATCAGCGGTTGAAGGCGGCGCGACCGGCGGTGGAGGCGCGGGCGGAAGAGCTCCGGATGCCGACTGAGAACCTGCTCACCCCCGAGACGCTGCGCCGCGTGGCGTGGGCGCCGCCCGCGGAGATGACGGTCGAGGCCGTCGGCGCGGCCCTCGCCGAGCTCGGTGCCCGCCCGTGGCAGATTGAGCAGACCGCACAGGTGATCGTCGATAGCTTTGTAGATTCCGTCAACGAGGTCGTCGAGCCGTCCGGCACGGATTCGTAGGTTCGGACAACCGATTCCTCTCCCCTGATCGGTCTTCCTAGGCTGGGGTCATCCCAAACTATGGAGGCAGAGTGGCCGAGATGACGGACGTCTTCTTCGTCGACGGAATGCGCACCCCCTTCGGGCGCGCCGGCGAAAAAGGCATGTACTGGAACACCCGCGCCGACGACCTCGTGGTCAAGGCGATCATCGGGTTGATGGAGCGCAACGGCGACGTTCCCAAGGACCGGATCGACGACGTGGCGATCGCCGCGACCTCGCAGACCGGTGACCAGGGACTGACCCTCGGACGCACGGCGGCGATCCTCGCGGGTCTGCCGATGACCGTGCCGGGCCTGGCGATCGAGCGCATGTGCGCCGGCGCCATGACGAGCGTCACCACGATGGGCGCCTCGATCGGCGTCGGCATGTACGACCTCGCCCTCGCCGGCGGCGTCGAGCACATGGGCCGCCACCCCATCGGCGGCAACGTCGACCCGAACCCGCGCTTCGTGGCCGAGAAGCTCGTAGACCCGGGTGCGCTGAACATGGGCGTCACCGCCGAGCGCATCCACGACCGCTTCCCGCACCTCACGAAGGAGCGCGCCGACCGCTTCGGCGCCGCCAGCCAGCACAAGGTGCAGGCCGCCTACGAGGCGGGCAAGATCCAGCCCGACCTGGTCTCGGTCGCCGTCAAGGACGCCGAGGGCGCCTGGGGCCTCGCCACGGAGGACGAGGGTCGTCGACCCGAGACCACCGTCGAGGGCCTCGCGACGCTGAAGACGCCGTTCCGCCCGCACGGGCGGGTCACAGCAGGTACGTCGTCGCCGCTCACCGACGGCGCGACCATCAGCCTGCTCGCGGGCGCCGGCGCCGTGAAGGAGTTCGGCCTCGCGCCCAAGATGCGCATGGTCTCGTTCGCGTTCGCGGGCGTCGAGCCCGAGATCATGGGCATCGGACCGATCCCCTCGACCGAGAAGGCCCTCGAGAAGGCCGGGCTCACGATCGACGACATCGGCCTGTTCGAGCTCAACGAGGCCTTCGCCATCCAGGTGATCTCGCTGCTCGATCACTTCGGCATCGCCGACGACGACCCGCGCGTGAACCCGTGGGGCGGTGCCATCGCCCTGGGCCACCCGCTCGCGGCATCCGGAGTGCGTCTCATGATCCAGCTGGCCGCGCAGTTCGCCGAGCGTCCCGACGTGCGCTACGGCCTCACCGCCATGTGCGTGGGCCTGGGACAGGGCGGCTCGGTCATCTGGGAGAACCCGTTCTTCGACGGAAAGAAGAAGCGCAAGTGACCGACTACACCTCGATCGACTTCACGCCCCTCGACGCCCTCACCGGCGACGAGGTGGTGACCCACTCCCCCGTCCGCGACGTGCGGCTCCCCTCGGGCAACGTGCTGGCGCTGATCACGCTCGACAACGGTCGCGACCACACCCGGCCCAACACGCTGGGACCCGCGACCCTCGCCGAGCTCGGGCAGACGCTCGAGACGCTGAAGGAGCGTGCCGCGAAGGGCGAGATCCACGCGGTCGCGATCACGGGCAAGCAGTACATCCTCGCGGCGGGCGCTGACCTGTCCGACGTGGCGAAGCTGCCCTCGAAAGACGTCGCCCGTCTCATCGCGCAGCGCGGTCACCAGGTGATCGGCTCGCTGTCGGAGCTCGGCGTGCCCTCGTTCGCGTTCGTCAACGGCCTCGCCCTCGGCGGCGGTCTCGAGATCGCATTGAACTCGACCTACCGCACGGTCGACTCGTCGGCCGCGGCGGTCGCGCTGCCCGAGGTGTTCCTCGGCATCATCCCCGGCTGGGGCGGCGCCTACCTGCTGCCGAACCTCATCGGCATCGAGAACGCGCTCGAGGTCGTCATCTCGAACCCGCTCAAGCAGAACCGCATGCTCAAGCCCCAGCAGGCGTTCGATCTCGGGATCATGGATGCCATCTTCCCGGCGGCCTCCTACCTCGAGGACTCGCTGCGGTGGGCCGACGGCGTGCTCACCGGGCGAGTCCGGGTGGAGCGCAAGAACGAGCCCGGCAAGCTCGAGCGCCTGACGAAGTGGCCCATCGCGATCAAGATGGCCCGCGGCATGCTCGAGTCGAAGATCGGCACCGTGCCCCGCTCCCCCTACGTCGCGCTCGACCTGCTCGACAAGGCGAAGAGCGGCACCAAGGCCGAGGGTTTCGCGCGCGAAGACGAGGCGCTGGCCGAGCTCATCACGGGCGACCAGTTCGCGGCATCCATGTACGCCTTCGATCTCGTCCAGAAGCGCGCCAAGCGTCCCGTCGGAGCCCCCGACAAGCCGCTCGCCAAGAAGGTCACCAAGGTCGGCGTCATCGGCGCCGGCCTCATGGCCTCGCAGTTCGCGCTGCTGTTCGTGCGCAAGCTGCGGGTGCCCGTGATCATCACCGACCTCGATCAGGGGCGGGTCGACAAGGGCGTGGCATCCATTCGAGACGAGATCGGCAAGCTCGAGGCCAAGGGCCGCCTGGACGGCGACACGGCCAACCAGCTGCGCGCCCTCGTGCACGGCACGACCGACCGGTCGGAGTTCGCCGACTGCGACTTCGTCATCGAGGCCGTCTTCGAAGAGGTGGGTGTCAAGCAGGAGGTCTTCTCGGCCATCGAGAAGATCGTCGCCGACGACGCGATCCTCGCCACGAACACCTCCTCGCTCTCGGTCGCCGAGATCGGCTCGGTGCTGCAGAACCCGGAGCGCCTGGTCGGCTTCCACTTCTTCAACCCGGTCGCGGTCATGCCGCTCATCGAGGTCGTGAAGACGGATGCCACATCCGACGCCGCTCTCTCGACCGCGTTCGTCGTGGCGAAGGGACTCGGGAAGAACGCCGTGCTCACGGCGGACGCGCCCGGGTTCGTCGTGAACCGCCTGCTCGCCAAGGTCATGGGAGAGGCCGCTCGCGCGGTCTACGAGGGAACACCGATCACGGTGGTGGAGAAGGCGTTCGCGCCCCTCGGTCTGCCGATGGGGCCGTTCCAGCTCATCGACCTGGTCGGCTGGAAGGTCGCCGCCCACGTGCAGGACACGATGGCGCACGCATTCCCCGACCGGTTCTTCTCGTCGGAGAACTTCCACGAGCTCGCGGCCCTGCCCGAGGTCGTCGAGAAGGACAAAGGTGGTCGGGTGACCGGCTGGACCAAGGCCGCGCAGAAGGTGCTCGTGACCGGCAAGACGCCCGTCGCGCCCGAGACGATCCTCGCCCGCGTGCAGGACGGCCTCGCCCAGGAGATCAAGATCATGCTGGACGAGGGCGTTGTCCCCGAGGTGCAGGACATCGACCTGTGCCTCATCCTCGGCGCCGGCTGGCCCTTCATCGACGGTGGGGCCTCGCCCTACCTCGACCGCGAGGGGGCGTCGGAGCGCGCCTTCGGCGACACGTTCCACCACCCGCCCATCCGCGGCATCGGGGCCTGACCCCGGAGACGACAGCGGCGCCGTCCCCGATGGGGCGGCGCCGCTGTCGGTCGTGCGGGCGGTGCGCCGTCACCAGAACAGGCGGCGCGACGAGAACAGGGCGTTTGCGGCCGTTTCGTCCTGTTCTCTGTGCATCGCCCTGTTCTCGTGACGCCGTGATGTGGGGCCGAGACGTGAAACAGGCCGGGATGATGGCATCCCGGCCTGTTCCGCGTCGATCGAGCGCTTACGGGCGCGACTTCTCCCACTGCTCGATCGTGGGGATCGAGCCGGTCGGCGTCTGCCGCGCCATGGGGATGCGCGTGCCGAGCACCTGGGCGACCACGTCGTGCGCGATCTTCGCCGCCGTCAGGCCGGCGTCGTCGAGGATCTGCTCGCGCGTCGCGTGGTCGATGAATTCGTCGGGGATGCCGAGCTCGTCGACGGCCGTGTCGACGCCCGCCTCGCGCAGCACCTGCCGCACGCGGGTGCCGACGCCGCCGACGCGGATGCCGTCTTCGATCGTGATCACGAGACGGTGCTCGCGCGCCAGCTCGACGATCGAGGGCTGCACCGGGATCGCCCAGCGCGGGTCGATGACCGTCGCGCCGATGCCCTGCGCCTTGAGACGCTCCGCGACCTCGAGGGCGAGGTGCACCATCGGACCGATGCCGACCAGCAGCACGTCTTCGCTCGAGCCGCGGCTCAGCACATCGACGCCGTCGTGAAGTCGCTCGATCGCCTCGACGTCGTCGTTGACCTTGCCCTTGGGATAGCGCACCACGGTGGGCGCGTCTTCGACCGCGGTCGCCTCACGGAATACTTCTCGCAGGCGCGCGGCGTCGCGCGGGGCGGCGATGCGGATGCCGGGGACCAGCTGCAGCATCGCGAGATCCCAGATGCCGTGGTGGCTCGGACCGTCGGGGCCGGTGACCCCGGCGCGGTCGAGCACGAACGTGACGCCGGCCTTGTGCAGGGCGACGTCCATCATGACCTGGTCGAACGCGCGGTTCATGAAGGTCGCGTAGATCGCCACGACGGGGTGCAGGCCGCCGAAGGCGAGACCGGCGGCGGATGCCACGGCGTGCTGCTCGGCGATGCCCACGTCGTACACGCGCTCGGGGAAGCGCTCGGCGAACTGCTGCAGACCGGTGGGGCGGAGCATCGCCGCGGTCATCGCGATGATCTCCTTGCGCTCGGAGCCGACCTTCACCAGCTCTTCGGCGAAGACGTCGGTCCACTGCAGACCGCCGCCCGAGCCCAGGGCCTCACCCGTGATCGGGTCGATCTTGCCCACCGCGTGGAACTGGTCGGCCTCGTCGCTCATCGCCGGGGCGTAACCGCTGCCCTTATCGGTGATGGCGTGCACGATGACCGGAGCGCCGTACGACTTGGCCAGCTCCAGCGTCTCGATGAGCGATTCGAAGTCGTGGCCGTCGATGGGTCCGAGGTACTTGATGTCGAGGTTGCTGTAGAGCGCCTCGTTGTTCGTGAAGCGCGACAGGAAGCCGTGCGTGCCGCCGCGGACACCGCGGTACACGGCGCGGGCGGCGGGCCCGAGGCGGCGGAACAGGGTGTCCGACCCGCGGTGCAAGGTGCGGTAGGCCTCGTTGGTGCGCACGCGGTTGAGGTAGCGCGCCATGCCGCCGATCGTCGGGGCGTAGGAGCGACCGTTGTCGTTGACGACGATGACGAGGTTGCGATCGTTGTCGTCGCTGATGTTGTTCAGCGCTTCCCAGGTCATGCCGCCCGTGAGGGCGCCGTCACCGACGACGGCGACGACATGACGATCGCGGCGACCGGTGCGGCTGAAGGCCCGCGAGACGCCGTCGGCCCAGCTGAGGGAGCTGGAGGCGTGCGACGACTCCACGACGTCGTGCTCGCTCTCGGAGCGCTGCGGGTAGCCGGCGAGGCCGCCGCGCGAGCGCAGCAGCGAGAAGTCCTGGCGACCGGTGAGCATCTTGTGCACGTACGACTGGTGTCCCGTGTCGAAGATGATCGGGTCGGAGGGCGAGTCGAAGACCTTGTGCAAGGCGATCGTCAGCTCGACGACGCCCAGGTTCGGACCGAGGTGCCCGCCGGTGCGGGCGACGTTCTCGACGAGGAAGGACCGGACCTCGGCGGCCAGCTGACGCAGCTGGTCGGGGTTCAGCGCGTCGAGGTCGCGCGGTCCATGGATACCGGGTAGGAGAGCCATACGACTCCTCTCGTGCGGTGCGCGCGGGGGCGCGCGTACGGGTCGATTCTAGTCTCCGGGGGTGCTGCGGGCCCGGCAATCGGCTTGCGTTCGGCCGCCGTGTACTCTCTGCGCGAACGACGGTGCCCCGGGAGCCCGAGGCTCCCGGGGCACCGTCGTTCGTGGATCAGACCAGCGAACGCAGCACGTACTGCAGGATGCCGCCGTTGCGGTAGTAGTCGGCCTCACCGGGGGTGTCGATGCGGACCACGGCGTCGAACGTGATGGTCTGCTTGCCCTCGGGCGAGAACTCGCTCGGCTCGGCGGTGACCTTCACGGTCTTCGGGGTGACGCCCTCGTTGAGCTGCTCGAGCCCCTCGATCGAGATGATCTCGGTGCCGTCGAGGCCCAGCGACTTCCAGCTCTCGCCGGCGGGGAACTGCAGCGGGACGACGCCCATGCCGATGAGGTTCGAGCGGTGGATGCGCTCGAAGCTCTCGGTGATGACCGCCTTCACGCCGAGGAGCTTGGTGCCCTTGGCCGCCCAGTCGCGCGACGAGCCGGAGCCGTACTCCTTGCCGCCGAAGATGACCAGCGGGGTCTCCTGCGCCTGGTAGTTCTGGCTCGCGTCGTAGATGTACGTCTGCGGGCCGCCCTCCTGCGTGAAGTCGCGGGTCCAGCTGCCCTCGATGACCTGACCGTCGTTGACGGCGGCGACCATCTCGTTCTTCAGGCGGATGTTGGCGAAGGTGCCGCGGATCATGACTTCGTGGTTTCCACGACGCGAGCCGTAGGAGTTGAAGTCCTTCTGCGCGACGCCGTGCTCCATCAGGTACTGCGCGGCGGGGGTGCTCGCCTTGATGTTGCCGGCCGGGCTGATGTGGTCGGTGGTGACCGAGTCGCCCAGGGTCGCCATGACGCGCGCGCCGGTGATGTCGCGCACCGGGTCGGGCTGCATGGTCATGCCCTCGAAGTACGGAGCCTTGCGGACGTACGTGGAGTCGGCATCCCACTCGAAGATCGGGCCGGTCGGGGTGGGCAGGTTCTTCCAGCGCTCGTCGCCCTCGAAGACCGTGGCGTACTGCTGGATGAACTGCTCGCGCGAGATCGACGCGTCGATGATCGTCTGCACCTGGTCGGGAGCGGGCCAGATGTCCTTCAGGAAGACGTCGTCGCCGTTCTGGTCCTTGCCCAGGGCGTCGGTCTCGAAGTCGAAGTTCATCGAGCCGGCGAGGGCGTACGCGACCACGAGGGGCGGCGAGGCCAGGTAGTTCATCTTCACGTCGGGGCTGATGCGGCCCTCGAAGTTGCGGTTGCCTGAGAGGACGGCCGTGACGGCGAGGTCGTTCTCGTTGACGGCCTCGGAGACCTCTTCGATGAGGGGTCCCGAGTTGCCGATGCAGATCGTGCAGCCGTAGCCGACGGTGTAGAAGTCGAGGCCCTCGAGCGCCTTGTCGAGGCCGGACTTCTCGTAGTAGTCGGTGACGACCTTCGAGCCCGGTCCGAGCGTCGTCTTGACCCACGGCTTGCGCTTGAGGCCCTTGTCGACGGCGTTCTTGGCGAGCAGGCCCGCCGCGATCATGACCGAGGGGTTCGAGGTGTTCGTGCACGAGGTGATCGCCGCGAGCGTGACAGCACCGTTGTCGAGCAGGTACGACTGTCCGTCGGGCGTGGTGACCTTGACGGGCTTCGAGGCGTTGACGGGGTGGCCCGACGAGATGAGCACGTCGCTGTCGGTGACGTCTTCGTGCTCTTCGCCCGGGACCGAACCCGGGTCGGATGCCGGGAACGTGCCGTCGACCTCGAGATCGACGATCGAGTCGGAGATCGAGGTGTCGGCGTAGTTGAGGATGTCCTTCTCGAACTGCGACTTGGCCTCGGACAGCAGGATGCGGTCCTGGGGGCGCTTCGGGCCGGCGATCGAGGGGACGACCGTCGACAGGTCGAGCTCCATGAATTCGCTGAAGGCCAGCTCGCGGTCGGGGTCGTGCCAGAGCTTCTGCTCCTTGGCGTACGCCTCGACGAGCGCGATGGTCTGCTCGTCGCGGCCGGTCAGGCGCAGGTAGTCAATCGTGACGTCGTCGATGGGGAACATCGCGGCGGTCGAACCGAACTCGGGGCTCATGTTGCCGATGGTGGCGCGGTTGGCCAGCGGCACCGAGGCGACGCCCTCGCCGTAGAACTCGACGAACTTGCCGACCACGCCGTGCTTGCGGAGCATGTCGGTGATGGTGAGCACGACGTCGGTCGCGGTCACACCGGCGGGGATCTCGCCGCTGAGCTTGAAGCCGACGACGCGCGGGATGAGCATCGACACGGGCTGGCCGAGCATGGCCGCCTCGGCCTCGATGCCGCCGACGCCCCAACCGAGCACGCCCAGGCCGTTGACCATCGTGGTGTGCGAGTCGGTGCCGACGCAGGTGTCGGGGTACGCGCGGAGGACCTCTTCACCGGTTGCTGAGCTTGTCGAAGCACGGTCGTAGACGACCTTGGCCAGGTGCTCGATGTTGACCTGGTGCACGATGCCGGTTCCCGGGGGAACGACCTTGAAGTCGTCGAACGCCGTCTGGCCCCAGCGCAGGAACTGGTACCGCTCGCCGTTGCGCTCGTACTCGATCTCGACGTTGCGCTCGAGGGCGTTCTCGCTGCCGAACAGGTCGGCGATGACCGAGTGGTCGATGACCATCTCGGCGGGCGAGAGCGGGTTGATCTTGTTCGGGTCGCCGCCGAGGGCGGTGACGGCCTCGCGCATGGTGGCGAGGTCGACGATGCAGGGCACACCGGTGAAGTCCTGCATGACCACGCGGGCGGGCGTGAACTGGATCTCGGTGTCGGGCTCGGCCGTGGGGTCCCACGAGCCGAGCGCCTGGATCTGCTCCTTGGTGACGTTGGCACCGTCTTCGGTGCGGAGCAAGTTCTCGAGCAGCACCTTCAGGCTGAAGGGGAGCTTCTCGTAACCGGCGACCGTGTCGACCCGGAAGATCTCGTAGTCGGTGCTGCCGACCGTCAGGGTGCTCTTTGCACCGAAGCTGTCAACCGTGGACACGATCGTCTCCTTCGTCGGCGAATGCGCAGGCTTCAGGCCCGCATTTCTCCATCTTCCCCGTGCCGCTCGGTCGAAACCAGGAAGGTCGACCTAACCGCGCAGGGCGTCGGATTTATCTTGATGTCAAGATATTATCAGGACTCGCGCCTGGGGTGCAGAGCACGCGCCACGAGCCACGTCACGGCGAGCATCGGCGCGAACAACGGCAGGCCCATGACGATCTTCAGAGTGCCGAGCGCGGTCACGTCTCCCGCGAAATACAGCGGGAGCTGAACGGCCAGGCGCGCCGCGAAGAGCGCGGCCCAGGCGATCGACAGCCACGTGTAGGCGCGGCGCTTGCGCTTGTCGGCGCGCCACCGCGTGCCCTCGCCCAGCAGGTACCCCGCGGCGAGACCGATCAGCGGCCAGCCCACCAGCGCCGACACGAGGAAGGCCGTGCCGTACGCGCCGTTGGTGAAGAAGCCGAGCACGAAGTTGTCCTGCCCGCGGCCGGTCACCAGCGAGAGCACGGCGGCGCCGACCGTGGCCAGCAGACCGCCGATCGCGGCGCTGGGCGGCGACTTCGCGATGAGACGCGCGAGGGTAAAGACCACCGCGAGACCCACCGAGACGCCCAAGCTGAGCCACAGGTTGCCCTGGCGCGTCTCGGGGTCGATGGTGACCGTGAAGAGCACGACGAACGCCAGTGACGGCAGGACGGATTCCAGGATGCCGCGCACCCCGCCCATCGCCGCCCAGACGGCCGCGCCGGTGCTGGAGTGCTTGGCGGGGTCGAGGCCCGCACGGCGCGCGGCGTTGCCGAGTGCGGCGCTCACGCTGTCGGCCGCCGACGGCGGGTCGAGGGGGACGCGGTCGTCCTCGCGCCCGGGACGGACGGAGTCGTCGCTCATGCCGTGCCGGGGGTCGACGGCATCCGGAGAGGAATGAGATCGCGCGGGGGCATGGGCGACGAGCCGCGCACCACCACGATCGAGCGGAAGAGGTCTTCGACGGCGGCCGCGGCCTCGACGTCGCTGGTCGCCGCTCCCCCGATGACGCCGCGGAGGAACCAGCGCGGTCCGTCCACACCGACGAAGCGCGCGAGGCGCTTGCCCGCGCCGTCGGCTCCGGCCACGGGGACCTCGGCGAGTAGCTCCGGCCCGAGCGGGCCCTCACGCTCTTCGACACGGCCGCCCTGCTGCTTCACCTGCTGGCGGATCTGCTCGCGCGTCTCCTCCCAGAGGCCGCTCGTGCGCGGCGCGGCGAACGGTTGCACCTGCAGGGTGGACTCGGCGTAGTCGAGACCGACGGCGACGATGCGCTTGGTCTGCTCCTCGACCTCGAGACGCAGGTTGAGGCCCTCTCGCGGCAGGATCTTGATGCCGCCCAGGTCGATGTAGGGGCGCACGGGGTTGGCCTCGGACTCGTCGAACGGGCCCGCGTTCTCGCGGTCGAGGGGCGCGCTCTTGGTCGCGGGGGCCAGATCGGTGCCCGCCTCGTCTGCGGCGGTGGTGGTGGTCTGCGACTCGTCGTCGGTCATCGGGTGCTCCCTTGCAAGCTCTGGTATCCGCTCGATCCGAAACCGCCGTCGCCGCGCACGCTGTCGGGAAGTTCGTCGACGGGGACGAAGCGCACGGGCGGGACGGGCATCACGATGAGCTGGGCGATGCGGTCTCCGACCGCGATGTCATAGGCCTCGTCGAGGTCGGTGTTCAGCAGGGCGACCTTGATCTCGCCGCGGTATCCCGCGTCGATGGTGCCGGGGGAGTTCACGATGGTGATGCCGTGCTTGGCGGCCAGGCCGCTGCGCGGAACCACGAACGCGGCGTATCCCTCGGGCAGCGCGATGCGCACGCCGGTCGACACGAGCGCGCGCCGGCCGGGCTCAAGGCGGACGGCCTCGGCGGCCGTCAGGTCGGCTCCGGCGTCGCCGGGGTGGGCGAAGACCGGGGGCTCGGATGCGACAATTGGGACGTCCACCGTTTCGGTCACCCCCCGAGGGTAATGCAGAAGAGGAGGTGCGGCATCCGCACCGCAGTCGAGTACCGCGAACGCCTGAGTCCGTCGTTGTGGGCGCTGGTGGCAGCCGCCGTCTGCGGCCCGATGGCAGCCGTCGTCTTCTCGCCGCTCGACACGACCCTCGCCCTGTTCATCGGGCTGGTGGTGTCGGTCGCGATCGTCGTCGCCCTGCTGGCGTTCTCGCCCGTGGTGGAGGTGCGCGACGGGGAGTTGCGAGCCGGTCGCGCGCACATTCCCGTCGATCTGCTGGGAGTTCCCGCCGGCGTCGTCGCGGAAGAGGCCCGCACCGCCCGTGGGAGTGGTCTCGACCACCGGGCGTGGCATGTGATCCGGGGCGGGATCGACGGCATCGTCACGGTTCCCGTGACCGACCCCGACGATCCGACCCCGATGTGGGTGGTGTCCACCCGCACGCCGGACCGCCTGGTGGCGGCGATCCAGCGCGCTCAGGTCAGGCTGCGCACTCCAGGCAGATGAAGCCGGGGCCGCTCTCTTCGGCGATCTGCGAACGGTGCTTCACGAGGAAGCAGTTCATGCAGGTGAACTCGTCTTCCTGAGGGGGAAGGACGACGACATCGAGCTCGATGTCGGAAAGGTCGGCGCCGGGCAGTTCGAAGCCCGAGGGGTTGTCGGCATCCTCGTTGTCGATCGACCCCGACGCCTTGTCGGGCACGCGCTCCTTGAGGGCCTCGATCGACTCGCTGTCGTCCTCGGTCTTGCGCGGTGCGTCGTAATCGGTTGCCATGCGTGCAGGTCTCTACTTCCGGATTTCGTGGTGCTGTGCCCTATCGGGTGCCCGATCGGGCGGCCATAGTTTGCATGACCCGATCCCGATAAGCAAATGCTCGCCGGTGGGCGTGCGTGTCCTGGCGAGACGGGAAACTCGCGGCGCGCCCGCGATATTCCCGAAAGCACGGGGCGCGCATGTCAGCATGGGCCCTGACCGCAGATCGGAGGGGTGTTTCGTATGGAGCAGCTCAAAGTCATCGGAACCGAAGATGACGTCCTCGTCGTGGCGACGCAGGCGGGCGAGCGATTCGCCCTCGCCATCGACGATGTGCTGCGCGCCGAGGCGCGCCGCGCACGCCGCGACCGCGCCGACGACGATCGTGCCCCCCGGCCGAGCCCCCGCGAGATCCAGGCGCACATCCGCTCCGGGATGTCGGCGCGCGAGGTCGCGACTCTGCTGAACGCCCGCGTCGAAGACGTCGAGCGTTTCGAGGGCCCGGTGCTGGCCGAGCGCGAGCACGTCGTCGCTCAGGCCCTCGCCGTGCCCGTGCTGCTGGGCGGCACGCTCGAGCACGACGCCCCCGTCACGTTCGGCGCCGCCGTGCGCGCGAAGCTCGCCGAGGCCGGAGCGTCGGCCGAGCGCTGGACGAGCTGGAAGGAGAGCACGGGCTGGATGGTCAAGCTCGAGTTCACCGCGAACGGCATCGATCACGACGCCCGCTGGAGCTTCGACCCGCGCCGCAGCAGCCTGTCGCCGCAGAACGCCGATGCGATCCAGCTGTCCCGCCAGGGCTCGCTGCCCGAGGGACTCATCCCTCGACTGCGTGCGCTCGACAGCATGACCAAAGACGACTCGCGCTTCGACAGCGGAGCCTTCGGGCCGCGTCGTCTCGACATCGACGACGAGCCGGGCGTCGAGGCCACCGGTCCCGTCGCCCCGGCCGTGCAGGCCGCGGCCATCAAGCGCTCCCCCGACGCCCCGGTCGCCTCATCCGAGACGGCCGATCTGCTCGAGGCCCTGCGTCGGCGCCGCGGACAGCGCGAGCCGCTTCCGGGCGTGACCGAGGTCGAGCCCGAGCCGCGTCCTTCGGCCCCGCCGGTGGCGCTGTTCGACGCCGCGGAGTCGGGCTGCGTCGACGACGCCGACGAGAAGACGTCGGAGCCCGAGCGTCCGCAGGCGGATGGCGCGCGACGCACGAAGGGTCGTCCGTCGATGCCGTCGTGGGACGAGATCGTGTTCGGCGCCCGCTCCGACGAGAGCTGACACCCCGCCGTCCTGCGGATCGGACATCCGACCCGCGGGACGAGTCGTGCCTGACGACGGCGCGTCGCGCGTGAGATCCGCACGACGGCATCCGGATGCCGCGTCTCGGCCTCGCGTCAGGCGAAGGCGCCGAGGCGCAGGAGCGGCACCGTGCGCTCCTCGTCGGTGAGCGATCCGTGCTGGCCGACCATGCGCTGTGGTCGTTTGTCGGCCTCGCGGTCGTCGTAGTAGGCGAATCGGCCGCGCGCGGCCACGAGCACGTCTCCGATGCGGGGGCGCACCTCGTCGTCGACCCGGCCGAAGAGCCCCGCGTCGATCGCCTCGTCGCGGGTCATGACCCAGGCTCGCGCGGCCTCGCTCTCGCGCCAGACCGCGGCCACGGCATCCGCCCGCCCCTCGGCCGTGTACAGGTGGATCATGCGCGGCTCGCCGCCGACGATGTCGACGCCGTCGAGCAGTGCGTCGCCCTCGCGCAGCAGCACGTGCTTGTGCGTCGGCACGTCGACCATGCCGTGATCGGCCGTGACCAGCACGCCCGTGTGCGCGTCGATACCCTCGGCGAGGCGTCGAGCCGCGGCATCCACCCGCTCGAGAGTGTCGGTCCAGCGGTCGGACTCCCACCCGTCACGATGACCAGCGGTGTCGAGTTCGGGGGCGTACAGATACGTGATCGATCCCGGATGCCGCGCAGCCAGGTCGGCCGCGAGATGCACGCGCTCGTCGAGGTCGTCGGAGGGGAAGAACTCCGCCCCGCGCAGCGTCGCCTCGGTGAAGCCGGTGCCGGTGTACGAGGGGCGGGAAACGACGAAGCTCGGTCGTCCCGCGGCGGCGTGGCGGGCGAACAGTGGCTCGCTGCGCTGCCAGGTGTGCGGGTCGAGGCCGTCGGTCTCCCACCCGTGCAGCTGGTTGGGCGCCAGATCGGTGCCGGGGATGCGGGCGCGGTAGCCGACGATGCCGTGCACGCCCGGATCGGTGCCCGTCAGCAGGCTCGAAAGAGCCGCCGCGGTGGTCGAGGGGAAGACGGTGCGCGCCACGTCGCGCCGGCCCCCGACCGAGCCGAGGAAGCGCGCGTGGCCGCGACGGGCGGCGAGGTTGTGCGAGCCGAGGCCGTCGATGAGGAACACGATGGCACTGCGCGCGGGAGCGAACCACTCGGATTCGCCGGTCAGGGCGGCGATCGACTGCTCCACCACACCGGTGAGGCTCCGGGAGCGCGGCGGGTCCGCCGGTAGGCTGAGTGACATCTCGGCAAGTCTTCCACACGACTCCCGATCCCCGTCCTGACGCGACGCCCGCCCGACCCGAGGCCGCACCTATGCCCGATTCCCGTTCCTCCTCATCCGCGACGTCACCCGTCGTCGAGCGCATCGAAGACGTCGATGTCTCGACCGAGATGCAGGGGTCGTTCCTCGAGTACGCCTACTCGGTCATCTACTCGCGGGCCCTCCCCGACGCCCGCGACGGACTCAAGCCGGTGCAGCGCCGCATCCTGTACCAGATGGCCGAGATGGGGCTGCGGCCCGACCGCGGGCACGTCAAGAGCGCCCGCGTCGTCGGCGAGGTGATGGGAAAGCTCCACCCCCACGGCGACGCCCCCATCTACGACGCCCTCGTGCGCCTGGCCCAGTACTTCTCGCTGCGGGTGCCCCTGGTCGACGGCCACGGCAACTTCGGCTCGCTCGACGACGGTCCCGCCGCGCCCCGGTACACCGAGGCGCGCCTCGCTCCCCCGGCGATGGCGCTGACCGAGAACCTCGACGAGGACGTCGTCGACTTCATCCCGAACTACGACGGTCAGTTCCAGCAGCCCGAAGTGCTCCCGGCCGCCTTCCCCAACCTGCTGGTCAACGGCGCGACGGGCATCGCGGTCGGCATGGCGACGAACATGGCGCCGCACAACCTCATCGAGGTCGTCGCCGCCGCGATCCACCTGCTGCAGCATCCGGATGCCACCGTCGAAGAGCTCATGGAGTTCGTGCCCGGCCCCGACCTGCCCTCGGGCGGCATCATCGTGGGTCTCGACGGCATCAAAGACGCGTACACGAACGGCCGCGGCACGTTCCGCACTCGCGCGAAGGCGTCGATCGAGTCGCTCGGTCCGCGCCGCACCGGCATCGTCATCACCGAACTGCCCTACTTCGTCGGTCCCGAGCGCGTGATCGAGAAGATCAAAGACGCCGTGCAGGCGAAGAAGCTGACGGGCATCGCCGACGTCACCGACCTCACCGACCGCAACAACGGCCTGCGCCTGGTGATCGGCATCAAGACCGGCTTCGACCCCAAGGCCGTGCTCGAGCAGCTCTACCGCCTCACGCCCCTCGAGGACTC
Source organism: Microbacterium sp. JC 701 (assembly GCF_021026215.1). Lineage (NCBI taxonomy): Bacteria > Bacillati > Actinomycetota > Actinomycetes > Micrococcales > Microbacteriaceae > Microbacterium > Microbacterium sp. JC 701. The sequence continues at coordinate 258,909 of NZ_JAJNCV010000002.1, forward strand.
CTTCGGCATCAACAACGTCGCCCTCGTCGACGGCCAGCCGCAGACCCTGGGCCTGCGCGAGATGCTGCGGGTGTACATCGATCACCGCATCCGCGTCGTCACGCGGCGCAGCGAGTTCCGCCTGGCGCGCAAGCGCGAGCGCCTGCACCTGGTCGAGGGTCTTCTCATCGCGATCCTCGACATCGACGAGGTCATCCAGGTCATCCGCTCGTCCGATGACAGCGAAGAAGCGCGCACGCGCCTGCAGGAGGTCTTCGACCTCTCGCACCCGCAGGCCGAGTACATCCTCGAGCTGCGGCTGCGTCGCCTCACGAAGTTCTCGCGCATCGAGCTCGAGGCCGAGCGCGACCAGTTGAACGCCGAGATCGCGCAGCTGGTCGAGTTGCTGGGCAGCGAGACGCTGCTGCGCCAGCAGGTGGCGAGAGAACTGGATGCCGCGGCCGACGCTTACGGCACCCCGCGCCGCACGATGCTGCTCAACGGCGGACCTGTACAGCCCCGTTCGGCGAGGGCCGCGGCCGCCGCCGTCGACCTGCAGATCGCCGACGCCCCGTGCCGCGTGTACCTGTCGGCCACCGGACGCATGGTGCGCGCCGAGCTCGTCGCCGACGCCCCCGCCGGCGGTGTGGTGCCGCCTGCGCGCCGGTCGAAGCACGACGCGATCCGTTCGTCGGTCGACACGACCACGCGCGGCGACATCGGCGCGGTGACCTCCGCCGGGCGTCTCGTGCGCTTCTCGCCGGTGGACCTGCCGTCCGTCCCCGCCAACTCGGTGCAGGTCGCCGCGGGCACGAAGGTCGAGCAGTACCTGGCGCTCGCGAAGGGCGAGAAGGTCGTGGCCCTGGTGCCTCTCGTCGACTCCCCCACCATCGCGCTCGGCACCGAGCAGGGCGTCGTCAAGCGGGTCGCCGCGACCGAGCTCGGCACGAAGGACGAGATCGAGATCATCTCGCTGCGCGACGGCGACCGGGTCGTGGGCGCCGCTCCCGCCGGCGACAACGCCGAGCTCGTGTTCATCGCGAGCGATGCGCAGCTGCTGCGCTTCGAGGCCTCCTCCGTGCGACCCCAAGGACGATCGGCGGGCGGCATGGCCGGCATCCGCCTCTCCGACGGCGCACGGGTGATCGACTTCGCCGTCGTCGGGGCCTCGGCCTTCGACGCGGTGGTGGTGACCGTGGCCGGATCGTCGGCCGCGCTGCCGGGCACCGATGCCGGGAGCGCCAAGGTCTCGGCCTTCACGGAGTTCCCCGCCAAGGGGCGCGCCACCGGCGGAGTGCGCACTCAGCGCCTCCTGCGCGGCGAAGACGCCCTCGTGCTCGCGTGGGTCGGCACCGATCCCCGCGCGGTGGGCCCCGACGGCTCGGTGCGTGCGCTGCCGGATGCCGGCGCCAAGCGCGACGCCTCAGGTCAGCCCCTCGACGCCGTCGTCGGCGCGATCGGCACCGTCGTCCGTTGAGCCCGCGGCCCGGTGGAGCCGGGTCGGTCGCGGCTGCCGTCGTGCGGACGCGGGTGCCGACACGCCGGTCCGGCCGTCGGCGGGACGGCGTGTCGGGGTTCTCGTCCGCAGGACGGCGGCGGGGCGGCGGCAGAGCGGTCGCGGGCCGTGTGCGACCCTCGTGCGGACGCCGTCGGCGACATGCCGGTCCGACCGGCCGAAGCGGCGGCGTGTCGGGGGCGGAATCCGCAGGACGGCGGCGGAGGCCGTGTGCTCGACCGTCGTGCGGACGCGGGTGCCGACACGCCGGTCCGGCCGTCGGCGGGACGGCGTGTCGGGGTTCTCGTCCGCAGGACGGCGAGCCCGCTCGACGACGGACCCCGGCAGGCTCAGACGTCGATGCGCTCGCGCGCCAGGCGGTCGCTGGAGTCGATGATGAACTCGCGGCGCGGGGCGACGTCGCTGCCCATGAGCAGGTCGAAGACGGATGCCGCGGCCTCCATGTCCTGCACGCGCACGCGGCGCAGCATACGGCCGGCGCGGTCCATGGTCGTGGTCGCGAGCTGGTCGGCATCCATCTCGCCCAGACCCTTGTACCGCTGGATCGGCTCCTGCCAGCGCTTGTTGCCGCGCTTGAGCTTGGCGAGCAGGGCGTGCAGCTCCTGCTCGCTGTAGGTGTAGATCGTCTCGTTGGGCTTGGAGCCCGGATTCATGACGATCACGCGGTGCAGGGGCGGCACGGCGGCGAACACGCGGCCTTCTTCGACCAGGGGTCGCATGTACCGGAAGAACAGCGTCAGCAGCAGCGTGCGGATGTGCGCGCCGTCGACGTCGGCGTCGCTCATCAGAATGATCTTGCCGTAGCGCGCGGCGTCGAGATCGAACGAGCGGCCGGAGCCGGCGCCGATCACCTGGATGATCGAGGCGCACTCGGCGTTCGACAGCATGTCGCTGATCGAGGCCTTCTGCGTGTTGAGGATCTTGCCGCGGATGGGCAGCAGCGCCTGGTACTCGCTGTTGCGCGCGAGCTTGGCCGTTCCGAGGGCGGAGTCGCCCTCGACGATGAACAGCTCGGAGTCGTTCACGTCGTTGGAGCGGCAGTCGACGAGCTTCGCCGGCAGCGACGACGACTCGAGGGCGTTCTTGCGCCGCTGCGTCTCTTTGTGGGTGCGCGCCGAGATGCGCGCCTTCATCTCGGAGACGATCTTCTCGAGCAGCTGTGCGGTCTGCGCCTTGTCGTCGCGCTTGGGCGAGGCGAAGCGCGCCGCGAGCTCCTTCTGCACGACGGATGCCACGATCTGACGCACTGCGGGCGTGCCGAGGATCTCTTTGGTCTGGCCCTCGAACTGCGGCTCGGGCAGGCGTACGGTCATGACGGCCGTAAGGCCGGCCATCAGGTCGTCTTTCTCGATCTTGTCATTGCCGACCTTGAGCTTGCGGGCGTTCTGCTCGACCTGCGCGCGCAGCACCTTCATGAGCCCCTGCTCGAAGCCCTGCTGGTGCGTGCCGCCCTTGGGGGTGGCGATGATGTTCACGAACGAGCGGGTCGTGGTGTCGTAGCCGGTGCCCCATCGCACCGCGATGTCGACCTCGCACTCGCGCTCGACCTCGGTGGGGATCATCGAACCGCCGGGCTGCAGCACCGGCACGGTCTCAGTGAACGTGCCGGTACCGGTGAGCCGCCAGGTGTCGGTGACGGCGGCGTCGGGCGCAAGGAACTCGGCGAACTCCGAGATGCCGCCGTCGAAGCGGTAGCTCGTCTCGACGCGCTCCTCGCCCCGTTCGTCTTGCACGACGATCTCGAGGCCCGGCACGAGGAACGCCGTCTGGCGCACGCGCTGCACGAGCTCGTCGAGACCGAACGCGGCGTCTTTCGTGAAGATCTGCCGGTCGGCCCAGTAGCGGATGCGCGTGCCGGTGACTCCGCGCGGCGCCTTGCCCACCACGCGCAGTTCGCTGCTGCGCTCGAAGGGCGTGAAGGTCGAGTCGGGGGTGTCGCCCGCGAACTGCCCGGGCTCGCCGCGGTGGAACGACATCGCGTAGGTCTTGCCGCCACGGTCGACCTCGACGTCGAGGCGCTCCGAGAGCGCGTTGACGACCGAGGCGCCGACGCCGTGCAGACCCCCGGATGCCGCGTACGAGCCGCCGCCGAACTTGCCGCCGGCGTGCAGCTTGGTGAAGACGACCTCGACACCCGTGAGGCCGGTGCGGGGCTCGACGTCGACCGGGATGCCGCGGGCGCGGTCGCGCACCTCGACACTGCCGTCGGCGTGCAACACGATGTCGATGCGCGACCCGTGGCCGCCGAGGGCTTCGTCGACGGAGTTGTCGATGATCTCCCAGAGGCAGTGCATGAGACCACGCGAGTCGGTGGACCCGATGTACATGCCCGGGCGCTTGCGCACGGCTTCGAGGCCCTCGAGGACCTGCAGATGATGGGCGGAGTACTCGGACGTCACGATTTCCCAGCGTAATCGGGGGTACCGACATCGCCTGCCAGACACACAGCGAGGTCGGGTCACCGTACGCGCACAGCGAAATGTGATCAAGCCGCGGCATAAGGGAAACATCCGCGTGGTTGTATATGGAGACTCGCCCACGACCACCTGAGGAGGGCACCCGACATGACCACCACGACTGCACCCGAAGCGTCAGCCGTCCTCGATCACCGCCTGACGGCGGCGGATCGCTGCGACTCCTGCGGCGCGCAGGCCTACATCGCCGCCGAGGTGAACGGCAGCGAGTTGCTGTTCTGCGCACACCATGGCCGCAAGTACGAAGAGAAGCTCCGTAGCATCGCCACCTCGTGGCACGACGAGACGGCGCGACTCAACGCCGCCGACTGAGACCATCACGTCGGAACGGGCCCCGCGCACTCCTTCGAGTGCGACGGGGCCCGTTCCGCGTTTCAGGGGGCGGTCGAGACGTAGGTGCGTGCGACGGTCGGTGAGACGCGGAGCGCGATCTCCTCACCGATGGTGTCGATGAGTTCGGCGAGATCGGTCGCGCTGGAGAGGGCGCCGGGACCGAAGAGGGCGATCTCATCCCCCGGCGCGGCGCCGGCCCACGGCGCGAGCACCGTCTCGGTCGGCGCGATCGCCTCGACCCGTCGCGGTCCCTCGGGGGCGAGCACGTCGAAGCGTGCGCCCAGAGCGCTGGGCAGCCCGTGCAGGCTCCCCACGTCGAGGTGCACGCCCGCGGCGTCCACGGTCGTCACGGTGGCCCACAGCGTCGCGATCGGCTCGATGCCGAGCTCCTGCTCCCCCGGGCCTCCGGAGGGACGGATGCCGTACGAGAACGCGCCGACCCGCACGAGGTCTTCGCGGAACTCGCCCCTCGCGAAACCGGCCGCGCTGGCGGCCAGGTGCGAGAAACGCGGGTCGAGTCCCGCTGCGCGGGCCGTCTCGCGCGCGGCGAGGAACAGCGCTCGGGCGTCGTCGTCATCGGCATCCGAGGCCTCGGAGATGTGCGACCAGATTCCTTCGAACGCCACGCGCCCCGCCGCGACCAGCGTTGCGGTCTGCGCGAGAGCGGCCTCCCACCGTTCCGGACGGATGCCGTTGCGGTGCAGGCCCGTGTCGATCTTGAGGTGTACGCGGGCGGGCCGATCGGCCTCGAGCCGGGAGAGGTCGTCGAGGAGTGCTTCGTCGCCGATGCCAAGATCGAGGTCGGCCGCGATGCCCGCTACCAGATCGTCGGCTCCGCCGATGAGCCACACGAAGATCCGCACGTCGGGCCCGGCGATGCGCCGGACAGCGGCCCCCGTGACCACGTCGAAGGCGCCGATCCAGCGGACGCCCTCGGCGACGGCGCGCGTCACGATCGGCTCCAGCCCGTGCGCGTAGGCGTCGTCCTTGACGACGAGCATGTGGGCCGCGGGAGCCACCGCCTCGCGCACGCGACGAAGGTTGCGCGCGAAGGCGTCGAGGTCGACGCGGTAGACGGCGCTCATGCGCTCACCCGCCGATCGGCACGGACGCCGACGAGGGCGACGATCTCCGCGGCGCCGAGGTCCGTGGCATCCGTCCACTCCTCGAGCGAGGGTTGCCCCTCGGCCGGGTCGCCGAAGAAGACGACCTCGGCCCCGCGCTCGACGGTCGCGTCCTCGACGTCGACCACGCAGACGTCCATCGCGACGCGCCCGACGATGCGATGCCGACGTCCGCCGATCGCGACGGTGGCGGCATTGCCGAGAGAGCGCACCACCCCCTGGGCGTAGCCACCGGTGACGAGGGCCACGGTGGTGTCGTGGGGCGCGCGATGCGTGTAACCGTACGAGACGCCCTCCCCGCGCAGCAGCGGCTTAATGCCCAGCGCGCGCCCGCGCAGCGACAGAACGGGCTGCGCGTGCGAGCCGGGCATGCCGAACAGGACCGCGGCATCGAGAGGGGCGGCATCCATTCCGAGATCCTCCAGCACCGAACGCACCCACTCGGCACCGTGCCCCCACGCGTCGGCGGCGAGCACGTCGTCGCCGCCGGTCGCGATGCCGGCGGCGAGGGCGAGGGGCGCGTTGCGGCGCAGGGCGGACTCGGAGACGAGGGCCACGGGTGCCACTCCCCCGGCCTCGGGCAAGCGGGCAGGGAGCGTGGAGGTCACCCCTCTAGACTAACGAGGTCCGTGATCCCCGACCCCGGAGCCTCATGCCTCACAAGGGTTTCTCCCCCGTCACGCGCCTCCGCTACCTCGCCGGACGCGCCCGCCGCATCGATGTCGGCTCGGTCGTCGAACGAGCCAAAGAGGCCTCGAGCCAGCACGGCAAGGCCCTGCCGCTCGTCGTCGCCGACATGCTTTACCAGGCCGGTGTGAAGAACGTCGGCTTCCAGGACTACATCGACTACGACTTCGCGATCCTCACCCCCGCCGAGCGCTCGACGTACATGACGCACCCGGTGTCGAACCAGATCTCGCAGAAGTACGACCACCCCGACTACCGCGGCCTGTTCCAGGACAAGGTCGAGTTCGACCGGAAGTTCAGCGAGTTCCTGCGCCGCGAGTGGATGGTGGTGGATGCCGGCAACGCCGACGACCTGCGCGCCTTCACCGAGCGCCTCGGCACCATCGTCACGAAGGAGCCGGTCGGTCAGGCCGGCACCGGCGTGCACCGCTACCACGCGGCCGAGGTCGACGACTGGAGCGCTTTCCACCGCGGACTGCTCGAGCGCGGCGAAATCCTCGTCGAAGAAGTCATCCGCCAGCACGACGACCTCGCGGCCGTCTGCCCCGGCACCGTCAACACCACCCGGGTCACCGCGTTCTTCGACGGACAGAAGACCCACATCCTCGCCATGGCGCAGAAGTTCGGCCGCGGCGCGGTCAGCGACCAGATGACCTTCGGCGGCTTCTACACGATGCTCGACGAGAACGGCCACGCCCTGGGCGCCGGCTACGACTCGCACGGTCACGTGCACGAGCTGCATCCCGACTCGGGCGCGCGCATCGCCGACTTCCAGCTGCCGATGATCGACGAGGTCAAGGCGTTCGTCGACGAGGTCGCGCGCGTCGTTCCGCAGGTGCAGTACGTCGGCTGGGACATCGTCGTCGGCCCCGACGGCCCTGTGCTCGTCGAGGGCAACTGGGGCGCCGGCGTGTACGAGAACAAGCCGAGCGTGACCGGCATCCGCACCGGACACAAGCCGCGCTACCAGGCCGCCATCGGGTTCTGATCCCGGATGCCGAGAGGCCCGTCCCCCGCGTGGGGCCGGGCCTCTTCTGCTCGGTGCGGGAGGTCCCTGAGCTTGTCGAAGGGTCCGGGGCCGGCGTTGGGCTCCGGTGGCTTCGACAGGCTCAGCCACCTGGGTTCGGGGAGGGCGTGGGGTCCGGTGGCTTCGACAGGCTCAGCCACCTCGGTTGGGAGGTCCCTGAGTTTGTCGAAGGGTCCGGGGCTGGCGTCGGGTCCGGTGGCTTCGACAGGCTCAGCCACCTGGGTTGGGAGGTCCCTGAGCTTGTCGAAGGGTCCGGGGGCTGCGACAGGCTCAGCCACCTCGGTTGGGAGGTCCCTGGCTTCGACAGGCTCAGCCACCTGGGTTGGGGAGGTCCCTGAGCTTGTCGAAGGGCCCGGGGCCGGCGTGGGTCCGGTGGCTTCGACAGGCTCAGCCACCTGGGTTCGGGGAGGGCGTGGGGTCCGGTGGCTTCGACAGGCTCAGCCACCTGGGTTCGGGGAGGGCGTGGGGTCCGGTGGCTTCGACAGGCTCAGCCACCTGGGTTGGGAGGTCCCTGAGTTTGTCGAAGGGTCCGGGGCTGGCGTCGGGTCCGGTGGCTTCGACAGCCTCAGCCACCTGGGTTGGGAGGTCCCTGAGCTTGTCGAAGGGTCCGGGGGGTGCGACAGGCTCAGCCACCTCGGTTGGGAGGTCCCTGGCTTCGACAGGCCCAGCCACCTCGGTTGTCGAGGTGACGGCATCCGGGAACGCGAAAGGCCCGCCCCGCGAACGGGACGGGCCTTCCGACGAGGTGTCTCAGGTGTGGCGCACGATGCCGAGCGGGGTCGACTCGTGGCCCTGACCGAGCGGGTTGTCCTTGAGGATCGCGACGAGGCGCTTCTCGCCGGCCTTGTCCATCGTGGAGCCGAGGATGTTGCCACCCAGGTCGTTGATGTCGACCACGGCCACCTGCAGGTCGCCGCCGAGCAGCGACTTGAGGCGGGCGGCCACCTCGCGGGGGCGCTCGGGTCCGAGCACGACGGCCTGGTTGTACGGCGGGATCGTGCCCTTGGTCGGACCGTCGATCGCGCGCGCCTTGTCGCCCGCGATGCGGTAGAAGTCACCCTTGCGCCCGAACGCCTTGGTCACGGCCGAGACGGCCGCGGCGAACAGGATGCGGGGCGTTCCGCACTCGCGCAGCGCCATCTCCATCGTCTCGGGCATGCCCAGGCCGATGCCGTAGGGCGTGCGGGTGACGTACTTCGACAGGAAGAGCGCGAGCTTGCGGGGCTTGATCGTGTCGAGCTTGAACGATCGCCCCTGCGTGATAGCGACGATCTTCTCGGTGACGAACAGCAGGTCGCCCGGCTGCACGGCATCCTTCGCGTACTCGAGGATGAACGCGTCGAGGTCGTCGCCCGGCATGACGACCCGCGTGCGGATCGGAATGCGGGCGTACGAGGTGCCCTCGACGGTGACGGTGAGCGCCTTGCCGGCGTTGGCCTCCGCGCTCATTCGAGGTAGTCCCGCAGCGACTGCGAGCGGCTGGGGTGACGCAGCTTCGCCATGGTCTTCGACTCGATCTGGCGGATGCGCTCGCGCGTGACGCCGAACGTGTCGCCGATCTGGTCGAGGGTCTTGGGCTGACCGTCGCCGAGGCCGAAGCGCATGCGGATCACGCCCGCTTCGCGCTCGCTGAGCGAGTCGAGGAGCGACTCGAGCTGGCGCTGCAGCATGGTGAAGCCCACCGCGTCGGCGGGGACGACGGCCTCGGTGTCCTCGATGAGGTCACCGAACTCGCTGTCTCCGTCTTCACCGAGGGGCGTGTGCAGCGAGATGGGCTCGCGGCCGTACTTCTGCACCTCGATGACCTTCTCGGGGGTCATGTCGAGCTCGCGGCTCAGTTCTTCGGGCGTGGGTTCGCGACCGAGGTCCTGCAGCATCTGACGCTGGACGCGCGCGAGCTTGTTGATGACCTCGACCATGTGCACCGGGATGCGGATGGTGCGGGCCTGGTCGGCCATGGCGCGGGTGATCGCCTGACGGATCCACCAGGTGGCGTAGGTCGAGAACTTGAAGCCCTTGGTGTAGTCGAACTTCTCGACCGCACGGATCAAGCCCAGGTTGCCCTCCTGGATGAGGTCGAGGAACTGCATGCCGCGACCGGTGTAGCGCTTGGCGAGCGAGACCACGAGGCGGAGGTTGGCGCCGAGCAGGTGGCTCTTGGCGCGCTGACCGTCACGGGCGACCCACTGCAGGTCGAGCCCGAGCTGGCCCGTCTTCTCGGCCGCCGACATGTTCGACAGCTTCTCTTCGGCGAACAGACCGGCCTCGATGCGCATCGCGAGCTCGACCTCTTCGGCCGCGTTCAGGAGCGGGACCTTGCCGATCTGCTTCAGGTAGTCCTTGACCGGGTCGGCGGTGGCGCCGGTGATCTGCGCGGAGTAAACGGGGACGTCGTCTTCGTCGCTCGACGAGATGACGATCGCGCCGGTGGGAAGAGCCTCGGCGGGCGCCGCCGGGGTCTCGTCGTCATCGTCGTCGTCGGTCTTCTTCGCGTCGGGCTTGGCCGCGTCGTCGGAATCGTCGGCGTCGGTGGTGTCGTCGACTTCGAGGTCGACGTCGGCTTCGACTTCGGCGTCCTCTTCGTCTTCGAGGCCGTCGTCCTTCTTGGCCTTCGTCTTCGCCTTCGCGGGCGCAGCCTTGGCCTTGGCGGGGGCCTTCTTCGCGGGAGCCTTCTTCGCGGTCGTCGTCGTCGACGCCGTCACGGTCTCCTCGGAGTTCTCGAGCTCGGTGTCCTTCGCACTCCGGGAGCGGGTCTTGGTTGTCGTGCCTGCCACGTTTCGCCTTTCACCGGGAACGTACGTTGCACGGCCGCCGGTCGTTCTCGGACACTAGTAAGACCCTTGTCAAGTCCCGAGCCGAGGAGCGGGGCTCCTGGACCGGGTGACAACGGGTCAGGTTCTTCATTGTCTCACATCCCCAGACCGGGACTTGACGTGGACCGGGGATCTATGCGTAGACAACGTCTGCGCGCCCCCGCGCATTCCCGTCGGTCAGGTCAGGTCGAGAGCACCGCCTGCCGCTGCGGGAGAAGAGCGTGACGGATGCCGAGTCCCCCGGCATCCGGGATGTTCGCCGCCGGGTTCAGCCGAGCTTGCCGCGGCGGTCGTCGTCGCCGGGGCGCGAGGCGAGGAAGCGCTCGAGCTCCGCGGCGAGTTCGTCCGCGCTGGGCAGGTCGCCCGTGTGGATGATCGGGGTGGCCGAGGTGGAGCCGGCCATGTAGGCGTCGTAGCGCTCCTCGAGTCCCTCGAGCATGCGGGTCAGCTCGTCGCTGCCCTCGACCTGCTCGGTCACCTTGGCGATGAACTCGCGGTTCTCTTCGCGCAGCACCTCGCCGGAGAAGACGAGGCCGGTCGCCACAGTGAGGCTGTCGAGCCCGGCCAAGGCGGCGGCGGGGTACTCGGTGTCACCGAGGTAGTGCGGAACGAGCAGAGCGAAGCCGGCGACCTTGGCGCCCGCCTCGGCGAAGCGGTATTCGAGCAGGTGTCCGGCGGTGGAGGGCACCTGCGTGTGCGGACGCCAGACGGAGTGGGCCTCGGCGAGGTCGGGGCGCGTGCCGCTCACGGTGGTGCCGATGGGGCGCGTGTGCGGGACGGGCATGGGGATCGCGTGCACCCAGCTGACCGACGACACCTGCAGACCCGCCGACAGTTCGAGGACCGTCTCGGCGAAGGCCTCCCAGAGGAAGTCCGGCTCGTAGCCGGCGAGCAGCAGGAACGGGTGCCCCAGCGAGTCGTGCGCGAGTGACAGCTCGAGGCGCGCGGGGCGGTAGTCGGTCAGGTGGTCTTCGACGAAGGTGATGACCGGCCGACGCGCCCGGTAGTCGAGGAGGGCGTCGTTGTCGAAGACGAACACGGGGTTCGGCTGAAGGTCGTCTCGGAAGTACTCCACCAGACGAGACACGGCCCCGCCTGCGTCGGTGAACCCGGTGAGAGCGATCACGAGCGGCAGGCCCGACGGCACGGGCGGCGCCGCGGGGGCGCGGTCGTACAGCGGGACGGATGAGGGCATGCTTCCACTCTACGAGCGGTCGCGAATGCGTCGGCGGCGGTGCGTCCCGCTGCTAGCGAACACGGGCGAACCTAGGATGGATCCCATGCCGTTCCCCTCCGTGGCGTACACCTCCGCCCCCTCCCTCGAATCCGATGCCGACGCGATCCTCCTGATCGTCCCGACTGTTTCGGAAGGAGCGCCCGATCCGGACGGCTGGTCCGGACTGTTCGCCGCACTGTCGGCGGTGGGGTTCACGGGGGCGGCCGGCTCGTTCCAGCGCGTGCACGTTCCGGGTGTGTCGACCCCGGTCGCCGTCGCGGGCGCCGGCACCGACCCGAGCGAGGCCGCCCTGCGCGATGCCGCGGGCACGGGGCTGCGACAGCTCACCGGTTTCGCGCACGTCGCCGTGCAGTCGCTGGTCGCCTCGGCCTGGAAGTCGCTCGCCGAAGGAGCCGCTCTGGGCGGCTACCGGTTCGCCGACTACAAGAAGAAGTCCGCCAAGCCCCGCGCCACCCAGGTGACGGTCACGGGCACCGACGCCCCGTCCGACGCAGACATCGCGGCCGTTGCCGCCGTCTCGGGCGCCGTGGCCCTGGTGAAGGACCTCGTGACGACCCCCGCCGAGTGGCTCGGACCCGCCGACTTCGCCGACGCGGCCGTCGAGGCCGTGAAGGGCCTGCCGGTCGAGGTCGAGGTGCTCGACGAGAACGCTCTCCGCGAGGGCGGCTACGGCGGCATCCTCGGCGTCGGGCAGGGATCCGACCGCCCGCCGCGCATGGTGCGCCTCGACTACGCGCCGGCCGGCGCCGAGCGTCACGTCGCCCTCGTCGGCAAGGGCATCACGTTCGACACCGGTGGGCTGTCACTGAAGCCGCCGGCATCCATGGTCGGGATGAAGTACGACATGTGCGGAGCCGCCACGGTCCTCGCCGTGCTGAAGGCCGCCGCCGAGATGGAGCTGCCGGTCAAGGTCAGCGCCTGGCTGTGCATCGCCGACAACATGCCGTCGGGTCGCGCGACGCGCCCGGGTGACGTTTTGCGCACCCTCGACGGCACCACCGTCGAGGTGCTCAACACCGACGCCGAGGGGCGCCTCGTGCTCGCCGACGGTCTCGCCGCGGCCAGCCGCGAGAACCCCGACCTCATCGTCGACGTGGCGACCCTCACGGGCGCCATCACCGTCGCCCTCGGCAACCGCCACACCGGCGTCATGGGCGAGGAAGCGGCCGTGGCCGAGTACCTCGCGGCGTCGGCGCGCACCGCCGAGCTCGCGTGGCAGTTGCCGCTGCCCGACCACATGGTCGACGACCTCGACTCCCCCATCGCCGACCTGCAGAACGCGAAGATCGGCGACCCCGCCGGTGGATCGCTGTTCGCGGGGCTCTTCCTCCGCCACTTCGTCGGTCGCGTGTCCGATGCGGCCGACGCGCCTCGCATCCCCTGGGTGCACCTCGACATCGCCGGCGTCGGCATGAACAAGGCGGCGCCCTTCGGGTACACCGACAAGGGCGTCACGGGCGCCACCGTGCGTTCGCTGGTGGAGATGATCTCCGCGGGCGGCGCGCGATGACCGACCACACCGCCGACGTCGTCATCCTGGGCGGCGGCAGCGGCGGCTACGCGGCGGCCCTGCGTCTCGCCGAACTCGGCAAAGACGTCGTGCTGGTCGAGAAGGACAAGCTCGGCGGCACGTGCCTGCACCGGGGATGCATCCCGACCAAGGCGCTCCTGCACGCCGGCGAGGTGGCCGACGCCGCCCGCGGCGCGGCGGAGATCGGCGTCGACGCCACCTTCGGCGGTATCGACCCCGCGCGCGTGCGGTCGTACCGCGAAGGGATCGTCGCGAAGAAGTTCAAGGGCCTCGAGGGACTGATCTCGGCCCGCGGCATCCGTGTCGTGTCGGGAGAGGGCTCGCTCGAGGTTGGACCCGCCGTCCGTGTCGGCGACGACGTGTACCGCGGCACCGACGTGATCCTCGCGACGGGCTCGTACAGCCGCAGCCTTCCCGGCCTGGAGATCGGCGGACGCGTGCTCACCAGCGAGCAGGCCCTCGACCTCGACGTCATCCCCGACCGCGTCGTGGTGCTCGGCGGCGGCGTGATCGGCGTGGAGTTCGCGAGCGTCTGGCGTTCGTTCGGCGTCGACGTCACGATCGTCGAAGCCCTGCCGCACCTGCTGCCGGCCGAGGACGTCTCGTCGAGCAAGGCCCTCGAGCGCGCGTTCCGCAAGCGCGGCATCGCGTTCCAGCTCGGTCGCCGTTACGACACGCTCACCCAGACGGCCGACGCCGTGACGGTGACGCTCGACGACGGCAGCGAACTCGTCGCCGACTATGTGCTCGTCGCGGTCGGTCGCGGTCCGGTCACCGCCGGTCTCGGTTACGAGGAGGCCGGCGTCGTGCTCGACCGCGGCTTCGTGCAGACCGACGAGCGCCTGCGCACCGCCGCCCCGCACGTCTGGGCCGTCGGCGACATCGTCCCCGGACTCCAGCTGGCCCACCGCGGGTTCCAGCAGGGCATCTTCGTCGCGGAAGAGATCGCGGGGCTCTCCCCCGTGCTGGTCTCCGACGTCGACGTTCCGCGCGTCGCCTATTCGCACCCCGAGGTGGCCTCCGTCGGCCTCACCGAGGCGCAGGCTCAGGATCGTTACGGATCCGAGGCCGTGAAGGCGTACGAGTACAACCTCGCGGGCAACGGCCGCAGCGAGATCATCGGCACCTCGGGCATCGTCAAGATCGTCCGCCGCGTCGATGGCCCCGTCGTGGGCGCCCATCTCGTGGGCGACCGCGTAGGCGAGCTCATCTCGGAGGCCCAGCTCGCCGTGGGCTGGGAAGCGCATCCGGAAGACATCGCCCCGTTCATCCACGCACACCCCACGCAGAGCGAGGCGCTCGGCGAGGCCTTCCTGGCACTCGCGGGCAAGCCGCTGCACGCACTCTGACCACAAACCGGTCACTAAGCTAGATACCGCATCCGGTACGAAGGAGACATATTCATGAGCACTTCCGTCGTCCTCCCCGCTCTCGGGGAGAGCGTCACCGAGGGAACGGTCACCCGCTGGCTCAAGCAGGTCGGTGACACCGTCCAGGAGGACGAGGGTCTGCTGGAGATCTCGACCGACAAGGTCGACACCGAGATCCCCTCGCCCGTCTCGGGCGTGATCGAAGAGATCCTCGTGCAGGAAGACGAGACCGTCGAGGTCGGCGCCGTCCTGGCGAAGATCGGTGACGGCTCCGGCGCCGCCTCGTCCGACGACGCCCCGCAGGAGGCCCCGGCCGAGGAGCAGTCTGCTCCCGCCGCAGAGGCGGCCCCCGCAGAGGCCGCTCCCGAGCAGCCCGCCGCCGAGCAGCCCGCGGCCGAGTCGGCGCCCGCCGCGAGCGGCGACTCGACCGAGGTCAAGCTCCCCGAGCTCGGCGAGAGCGTGACCGAGGGCACCGTCACCCGCTGGCTGAAGGCCGTCGGCGACGACGTCGCCGTCGATGAGCCGCTGCTCGAGATCTCGACCGACAAGGTCGACACCGAGATCCCGTCGCCGGTCGCCGGCACGCTGCAGGAGATCCTCGTCCAGGAAGACGAGACCGTGAACGTCGGCGCCGCTCTGGCCCGCATCGGCAGCGGTGCCGCTCCGGCCGCGCAGCCCGAGGCGCCCGCCGCCCCGGCCGCCGAGGAGAAGCCGGCCGAGCAGCCCGCGCCCGCCGCGGAGGAGAAGCCGGCCGAGCAGCCCGCCCCCGCCGCCGAGGCGAAGCCCGCCGAGCAGAAGCCCGCCGAACAGCCCGCGCCCGCCGCGGCTCCGGCTGCCGCCGCTCCGGCCGCGTCGTCCAACGACGACGTGACCTACGTCACCCCGCTCGTGCGTCGGCTCGCTCAGCAGCAGGGCGTCGACCTGGCTTCGGTCAAGGGCAGCGGCGTCGGTGGACGCATCCGCAAGGAAGACGTGCTCAAGGCCGCCGAGGCCGCCAAGTCGGCTCCCGCCGCTGCGGCTCCCGCCGCGTCGGCCCCGGCCGCCCCCGCTCCCGAGGAGGTCTCGCCCCTGCGCGGCACGACGCAGAAGATGTCGCGTCTGCGCAAGGTCATCGCCGAGCGCGCCGTCGCGTCGATGCAGGCCACGGCCCAGCTGACGACCGTCGTCGAGGTCGACGTGACCAAGCTGTCGGCGCTGCGCGACCGCATGAAGGGCGAGTTCCAGCAGAAGACGGGTGACAAGCTCTCGTTCCTGCCGTTCTTCGCCATCGCCGCGATCGAGGGCCTCAAGGCCTACCCGATCATCAACTCGACGGTCGAGGGCGACGAGATCGTCTACCCGGCCCACGAGAACGTGTCGATCGCCGTCGACACCGAGCGCGGCCTGCTGACCCCGGTCGTCAAGGACGCCGGCGACAAGAACATCGCCCAACTGGCTCGCGAGATCGCCGATCTCGCCGCCCGCACGCGCGACAACAAGCTGAAGCCCGACGAGCTCGCCGGCGGCACCTTCACGCTGACCAACACCGGTTCGCGCGGCGCGCTGTTCGACACGCCCATCGTGTTCCTGCCGCAGTCGGCGATCCTCGGCCTCGGTGCCGTCGTGAAGAAGCCCGGTGTGGTCTCGGTCGACGGTAAGGACGCGATCTCGGTCCGTTCGTACGTCTACCTGGCCCTGTCGTACGACCACCGCATCATCGACGGTGCCGACGCCGCCCGCTTCCTGGGCACGGTCAAGGCCCGTCTCGAGGCGGCGCAGTTCGAGGGCGACCTCGGGATCTGATCCCACCGAGCACCAGCTCATGATGGCTGGTCCGCGACCGTTCTGACGGCGCGGACCAGCCATCGGTCTTTCTGGCGCACGAGCGTGACGTATTGCGTGACGTCGGCGCTCTCGAGCGAGACGACGGCCACTCCCCCGAAGTCGTCGATCAATGAGATCTGCCCCGCCGCGGCCATCGGCAGCAGGGGTTCGCGCGGGAACGACGAGTCCTCCTCGTGAGCCGCTACGCAGGCCGGTTCGTCCTGGCAGGCGTCGATCTCGCCGAACAGCGCGCGAGCGCCCTCGATCACGTCGTCGATGAGAGGAAGGCGTTCGTCGGTGGGCTCGGCCGTCGACAGCACGACGGTCGGGGTGGGCGTCGGCGAATCCGCCACGACTGACGTGGCGGTCGCCGACGCGGGCTGCTGCTCGCCCGTCGGGAGCAGAACTGCCAGGGTGACGGTGAGGACGGCCGCCGTCGCCGTACCGATCAGCGCCATACGCATCCGTGGCGAAGACCGCCACCGCGTGCGCAGCTCGGCGAGACTTTCACGGACGGCTTCGGCCAGATCAGCGTCGACGAGCCGCAGCGTCAGCGGCGATTCGCCCTCGTCCAAGCGAACGCCTGGAGACGGCGGAGCGACGTGCGCGGGGGTCAGCGGCCCCAGCACGAGCGGCTCGGGCGTCGCGTGCGCGAACAGCCGCCGTTCGAGGGCGTCCCACTCCCGCGGAGGTCTCGTGAGCACCGTCTCGTGCGCGCGGACCAAGAGGCCTCGCGTGTCGTCGTCTCCGGCGGCATCCGTCAATCGCTCCAGACACGACGCCGTCTCTTCGATGGGATCGCCTCCGGCTTCGTCGGGGATGGCCACGGGGCGCCCCTCCGCCGTGAGCCACCACGTGGTGCCCGCGATCCTTCCGACGACGGCGCGGCAGCCGCGCAGCAGCCCGACGGCGGCGGTCACGGCCTCGCCGGGGACGAGTGCGACGGCGCTGAGGGCGCGCCGCCGAAGGTAGGCGTCGAAGGATTCGACGAGGACGGATGCCGTGGCGGTGCTCATGCGCCGATGGTCGCCGACCTCCCCTCGGCCGCGCGGAGCCGCCCCCTCGATCCGTGGACGATCGGGCCGATTCGCGCACTGGGGAGGAGGAGTCCGCGTCGAAGATAGAATCGTCACCATGGCCGCTCGCACCACCACGCCCGAGAAGCGTCCGGGCTTCTTCTCGCAGCTGAAAACCCTGTACGCCTTCACGCAGAAGGAGTACAAGTGGCTGCCCTTCCTGCTCGCCGGCATCGTGCTGGTGGGCATCGCCCTCGGCGTTCTCGTCGGCTTCCTGATCCCGCCGCTGGCCGTGTGGAGCGTCATCCTGTGGGCCGTCACCGGTCTGCTCGCCGGCATCCTGGCCGGCATGATCACGATGACCCGCCTGTCGACGACGGCCATGTACAAGAAGATCGACGGCATGCCCGGCGCGACCGGTCACGTGCTGTCGTCGTCGCTCGGCCGCAACTGGCAGGCCTCCGAGGCGCCCGTCGGCGTCAACCCGCGCACGCAGGAGGCGCTGTACCGCGCCATCGGCCGCGGTGGCGTCGTGCTGATCGGCGAGGGCAACCGCAGCCGCCTGACCCGCCTGGTCGGCGAAGAGCGCTCGCGCGTGCTGCGCGTGGCCGCCGGTGTGCCGGTCACGGTGCTCTACGTCGGTCACGGCGACGACGAGGTGCCGATCGCCAAGCTCGCCTCGACCATCAAGGCGCTGCCCAAGAAGGTCGACCGCTCCACGATGGCCGCCGTCATCAAGCGCGTGTCGTCGGTGTCGCAGGGCCTGTCGTCGCTGCCGATCCCCAAGGGCGTCGACCCCACCAAGATGCGCGCTCCGCGCCCGCGCTGACCCCCATACGATGACGGCCCCCGCTCAGGCGGGGGCCGTTTCGTGTCAGCTGCGGACGAGGATCGTTCCGACCGCCTTGTCGTGGAGGCCGCGCTGGTCGGAGTCGAAGACGACCGCGGGGATGATCAGGGCCAGAAGGATCGTGCGGACGATCGGGCGCCACAGGCCGACCCAGCCTCCGGATGCCAGCTCGAGGCGCATCCCCATGATCCGGTGCCCGGGGCTTCCGCCGATGAGCGGGATGAACAGGATCTGCACGGCGAAGAAGATCAGGTTGGTCGCGACGGGGTTCGCGAACGGCACTCCCGTGACCGGGTCGGGGGCGGAGAAGAAGGCGAACCCGATGAGTCCCGCGCTCGCCACGTCGATCAGGAGGGCGGCGATCCTCCGGCCCGGGCGCGCGATCGAGCCGCGTCCTTCGCGGGGAAGGCCGAGCCGTTGGCCCGGATAGTCGTTCTCTGCGGGGAGGGTCACGGCATCCAGCGTAATCGGGCCGACGTAACATCCCGGAAACACGCGAGATATGACCGGGACACCGGTTCTGGGTAGGGTCGAGGAGGCTGGCCGAGGCCGGCATGATCCCGAATGTTCTACCTCTGGAGTCTTCATGTTCAAAGATTCGTCCGAGGTGCTCAAGTTCATCCAGGACGAGGACGTCAAGTTCCTCGACATCCGTTTCACGGATCTTCCTGGTGTGCAGCAGCACTTCAACATCCCCGCCTCGACCGTCGACGAGGAGTTCTTCACCGTCGGACAGCTGTTCGATGGCTCGTCGATCCGCGGGTTCGCGAACATCCACGAGTCGGACATGCAGCTGATCCCCGACGTGACGACCGCGTACGTCGATCAGTTCCGCGAGGCCAAGACCCTCGTCATGATCTTCGACATCTACAACCCCCGCAACGGTGAGATCTACGGCAAGGACCCGCGTCAGGTCGCCAAGAAGGCCGAGAAGTACCTCGCCTCCACCGGCATCGCCGACACCGCGTTCTTCGCCCCCGAGGCCGAGTTCTACATCTTCGACGACGTCCGCTACGAGGTGAAGCAGAACTCGAGCTTCTACTCTGTCGACTCCGAAGAAGGCGCCTGGAACACCGGTCGCGAAGAAGAAGGCGGAAACCTCGCCAACAAGACCCCCTACAAGGGCGGCTACTTCCCCGTCTCGCCGGTCGACAAGACCGCCGACCTGCGCGACGACATCACCCTCAAGCTGATCGAGGCGGGCTTCGCGCTCGAGCGTTCGCACCACGAGGTCGGTACCGGTGGTCAGCAGGAGATCAACTACCGCTTCGACACGATGCTGCACGCGGCCGACGACATCCTGAAGTTCAAGTACATCGTCAAGAACACCTGCGAGCAGTGGGGCAAGGTCGCGACCTTCATGCCCAAGCCGCTCTTCGGTGACAACGGCTCCGGCATGCACACGCACCAGTCGCTGTGGAACGACGGCAAGCCGCTGTTCTACGACGAGACCGGCTACGGCGGACTCTCCGACGTCGCCCGCTGGTACATCGGTGGTCTGCTGGCGCACGCGCCCGCCGTCCTCGCCTTCACCAACCCGACCCTCAACAGCTACCACCGTCTGGTGAAGGGCTTCGAGGCGCCGGTCAACCTGGTGTACTCGGCCGGTAACCGCTCCGCGGCCATCCGCATCCCGATCACGGGTACCAACCCCAAGGCCAAGCGCATCGAGTTCCGCGCTCCCGACGCCTCGGGCAACCCGTACCTCGCGTTCGCGGCGCAGCTCATGGCCGGCATCGACGGCATCAAGAACCGCATCGAGCCGCACGAGCCCGTCGACAAGGACCTCTACGAGCTCCCCGCCGAAGAGGCCAGGAACATCCCGCAGGTTCCGAACTCGCTGCTCGACTCGCTCGAGGCTCTGCGCGCCGACCACGAGTTCCTGCTCGCCGGTGGCGTCTTCACGCAGGAGCTCATCGACACCTGGATCGAGTACAAGATCGAGAACGAGATCCAGCCGATCGCCCAGCGCCCGCACCCCTTCGAGTACGAGCTGTACTTCGGGGTCTGATCGCCCGATCATCCACGTCGACGCCCGTCCCCGCCGTTTCGCGGGGGCGGGCGTCGCCGCGTTCGGCGGGGGTGTCTTCACACGCGCGTCACCGGACGCTCCCCTCGCACACGCCGGTTGCTCGGCACTCGATTCCGGATGCCGTTCCGCGCGCACTCGACGGTGACGCCGCACGCCGCCCGGTTCAGACCGCGCAGCGCCGCAGGGTGTCGCGACTGACACCGGTCAGCTCGCTGACCGCCCGCTGGCTCAGCTGACCGTCGCGCAGCAGCGCCTCGGCGGCCGCGCGACGTCGTGCGGGCGGCAGGGCCGCGAACCTCTCCTGCGTGACCGTGCGCAGCGCCCGGGCCCCGGGCACGGTGGTCGTCGCGGCGAAGCGGCGCGCGCGTTCGATCCCGCGCACGAGCGCGCGGGGCGTTTCACCGAGGCTGAGCGCGGCGAGAATCCGGGCTTCGCGCGGGTCGAGTCCGTCGACCTCGGTGTGCAGGAGTTCGGCGATCGCGTCGACCGAGGGAAGCTCGACGGTGATGATGTGGTCGGTCGGGGGCACGGCATCCGGAACCGTTGTCTCGACCAGGGTCAGGCATCCCCGCGGGATGGCGGCCAGAAGACTCGCCACGGCGGAGGGCTCGCGCCCGTGGGCGTTCAGCAGTGCGACGGTCATGCCGGGACCCACCTCGTGCCGTACCCCGTCGACGAGCTGATCGACCGCCTCGTCGCCGTCGAGGTCGACTGTCGCGAGCGGGCGGGCGCGACGGTGCGCCGTCCAGCGGATCAGGGTGGACTTGCCGGTTCCGGGGTCGCCGACCACGCTGATGGTCCCGTCGGCTCGCGCGGGCGCGTCGGCTCCGCCGAGGGGTCTGAGGCCCGCGGGCACGACCCCCTCGATCCGGATGCCGCGGCGCGGGCCACGACCGGCGGCAGCGCGACGCGGGGTGGGGCGGGTGCGGGCGAGGATCCGCGCGATCACCTCGCTCGCGCCGTCGCTGTCGTGACCGGCGATCTGCTCGAGAGTGGCGACCGTCGAGGGCCCGGGGCTCGCGAGAGCGAGCTCGATGATCTCGGCGAGGTCGTCGGCGGCCAGGCGCACTTGTCGGCGACCGCGCGGCGAGGAACGGACGGCACGAGGTATCGCGGGAACAGCGGACATGGGGGTCTCCCGAAGCTGAATCGACAGGGAACCGGCCATCGGGTGACGACCGTCGAGCCGCGGAGGGGCGGCTGCGTGTCGGATCAGGTACGGGAGACGGAGGAGAGGGAGAGGGGATGCCGCGGCGGGGGCGCGTCGGGGACGTCGACCGAACGCGGTCCGCGCCGGGTGACGAACGGCACCACGGCGACCGCGGCGGCCAGAGCGAGCACGAGGACCGTGGTGCCGTCAGCGGTCGAGCTGTGCACGGCATCCGCCTCGACGGGAGGGACGAGATCGACCGCCGGTGCGCCGTCCGAGTCGGCGTGCGCCAACGACCCCACGGTGACGGCCGCGTGGGCCGTGCCTTCGTGATCGCCGGCATCGACATCCACGTGCGTGGTCGCCCACGCGCTGCACAGCAGGAACAGCGCGAGCAGCAGCCGCACCGCGCGCTCGACGGCGCGCCGGCCGGGGGGAGGCGAGGCGGCGGGGGTCATCGCTGCGAGCCTACGGACGGCTCCCCCGCACCGAGCCGAAGTGGACGAGTGGCAACCGATCGGACACCTGATCTTCACCTGTGCGCGGGGCTGAGGTGCCCTCACGTCGATGGTCTGGAACAGCGGTCGACGACCGCCTCGACAGGACGAAGGACTCCCCCATGGACTCACGCACTTCTCGACGCCTCAGAACGGCCGCCGCCGCGGTCGCGGTGGCGCTGACCGCCTCGACCTCGGTGGCGATGCTCGCCGCCCCCGCCCTCGCGGCGACCCCCGGCGACGTGGCCGAGCACGGCGGCGCCACGCGCAACGACGGCGACATGACCGACGCGCTGCGCGAGTCGATCGTCGACGGCCCCGCCAAGAACGTCATCCTGCTCATCGGCGATGGCATGGGCGACTCCGAGATCACGGTCGCCCGCAACTACGCCGAGGGTGCGGGCGGGCGCTTCGCCGGTATCGACGCGCTGCCGCTGACGGGTCAGTACACGACCTACTCGGTGAACGAGCAGGGTCAGCCCAACTACGCCTCGGAGTCGGCCTCGACGGCCAGCGCCTGGTCGACCGGCACCAAGACCGTCAACGGTCGCCTCAGCGTCGACTTCCAGAACAAGCCGCAGTCCACCCTGCTCGAGATCGCGAAAGCGAACGGATTGAAGACGGGCAACGTCTCGACCGCCGAGATCCAGGACGCGACCCCCGGCGCGGAGATCGCGCACATCTCGGCGCGCGGCTGCTACGGCCCCGAGCAGACCACTGAGAAGTGCTCGTCGGAGGCTCTCGAGAACGGCGGCCTCGGCTCGATCAGCGAGCAGCTGCTGAACGTGCGCCCCGACGTCACCCTGGGTGGCGGCGCGGCGAGCTTCACGCAGACCGCCGCGGCCGGCGCCTGGAAGGGCGAGACGCTGTTCGCCCAGGCCGAGGACCGCGGCTACACCCTCGTCGATGACGCCGCCGGCCTCGACGCGGT
The DNA here is from genome assembly GCF_021026215.1 of Microbacterium sp. JC 701. Lineage (NCBI taxonomy): Bacteria > Bacillati > Actinomycetota > Actinomycetes > Micrococcales > Microbacteriaceae > Microbacterium > Microbacterium sp. JC 701. Next base: position 281,279 of record NZ_JAJNCV010000002.1, read on the forward strand.
CACCGGGGCCGACGCCGACCAGCCGCTGCTCGGCCTGTTCAGCGAGGGCAACTTCCCGGTGCGGTGGAACGGGCCCGAGGCCACCGACCTCACCGCGGGCGGCGACCTGCCCGAGGCCGTGTCGTGCACCGAGAACCCCGAGCGTCTCGCGAGCGGACTGTCGCTGGCATCCCTGACCTCGAAGGCGATCGACCTGCTCGACGGTGACGAGGGCTTCTTCCTGCAGGTCGAGGGCGCGAGCATCGACAAGCAGGATCACGCCGCCAACGCGTGCGGCCAGATCGGTGAGACCGTCGACCTCGACGAGGCCGTGCAGGTCGCGATGGACTTCGCGCGCACCCAGGGCGACACCCTCGTCGTCGTGACCGCCGACCACGCCCACACCAGCCAGATCGTCGGTTCGGCCATCCCCGGTCTGAACACGCACCTGTTGACCGCCGACGGCCAGCCGATGATCGTCGCCTACGGCACCTCGCCCGAGGGTGGCTCGCAGCAGCACACCGGAGCGCAGGTGCGCATCGCGGGCTACGGTCCGGGCGCGGCCAACGTGGTGGGCCTGACCGATCAGACCGACCTGTTCTTCACCGCCGCGAACGGTCTCGCGCTCGAGCAGAACCTCGCCGCGCTGAGCGCCGAGGCGACCGTGTCGGTTCCGTCGGAGGTGCGCCCCGGCGACACCTTCATCGTGGCGGCCGACGGTTTCGCGGCCGACTGGCAGCTCACGGGTGCGGTGACGGATGCCGCGGACCTCGGCCAGCGTGACGCGCTGCGGGGATCGTCCCGGTTCGAGGCGACGGCACCTGACGCCGAGGGCACCTACGAGGTCTCGGTCCGCGGAACGCAGACCGGCACGACCAAGACCACCTCGGTCACGGTGTCGGCGGCCGCGGCTCCGGCCCCGACCACGGCTCCCACGACGGCCCCCACGCCTGAGCCCTCGCAGTCGGCGGGCGCCGGTGCCGGTGCCGGCACGGGCGCCGGTCAGGGCGGCAACGGATCGCCCCTCGCCACGACGGGTGCGGCCCTGCCGATCGGTGCCGCGGTGCTCGCGGCGGGTCTGCTCGCGGTCGGCGCGTACCTGCGTTCGCGTCGTCGTCGCCACACCGAGTTCGTCTGAGCTTTTCCTGCTCGACGCCCGTCCTCGCTTTCGCGGTGAGGGCGGGCGTCGCGTCGTCGTGTCAGCTCTCAGCCGGCCCGAGCCGCACGCTTCTGCTCCTGGAACACCCGGATCGCCTCGTAGCGCTCCGCCGACCGGGCCTGCCGTTTGGCGGCCTCCTCCTCACGCACCTTCGGAGCGGCAGCGGTGACGAGGTCGTCGAGCAGATGCCGGACGGATGCCGAGATCTCGGCGACGGCGCGATCGAAGACCTCTTGATTGGCCCGTGACGGTTTCGTCGTGCCTACGATCTTGCGCACGAACTGGAGCGCGGCGTCGTGGCACTCGGCATCCGTCGCCGGAGGCTCGAAGTTGTGCAGGGGGACGATGTTGCGGCACATGCCCGCCAGGGTAGGCCCGTCCGCGCCTGATGGCCAGTGTCGCCGGCCCGATGCAGACCGGCCGGGTTCCCGGCATCCGCACAGGCGCCCCTCCGCCGCGATGTCGGAGGTCCGCGCAAGGATGGGAGCATGCAGGACTCCCCCTACGCCTCGCGTCCGTGGTCGACCTCCTACGCCGAGGGGGTGCCGCTCGACATCGACGCGCCGTCGCAGACGCTGCCCGAGATGCTTGCCGCGAGCGTTGCCGCGTACGGCAAGAAGACCGCGCTCGAGTTCTTCGGCGCGACGACGACCTACCGCGAACTAGGTGACCAGGTGTCGCGTGCGGCCGAGGGGCTGCGTCGGCTCGGCGTGCGCGCGGGCGATCGCGTCGCGCTCATCCTGCCGAACAGCCCGCAGCACGTCGTGGCGTTCTACGCGGCGCTGCGGCTCGGCGCGATCGTGATCGAGCACAACCCGCTCTACACGCAGCGCGAGCTGCGTCACCAGTTCGAAGACCACGGCGCGCGGTTCGCGATCGTGTGGGACAAGATCGCCGACACCGTCGCGGAGTTCCCCTCCGACCTCGCGCTCGAGCACATCGTCAGCGTCGACATCACCGCCGCCCTTCCGCTCGGAAAACGCCTCGCCCTGCGCCTGCCGGTCGCCAAGGCGCGCGCCGCGCGTGCGCAGCTCACGGCCGCGCCCACCTCGAAGCGCCCGACGGCGTGGGCGAAGCTGCTCACGCGGGGCACGCTCTCGCGTAAGCATCGGGGTCCGCAGCTCGAAGACATCGCCCTGCTGCAGTACACCAGCGGCACGACGGGCACGCCGAAGGGTGCCGTGCTCACCCACGCCAACCTGCGCGCGAACGCGATGCAGGGGCGCGCCTGGGTTCCGGGGCTGCATGACGGCGAAGAGACGTTCTACGGCGTGCTGCCGCTGTTCCACGCCTACGGGCTCACCCTGTGCCTGACCTTCGCGATGAGCATCGGCGCGAAGCTCGTGCTGTTCCCGAAGTACGACCTCGAGCTGGTGGCCGCCGCGGCGAAGAAGAGCCCGCCGACGTTCCTGCCGGCCGTTCCGCCGATCTACGACCAGCTCGCCCGCGCCGCCGCCCGCGGCACGATCGACCTCACCAGCGTGCGCTTCGCCATCTCGGGGGCCATGAGTCTTCCGGTCGCGACCGTCGACCGGTGGGAGGCCGCGACCGGTGGCCTGCTCGTCGAGGGATACGGCATGACCGAGTCGTCTCCGGTGGCGCTGGGCAACCCCATCGGGCCGTCACGTCGTCCAGGCACCGTGGGCGTGCCGTTCCCGAGCACCGACATCCGTGTGGTCGACCCCGACGACCCGTCCGTCGACCGACCGCTCGGTGAGGCTGGTGAGTTGCTTCTGCGCGGACCCCAGGTCTTCCAGGGGTACTGGAACCGACCGGGCGACACCGCCGAGACCCTGTTGCGGGGCGGATGGCTGCGCACGGGCGACATCGCGACCGTCTCGACCGACGGCTTCGTCACCATCGTGGACCGCTTGAAAGAGATCATCATCACGGGTGGCTTCAACGTCTCGCCGAGCGAGGTCGAAGACGTGCTCACCTCGCACCCCGACATCGCCGGTGCCGCTGTGGTCGCGCTGCCGAAGTCGCAGGGCGGAGAAGACGTCGCAGCCGCCATCGTGCTGCGCGACGGCGTGCAGCTCGAGCCCGAAGCGATTCGCGACTTCTGCAAGACGCGCCTGGCCGCCTACAAGGTGCCGCGGCGGGTCATCGTGGTCGACGACCTGCCCCGCTCGTTGATCGGCAAGGTCCTGCGGCGCGAGGTGCGCGAGCGTCTGATGAAGTGAGGTCGAGGTCGGCGGATGCCACGCATGCGGCATCGGCCGAACTCACCCGTAGAAGAGCTTGTCGAACACGCGGCGTGCCCGGCGGGTGGCGCCGAGGTAGTCCTCTTCGACCTGCGTCGCCGAGCGCGGCGCGTACTCCAGAATGCGGCCGATGCCGTCGAGCTTCCCGCGGTCGACCGGCAGCACGTCGCTCGTCTGGCCCGAAAGAAGGGTGTTCGCCGAGCGCAGGCGACTGGCCAGGTGCCAGGCCGCGGCGAGCTTGTCGGCGGCGTCGTGCTCGATGATGCCCGCGTCGGCCGCCGCGCTCAGCGCGTCGAGCGTCGAGGTCGTGCGCATGCCCGGAACCGCGCGCGCGTGCTGCAGCTGCAACAACTGCACGAGCCACTCGACGTCGCTCAGCGACCCCGGGCCGAGCTTGAGGTGACGCGCGGGGTCGGCGCCCTGCGGCAGTCGTTCGTTCTCGACCCGGGCCTTGATGCGGCGGATCTCGCGCAGCCCGTTCTGGTCGGCGGTGACCGGGTAGCGCACCTCGTCGGCCAGCTCCATGAACGCGGTGATCAGCTTCACGCTTCCGGCGACACCGCGCGCCCGCAGCAGTGCCTGGGCCTCCCACGACAGCGACCAGCGCCGGTAGTACTCGGCGTATGCGTCGAGCGAGCGCGCCAGGGGGCCGCTGCGACCCTCGGGTCGGAGCTCGGCATCGAGATCGAGCGGCAGACGGTGGTCTTCCGACTGCTCGCGCACGCCCGCGACGATCTTGAGGGCCAACTGGCTCGCGCGCTGCGGGTCGACGCCGTTCGCCCGGTAGACGTACATCACGTCGGCATCCGACCCGAAGCCGAGCTCGCGACCGCCGAAGCGCCCCATCGCGATGATCGCGAAGTCGAGGTCGTCGTCTTCCGGGGGCACCACTACGCGCCGGACGGCCCGCAGGGTCGCCTGGATCGTGACCTCGGTGATCGTGCTGAGCGCATCCGACAGCTCTTCGAGCGACACCGTGCCCAGCACCGCCGCCATCGCGACGCGGAGCATCTCGCGACGTCGCAGCGCACGTACCGACCGCATCGCGTCGTCGATGTTCTGCCAGCGCGTCTGGATCGCGCGCGCCTCTTCTTCGAGCGCTTTGCCCGAGCGCGGGCGCAACAGCGCGTCGTCGTCGAGCCACGCGACCGACTCGGGGATCCACTCCATCAGCTCGCCGATGTAGCGCGAGCCCGAGAGCACCCGCGTGAGGCTCTCGGCCGCGCCGGCGGAGTCGCGCAGCATCCGCAGGAACCACGGGGTGTTGCCGAGGCGCTCGCTGATGCGACGGAAGACCAGCAACCCGTAGTCGGGATCGACCCCGTCGGCGAACCACCGGATCATGATCGGCATGAGGTGCCGCTGGATGGTCGACTTGCGGCTCAGTCCGCTGGTGAGGGCGGCGATGTGGCGCAGAGCGCCGGCCGGGTCGCGGAAGCCGATCGCGGCGAGGCGATCGCGGGCCTGCGCGGTCGACAACGTGCGCTCGCCCTCGGGAAGGGCGGCCACCGCCGACAGCAGCGGGCGGTAGAACAGGCGCACGTGGATGTCGCGCACCTCGCGCTTGATGCCCTCCCACACGGCCTGCACTCCGGATGCCGAGTCGGCCAGCCGCGACGCACGCGCGAGCACCCGCAGGTCGTCGTCTTTTTCAGGCAGCAGCGCCGTGCGGCGCAGGCCGCGCAGCTGCAGACGGTGCTCGAGCAGGCGGAGCAGGCGGTAGTCGCGGCCGAAGGCCTCGGCCTCGGTGCGGCCGATGTACCCCTCGGCGACCAGCGCGTCGAGGGCTTCGAGCGTGCCGCGTTGTCGGATGCGTTCATCGGTCAGGCCGTGCACGAGCTGCAGCAGCTGCACGGTGAACTCGACGTCGCGGATGCCGCCGGGCCCGAGCTTCAACTGACGGTTGACCTCGGCCGCGGGAATGTTGTCGGTGACGCGCTCGCGCATGCGCTGGACGCCCTCGACGAAGTTCTCGCGCTCCGCGCTGTGCCACACCAGGGGCTGCATCGCGGAGACGTACTCAGCGCCGAGCGTCGCATCGCCCGCGATCGCCCGGGCCTTCAGCAGTGCCTGGAACTCCCAGCTCTTCGCCCAGCGCGCGTAGTACTGCTCGTGCGAGGCGAGGCTGCGCACCAGGGCGCCCTGCTTGCCCTCGGGGCGCAGGTTCGCGTCGACCTCCCAGAGCGGAGGCTCGATCTCGGCGCCGGAGATGCCGCGCATCGTCTGCACGGCGAGGCGTGTACCGATATCGATGGCACGGGCTTCGGACACCACCTCTTCGTCGGCCGAACCGCCGACGAAGATCACGTCGACGTCGCTGACGTAGTTGAGCTCGCGCGCGCCGGTCTTACCCATCGCGATGATCGCGAAGCGCGTTGCTTCGACCTGCTCGCGCGGGAACGCGCCGGGCCCCGCGCCGCTCACCCGCGCACGCGCGACACTGAGCGACGCCTCCAGGGCCGCCCCCGCGAGGTCGGCGAGGGCCGACGACACGACGCTGATCGCGCCGGCCGGGTCGTCTTGGCCGAGGTCGTACGCCGCGATGCGGGCCAGCAAGCGCCGATAGCGCACGCGTAGCGCCACCCACGCGGCATCCGTCGCGTCTTCCGCGAACCCGTCGACATCGTGCACGGATGCCAGAAGCTCGGCGCGCATCGTCTTCTCGTCGGGCACGGTGAGCCCGGCACCCGAGAGGTGCACCAGCTCGTCGGGATGACGCAGGTAGAACTCCGCGAACCCGTCGGACGCGCCCACCAGATCCCAGAGGGCACGCCACGCGCCGGCGTCAGTTGAGACCGCGCGAACGGCCTCCCTGTCGCGCCGGGCGACCTGCAGGATCGCCAGCACCGCCCGATCGGGGTCGGCCACGCGCTGCGCGAGCGCCATGGCATCCGCCCGCTCCACACCGAGCTGCTCCTCGAGCTCGCCGAGCAGGGAATCTGCTTCGGCGAGCCGCGAGAAGCCGGTGCGGGCGAGCGCGGTGAGCGCGGTCGACCGATCGCCCGAGGTCATGGACCCTCCGTCAGAGCGCCTCGAGGTTGCTGGCCAGCTCGAACGGCGTCACCTGAGCGCGGTACTGCTGCCACTCGCGACGCTTGTTCAGCAGCACGTACTTGAAGACCGTCTCGCCGAGCGTCTCGGCGACCAGCTCCGACTCCTCGAGGTACTCGAGGGCGTGGTCGAGGCTCGCCGGAAGGGGCGCGTAGCCGAGGGCGCGGCGCTCCGAGTCGCTCAGCGACCACACGTTGTCTTCGGCCTCGGCGGGGAGCTCGTACTCCTCTTCGATGCCCTTGAGGCCGGCCGCGAGCATGAGCGCGTACGACAGGTAGGGGTTGGCGGCGGAGTCGAGCGCGCGGTACTCGACCCGCGTCGACTGCCCCTTGTTGGGCTTGTACAGCGGCACGCGCACGAGAGCCGAGCGGTTGTTGTGGCCCCAGCAGATGAAGCTCGGAGCCTCGTCGCCGCCCCACAGTCGCTTGTAGGAGTTCACGAACTGGTTGGTCACGGCCGAGATCTCGTTGGCGTGACGCAGCAGGCCCGCGATGAAGTGACGCCCGACCTTCGACAGCTGGTACTGGCCGCCCTCCTCGTAGAAGGCGTTCATGTCGCCCTCGAACAGCGACAGATGCGTGTGCATGCCGCTGCCGGGCTGGCCGCTGATCGGCTTCGGCATGAACGTCGCGTAGACGCCCTGCTCGATCGCGACCTCCTTCACGACGGTGCGGAAGGTCATGATGTTGTCGGCCGTGGTCAGCGCGTCGGCGTACCGCAGGTCGATTTCGTTCTGGCCCGGGCCGCCCTCGTGGTGGCTGAACTCGACCGAGATGCCGAGGTCTTCGAGCATGCGCACCGACCGGCGACGGAAGTCGTGCGCCGTTCCGCCGGGGACGTTGTCGAAGTAGCCGGCCGAGTCGACGGGCTGCGGGCGTCCGTCGGGACCCAGCTGCGACGACTTCAGCAGGTAGAACTCGATCTCGGGGTGCGTGTAGAACGTGAACCCGGCATCGGCGGCCTTGGCGAGCGTGCGCTTGAGCACGTGCCGCGGATCGGCGACCGCCGGCTGCCCGTCGGGCGTCGTGATGTCGCAGAACATGCGCGCGGTCGGGTCGATCTCACCGCGCCACGGCAGGATCTGGAAGGTCGTGGGGTCGGGGTGCGCGAGCAGGTCGGACTCGTACGACCGCGTCAGCCCCTCGATCGCCGAGCCGTCGAAGCCCAGTCCCTCGGTGAAGGCACCCTCGACCTCGGCCGGGGCGATCGCCACCGACTTGAGCGTGCCGACCACGTCGGTGAACCACAGGCGCACGAACTTGACGCCGCGCTCTTCGATCGTGCGCAAGACGAAATCGCGCTGCTTGTCCATCGTCATCCCTCGTTTCGGTGGGCGTTCAGCGGGCGGAGCCGGAGCCCCAGTCGTCGCGGGCCTCTTCTTCGGCCCACTGCTGCGAACGCTTCTTCAGCAGCTCCGGAGCCTGAGCGGCCTCTTCGGCGGTGGCGAAGGGGCCGGCACGATCGACCGCCGGAGACTCGAACCCCTGCTCGACCTCGCCGGTCTCGAGGTTGTACCAGTACTGCTTGTTCTCGTCGCTCACGATGGCTCCTCACATGGGTCGCGCCCCTCGGCGCGAACCGCCGGTGCTCCCCCGATCCTACTGATCCCGACCGTCCGGCTGGCTAGGCTGAGGGGTATGGCAACGAATGCATCTCGCGCGGTCGGAGTGGACATCGGCGGAACCGGCATCAAGGCCGGAATCGTGGATCTGGATGCCGGGGAGCTCGTCAGCGACCGGGTGAAGGTCGCGACGCCGGAGGGTGCGGAGCCGGCCGACGTGCTGGCCGCGGTGAAGCAGGTGCTCGAGACCCTCGAGGCCCCCGACGACCTGCCCCTGGGCGTGGCGTTCCCCGCGATCGTGAAGAACGGCCAGACGCTCTCGGCCGCGAACGTGTCGAAGTCGTGGATCGGCTTCGAGGCCGAGAAGTTCTTCGAGCACGGCCTCTCGCGTGACATCCACTTCGCCAACGACGCCGACGTCGCCGGTATCGCCGAGGTGCGCTACGGCGCGGCCAAGGGCGTGGACGGCCTCGTGATCCTCACGACCCTCGGCACGGGCATCGGCTCGGCCATGATCTACGACGGCGTGCTCGTGCCCAACAGCGAGCTCGGTCACCTGCAGCGCGCCGGCCACAAGAGAGACGCCGAGCACTTCGCCGCGTACTCCGCGCTGGAGCGCGAAGAGCTGTCGTGGGAGAAGTGGGCGAAGCGCCTGCAGTGGTACTACGACTACGTCGAGTTCCTCTTCAGCCCCGACCTCATCGTCGTCGGCGGCGGCGTGTCGAAGCACTCGGAGCACTTCCTGCCCCTGCTCAAGCTGCGCGCCCCGATCCTGCCGGCGAAGCACCGCAACAATGCGGGCATCATCGGCGCCGCGTCGCTCGCCGTGCCGGTGCCCGAGGCGCTGCCGGCGGTGGCACCGAAGGCCGACCCGAGCTGAGGACACGGCATCCGGAACCGTCTTCAGGCGGCGGCGACCTGACGCACGCTGACGGCATTGCGCCAGACGACCGGCGCCCAGTGCCCGCCCTCGCACGGCACCTCGAGCATCACGACGCGGTCGTTGCCGCCCGTCGCCCACGCGGGTTCGCGGGTGGCGGCGCGGTTCGGCCACGTGACCCACGCCCACACCGGGCGCTTGTCGGCGTACCACTCGATGGGGCGCGCGCCCCAGGTCTCGGGCTGCAGCGTGCAGGGGGCGATGGATGCCAGTACCCGAGCGACCATTTCATCGCTGACCCTCGTCGATCCCATGCACCGGACCCCTTCCCCGGCCGAGTTCGAGTGTAGAACATATGTCCGACACTCGATGGGTGGTGGACGCTGCGCGCATCCGTACCGAACCGCGCTGCGCGGGTCAAACCTGATGCGCCCCTCCCCTGCCGCCCCTTAGTGTCAGCGTCATCCACGCACACGACACAGAGGGGGAATCATCGTGAGCAACGACTACAGCGGCGCGGCCGCAGGACTCGGCATCGGGGTTCTGATCATCGGGTTCATCGTCTACATCGCGATCCTCGCGCTCGCGATCTGGGTCTCGTACCTGATCATGCGGACCGCGGTGAAGAACGGCATCCTGCGCGCCGACGAAGAGCGCGCGCGTCGCGGCATTCCGGGTGGGGGCATGGCGCCGCCGGCAGGCGGATACAACTCGGGTCCGGGGGCGTAACCCGCCGATCGCCACGACGGCCCCGCATCGCTCGAGGGAGCGGGCGGGGCCGTCGTCGTGTGCGGGGGCGAATGGGCCGGCCTGTACGCCGGGTTCTGTCCGGGGGTTCCTTCGACAAGCTCAGGAACCCCGTGGACGGTCATCTCTCTCGGCGACACGTCGCCGTGCCGCTCCAGCGGCCTACCCGGGGACTCGGCGAGCCGCGTCGTCATCCCCTGTCTGGCCTTGCTCCGGACGAGGTTTACCTCGCGGGTCGTGTCACCACGACCCCGGTGGTCTCTTACACCACCCTTTCACCCTTACCCCGCGGCCCTTCGACAAGCTCAGGGACCGTGGGGCGGTCTGCTCTCTGTGGCACTGTCTCGCGGATTGCTCCGGGTGGGCGTTACCCACCGTCCTGCCCTGTGGAGCCCGGACGTTCCTCGGCACGGGCGAACCCGTGACGCGACCGTCCAGCCGACCCATTCGCATCGGCCAGTCTACCGGTGGGCGGCCTCAGCCCTTCTCCGCGGTCGCGCCGATGCGCAGGTCGAGCGGGAAGTCGATGGGGAACGTGCCGAACAGCAGACGCCCGGCGGCGGCTGCGGCTTCGCGCACCGCCTCGGCGACGGCATCCGCGTGCTCGATCGGGGTGTGCACGACGATCTCGTCGTGCAGGAAGAACGCCAGGTGCGGTCGTCGAGCGAACACCGCACCGGATGCCGCGGCCGGGGCATCGGCATCCGTCTCGGGGAACGCCGCCAGGCGCCCCCGCAGGTCGGCCAGCCACGCGAGCGCCCACTCGGCGGCGGTGCCCTGCACGACGAAGTTGCGGGTGAAGCGTCCGCGATCGCGCGCGGAGCGGCGTGCCCGGTTCTCGTCGATCCCGGATGCCGCCGACTCGCTCGCCAGCGATTGCAGGGCGCGCCACGACTCCCCCGCCGTGGGCGAGGTGCGGCCGAGCCACGTGTGCACGACGCCACCCTCTTCTCCGGTGCGCGCGGCGTCGTCGACGAGTTGCATCGCGCGCGGGAAGGTGCGGCGCAGCCGCGGGAGAAGTCGACCGCTTTCGCCGGTGGTGGCGCCGTACATCGCCCCGAGCATCGCGAGCTTCGCCTCGGCGCGGCTCGCCACTGCTCCGCGGTCGACGATGCCGGCGTACAGGTCGCGCCCGGCTGCAGCCTCGGCCAGGGCCGTGTCGCGCGCCATCGCGGCGAGCACGCGGGGTTCGAGCTGGGCCACGTCGGCGGTCACGAGCGTCCAGCCGGGGTCGGCGCGCACCGCGGTGCGCAGCGCGCGCGGGATCTGCAGCGCTCCCCCGCCCGAGGACGCCCACCGCCCGGTGATGACGCCGGCCGGCACGTAGACGGGGCGGAAGCGACCGTCGCGCACCCATTCGGCCAGCCATGCCCAGCCGTTCGCCGTGTACAGGCGCATCTGCTTCTTGTAGGCGATGAGCGGGGCGACGGCCGGGTGATCGTGCTCCGACAGCTCCCACCGGCTCGTCGACTGCACGAGCAGGCCGGCGCGGTGCAGGGAGCGCAGCAGACGCGGCTGCGAGTCGAGGGACGCCCGCGGGTCGCCCAGGGCGTCGCGGACCACGGCGGCCGTCTGCTCGATGCGTTCCGGGAGCCCGCCGCCGCGCCGCGGACCGAGCTCGGCCTCGAGCAGGCGTTCGTGCGCCTCGATGCTCCACGGCACGCCCGCGGTGTGCAGTTCGACGGCGATGAGCGCACCGGCGGACTCGGCGGCGGCCAGCAGCCGCAGCGCGCCGGGGGTCGCTGAGGCGGCGAGGGCGGAGTGCTGACGTCGGTATTCGGCGACGGCCTCGTCGGCGGATTCGGGGACCCCGGATGCCGACTCCCCCAGGTCGAAGAGGGCGTCGCCCGCGTCGGGTTCGCTGGAGGCCGCGTCCCAGGCGGTCGCGCGGCGGAGTCCGGCGTCGTCGGTGACCGCGACGGCGTCGCGCAGGATCGCGTGGACTAGTCGGAGGTCCCATGCGCGCGCGACGCGCACGCCGGCCTCGAGCAACGGGGGGTAGGCGGACGCGGTGTCGGGCCAGACCCAGCGGACGTCGCCCGCGTGCTCGCGCTCGTGGACGGCCGCCACGAGGTCGTCGACTTCGACGGAGCGGACCGGGGTCGCGTCGGCGTCGAGGTCGATCAGGACGGGTGACCCGGATGCCGCGCGGGCGACGACGACCGTGTCAGAGGCCACGGCCGTCTCGGGTCATCGAGACTCTTCGGTGCGGACGAGGATCGCGCCGCACTCGGGGCAGAACACGACCTCGTCGGTCTGCGCGCGGCGGACGACGGCGAGATCGCTCGGCGGGAGCACCATGCGGCACGCTTCGCACGCGCCGCCGCGCAGGAGGCCGGCGCCGTTACCGCGCGACGCGAGACGCTCGTAGAGCCCGAGCAGGTCGGCGGGGATCGAGGCGGCCACGGCGTCACGGTCACGGCGCGCGCCGTCGAGGCGTGTGCTCGCGTCAGTGACGGTGGTCTTCGCCTCGGCGCTGAGCTGAGCGCCCTGCGCGTTGGTGTCGGCGATCACTGCCTCTTGCTCGGCGACAGCGGCATCCGCTGCCTCGAGGCGCTCCATGAGCGCGATCTCCATGTCTTCGAGGTCGCCCTTGCGGCGCTTGAGCGAGGTCAGCTCGCTCTCGAAGCCCTGAGCCTGCTTGGGGTTCGACGACGCGGCGAGACGCTCGGTGTCGCGCGCGATGCGGGCATCGACCACGGCGACGTCGGACTCGAGGCGCTTCAGCTCGGCGTTGATGTCGTCGCGGGCGTTGGCACGCGTCGTCAGCTCTTGGGTGAGGCTCGCCCGCTGCGCGATGAGCTCGCGCACGCGCACGGCCTGAGGCGGGTTGCCGGCGACCTTCTCGTCACGGTGGATACGCGCGTCGAGGTCGGCGAGGTCGAGCAGTTTGCGCTGGTCGGCGGGATCGGCATTCACGTCCCCCACGCTACCCCGGGCCTCCGACATCCGCGGTACGCGCGTGCCGACGCCCGCATCGCTCCGCGGCGGGGTCGGTGGGGTCACGGCATCCGGACACCACGCCCCAGGAGTGCGGCGTCTACCGGGCTAGACTCGAGGCACCAGGGCCTTTAGCTCAGCTGGTAGAGCGCCACGTTTACACCGTGGATGTCGTCGGTTCGATCCCGGCAGGGCCCACCCCTTCGAGCCGCGCCCTCCGTTCCCATCCTGGAATCATGGGCGGATGGACCAGCTCATCCCGATCGACTTCGAGACGTGGCCCCGGCGTCAGCACTTCGAGCACTACCTGCGGACGTCGCCGTGCACCTACGCGCTGACCGTCGAGATCGACGTCACCGACTTCGTGGCGGCCGTGCGCGCGTCGGGCCGTCGCACCTACATCGCGCAGATCTGGGCGATCGCGTCGATCGTGAACCGGCGGGACGAGTTCCGCATGCGGCTGGACGGAGCCGGCGCGCCCGCCGTCTGGGATCGCGTGCACCCCGCCTTCACCGTCTTCCACCCCGCCCGGGAGACCTTCGCGTGTCTGTGGGTTCCGTATCTTTCCGATTTCGCTGCATTCCACGGGAGCGCGGAGCAGACGATCGCCGAATACGCCGACAGCCTCGACTTCTTCCCGCAGGGTGAGCCGCCCCTCAACACCTTCGACGTCTCGAGCGTCCCGTGGACGAGCTTCACCGGCTTCACTCTGAACATCGAGAACGGGTCGTCGCACCTGGCGCCGATCTTCACTCTCGGCAAATACGTCGAGCGCGGCGACCGCGTGCTGATGCCGCTCGCCTTGCAGGTGCACCACGCCGTGGCCGACGGCTTCCACGCAGCGCGCCTCGTCAACGAGTTACAGGAGTTGCTGTCAGACGGAGCCTGGCTGACGGCGTCGCGCTAGTTCAGGATGTTCACGCTGCGCGCGATGACCAGCGCCAGCAGGATGAAGCCCGACACCGCCTGCACCATCATGAACAGCTTCGCCCTGCTCGACAGCGGCATGACGTCGGTGGGGCTGAAGGCCATGGCGTTGGATGCCGAGAAGTACAGGTAGTCGACGTAGCCGGGCGCCCAGTCCTCGGTGTCGGACGAGCGGCGCGCCACCTCGCTCACCGCCTCGCGGTCGGAGTCCTGGGGGAACTGGAAGTCGGCGGGCGGGAGCTCGTCGCGCGCGTCGCGGCGGCGGGCGATGGGACCGCCGCGGTCCATCTCCCAGTAGACGACGGCGTAGCCGATGACGTTGATCGCCCACACCTGCGCCGCCCCGAGCAGCGTCGACGCGCCGCTCCCCTGCCCCTGCAGCAGCTGGTTCACCAGCAGGAAGAACGCAATCTGGTTGGCGACCAGCAGGATCACCGTGAACGCGATCGCGAACACGCGGCCGATGCGCGAGTCGCGGGTCAGACGCGAAGGGTTGGTCACGACCATCGGAATCGCGCATAGGATGCCGACGACCACCACGACATAGCGCAGGATGCCGCTGGCCTCGCTCGGCAGCACGGCGTAGAGCCCCGTGCCCACGCCGAGGGCGATCAAGACCGGCCAGCGGTGTTCAGGCCTCGTGCGGAACCCTTCGTGCGTGCTCACGCGCTCAGGCTAGACCGGTCGACCGTCCGCACCGGGCGGGCGCGTCGACACACGGCATCCGCCGCTCTATGTCTTGGCACAGGGCGCGTCGTCTCGACGTCGAACCGTCACGGTGACCCGAGGCGGGCCCGCCAGCGCCGCGCGCAGCCGATGTCGTCGCGACTCGCTAGGCTGGACGCTGGTTGATTGTGCGGAGCGAACAAGGGTTGCCGCACTCGTATGGCGATTCTCTGGCATGACCTGCCAGACGACGAAAGGTCTTCCGTGACTGTTCACGACCAGGATCCGTATTCGCAGGGGCCGCAGGACAGCGACCCGGAAGAGACCGGGGAGTGGCAGGAATCCCTGCGCCAGCTGGTCCAGGCGAAGGGTCCGGCTCGCGCTCGCGAGATCATGCTGAGCCTGCTGAAGGGCTCGAAAGAACTGCACCTGAACGTGCCGATGGTTCCGACCACCGACTACATCAACACGATCTCGCAGAAGAACGAGCCCGAGTTCCCCGGTGACGAGGAGCTCGAGCGCCGCTACCGCAAGTGGATCCGCTGGAACGCCGCGGTCACCGTGCACCGCGCCCAGCGCCCCGGCATCGGTGTCGGCGGCCACATCTCCACCTACGCCTCGTCGGCAGCGCTGTACGAAGTGGGCTTCAACCACTTCTTCCGCGGCCTCGACGACCCGTCGGGCGGAGACCAGATCTTCATCCAGGGCCACGCCTCCCCCGGCGCCTACGCCCGCGCCTACCTCGAGGGTCGCCTCACCGAGGCGCAGCTCGACGGTTTCCGTCAGGAGAAGTCGCAGGCGCCCCACGGCATCCCGTCGTACCCGCACCCGCGCCTCATGCCGGAGTTCTGGCAGTTCCCGACCGTGTCGATGGGCCTCGGTCCGATCAACGCGATCTACCAGGCGATGTCGAACAAGTACCTGTCGAACCGCGGCATCAAGGACGTCAGCGACTCGCACGTCTGGGCCTACCTCGGCGACGGCGAGATGGACGAGGTCGAAAGCCGCGGACAGCTGCAGGTCGCGGCGAACGAAGGCCTCGACAACCTGACCTTCATCGTCAACTGCAACCTCCAGCGCCTCGACGGCCCGGTCCGCGGTAACGGCAAGATCATCCAGGAGCTCGAGAGCTTCTTCCGCGGTGCCGGCTGGAACGTCATCAAGGTCGTCTGGGGCCGCGAGTGGGACGACCTGCTCGCCCGCGACACCGAGGGCGCGCTGCTCAACCTCATGAACAGCACTCCCGACGGCGACTACCAGACCTACAAGGCCGAGAACGGCGCGTACGTCCGCGAGAACTTCTTCGGTCGCGACCCCCGCGCCCTCGAGCTCGTCAAGGACTACACCGACGAGCAGGTCTGGGGCCTCAAGCGCGGTGGCCACGACTACCGCAAGGTGTTCGCGGCGTTCAAGGCGGCCAAGGAGCACAAGGGCCAGCCCACCGTCATCCTGGCGAAGACGATCAAGGGCTACGGCCTCGGACCGCACTTCGAGGGCCGCAACGCGACCCACCAGATGAAGAAGCTGACGCTCGACGACCTCAAGGCCTTCCGCGACGCGATGGACATCCCCGTCACCGACGCGCAGCTCGACGAGAACCCGTACCAGCCGCCGTACTACAACCCCGGTGAGCAGGACGAGACGATCAAGTACATGCTCGAGCGTCGTCGCTCGCTCGGCGGGTTCCTGCCCGAGCGTCGCACCACGCACGTCGGCCTCGAGCTGCCGGGCGACGCCGCCTACGCGCTGCCGAAGAAGGGCTCCGGCACGCAGGAGATCGCCACCACCATGGCGTTCGTGCGACTGCTGAAAGACCTGCTGCGGGTGAAGGACTTCGGTCACCGCATCGTGCCGATCATCCCCGACGAGGCGCGCACGTTCGGTATGGACGCGTACTTCCCGACGGCGAAGATCTACAACCCCAAGGGCCAGCACTACACCTCCGTCGACCGCGAGCTGCTGCTGGCGTACAAGGAGAGCCCGCAGGGCCAGATCATCCACGTCGGCATCAACGAGGCGGGCGCCCTCGCGGCGTTCACCGCGGCGGGCACGGCGTACTCGACCCACGGCGAGCCGCTGATCCCGGTCTACGTCTTCTACTCGATGTTCGGCTTCCAGCGCACGGGCGACGCCCAATGGGCGGCCGGCGACCAGATGGCACGCGGCTTCATCATCGGCGCCACGGCCGGTCGCACCACCCTGACCGGTGAGGGCCTGCAGCACGCCGACGGTCACTCGCAGCTGCTCGCTTCGACGAACCCGGCGACGGTGTCGTACGACCCGGCCTACGGCTACGAGATCTCGCACATCGTCCGCTCGGGCATCGAGCGCATGTACGGCGGGAACCACCCCGACCCCAACGTCATGTACTACATGACGGTCTACAACGAGCCGTACGTGCAGCCGGCCGAGCCCGAAGGGGTCGACGTCGACGGCATCGTCCGCGGCATCCACCACATCTCCTCCGGTGAGGGCGATGGCCCCCGCACGCAGCTGCTCGCCTCGGGCGTCGGTGTGCCGTGGGCGTTCGAGGCCCAGCGCCTGCTGAAGGACGACTGGGGAGTGACGGCCGACGTCTGGTCGGTCACCTCGTGGAGCGAGCTGCGCCGCGACGGTCTCGCCGCCGACGAGCACAACTTCCTGCACCCCGAGGAAGAGCCCCGCGTGGCCTACCTCACCGACAAGCTGAAGGAAGCCGACGGCCCCGTCGTCGCCGTCAGCGACTGGATGCACGCGGTGCAGGATCAGATCCGCCAGTGGGTTCCGCAGAACTACTGGACCCTCGGCGCCGACGGCTTCGGCTTCTCGGACACCCGTGCCGCGGCCCGTCGCTTCTTCAAGATCGACGGCCCCTCGCTCGCCGTCCGCGCCCTGCAGGCGCTGGCCGAAGAGGGCAAGGTCGACCGCGCGGTCGTGGGTCAGGCCATCGAGAAGTACCGCCTGCACGACGTCAACGCCGGCACCAGCGGCAACGCGGGTGGCGAGGCCTGAGCGCGTGACGAGCACCACCGACGGGTCCGGTTCCGCCTCCACGGGCGGGGCCGGGCCCGACCGGTCTGCGGGCGCGATCGCGGCCGCCGCACAGGAGAAGGCCGACACCCTCACCTGGCTCCGCCGCATCTCGGGCGACCTCGCGACGGCGACGATCCAGCGCCTCGAAGAGACGCTGCCCTGGTACGCCGAGATGCCTCCCGCCCGGCGTTCGGCGGTCGGGCTCGTCGCCCAGGCGGGCATCACCTCGTTTCTGCAGTGGTTCGAGGAGCCGGCATCCACTCCGGCCATCGCCGCCGACATCTTCGCCGCGGCTCCTCGTGAGCTGCTGCGCAGCGTCAGCCTCACCCAGACCCTGCAGCTCGTGCGCGTCACCGTCGAGGTGATGGAGGAGCGCGTCGCCGGCCGCAGCGAGAAGGTGCGCGAGGCGATGCTGGCGTACTCGCGCGAGGTCGCCTTCGCCGCCGCCGACGTGTACGCGCGCGCCGCCGAGGCCCGCGGTCTGTGGGACGCCCGGCTCGAAGCGCTGGTGGTCGACTCGATCCTCACCGGCGAGGCCGACGACGAGCTCCCCAGCCGCATCGCCGCGCTCGGCTGGCATGGGCACGGCGAAGTCGCGGTGCTGGTGGGCACCACTCCCCCCCAACTCGACGTCGACCAGGTGCGCCGCACCGCGCGCAAGCTCGGCGTCGACGTGCTCATCGGGGTGCAGGGCTCGCGTCTCGTGCTCGTGGTCGGCCGCGCCGATCTGCCCGCCCGCAGCAGTGGCGAGGACGGCGTCGAACTCCCCTTCCCCGAGATCGCCAAGCGCCTCGAACCCGGTTTCGGGTCGGGTCATCTGGTGCTGGGCCCCCCGGTTCCGGCCCTCGTCGACGCGGGCCAGAGCGCCCGCGCGGCCCTCGCCGGATTCGCCGTGGCCCGCGCCTGGAGACACGCCCCGCGCCCGGTCGAAGCCGACGATCTGCTGCCCGAGCGCGCCCTCGCCGGCGACGCCGTCGCCAAGCAGACCCTCGTCGACCGCGTGTATCGGCCGCTGCAGGCGCACAGCGCCGATCTCGTGGCGACGCTGTGGAGCTACCTCGACAACGGGCGCTCGCTCGAGGCGACCGCGCGCGAGCTGTACGTGCACCCGAACACGGTGCGGTACCGCCTCAAGCGCGTGTCGGAGGTCATCGGGTGGGATGCCACGGGGCCGCGCGAAGCGCTCATCCTGCAGACCGCGCTGATCCTCGGCTCGATCGGCACCGACGCCACGCGGCGTCGCGGGCTCGCCAGTCGGCGACCGTCCGCTTCGCGCTGAGGCGTGGCATCCGTCGAGTGTCCACGACGCGCCGTTTCCGGTCGGCGACGCCCGGCATGTCCTGGACACCGAACGCGGAATGCGCCCGCTGATGCACGGCGCGCACAAAGACACGCCGCATATCTGTGTCGATATCTCCATAAGCGCGGGCCCGATCGTTGGCAGGATGGAAACGTGATCATCGCCGTCTTCCCGGGACAGGGCTCGCAGACCCCCGGCTTCCTGACCCCGTGGCTCGAACTCGATGGAGCGCGCGAGCGCCTCGAGGCCTTCTCGGAGCAGGCGGGCGTCGACCTCGTCGCCGCCGGTACCGAGTGGGATGCCGATCAGATCCGCGACACCGCCGTCGCCCAGCCGCTGATCGTCGCGGCGAGCCTGCTGTCGTGGTCTGCGCTGAACGACCGCTCCACGGCCGCCGTCGCCGGCGTCGCGGGGCACTCGGTCGGCGAGATCGCCGCGCTGGCGGCATCCGGAGTGCTCTCCGACGAGGACGCGCTGCGCCTGGTCGGACTCCGCGGCCGTGCGATGGCCGAGGCCGCCGCCGCCGTCGAGACCGGCATGAGCGCGGTGGTCGGCGGAGACGAGACCGCCGTACTCGAGCGCCTCGACGCGCTCGGACTCACCCCCGCCAACTACAACGGTGGCGGACAGATCGTGGCCGCGGGCGAGTTGCCCGCCCTCGCCGAGCTCGCTGCCGAGGCGCCGCGCGGAACCCGTGTGATCCCCCTGCAGGTCGCTGGCGCCTTCCACACCCGCTTCATGGAGCCCGCCGTCGAGACGCTGCGCGCCGCCGCCGCCGACGTGCAGGTGTCCGACCCCGCAACGACGCTGTGGACCAACTCCGACGGCTCCGTCGTGACCGAGGGCCGTCGCGCGCTCGACCTCGTGGTCGCCCAGGTCTCGTCTCCGGTGCGCTGGGACCGCTGCATGGCCTCGTTCGCCGAGCAGGGCGTGACCGGCATCATCGAACTCTCGCCCGCCGGCGCCCTGACGGGCCTCGCGAAGCGAGCACTGCGCGGCACCCCCACCGTGGCAGTCAAGTCCCCCGACGACCTCGACGCGGCCGTCTCACTCCTGAAAGAAGACCAGGCATGAGCACCCCCACCCTCCGTCAGCTGCAGGGAGCCGCCCACACGCGCATCTACGCCTACGGCGCCGCGCGCGGAGAGAACTTCGTGCCCAACGACGACCTCGTGGGGCCCATCGACTCCAGCGACGAGTGGATCCGCCAGCGCACCGGCATCGTCACGCGCGTGCGCGCGAACAGAGACACGGATGCCATCGACCTCGCGACCGAGGCCGCGCGCGAAGCCGTCGAGAAGTCGGGCGTCGCGCCCGAGGACATCGACGCCGTGATCGTGGCGACCATCAGCAACCCCAAGCAGACGCCGTCGGCCTCGGCGATCGTCGCCGACCGCATCGGGGCGAACCCGGCCGCGGCCTACGACCTCAACGCCGCGTGCGCGGGCTTCGCCTACGGCGTGGGCCAGGCCGACGCCCTCGTGCGGGCCGGCCTGGCGAAGCACGTCGTGGTCGTCGGCGCCGAGAAGCTCAGCGACGTCGTCGACCCCACCGACCGCAGCATCTCGTTCCTCCTCGGCGACGGCGCGGGTGCGGTCGTGGTCGGTCCGAGCGAGACGCCCGGCATCGGTCCCACCATCTGGGGCTCCGACGGATCGAAGGCGGATGCCGTGGGCATGAACGCCACGCTCACCGACTTCCGCGACGGCCTCGCCCCGTGGCCGACCCTGCGCCAGGAGGGCCCCACGGTCTTCCGCTGGGCCGTCTGGGAGATGGTCAAGGTCGCGCGTCAGGCGATCGAGGCCGCCGGCATCGAACCCGGCGACCTCGCCGCCTTCGTGCCGCACCAGGCGAACATGCGCATCATCGACGAGTTCGCTAAGCAGCTGGGCCTGCCCGAAACCGTCGTGATCGGTCGCGACATCGAGACCACGGGCAACACCTCGGCGGCATCCATCCCGCTCGCCACCCACCGCTTGCTCGAGGAGCACCCCGAGCTCAGCGGCGGCCTCGCGCTGCAGATCGGCTTCGGCGCCGGACTCGTGTTCGGCGCGCAGGTCGTCGTCCTCCCCTGACGCGTCGGCGTCGAACCCTAGACTGATCGGGGCCTGACAGGCCCGCCCCCAAGAAACAGGAGACATCATGGCATTCACCAACGACGAGGTTCTCGCGGGCCTTGCCGAGCTCATCACCGACGAGACCGGCATCTCGGCCGACGAGGTCGCCCTCGAGAAGTCGTTCACCGACGACCTCGACATCGACTCCATCTCGATGATGACGATCGTCGTCAACGCCGAGGAGAAGTTCGGCGTCACCATTCCCGACGACGAGGTCAAGAACCTCAAGACCGTCGGCGACGCCGTGACCTTCATCACGTCGAACCAGTCCTGACACCTCCCGGTGGGGGCTCCGGCCCCCACCGGTCACGACCTGTCGGCCGCACCAAGGATTCATCGCTCATGAGCACACCCCGCATCGTCGTCACCGGCATCGGAGCCACCTCGCCCATCGGCGGAACGGCACCCGAGAGCTGGTCCGCCCTGCTCGCCGGAACCTCCGGCGCCCGTTCCCTCGAGCACGAGTGGGTCGAGCAGTACAACCTGCCCGTCACCTTCGCCGCCGAGGCGCTCGTGCGTCCCGAGACCGTGCTCGAGCGACCCGTCGCCAAGCGGCTCGATCCCTCGTCGCAGCTCGCCATGGTCGCGGCCAAAGAAGCCTGGGAAGACGCCGGCTCCCCCGACATCGACCCCGACCGCCTCGGCGTCGACTTCGCCACCGGTATCGGCGGCGTCTGGACGCTGCTCGACGCGTGGGACACTCTGCGCGAGAAGGGCCCGCGTCGCGTGATGCCGATGACGGTGCCCATGCTCATGCCGAATGCGGCGGCCGGAAACCTCTCGCTGCACTTCAACGCCCGCGCCTTCGCGCGCACCGTGGCGTCGGCGTGCGCCTCGAGCACCGAGTCGATCGTCAACGCCGTGCAGCACATCCGCGACGGCCTCGCCGACGTGGTCATCGCCGGCGGTACCGAATCGGCCATCCACCCGATCACCATCGCGTCGTTCGCCTCGATGCAGGCCCTCTCGAAGCGCAACGACTCGCCCGAGACCGCGTCGCGGCCCGCCAGCGTCGACCGTGACGGCTTCGTCATGGGCGAAGGCGCGGGCGTGCTGATCCTCGAGACCGAGGAGCACGCCAAGGCCCGCGGTGCCAAGATCTACGCCTCGATCGTGGGGGGTGGCGTCACCGCCGACTCGTACCACATCACCGCGAACGACCCCGAGGGGCACGGCGCCGCGCGCGCCGTCCACCTGGCGCTCGAGATGGCGGGCGCGTCGGTCGACGACGTCACCCACATCAACGCCCACGCCACCTCGACCCCCGTCGGTGACCCGAACGAGTACAAGGCCCTGCGCGCGGTGTTCGGCGACCGCGTCGACGAGATCCCCGTCTCGGCGACCAAGGCGTCGACCGGCCACCTGCTGGGTGGCACGGGCGCTCTCGAGGCCATCTTCACGGTGCTCGCCCTGCAGAACCGCGTCGCGCCCCCCACCATCAACCTGACCGAGCAGGACCCGGACGTTCCCTTCGCGCTCTCGGGCTCGCCCGTGGAGCTCGGTGCCGGCGACCAGCTGGCCATCAGCAACTCGTTCGGCTTCGGCGGTCACAACGCCGTCGTCGCGATCGCCTCGGTCTGACCGCGTAAGAACGCCCCCTGGCATCCCCCCGACTGCGATCGGGGATGCCAGGGGCGTTCTGCATGTCAGGCGAGGGATACGCGGTCCCGGTGCCGGGTGTGAACACCGGCCTCCGGTAGTGGCGCCTCCCCCGTCCGACGCACGAGGCAGACGCGTTCAGCCCACTTTGTGGAGCCAGACGATCTGCTGGTCGTCACCGGCGTGCCGGAAAGGTTCGAGTTCTTCGTCCCAGGCCGAACCGAGCGCGACGTCGAGCTCGCGCTGCAGCTCGAACGCATCGCCCGCGGCGACCTCCATGGCGTAGCGCACCCGGTCTTCGCCGATGACGACGTTGCCGGCCGCATCGGTCTGAGCGAAGTGGATGCCGAGACCCGGCGTGTGCATCCAGCGGCCACCGTCGCTGCGGGGCGTGGGATCTTCACTCACCTCGAAACGCAGGTGCTCCCAGCCGCGGATGGCGCTGGCGAGAGCCGCACCGGATCCCACCGGGCCCTCCCAATAGAACTCCGCGCGGCGGCTGCCCGTCAGCACGGGCTGTTCGGCCCAGTCGAAGTTGACGGCACGGCCGAGGGCGCGTCCTACCGCCCACTCGAGGTGGGGGCACAACGCGCGGGGCGCGGAGTGGATCAGGATCACTCCGCGCGAAGACGTGATCGCCATGGTCTCTCCTTCGTCAGGTACGTCTTCCCCTACGACCTGTGATGGAGTGTGGCGATTGTTCGATTGTCCCGGCCATTATCGCCCGCTCATAACGAAATCACAACACTGTGATTCCGATGTGCGTCGGGCGCGGGGGGTTCGGGACGTTCGACGGGCTCGGGGACCTGGGTTCGGCGCGGGGAGGGACCGCGCGGTATCCGGTCCCTTCGACAGGCTCAGGGACCTGGGTTCGGCGCGGGGAGGGACCGCGCGGCTTCCGGTCCCTTCGACAGGCTCAGGGACCTGGGTGCGGCGTGGGGAGGTGGCGCGCGGCTTCCGGGCCCTTCGACAGGCTCAGGGAGCTGGGTTCTGAGCGGGGAGGGACCGCGCGGCTTCCGGTCTCTTCGACAGGCTCAGGGACCTGGGTGCGGCGTGGGGAGGCCCCGCGCGGCTTCCGGGCCCTTCGGCAGGCTCAGGGACCTGGGTTCTGAGCGGGGAGGCCTCGCGCGACTTCCGGGCCCTTCGACAGGCTCAGGGACCTGGGTTCGACGGGATTGGGTGCTCAGCCGAACCAGAGCGCCCAGTACAGCGCGAAGTTGCGGTTGCCATACGACGAGCACTCGTCTCCGGTGCCCCAGCGTGCCGCGAGGGCAGCGAGATTCGGCTGGTAGGGCGTGTAGTTGTACAGCGCCGCGGTGGCCTCGTTGGCGATCGCGACGTCGGAGCCCCCGCACGCGGGATCGGGCGAATAGGCGAGGTAATGGGTGCCGGGCTGACGCATGAAGTCCGAGGCGCTGTACGACTTGAGGTCGGTGGTGCCCTGCGCGACTTGCTGGGCGAAGCCCGCGATGCCCGGGTCGCACGCCGCGTCGTCGGGGCAGCGGGCGCCCATGGCCGCGCCGAGCTGCTCGGCCGAAGGTGAGCGCGCAACGCGTCCGGCGACGAGACTCTGCTCCTTCTGCAACGTGACGAGGATCACCTTCGCCGAGATCCCGCACGCGCGCTGGATGCGGTCGATGATCTCGGCCGCCGTGAGCGAGCCGCCGTCGTAGCCGTCGCAGACGGTCTGGCCCGTGGCATCCGACACGACCGGACCTCGAGCGGGGAGATCCGTGTGCAACACCGACAGGCACGAATCGTTGCCGCACTCCCCCACCTGGTCGTCGAGGAAGCTTTGGATCTCGTCGGCGGTCATGGCATCGCCGTCGTAGAAGGCCTCGTCGCTGATCAGAGTGCCCGGGTCGAAGCTCGACAAGTCGATCGCCTGACGACGCTGCTCGGTGTTCCACGCCGTCGTCCACGCGCTGGTGAGGGAGACCAGCGGAATGACGGCCAGCACGACGAGAGAGACCAAAGCGGCCGCGACGATGCCGAAGGCGATGCGACGGCGACGGAGCTGCCGGGCACGAGCGGTGGGGCGACGCCGCCGGACGGGCGGACGACGAGGTCGGCTCGGCCGCGTACGAGTGTTCGCCACCCTCCGATCGTGCCGCACCGCGCTGACCGCGCGCTGCACATGAAGGTGCGGCGCGTCGGCCAGCGCGGTGGCGCTCAGCTGCCGGGCTGGGCGGGGGCGGTGCCGTCGGCCGGAGGCGTGGGTGCCGAGCCGTCCGCGGGCGGGGTGGGAGCCGAGCCGTCTGCCGGCGGGGCGGGAGGCGTGGGCTTCTCGCCGTCGGCGGGCGGGGTCGGAGCAGTGCCGTCGGCCGGCGGGGTCGGCTTCTCGGCGCCGGGGGCACCGGGGCCGTGGCCGGGACCCGCGGGGCCGCCGGGGCCGCACTCGCCCGGGCCGGACCCGTCGGCGGGGGCGGTCGGGGCGGCCGGGGCCGTGCCGTCGGCGGGGGCTCCGGTGGGCGCGTCGCTGGGTGTGGCGCCGGGGGTGGCGCTCGAGCCGGGCGTGGGGGTGCCCGTGCCCGGGGTCGCAGCGCCGGGTCCGGTGGATCCGCCGTCGGCGCTCGGTGCCGAGGTCGCCAGCGTCAGCGGGGTGTTCGTCTGCGCGGCGAGGGCGGCTGAACCGCCCGTCAGACCCGCGGCGACGATGACCGCTCCCGCGATCAGCGCGGGGCGACGCCACGAGCGGCGGCGGGGCTCGGGGGCCTCGTCGAACCGCGGCAACGGCTGGGTGGGGTTGTCGTCGTTCATGGTTCTCGCTCTCCGCCGGTGGCGTTCACCGGCTCGAGTTCCACATTTCGCGGCGGGACTGAAGCGAACCTGAAGTCGGTGAGGGTCGGGGCATCGCATACGCAAGCCATAACGCTCGTTCAGCGCCGGGCCGTAGCGTCGGGCGGATGTCCGCTCCTGCCCGCGTGCTCGTCCTCGACGACGACGAGACGATCCGCACCGCCGTCACGGTCGCCCTCCGCGCCGACGGCTACGTCGTCGACGCCGCGCCCGACGGCCTCGATCTCTCGGAGCGGTTGGCCGCCTTTCGCCCCGACCTCGTGGTGCTCGACTGGATGATGCCGGGGCCCAGCGGCATCCGGTTGCTGCCCGTCATCCACACCGCGGGTGATACCGCCGTCATCATGCTGACGGCGCGCGACGAGGTCGACGACCGCCTGCGCGGATTCGCCGAGGGAGTGGACGACTACGTCGTCAAGCCGTTCACCATGGCCGAGCTGGTCGCGCGGACGGGGGCGGTGCTGCGCCGTCGCGGGCGGCTGCCCCAGACGATCGCGGTGGGCGATCTCGTCGTGGATCCGGATGCCGCGACGGCCCATCGAGCGGGATCGTTGCTCGATCTGACGGCCACGGAGTTCCGCCTGCTGCACCTGTTCGCCGACAGTCGCGGTCGCACGCTGTCGAAGGCGCAGATCCTCACGCAGGTGTGGGGATTCGACGACTACGACCCCAATCTCGTCGAGGTGCACCTGAGCGCTCTGCGTCGTAAGATGGAGCAGCACGGTCCGCGCCTGATCCACACCGTTCGCGGCCTCGGCTACCGACTGAGTGCCGCGTGAGCGCCGCCGTCGGCCGCGAGGGCTCTCCCCTGCGCACCGGATCGCTGCGGCGCCGCACGATCGTCGCGGTGCTCGCGCTGGTCGCGGTGCTGCTGGTGGTGCTCGCGGTGGTCGTCGACGTCGCCCTCGGGGCGCGCCTGCGCGGCCAGATCGAAGACCGTTTGCGCGACCGGGCTGCCGCGGCCGCTTCTCTCGTGGGGGTCGTCGACGACACCGACCTCGCCGAGCGGTTGTCGGACCAAGGACTCGCGGTGCGTATCGACAGCGCCGGCGGAGACTCGGTCGTGGCGGGACCGAGCCCCGAGCAGTTGCGCGACGGTCCTCCGGGCCCGGGCGGGGGCCCCGGCGGGAGTACCGGCGAGCGGTCGCAGCCGCAGCCGAGCGCCTCGAGCGACGTGACCGTCACCGCCTCCGCCCTCTCGGGCGACGACCAGTTGGTGACGCTGCAGTCGACCTTGAGCGACGGCTCGACCCTCACGCTCACGGCGTCGGCGGTCGGCGTCGGCGACACGCTCGCGCAGGTGCGCTGGATCCTCGCGATCGCCTCGGTGGGCGTGCTCGTGATCGCCGCGGGCGCCGTCACGATCGTGGTGCGCCGGAGTCTGCGACCTCTCGACCGGGTGTCCGACGTCGCGCGGGCGATCGGAGCGGGTGAGCGCGAGCGGCGTCTGCGGCCGACGCGCCCCGAGACCGAGATCGGGCGCGTGGCGACCGCGCTCGACGACATGCTCGACGACGTCGTGGGTGCCGAGCAGACCGCACGCGAGGCCGAGGCGCGGCTGCGCGCCTTCCTCTCCGACGCGGCGCACGAGCTGCGCACGCCGGTCGCCGGCATCCGGGCCGCGGCCGACACGCTCGTGCGCGCCGACCTCGACGGGCCCGAGCGCGAGGTGCTCGCGACGCAGGTGGCGCGCGAGGCCGCGCGCGCGTCGCGCCTGGTCGACGACCTGCTCACGATGGCCCGCGTCGACCGCGGGCTCGAACTCGAACGGGTCGACGTCGACCTTCGTCAGGTCGTGCGCACCGAAGCCGAACGGATCCCGCTCGTGCATCCCTCGCTGCGGGTGGACCTGCGGATCCCGGATGCCGCTGTCCCCGCCCATGTCGACGTGGACCGCCTCACGCAGGTGCTGTCGAACCTCGTCGAGAACGCCGCACGGGCGACGGGCGGCGCCGGTGCGCTGACGCTGGAGCTCGGCATCCGGGATCGCGTCGCCGTGGTCGCCGTGAGCGACGACGGACCCGGGGTGCCCGCGGATCAGCGCGATCGCATCTTCGACCGCATGGTGCGGCTCGACTCCTCGCGCACGTCGGCGGCCGGAGTCGGACTCGGGCTGCCGATCGCGCGCGGAATCGCCCGCGCACACGGCGGCGACGTCAGATGCGTACCGGCGGCGACGGGAGCCCGATTCGAGGTCGTGCTCCCGCTCGCCTGAGCGTCAGCGCGCCGTTCGACCCACGGGCTGACGCACGGGTGCGGTCTGCGGGGCGATGCCCGCCGCGGTGAGCGTGAGGCCGTCGGCGCCGCTGGCGTCGTGCATCATCTGGTCGACGAGAGCGCGATCGATCACGGGCTCGCGACCGCCGTAGAACTGCATGACGAGGGCGTTCGAGGCGTGGATCCACAGACTCGCCTGCCGCACGCCCTCATTGACGGGCAGCTGGAGCATGAATCCCTCGTTGCGTCGCAGCTTGTTCATCACGACGATGCGGAGGTGGGCGAGGATGCGGTCGTCGATGTCGAACGCGGCACGGTCGCGGTAGATGAGGCGTCCCATTACTGGTCCTTTTCCGGCGCGACGAATCGCACCTGTGTTGCGGGGGGACCGCGCCGGGAAGCGCAGCAATGGGGGCCTCATCATTGTGGCACCAATCTGGACTTACGGTGTATCCCTTTCTCCATCATCGAGGTGAATCCTCAGAATCGGCTTCGCGTCGCTCGATAAAGTCGAAGAGATCAGCGATCACCGACCCACGAGAGAGACAACCCCGTGAGCCCTCACCGCACCTCCACCGACCAGGAGGGCCGATCTTCGAGCCCCCTCTTCCGGAGAGGGGGTGAGATCTGATGCTGGCTGCGGCCCTGACGCTTCTGTTGGGGATCATCGTGACCTTGGCGATCATCGTCGCCTGCGGATTCTTCGTCGCGCAGGAATTCGCCTACATGTCCGTCGACCGCTCGCGTCTGACCGCGAGAGCGGAAAAGGGCGACGCGCAGGCGAAGCGCGTTCTGGCGATCACCAAGCGCACGTCGTTCATGCTCTCGGGCGCCCAATTGGGAATCACCGTGACCGGCCTGTTGATCGGATACGTCGCCGAACCCCTCATCGGTCAGTCGATCGGCACGCTGCTGGGCGGGGTGGGCGTCGACCCGACCGTCTCGGTGCTCATCGGCACCGTCGGTGCGCTGCTACTGGCGACGGTGGTGACGATGATCTTCGGCGAGCTGTACCCCAAGAACCTCGCCATCGCGAACCCCGAGCCCCTGGCCCGGGCCCTTGCGGTGCCCACCCGCATCTACCTGCTGATGTTCGGCTGGTTGATCACGGTGTTCGATCTGGCGGCCAACGCGCTGCTGCGCCTGCTGCGCATCGAGCCGCTCGAAGACGTCGACGAGAGCGCCACCGCGCGCGACCTCGAGGCGATCATCGAGGAGTCGCGCCAGAGCGGCGACCTGCCCGACGACCTGTCGATGATCATCGACCGCATTCTCGACTTCCCCCAGCGCGACGTCGAGCACGCCATGGTGCCGCGCTCCCAGGTCGACTCGGTCACCCCCGACACGACCGTCGGCGAGGTGCGCGCGCTGATGGCCACGGGCCACACCCGCTACCCCGTGATCGGCGACGAGGACTCCCCCGTCGGCGTGGTCGAGCTCATCGACCTGTTGCGTGAGCAGCCCGCCGACGACGTCCCCGTGGCATCCGTCATGCGCACCGCCGTCGTCATCCCCACCTCGATGCAGCTGCCGGTGGCCCTCGACCGCATGCGACGCGCGCGCAACGAACTCGCGTGCGTGGTCGACGAGTACGGCAACTTCGACGGCATTCTGACCATCGAAGACCTGACCGAGGAGGTCATCGGCGAGCTCTCCGACGAGCACGACGCCGAGGTGAGCGAGGTCTCGTCCGTCGGCGACGACGCCTGGAGCGTTCCGGGCGACCTGCACCTCGACGAGCTCGAGCGCCTCATCGGGCACGACCTCGCCGAGAGCGACATCGAGACCGTGGCCGGGCTCGTGATCGACGCGCACGGCGACCTCCCCGCCGTGGGCAGCGTCGTGCGCATCGACCTGCCCGAGCGGGCCGGCGAGACCATCCAGGGCCTCGACATCGACCGCTGGCTCGCCGTCGAGGTGGTCGCCGTCGACCGGCACGTGCCCTCGCAACTGCGGGTGCAGCTGCACGAGGTGGATCGTGACGCGGTCGAAGAGCCGACCCGCGATGAGGAGGTGACCCGATGAACGGTTGGACCGTGGCCCTCATCACCACCGCGCTCATCATCGCGAGCGCCTTCTTCGTCATCGTCGAGTTCGCCCTGCTCGCCGCCCGTCGCCACCGCCTCGAAGAGGAAGCCGCGACCAGCGCCTCGGCCCGCGCCGCCCTGCGCGGAGTGAACGAGCTGACCGTCATGCTCGCGTTCGCGCAGCTCGGCATCACGGCCTGTACCTTCCTGCTCGGTGCCATCACCAAGCCGGCCATCGACTACGCACTCGCGCCCGTGTTCGAGGCGCGGGGCCTGCCCTACGTGCTGGCCGACATCATCGCGTTCATGCTCGCGCTGATCGTGGTCACCTTCCTTCACCTCGTCATCGGCGAGATGGCGCCGAAGTCGTGGGCGATCGCCCACCCCGAGACGGCGGCGAAGGCCACCGGCATCCTGGCCCGTGCCCTCACCTGGCCGCTGCGCCCGTTCCTGCTGTGGATCAACCACATCGCGAACCGGCTCGTGAAGGCCTCGGGTGTCGAGCCGGTCGACAAGGCCGCCGCCGGTGGACAAGACGCCGACACGATCCGCGAGCTCGTCGCGCACTCGCGACAGGCCGGAACGCTCGAGAAGCAGTACTCCGAGCCGATCGCGCAGGCGATCGCCCTGGGCACGCTCACCGTCGGCGACATCGTGCGCACCGACCGCTCCCCCACGGCCGTCTCGGCGGATGCCACGGCGGCTGACATCCAGGCCGTCGCCGCCTCGTCGACGCACCTGCGCATTCTGGTCGGGGCGGGCGCGAGCTCGCGCGTCGCGCACGTGCGCGACACCCTGGCCGTCGACCCGTCGACCCCGGCCCTCGAGATCGCCCGCGAACCGCTGGTGCTCGACCCCACGGCATCCGCGTACGACGCCCTCGCGCGCATGCGCCGCGGTCGCGTGCAGCTGGCCACGGTCGTCGACGACGAGCGTCTGCTCGGCGTGGTGACGGTCGACGACCTGCTGCGCGAGATCCTGCCCGGGCCGGGCGAGGTCGCGGCGGTGGCCACGCGATAGCGGGTTTCGGGGCGGAATCCTCCGTTCGGGGCGTGATTTTCACGCCCCGAGGTGAGGATTCCGCCCCGAGCCGTCGAGAGCGGGAGCGCGACCGCCCGCGGCGGAGTGTCAAGCCGTCACGAGGGCTGCAGAACGCGGCGTAGCGTCGCTCGCGTTCACCCCCCCTCATCTCTTTGGAGGACACTCATGAGCAAGACCTGGTTCATCACCGG
Organism: Microbacterium sp. JC 701; assembly: GCF_021026215.1. Lineage (NCBI taxonomy): Bacteria > Bacillati > Actinomycetota > Actinomycetes > Micrococcales > Microbacteriaceae > Microbacterium > Microbacterium sp. JC 701. Next base: position 311,696 of record NZ_JAJNCV010000002.1, read on the forward strand.
CGCATCCAAGGGCTTCGGCCGCGAATGGGCCGAGGCGGCCCTGGAGCGCGGCGACAACGTCGCGGGAACGGCCCGCAACCTCGACGACGTGCAGGAGCTCGTCGACGCCTACCCCGACGCGTTCCTCGCGCTGCAGCTCGACGTCACCGACCGCGCGGCCGACATCGACGCGATCCGGAAGGCGCACGAGAAGTTCGGTGCGCTCGACGTGGTCGTCAACAACGCCGGGTTCGGCCACTTCGGCATGGTCGAGGAGCTCACCGAAGACGAGGTGCGCGCGCAGCTCGAGACGAACTTCTTCGGCGCCCTGTGGGTCACCCAGGCCGCTCTGCCGATCATGCGCGCGCAGGGCTCGGGCCACATCATCCAGGTGTCGAGCATCGGCGGGATCAGCGCGTTCCCGACCGTCGGCGCGTACCACGCGTCGAAGTGGGCCCTCGAGGGACTGTCGCAGTCGCTCTCGCAGGAGGTCGCCGACTTCGGCATCCACGTCACCCTGATCGAGCCCGGCGGATACTCCACCGACTGGTCGGGTCCGTCGGCCAAGCGCAGCGACGAGATCGAGGCGTACGCGGCGGTGCGCGAGCAGGCGGCGAAGCGTCCGTCGGCGGCCGACCCCGGAAAGCCCGAGGCCACGCGTGCCGCCATTCTGAAGGTGGTGGATGCCGAGAACCCGCCGCTGCGCATCTTCTTCGGCAAGGCGCCCCTCGGCATCGCCGAGCGCGACTACGAGTCGCGCCTGAAGACGTGGCGCGAGTGGCAGCCGGTGTCGGAGGAGGCGCACGGCTCGTAACCCTGCGTCTAGGGCGTCACAGGACGCACCCCTATACGCGCAGATCGCCCCGCGGGAGCCTCAGCAGGCACCCGCGGGGCGATCTCGCGTCGCGCTACTTCGCGACGACCACCTTCAGCGGAGAGCTCGTGGTCGCTCCCCCGGCGTTCACGAACTCGACCGTGTAGGTGTACGTGCCGATCGCGCGGCCGGAGACGGGCACGACCACCTTCTGCGCGGCGGGCGTCGCCGCGGCGAGCGCCCCCGACGCGATCTCGACGTCGTTCTCGAGCAGGCGGTACGAGGTGGCGTTCGTGCCCCACCACAGGTTCGCCGTCAGGGAGTACGCCCCGTCGCGGTCGCTGTTGTCGGACGAGAGCACGGGCTTGCCCGGAGCGGCATCCGTCACCTTCACCGTGAGCGGCTTGGTCGCCGTCGTCCCCTTCGAGTTCACCAGCTCACCCGTGAACTGGTAGGTGCCGTTGCCGAGCCCGGCGATCTCGACGACGCTCTTCTGCGCGTTGGGCGTCGCCGCCGACAGGGGCATGGTCGCGACGAGCTCGCCGTCGCGGTACAGCGTGAACAGCGAGCCGTTCGAGCCCCACCACAGGTTCATCGTCAGCTGGAACGTGCCGTCTTTCAGGCCCGTGTCCCAGCCGTCGTTCGACGAGAGCACGCCCGTGCCGGGGGCGGCGGTGGCCCCGTCGTTCGAGGGGACCTCGGGCAGGGTGATCGTCTGCGTCGCGGCCGAGCGGTCGCCCTCGCCGACGGCGTTGGCGGCCGCCACCTCGAAGGCGTGGGTCGACCCCGGCGCGAGGTCGGACAGCGTGCAGGTGGTCTCGGCGACCTCGCACACGGGCTCGGTGCCGCCGGCCTCGTAGACCCGGTAGCCCGACAGCTCGGCACCCGTCTGTGCCGGGGCCTCCCACGAGACGGTGATCGACGTGTCGGATGCCGCGGCCGCGGAGACGTTCTGCGGCGCCGTCGCCCGGGTCGTGTCCTTCACGGCGAGCCATGAGATGACGGGCTTCTCGCTGCCCGCGCCCTCGTTGGTGATGACGTAGTCGACGGTCGCCGCCTCGGTCAGGGTGAAGGTGAGGTCGCCGGTGAGCGGTCCGCTCACCCCGGTCAGCGGCACGTTGCCCTTGGCGAGCTCGGTTCCGCCCACCGACACGGTGTGGTTCATCGTGCGGTTCAGACCCCACCACTCGGTGAACCCGCCGGTCAGCGTGTACTGCCCCGCGGGCAGCGGCAGACGGTAGGTGAGCCGCGTGGTGTCCTGATAGAGGCCGGTCGAGAACTTGTCGGTGATGTCGGTCGAGCCCTTCACCTTCATGCCGTCGGCGACGTATCCCCACTGATCGGCGGAGGTCGAGACCTGATCGACCTCGTCGTTGCGCAGCGTCGGTACGGCCTTCTGGACCGCGGTGAACTGCGGCGAGGGGGTCGAGCCGGTTCCGGAGTCGATGTAGTACACGAGCCCCGCGGGGATCACCTCGTAGGCGGCGACGACCTTCTGACCGCCCTCGGTGAAGCGACCGGTGAGCACGAGCTTGCGCAGCTCGGTGCGCTTCTGGGCGGCCGAGTCGGCGTCCCAGGTCACGGCCGTGTCGACGCCGTCGACCGAGACCGTCGCGGGCAGCTCGTCGTCGGCCTTCAGCGTGCCGACCACGCCCAGATCGCGGGGAAGCGCCTGCACGTAGACGAGGGCGAGACGGGCGTTGTAGCCCGAGGTACCCGTGGTGCCGAACTCCAGACGCACCACTCCGTCGGCCGACACGTTCACCCGCTGCGCGACCGGGGTCGCGGAGCCGTTCGAGACCGCGGACTGCGTGGTCTCGGCGGCCCCGGGTGCCCGCACCTTGCTGTAGACGTTGGTCGTCAGACCGGTCCGCGGAGCCTGCACGGCGACGATGTTGTACGAGCCGGCGGGCAGGGTGAGGCTGTAGACGATCGGCTTGGTGAAGTCGGCGCCGACGTACGAGGTGCCCCAATCGGTGGGTGAACCGGCCGCGACGGTCGTCGCGGAGGTCGCGTAGCCCCAGGTCGCGGCCGTGCTGCTGCCGTCCCACTTCTGGTCGGCGCTGTCGTTGCGCAGGTCGGGGAACGCCGCCTTCGCGGTGGCGAACGCCGAGCCGGCGGCCGCACCCGACGAACCGGAATCGATGAAGTACGTCAGATCGGCCGGGAGGGTCAGCACCGTCGCGGTGAGGCGCTGGTACACGCCCGCCGAGGTCTTCTCGGTGGTGCGTCCCGTCGCCGTGAACGAGCTCAGCTCGGCAGCGGCGCCCGCCGCGGTCACCGAACCCGCGGTCCAGGTGACAGCGGCATCCGCGCCCTCGAGCGAGACCGTCGTGGGGAGGGTCCGACCCGGCAGGGTCATCGAGACGGTTCCGACGTCTTTCACGTCGTCGCTGACGTCGCGCGGGGTGAGCTGATCCACGGCTGTCGCCAAACGCGCCTCCAGAGCGCGGGCGCCCTCGGCGTCGAGCCCGTACGCGCCCGGATCGGCGACCGCGTCGCGCGCGGCGTCGCGCGTTGACTGCAGTCGCGCCCACGAGTCGACGCTGTACTCGGCTTCGTCGAGGGCGGATGCCGTGTCCACACGAGCCGCCAGGGCCGTGGTGTCGACCGTGCTCGCGTCGGCGTTGACCGTGACGACTCCCACCGCGTCGACGTTCAGCGCGTCGGCAGTGGCGGTGCGCACCTCGACCGTGTGGGTGCCGTTGCGCAGCCCCCGCAGCATGTACGCAGTGCGTTCGCTGCCCGCGGCCAGCGTCGGCGCCGCGGCCACGAGCTGCTCGCCGTCGACGATCACGTCGAGGGTCGGAGCACCCGAGTTGGTGCCGATGATGTCGAGCCCGGTTCCCTCGAACGTGTAGGCCATCGTGGCGCCCTGCCGGGTGCTCTTCGAGGCGGTGCGCTGCCACTCGAACATGCCCTGGCCGTTGACGTGGCTCCACCCGTCGTCGAAGCGCAGGACGGATGCCGAGGTGTCGCTCCAGCTGGTCTGGTGCATGCCGTCGATGATCTGGGTGTGATACGGCGTGTAGCCGGGCACCGTCTCGACGGTGAGGTTGTCGAAGCGCACGAAGGTGAAGCTCGACCCGAGCTGGATGCGTCCGGTCGCTTGGGGCGCGGCATCCGTGTACGAAGCCACGTCGACCCCGTTGATCTGCGCGGTGTACACATCGCCCGCGACCTTCACGGCGATGCGGTTCCACACGCCGGCGCCGGTGCGGAAGTCGACACCCGCCGTCGTCGAGGCGTTGCCGGTGGAGAGCACCGTGCCGTAGCGCCGGAGAGACCACGCCCCGGTGGGCTCGACGCGCAGTTCGGCGGCCGAGACGGCCTGACCGTTCGCGGTGCCGCCCTGCTCGCGCGCGCCGATGGTGGCGTACTGCGCCCCGTCGGCCTCGAACATCACGTCGGCGCCGACCACGTAGTTCGCCCAGCGGGCGTCGCCGATGGTCGTCTTGGGGTCGCCGCCGTTCCAGGCGCCGCCGGCCATGCCCGAACCGATCTGCTGGCGCAGCACGCGCCCGTGCGCGGCGTCGGAAGTCGCGACCGATTCGAACGCGCCGTTCGTGTCGTTGGTGTAGCGCGGGGTCGCGCCCTGATCCTCGGCCTGCACGCTCGGGGTGCCAGACGGCTTGTCGGCCGCTCCCCTGCTGGAGAGATAGCCCTCGCCGCTGTCGACGAGGGTGCGCGTGTCGGGGTCGTAGCCCTGGATGTCGCCTGTGCCGCGGTAATCGAAGTCGTCGGCGTACAGGTAGCCGTCGTCGGTCACGCCGTTGACGTCGCCGGTGGAATCGGTGTCGAGCACGTCGCGGCCGCCGTCGGGTGCGGTGTACTCCGTCGTCGCGGGGGCGGTGCGTCCAAAGCCCTCTCGCGGCGAGACCACCCCGGCACGCGTCTGCGCGTGATCGAGCGTGGTGGCCGTCACCGTCGACCACGGCTTCACGGTGACCGTGTAGCTTCCGTCGGCGGCGGGCGCCATCTCGGCGAGGGGACGGACGTAGTTGGCATCCGCCGCCTGCCCCGCGTCGGCCGCGCGCGTCTCCCACACCTCGAGCGTCTTGTCGTCACCCAGCGGCATCCCGTCGACGGCGACGCGGTAGGTCTTGGTGAACGAGCTGTCGTTCACGATGACGGTGGAGAAGTCCGCACCGTCGGGGGCGGCGAGGGTCGTGTACGACGCCCCACCCGACCGGGCGCCGCTGGGCGGGTTGCCCGTGCCGAGCTCGCTGCCCGAGGCCTGCGGGATCGCCCGCCAGATGCCGGCGGCGTTGTCGGAGTTCTCCCACCCGAGCTTCGCGAACTGCGTGAACTGCTCGAGCACCGCGAGTCCACCGTCGTACGAGATCCAGCCCGACCACGGCTCGCGCGCGTTCACGAGCTCTTTCGAGGAGTACTGGAAGCCGTCGTAGAACGACCCGATCGCGGGTTGGAAGATGTTGAGCGTGCGGCGCGACGCCGAGAAGCCCGTGGTGACCCAGTTGCCCATCTCGAGCGCGCTGCCGGGGCCGCCCATCGAGGTGCCCACCCCGCCCTGCTCGTTGCTGTTGGTGTTGTTCGGGCGGTCGGCGGAGTTCGAGAACGTCGACTGGCCCTCGGAGTTCCACACCTCGCGGTCGAGCTGCTCGGCGATCTTCTTCATGTTGCCGTTGCGATCGTCGGCGCTGCTGTAGTGGAACCCGACGATGTCGACGGCGTCACGCAGAGAAGAGTCGCTGCCGGTCATCCCGTCGCCCAGGGCGACCGGCGGAGTGCCGACGGTGTCGCCGGCGATCGTGCGGATCGAGGTGTAGAGGTCGCGCTCGGTCGCCGAGGCGAAGCCGTTGTTCGGGTCGTCCGCGGTGGCGCCCTCGTAGCCCTTCGTGTCGTTGCGCAGCCACCCCGAGAAGTCCTTGTACAGCTGCAGGTCGGGGTTGGAGGTCTCGTTCGCGTCGGGGTTGATCGAGTCGATCATGTAGCCGAACTGCCGGTACGCGGCCAGGGTGGTGTTCTTGAACCAGACGTATTGGTCCTGGTGATTGGTCACCCACGTCGGGCGGTTCCAGCGGAGAATGCTGACGTGCACCGGGCCGTGCGCGACGGTCTTGGCATCCGCGGCGAGCTGGAATCCGGGCTCGCGGAGCACGTTGGGGTACTCGTCGCGCGAACGCATCGTCGAGGCGTTCGGCCCGGTCGAGGTGTTGCGGTCGTTGCCCATCTCGATCTTGATCGTGTTCATGATCGGGAAGTCCCCGCCGAACAGCGTCTCGATGAGCTCCCAGTACTTCTCGGGATGCTGCGACTTGTAGTCCAGCAGCAGGGCGCTCGTGGAGTTCGCGCTGAGCACGCCGAAGCCCTTGAAGGTCAGGCCGTTGACGTTCTTCGCGGCCGCGGCCACGTCGGTGCCGCGCACCGTCACGGTGACCGGATCGGCCCCCGCCGCCTGCGCCGCGGTCGGAACGAGAAGCGCGCCGACCATCGTCGCCGTGACGAGCGCCGCCGCCGCCACGCGGCCTGTACGACGGGGATGAGGTCGAACCGGGGGGATCGGTGCCGTGACCATGGGGAGTCTCCTTCGACGGGGGCGCGGCGTCGGTCCGTTCCGATCGCCGCGGGGGCACGCCCGTGTGCCCGCCCACATCGTCGGTTACCCTCGGCGTCGAACGGAAGCGAAACGAACACGATCGATCATTCTTGAATCGATACGTACATCGCCCTACGCTGTCCGATCATGAGCGCAGGTTCTCCGCCCTTCGGGCTGTCGCGCCGCGAACGCATCCTCGACGAGCTGCGGCGCACCGGATCGGTTCGGGTCGCCGACCTCGCCCGCGACCTCGGCGTCGCCGAGCTGACGATCCGACGCGACATCGGCCACCTCGCCGACCGCGGGCTCCTGACGCGCGTGCACGGCGGGGCGACGCTGCGGAGCCGGCTCGACACCAGCGTTCCCGTCGACGCGCGGACGTCGGCGCCCATCCGCTTCCGGGTCGGCATGGTCACCCCCTCGCTCACCTACTACTGGCCGCACATCATCGTCGGTGCCCGCGCCGCCGCCACAGAGCTCGGCGTGCAGCTCGTGCTCCGCGGCGCGAGCTACTCGGTCGCCGACCAGCGACGGCAGATCGCCTCGCTCGTCGACTCGGGGAGCCTCCACGGCCTCATCGTCGCGCCCGAGACCACCGGCGCCGACGGGAGGGCGTTCCTGCACTGGCTCGAGTCGCTTCCGCTACCCGTCGTGCTCGCCGAACGCCGAGCGGCATCCGCCCTCGCCCTCACCAAGCTCGAATGGGTCACGACCGATCACGTCTTCGGCGGGTCGCTCGCGGCCGACCACCTCGCGGCGCGGCGACACACCCGCGTCGGAATCCTCACCTCGGCGGGATCGCCCACCTCGTCGCAGCTGCGCCGCGGGTGGGAGCGCTCGATAGCCGAACTCGGACTCGAGTGCCCGGTCGACGTCGACGCTTCGCTCGACGCGCTCGACGGCACCGCCCGCGAGGAGGTCGTGGCCGACCTGCTCGCGCAGTGCCGCGCGACCGGGACCACGGCGCTGCTCGTGCACTCCGACCCGCAGGCGGTGCTCGTGCAGCAATACGCGCGCGATCACGGCTGGCACGTTCCGGAGGACCTCGCGATCCTCGCCTACGACGACGAGGTCGCCGAGAGCGCCGAACCGCCGATCACGGCCCTGCGACCCTCGAAGCAGCACGTCGGGCGTCTGGCGGTCGAGACGATTGTCGGGCGCTTGACCGAGGGGGCGAGCCGGCCGGTGCAGCGCACGTACGTGCTGCCGGTGCTGCACACGCGCGAATCGACCTGATCGGAGGGGAATCGCTCGGGACGCGGCGCGCACAGGACCCTCAAGATCTCCGCAACGGCCTGCGCTCCCCGGCCGACCGGGCGTCGGCCCCCGCAAGGTGAGCCGAAGATTCGCCCCGGTCGCTCAAGACGGCCGATCCGGCCCCTAACCTGGCGATGCGGACGACGATTCGTCCGCCCCTCCTAGCCCCGGACCCGAAGCGGGGCCGGGAGGGCACCCGCTCCCCCGGTCGCACGGACCCTCCGGGCGCGATCCGTGCAGTCTGCGTCCCGCGACCGAAGGGCTCGGCCCTGTCGGTCTACATGCAGCCGCGCGGCTTCGACGATCCGCTGTGGGAGCTGACGATCCCCTCGCGCGACTACGACGTGACCATGAGCGCGCTCGAGCTCGGCGGGCTGGCCTCGGTGGTGCTCGACGCCGCTCGCCTCTGCACCTACCTGCAGTTCCGCTCGCTGGAGTGGGATCGCGGCTCCGGCCGTCACCGCACCTCATCGCACGTAGGCGTCGACGAGGAGTGATCCCCGGATGCCGCGGAACGCCTCGACCAGCCGATCGAGCGCCCCGCGGTTCCAGGTCGCGAGCTGCAGGTCGTGGGGGCCGAGCGGTTCAAGCTTGCCGGTGCGCAACCGCACGACCTCCCACCCCGCGGATCGCAGGGCTCGGTCTTTGCGGCGGTCGGCCTGCTCGCGCTTTCCGACGTGTTCGAGGCCGTGCCGGCCGATCGAGTCGTATTCGACCGCGATGCGCAGCTCGGGGAACACCAGGTCGGGCCACACCTCGAGGTGCTGGAAGAACGGTCGCGCCACCCGCACGGCGTTGAGACCCGGGGTGAGGGCGAGCCGCTCGTACAGGTCGGCGCGGAGTCGGTCTTCGACGGCCGACGCGGGCTTCGGCGCACACGGGGAGACGAAGGCCTCGCCGACGGGAAGGGACGGCGTCTTGTCGCACACGGGCGGTGCCTGCCGGGCACGGCGCGGGCGCAACACGGCGTTCGCGGTGACGGCGGGCGCAGTGACGGAGTCGCGCATGGGCAGCGCCGCGGTGCGCGTCGGATTCGCCTGCTCGCTGCACTCGGGGCACCACGCGCTGCGCCGCCGCTCGAGGCCGGGCCGCAGGCGCTGCTCGCTGGGGGTCGCGGCGAACCGGTGCCCCGCGTCGCACTGCCACAGCAACAGCACGTCGGCGGCGGGCGGCACCTGGCTGAGCGCGATGCCGGCGTTGAGGTCGGGGTGGTACTGCCGCATCAGCGCGGGGAACGCCGCCCACGACTCGCGGTATGACCCCACCGCGTAGGGCACGTCGACCCCCTTCGACCACTGCCGTCGCGCCCACCAGGCCTGCACTCGTTCCGCCACGCGGATGAAGGTAGCGACGACCTCCGACATCCGGCTGCAGCCCGCCGACGCGAAGCCCGGCGGGAAAGGGAGAGCCCTCCGCTCAGGAGGACCTGAGGGAGGGCGTCGGTAGGGCGGGTGGGACTTGAACCCACGATCGTCGGGTTATGAGCCCGCTGCCTTGACCAGCTTGGCCACCGCCCCCAGCGCCGTCGAGCCTACCGGCATCCGTCGGGCGCCATCGAACGACGCGACGCGTTCAGCGGGTGGTGAATCGCGGCACCCAGCACCGCACCGCCCGCTGGTACGCGACGTAGTCGTCGCCGAAGGTCGCGATCAAATCGGCCTCTTCGTGCGGGCGGATCGCGTAGTTCCACACGAGCGAGCCGGCCAGGGCGTACACGACGACCATCCACGAGCCGAGGATCAGGCCCACGCCGACGCCCTGCGCGATGCCCGCGACCGCCATGGGATTTCGCACGAGCAGGTACGGTCCCGCGATCACCAGGCGGTTGGTGGCGGCCGAAGGCAGGGGCGTTCCGTCGCCCTTCGTCGTGAGGGATGCGGCCGACCACAGCCCCACGACGCTCGCGGCGACCACGAGCACGACGCCGACGACCCTCACGCCCCCGGGCGCGGGCAGGGCCAGCATCCAGCGCTGCTCGAGCGTCGTGATGATCAGCGGGAAGACCACGAGGAACAGTCCCCAGAAGACAACGATCTGCCCGACGGTTTTCACGATGTGCACCACCGGCGAACGGCGGGAGGGAGCGCGGCGGAACGCGAACGGCCCGATGAGCAGCCCCTCGGTCGGGATGCGCCCGAGAGCGAGCAGCATCCAGGCGCACACCGAACCGGCGCTCGCGGCGATCATGATGATCACGCCCCACCCGGCCAGGGTCGTGACCGTCGCGTACAGCGCGAGCGAGACCGTCACCAGCAGCGTCCACAGGGTCGTCACGCCGGCGGCCCCCCGCGCGGCGCGGGCGGACAGCACGACGACGAGGGCGGATGCCACGACGAAGAGCGGGATGTCGAGGGCGGCCACGATCACCGGGTCGAGGTCGCCCAGAGTCGCCTCGCGCACGAACGGCACGGTGAACACGGCGACCCACCAGGCGGCGCCTCCCGCGGCCTGCAGCGCGAAGTACCCGCGCGCGAGGGCTGCGGGGCGACGACCCTCACGCCCGGGCACGTGACGACCCGTCAGTGCACGCGGGGGGTGGCGGGCTTGCCGTCGGAGGTAATCTGCGGGTGGTGCTTGGTGAGCTGGATGACGCCCCACGTGGCGATCGCGCCGGCGATGACGAAGCCGATGAGCGCCCACGCGGGAGCCGACGAGGCCTCGCCCAGCACGAGCAGGCCGATGAGAACCGCGACGATCGGGTCGATCACCGTGAGGCCGGCGATCACGAGGTCGGGCGGCCCGACCGAGTAGGCGGTCTGCACGAAGTAGGCGCCGACGGCGACGGCGGCCAGCAGCGCGACGAGGCACAGCAGCGTGAGCCACTCGAAGTTGCCGGCCTGGGCGCGGCTGATGACGACCTTGGCGAGCGTGGCCACGAAGCCGTAGATGACGCCCGCGGCCATGATGTAGAACAGCGCCTGGGCGCGGCGGCGCACGAGCACCCAGAAGATGCCGAACACCACGACGACCACGGCCAGGATGCCGAGGATGATCAGCAGTTCGCGCTCGGTGACGACGTGCTCGGTGGCGAAGAACGCCGCAATCGTGACGAAGACGAGGATGCCGCCGACGCAGAGCGCGATCGCGATGAGCGACTGCCTGGTCGGCTTGTGGTGCGAGACGCGGGCGTTCAGCACCGTGGTGATGACGAGCGCGATGGCCCCGAGCGGCTGCACGAGGATCAGCGGGGCGACCGACAGGGCGGACAGCTGGCAGATGATCGCCAGGCCGAGCATGACCGTTCCCGCCATCCACGACGGGCGGGTTAGCAGCGAGGTGAGCTGTGCGCGCGACAGGCCGCCGGTGGTCTTGCCGCCCGAGAGGCGCTCGACCTTCTGCACGCCGCGGTGCTGGTACTGGGCGCCGAACGACATGAAGACCGCGCCGAGCAGCGCCAGCGGGATTCCCAGGAGGATGCGCGGGTCGCGGAAGACGCCGACGAGTTGGTCGATTCCGTCGCTGAGAGTTGCATCGAGCGGAGTCACCCTTCGACGATAGCCGCACGCCCGCTGGATAGGCTGGTGACGTGGCCGTACTCCCGATCCGCATCATGGGCGATCCCGTGCTGCACGCTCCCGCTTCCCGCGTCGACGCGATCACCGATGAGGTGCGTCAACTCGTCGCCGACATGTTCGAGACGATGGACGCCGCTCCCGGCGTCGGTCTCGCCGCCCCTCAGGTGGGGGTGGGCCTGCGCATCTTCACGTATACGTACGAAGACGACGAGGGGCAGCCGTGGCGCGGAGTGGTGATCAACCCCGAACTGTGGATCCGCCCGCTCGAGCCCGGTTACCCCGACCCCGACGACGAGAGCGAGGGGTGCCTGTCGTTCCCCGGCGAGCGCTTCCCGCTGCGCCGCTCGGAGGCGGCGCTCATGACGGGCACCGATCTCGAGGGCAACGCGGTGCGCGTCGAGGTGTCGGGGTGGCGTGCGCGCATCCTGCAGCACGAGTTCGACCACCTCGACGGCATCCTGTACGTCGACCGTCTCGACGACGACGACGCGCGGGTGGTGGCCAAGATCGCCAAGAAGCGCAAGTGGGGCAAGCCCGGCGCGTCGTGGACCCCGGGCGTCGACGACATCGAGGCGTGAGCGCTCGCGCGCGGTGACGGGCCGGGAGCCGGCATCCGGAACCTCGCCCGTCAGCCTTCGATCACGTTGGGCACGAAGCGGCAGAAGTAGTCGGTGATCGGCCCGTCGGATTCGCGGATGCCGACGCCGTAGCTCTCGTTGTTCACCACCCACGATCCGAGCACGGGGTGGTTGCTGCCGTTCGCGCCCGGGAAGTCGGGGAGCTCGTGGTACTGCTGCCACACGCGTTCGCGGCCGAGGCCTTCGCGGCGGTACTCCTGCCCGTTCGAGGTAACGCTGCCGTCGGCGCGATGGACCCGGATGCCGTCTCCCTCGCGCCCGAAGACGGGTTTGACGACGAAGTCGGTCAGACCGTTCGGGCCGTCGGCGTAGGCGGGCAGCAGGTTCGGGTGGTCGGGGTAGAGCCGCCAGAGGGCGACGAGCAGGAGCTTGTTCGAGAGGAACATCTTCCACGCGGGCTCGTACCACCGGCCGAACAGCCCGCGCCCGGCGATGAGCAGCGCACCGAACTCCTGATCGCCCACGACGCGGTCGTCGCCCGAGACGACGTCTTCCCACGGGTAGAGCTTGAAGAGGTTGCGGATCACGGGGTACTGCGTGCCCGGTTCGTCTCCGGGGAGAGCCTGGATGCTGCGCGAGGAACCCCAGGGCTCGGGCACGCCGACGAACTGGCGGGCGCCGTGGTGCCAGCCGATGTCCTTCATCTCGATGCCGGTGTGCTCCCACCCGGCCTCGCCGGCGAGGTCGCGCATGTAGGCGACGGTGTCCCAGTCTTCGCCGTAGATGTCGGCGTCGGAGTGGGCCACGAACAGGCGCCCGCCCTCGCCCTCGCTGAGCGAGCGGTGCAGCAGGGTGCGCCAGCGTTCGACGAGGGCCTCGTGCAGGCCGTTCCACTGGTCGGTGTCGACGGGCAGGGCTCCGGTGCGCAGGCGGTCCTGCAGCCAGAACCACTGCGTGACCGAGGCCTCGATGAGTCCGGTGGGGGTGTCGGCGTTGTACTCGAGCATCTTCGCGGGGCTGCCGTCGCCGGTGTAGGCGAGGTCGAAGCGGGCGTAGACGTCGGGTTCGTCCTGTCCGAGCGACCACTGGGCGAACTCGAACGCCTGCGGGGTGAGACCGAGGTGTCCGAGGGCTCCCGTCGCGAGGTAGCGCGCGGCCTCGCGACTCATGCGGTGCAGCTCTTCGGTCTCGCGCTCGAGCTGCTCGACCTCGGGCAGGGTGAAGACGTAGGCGGCGCCGTCGTTCCAGTACTCGACCGCGGAGCCGTCGTCGCGCACGGAGCGCGAGTAGATGAGGCCGGACTGCTTGATCGTGCGCTGCCAGTCGGGGCGCGGGTCGAGCTCGATGCGACGCATCAGCCGCCGTGGCTTCCGTCGGAGCCCGAGCCGCCGAACCCGCCGCGCGACACGCTCGCGCCCTCGCTCGAGATGCCGCGGGCCGCGGTCTTGCCGGAAGGCAGGGTGTCGGTACCACCCGTCGCGGTCTGACCCACCGCGGGAACCGTCCGGTTGCTCGAGCCGAGCGCGTAGTAGTACCAACCGGCGCTGCCGCCGTGGTTGTTGCAGTCGTCGTCGGGTAGGCGCTTCTCGGTGGAGTTGTCGCGGCAGATCTGCGCGTAGTCCTCCGACACGTTGGAGCCCTGTCCGCACCCGGTGAGGCTCGCGGCCAGAGCGGCCACCACTCCGATGGTCACGGTGCGCGAGGCGCGGCGACGAGCGGCCGTGTGCATGAAGATCTCCTTCGCGGATGCCGGTGCGGCACGCCATCGCCGATGTTCTCACACGCGCGGGGTGGGTGGCGTCGTCTTCGTGCGTCGGCCCGTCGCGGGCCCGGGCTCACGACGCGAAGGCGTGCAGGGCGAGGTCATCGCTGAGTGCTTCGCTCACCAGACGGCCGCGCACGCTCGTGCCCTGGGCGTCGAGCGGCGGGCTGACCACGGCGGCGCCCAGCCGGCCGGGGGCGGAGAGCACGATCGCGCCGGACACGCTCGATTTGGCCGGGATCCCGACCGCGCGCATCCACCGCCCCGAGCCGTCGTAGACGCCGCACGTCGCCATGACCGACACGACGTCGCGCGCGACCCCCTCGGGTACGACGCGTTGGCCCGTGCGCGGGTTGACTCCCCCGAACGCGAGCGTCGCGCCCATGACGGCGAGGGTCTCGGCGTCGACCAGCGTCGCGCACGCACGGGCGTACACGGCCACGGCGTCGTCGGCGGTGGCGTCGAGCGTCCCCTCGGCGCGCATGAGGTGTGCGAGCGCGTGATTGCGGTCGCCGAGCAGGTGTTCGGCGTGCGCGACGTCGTCGTCGACCTCGAGGTCGCGTCCGGCGAAGGCGGCGAGGCCCCGGGCGATCCGCGCGCTGCGCGCCTCGGGGTCGTCGCCGTCGACGAGAGACGCGGTGAGCAGGGCGCCGGCGTTGACCATCGGGTTCGGCGGTCGACCGGTGCCGCTCTCGAGCGTGATCGCGTCGAACGACTCCCCCGTCGGCTCGATGCCGACGCGCTCGAGCGCCGCACCGTCGGTGTCAAGCAGGGCCAGGGCGAACAGGAACGGCTTGACCGCCGATTGCACGCTGAACGCTTCGCGCGCCTGCGCGGTGGACCGCACGTCACCGTCGGGCAGGGCGAGCGCGATCGCACAGAGCGCGGGGTCGGCTTCGGCGAGCTGCGGAATGCTGTCGTCGACCTCGCCGCGACGGTCGTCGACCACCCGCTCGCGCAGGGCGTCGAGGTCGTACGTGCGGGGATCTGGGGAAGAGGTCACTCCCCCACCCTCGCAGCGAATCGCTTCGGCCGGGCCGCGGCCCGTCAGTACAGGCCGCGCGCGAGCAGCTCGCCGCGCAGGATCGGCGTGAGCCGCTCGGCGAAGGCGGGGGTGATGTGCGTGTCGTCGTACCGCACCGGAGTGTCCCCCGCGAAGGCCGGGCACACGCCGCCGGAGCAGGTGAAGGGCAGGGCGCTGATCGCCGCGTCGCCGGTCGCGGCGGCGCGGGACTCGGTGGCGTTCTCCATCTGCGTCCACACGTCGTCGACGGCCGACAGGCAGGTGAAGGGGCCCGACAACGGCGAATAGCAGCGCCCGAGATCGAGCCCGTGCGGCGGGGGCGCGAGGTACACGGTGCGACCGGGCGGGGCCCATCCGCTGACCTCGTTCGAGACGGCGGATGCCAGCGCATCGGCGCCCAGATCGCGTCCGTCGACCGTCCGCCCCAGGGTGAAGGCGTTCGAGACGACCAGCAGGTCGGCGGGGGCGGCCGCGATCATCGCCGCGACGTCGGCCTTGCGCTGCGCGCACACGGCCATCACCGCAGGGTCGCGGCTCTCGACGAGCACGTCGGTGAAGCGGCATCCGTAGAGCCCCGCCGCCGTCACGCGCCACGTGCCCCCCGAATCCTCGGCCAGCTTGGCGAAGGCCGGGGCGTAGGCCATCGCGCTCGAGTCGCCCACGAGGTAGAGGTGGTGCGGAGCGTCGGCACTCCCCCACGTGCAGCGGTCGGCAGTGGGGACGCCGTCGGGGGTGAAGCAGTCGTGGGCGCGGTTGTCGCTCGACGACGCGCGCATCGCCTCGTCGAGCGAGGGATGCAGGTCGGGCCACGTCGTCGCGGTCGCGGCCGACGCGAGCTCGGCCTGCAGCGACGCCAGGGCATCGCTCGCCTCGGTCGCGGTGTCGGCGGGGTCTCCTGCGGTCGGCGCCGCGACCACGCCGATGCCCGGGAGGCCGGGAAGGCCCGGCAGGGTCGGGGCGCCGTAGGCGACGAAGACCGCGAGCACGGTCGCTCCCGCGCCGATCGCGAGGGTGGCGCCGGCGAGGGCGACCCGCGGGGCGAAGCGCGCGCGCCATGACGCCCAGTCCCGCGCGGGAGCGGGCTGCGCGACACGCTCGGCGACCTCCGCCGGTGACGAGGCGGGGGCGGATGCCGTCGAGTTCGGCACGGCATCCGCCACGACCGCCGCGGGCACGGCCTCGTCGACGCTCGCGATCGCCGACCCCCGGGAGCCGGGGTAGTAGCGCTGACCCGGGACCCAGCCCGCCGGCCGGGACGCGAGGGCGGACCGACGCGGCGCGGCCGCGGGCTCGGGGATGACCGGGGGCGCGGCATCCGGAATCGTCTCCACCACCGCCGGGCCCTGCGGCGCGCGACGCCACGGCGCGCGATGCAGCGGCTGCTCGACGCCGAGGAAGGTGGCGACGCTCATGACGACGATCGCCAACGCGGTGATGGCCGTGGCGGCGGGGCCCGGCGCGAGGAGGACTCCGGCGAACACGATCAGCGGCAGGTGCCAGAGGTAGAGCGAGTACGACACGTCGCCGATCGCGACCGCGACAGGGTTGGAGAGCACGAAGAGGTGACGCTGCCGCGCGTCGCCGCCGATCCCTCCGGCGATGACGAGCGCCGCGCCCGCCACCGGGAGCGCCGCCCACGGCGCCGGGAACGACGAGTCGGGGTCGATCACGACGAACGAGCACGCGATGACGCCGAGCCCGACCCATCCCGCGAAGCCCCCCACCGCGCGCGGCACCCGGGCGAGGAGCGGGACCGCCGCGGCCAGCGCCGCACCCACCGCGAGTTCGCCGGCGCGCGTGAGAGTCGAGAAGTAGGCCAGGCTCGCGTCGGCCGGGGTCTGCGCGATCGCCACGGCCGCCGACCCGGCCACCACGGCGAGCGACAGCACTCCGACGGCGATCCGGCCGCCCGCGGCGCGACGGGCGGCCACCGGGAGCGCGACGACGGCGACCATCACCAGCAGCGGCCACCCCAGCGAGAACTGCTCCTCGACCGACAGCGACCAGAAGTGCTGGAGGGGCGATACGTCGACCGTGGCGAAGTAGTCGCGCCCCTCGAGCCCGAAGCGCCAGTTCGACGAGAGACCCAGAGCCGCGAGCGCGTCACCGAAGACGCTCTCGGTCCGCGACGGCGAGAACACGAGCGCCGACGCCCCGCAGACCGCGGCCAGCACGAGGAGGGCGGCCGGCAGAAGGCGGGCGATCCGCCGCGCGAAGAAGGCCCCCAGCCGCACGACGCCGTCGCGCGCGAGGTCGCGCAACAGGATCCCGGTGAGGAAGAAGCCCGAGAGCACGAAGAACACGTCGACGCCGACGAAACCGCCGCGCGGCCACCCCGTCAGGTGCGCGGCCACCACGGCGAGGACCGCGACGGCGCGCAGTCCCTGCAGATCGCGGCGCACGGGCGAAGCGGTGGCGGTCACGTCGGGTCCTTTCGAGCCGGCGTCCCGCGGCCGGAGAAAGCTTAGTGGAACCGCTCCCACGTCAGCCAGATCGGGCACCACGAAACCCCGCTTTCGCGCAAGCCCCCGGCCGCGATCCGCAACGGTGGTTCGATGTGGCGATGTGGCAGATCGCGGGCCTTCCCGCCCATCCCCTGTTGGTTCACGCCGTGGTGGTCCTCATCCCCCTCGCGGCGCTCATGGTCGTCATCGGCAGCGTGTGGCCCGCTGCTCGTCGCAAGCTCGGCATTCTGACCCCGATCGTCGCGGCCGTCGCCCTCGCGTTCGTCCCACTGGCGAAGGAGGCCGGCGAGGCGCTCGAACGGCAGGTCGAGTCGTCGGCCGCCCTTCAGCAGCACACCGAACTCGGCGACCAGCTGCTGCCGTGGGCTGTCGGTCTGTTCGTCGTGGCGGCGGGCCAGTGGGCGTGGTTCTTCTTCCGCAACCGCCGCCGGGCCTCCGACTCCCGCTCGACCGACGCGCGCTCGACCCGCACGCGCGTCATCACCGTCGTGATCGCCGTCGTGGCGATCGTCGTCGCCGTCGCGACCACCGTCAACGTCGTGCAGGTGGGCGACAGTGGGGCTCGCGCCACGTGGTCGTCGGAGTCGGGGTCGTAGGAACCGACTGGGGCGACGACGAGGGGCCACAATTATGGTTCGCGTCGCGAATAATCTCCACCCCCGATCGCCGAAGCCGCGGCACCCGTAATGTCCGGATCGACGGGAAACTCGATTCCCGTTCTCGCCCACCCGGCGGCACGCTGCCCGTGAAGGACCCGATGAGCCACGCCCCCGATTCCTCGATGCTCCACGTGGGCGACGTCTTGGCGGCGCGGTACGTGCTGACCGAACGCATCGGAGCGGGTGGCATGGGTCGCGTGTTCCGCGCGCGCGACGAGGTGCTGCGCCGCGACGTGGCGATCAAGGTCTTCTTCACCGATCCCAGCGCCGAGCCCGACCCGCTGCGCCGCATGTCGGAGGCCCGCGTGCTCGCGGCTCTCGACCACCCCTCGCTGGTCACCCTCTACGACGCGCGCCTGTCGGGCGACGACCAGGTGTACCTCGTCATGGAGCTCATCACCGGCCCTTCCCTGCAGCGGCGCCTTGAAGAGGCCGAGATCCCGCCGGCCGAGGTCGCCGGCTACCTGCACGATCTCGCCACAGCCCTCGGTGCCGTGCACCACGCCGGCATCGTGCACCGCGACGTGAAGCCCTCCAACGTCCTCCTGCGTCCGATGCACCAGGGTCCGCGATCCCACGAGGCCGTGCTCGCCGATTTCGGCGTCGCTCACCTGCTCGACGCGACCCGCCTCACCACCCCCGGAACGATCATCGGCACCGCCGCGTACCTCGCCCCCGAGCAGGTGCGCGGCGAAACGCCGCAGCCGGCCTCCGACATCTACGCCCTCGGTCTCCTGACGATCGAGGCACTCACGCGTCTGCACCCGTTCGGCGGCGGATCGCTGCAGGAGACCCTCCTCGCTCGTCTGGCTCGACAGCCCACCATCCCCGGCCACCTCGGCTACGAGTGGCGGTCGCTGCTGGCCGCGATGACGGCACCGGATGCCGCGGAGCGACCCGATGCGCGCACCGTGGCCGAGCGCGCCGCCACCCTCATGAGCTCTCCCCCGACGGCATCCGCGCCTCTGGCGTCCACCGGCGCGGCTGCTCTGGATCCGGCGCTGGCCGAGACCGCCCCCTGGGCCGTGCCGGTCGCGGCCCGCGCCACTACGGCCGCGCGACCCGCGTCCGACCCGGCTTCGGACTCGCTCGACGAGACGGCACCGTGGGCCGTGCCGGTCGCAGCCTCGAGCACGACGGATGCCGTGGGGCGTCGGCGTCGCGCGCGACTCATGCCCGCCTCTGCCGCCGCTTCCCACGACGCATTGCGTCGCCGCTGGATGTGGGTCGGCGCCGCGGCCGGAGTCGTCGTCGTGATCGGACTCCCGCTGCTCGGGTTGTCTCTGCAGGCGGCGGGCGACACGACCACCGTGGGCCCGCCCGCACCCGTGCCGACGGTGAGCGAGTCGGTCGCGCCGGCCGTCGACCCCGCGCCCGCGGGGACCACGGCCGTGCAGCCCGCGGTGAACGTACCCGAAGAGAGCAGTGGCGGGTCGTCTCGCAGCGTCCAGACCTCGCCGAACGAGACCGCGGTCGTGCCCCCGGCTCCCGCCGACGACACTCCCCTGCAGATCGCCGAACCCGAGACGCCCGCGAAGCAGACCGATCCGCCGGCGAAGAACGCCTCGCCGAACGGCACGGGCCCCGGCTCGTCCAACGGCAACGGGTCGTCGAACGGCAAGGGCACGCCCGGCGAGAAGGCCAACGGGTCGGAGAACGGCACCGGACCGGGCTCGTCGAACGGCAAGGGCGCGAACGGCAAGGGCGCTAACGGCAAGGGCGCTAACGGCAAGGGCGCGACCGGCGCCGGCAAGAACTGACCCTCGGCCGATGCCGTCGCCACGCGTCTCGGGAGCGGTCCTTCTCGTTCTCGCTCTGGCCGGGGGTGTGGCATCCGTCGTCTTCCTCCCCGCCGGCGGCGTGATCAGCGTCGTGAGCGCGCTCGGCCTCGCGCTGTGCGTCGCCGCCGTCGCCCTCGCAGCCGTCTGGCTCGGACGCCGATCGTGGGAGCCCGAGCCCGCCCCGGGATGGACCCCCGTCGACCGCACGCGCGACCGCGAACGTCTGCGCCGCATGACGCGCCTGCAGGGGATCATTTGTCTCGTTCTCGGCGTCGGCCTGATCGCCGTCGCCGTGGTGTTCCCCACCGACGACGGAACGCTCCGCGCATCGGTCATCGGGGTGCTCGTGCTGGTGCTGGGGGTGATCGGCCTGTTCTCTTCGCGACGCGTGGCGGCGCGGGTCGAAGACGATGCCCCCGACACGCAGCCGGATGCCGCGCCCACCGGGTGGGTGCTCGTGACGCCCCGCGACCGGGGCACGATCCTGCTGTTCGCGCTCCCCGGCCTCGCCCTGTCGGTCGTGGCGGTGTGGCAGATGACGTCGATCCTGCTGTTGATCGCGCGCGCCAGCACCCTCGGTCTCGTGATCGTGGTGCTCGCTCTCGTCGCGGCCGTGATCGGCGCGGGCATGTGGGTCGCGCGGCTGCTGCCCGAGGTCTCGGTTGACGTCGGCGCCGGACTCGTGCGCACGGGCTCGCGCGAGGCGCCCTGGTCGAGCTTCACCGCCGCCCGTCTGCAGGCATCGTCGACGTTCATCGGCGGCCCACGGTCGCTGTTCCTCGTGCTCGAGGGGCCCGAGAAGCTCCGCGCGCCCCTGCTTCTGCGCCGCCGCGGCGACCTCGCGATGAGCGACGAGCAGCGCCGCGCGACCCTCGCCGCCCTCGACGGCGCTCAGATCGCCCTCCCCCGCGCCCCGGAAGACCCGAAGGGCAAGTTCTCGCGGTCGCTCTTCCCCCAGCACGTCGACGCCGCCCAGGCGCGCGAGCTCGTCGCGCACCCGCCGCGCAGCGACCAGGATCTGCCGGTGACGGGGGTCTGACGGGTAGCCACGCGTTCGTGGGGCCGCCGCGGAAGTGCGACTCGACCGCTGTCTGTCAACCGTGATGACGAAGCGTGCCGGGAGGGGTGGGATGGCGGCATGAGCGATCCTGACCGACTCCCCGTTCCCGACCCCGCCGCCCAGCACACCGACCGACACGACACGTCGATCGTGCCCGATATGGAGGCCGATCCCGTCGAGGCGGAAGCCCGACGCACGGACGACCTCGACGAAAGCCGCGCCGATCCCGAGGACCGCGACCCGAGCATCTGATCCCGCGCTGCGCGCGGTATGCAGAGAATACGAAAGCCCGACGCGTGTGCGTCGGGCTTTCGTTCGTGGCTCCCCGGCTTGGACTCGAACCAAGAACCTATCGGTTAACAGCCGATTGCTCTGCCAATTGAGCTACCGAGGATCATGCTCACCTCGCGGCGGGCAACCCCACGATACTAACAGCACGCGAGGGTGACGGAAAAATCAGCCCGCCGAAATCCGTCGCTCGGGCGTGCCGTCGGGAGTCCACTGCAGCGCTTCGTCGCCATGGCCTAGGCCGATGGCGTGACCGGCGTGCAGCACGAGCACATCGGCATCCAGATCCTTCGGCGCATCGGCGTCGTTCGTGACGATCAGCGAGGCCATCCCGCGCTCGTCACGGCGGCGCGTGATCGAGGCGCGGGCGGCTGCGCGCACCTCGAGGTCGAGGTTGGCGTACAGGTCGTCGGCGACGAACAGGCGCGGCTCGAGCACCAGGGCGCGAGCGAGCGCCACGCGCTGGCGCATGCCCGCGCTGAGCTCGTACGGATACTTCGGTGCCGTGCCCAGCGGAAGCTCCATCTCGTCGAGCAGCGTCGCCACGCGCACCGCGAGGGCACGCGTGTTGACCTTGCGGTCGCGGCTGGTGATCGGCTCGGCGATGACGTCTTGCACGGTCAGTCTCGAGGGGAGCGCTGCGCCGGCGCCCTGCGGCAGGTAGCCGGTGTGAAAGATCCACTCGCGTCGCGCCCGACCGGGACGCCGTGCGGAGATGCCGTGCACGCGCGCGTCGCCCCCGACCACGGTCAGTCCGTCGTCGGGGTGACCGGCCAGCAGCGAGACCAGCGAGGTCTTGCCCGAACCCGTGGCCCCCTGCACGATCAGGGTCTCGGCGGCGGGGAGGGTGAAGGTGATCCCGTCGATCACGCGCACCCCGCTTCGCGCGAGGGAGAGGTCGTCGGCGCGGAGGGCGACGTCGGTGTCGAGGTGCCGGGGCATTCCTTCATCCTTGCCCACGGAGGGGGCGGATGCCAGCCGTTGCGCCCGCGGGTCGTTCGGGGTCGCGGTTGCCGGTGGTGACCGATTCGGTTCGGACGACTCGATAGACGATGCGACGGTTCGCATCTCCCGGACGCTTCCGCCCGGGCGGGTGTCGACGGTGAAGCTCTGCATTCCTGGGTGCAATGACGACGCTTGCGCTGCAATAGTCTGACGGCGTGATCCACTCGCGTCGCGTCGCGTTTCTCGATTTCGCGGTCGCCCTCGGATCGCTCACCGCGATGGCAAGCGGCTGCACAGGGTTTCCGCAGAAGCCGCCGGAAGACGAGGTTTCCCTCGAGGCGGTGCCCGTCGATCCCGTGAAGCAGTGCGAGATGCTCATCGCGATGCCGCAGGGTCTGGCGCAGCAGAAAGCACCCGGATACGGCTGTGTCGAAGTGCGTGAGGGGGTCTGGGAATTCCGACCGGAATCCGACTCCTCCGCTCCGGTTCCTTTCTCTGCTCCCGATCGCGCTCGGGAAGATCACCCAGGCGGAGGAATCTCCTGGCAAGACGCTGTGGGCTTTGCCGGCTCCGTCCAGCGAGTGTGCGGACCGCTGGCCGGCGGTGGCAATTCCGACGATGACGTCTTTCTGAACCTCGGCCGCGACGACCCGGATCCCGACCGATTCCAGATCGTCATCTGGGACGTCGGCAGCCTCGAGCCGATAGACGGTGGTGCGACCTTGTGCACGGAGGGCGAGATCTCGCTCTACGAAGGCGTCGCGCAGATCGAGCTGCGAGATCCCGCCGAGGTTGAGATCTACGGCTGAATCGCGTCAGGCGCCGACACATCTCCCGGCGTCGGGCGGGTGCTCCGGACGCCCGCCCGCCAGCGCGTCAGGACGCGATCAGGCGCTGCCGGTCGGCGTCGAGCTCCCGCAGCTGCAGGCCGAGGTTGCGTCCCTCTTCGGAACCCGGCGCGACGCGCTGGATTCCGCGCACCAGCTCGGCCTTCTGCCGCTCGATCTCGCGCAGCAGCACGCCCCGCGCGAGGTCGTTGGCCGCCACGACCGCACCCTCTTCGGTGCGCGCGGGGAACGCGGCCGTGAGCAGCTCGACGGCGAGCGTGCGGAACGGCTCGCGCACGGCCTCGACCGCGGTGACCGCCCAGCCGGGTTGGGAGAGGTCGGTGGATGCCAGCGCTGCGCGCACGGCCTCGAGAGCCGGGTGCCCGAACGGCGTCTGTAGGGCGCGGAGGAACAGGTCGGTCTCGATGCGGTGCCCGTACTGCAGGAAGGCCATCATGGCACCCCGCTCGAGCGCGACGTCACGCGTGTTGGGCAACGAGGCCATGGTCACCGACACCGCGACAGGGGCGGCGGTCTCTCCGCCCCGCTGCGCGTCGCGCTTCTCGGCACGGTCGGCGCCCCGGGCCGCGCGCTCGACGGCCGACTGCACCTCGGGCATGTCGAGACCGAGGCGGCGGGCGAGCACGCGCACGTAGCCCGGGCGGAGCGCGGGGTCGCGGATGTCGGCCACGATCGGCGCCGCCGCGCGCAGGGCGCCGGCCCGACCCTCGACGCTGGAGAGGTCGAAGTCCTTGAGGCGCTGATCGATGACGAACTCGAACATCGGCGCCTTGTTGTCCATCAGCGCGCGCACGGCTCCGTCACCGCGCTGCAGGCGCAGGTCGCACGGGTCGAGGCCCTCGGGGGCGACGGCGACGTACGTCTGCGCGGCGAACCGCTTCTCGTCGGCGAAGGCGCGCAGCGCCGCCTTCTGCCCCGCGGCATCCGGATCGAAGGTGAAGACGACCTCGCCCGACGAGCTGTCATCGCCCATCACCCGCCGGAGCACGGTGATGTGGTCGCTGCCGAAGGCGGTGCCGCACGAGGCGATCGCCGTGGTGATGCCCGCGAGGTGGCACGCCATGACGTCGGTGTAACCCTCGACCACGACGACCCGGTGCGAGCGCGAGATGTCGCGCTTGGCCAGGTCGAGGCCGTAGAGCACCTGCGCCTTCTTGTAGATCGGCGTCTCGGGGGTGTTGAGGTACTTCGGGCCCTGGTCGTCGTCGTACAGCTTGCGCGCCCCGAAGCCGATGACCTGTCCGGTGATGTCGCGGATGGGCCAGACGAGGCGCCCGCGGAAGCGGTCGTAGACGCCGCGCTGCCCCTGGGACACGAGCCCCGCCTGCAGCAGCTCGTCGCGGGTGAACTTCTCGGCCAGTAGGTGATCCATGAGGTGCGACCAGCCCTTGGGGGCGTAGCCCACACCGAAGTGGGCGGCGGCACCGGCGTCGAAGCCGCGATCGCCGAGGAAGCGGCGGCCCGTGTCGGCCTCGGGCGTCATGAGCTGGGCGCGGAAGTACTCCGCCGCTGCGGCGTTCGCGGCGTACAGGCGCGAGCGGCCGGTCGTCTCGGGCGCGGGCCCGCCGTCTTCGTAGTGCAGCGTGAAACCGACGCGCGCGGCCATGCGCTCGACGGCCTCGGTGAACGAGACATGGTCCATCGCCCGCAGGAACGAGTAGACGTCGCCCGATTCGCCGCAGCCGAAGCAGTGGTAGTACCCGACCTGCGGGCGCACGTGGAAGCTCGGGCTCCGCTCGTCGTGGAAGGGGCACAGGCCCTTCATCGACCCGACGCCGGCCGACTTCAGCGCGACGCGCTCACCGACGACGTCGGCGATGTTGACCCGCGCCTTGACCTCGTCGACGTCGGACTGGCGGATGCGGGGCATCAGGCATCCGCTCCTCGGGCCGCGCGGGCGCCGGGAGCCCAGACGCCGAGCTCGGCGGCATCCACTTCTCCGACGAGTCGGCCGTGCCACGCGATCGCGAGCTGGTCGGTGAGGCTCGCGACCTGGTCGACCACGACCCGCCGGCGCGCGGCGTCGTCGGTGGCCGCGGCGAAGTCGGGGGCGTGCAGGGCGTCGAGCGCGCCGGGGTTCTCCCACAGGGCGGATGCCAGGCGCTTGAGCACGTGGCGCTGCTCGCGGTACAGCACCTTGCGGCCGTCGATCGAGACGACGGTCGCACCGATGATGCCCTTGAGCACCGCCATCTCGACCTCGACCTCGGCCGGGACGATGACGTGGGCGCGGTAGCGGGTGAGCTCGTCGGCGGGGTAGGCCTCGCGCGTGGCCGCGGTGGCGGCGCGGGCGAAGCGGCCGATGAGGTCGGAGGTGAGGTTCTTCAGCCGCGCGAGGGCGGGGCGCGTGCCGTCGAACGACGTGATCCACTCGGGCATGGCCATGAGGCGCTCGAGGCCCGCGGCGAGGTCGTCGCGCACGAAGTCGTAGCCGACCCAGCGCTGGATCGCGTCGAGCAGCCCCTCGCGACCGACGCGCGACGCGAGGCGGGCGGGGTCGACGTAGCGGTTGACCATCGCGTCTTCGAAGTCGTGCACCGAATAGGCGATGTCGTCGGAGAGGTCCATGACCTCTGCCTCGATGCAGCGCTGGCGGGCGGGGGCGCCGCCGCGCATCCAGTGGAACACCGGCTCGTCGTCGGGGTACACGCCGAACTTCAGGCGACCGCCCGGGTCGGGCACGGGCTCGTCGACCGTCCAGGGGTACTTGCACGTGGCGTCGAGGCTCGCGCGCGTGAGGTTGAGGCCGTACGGCTCGCCGTCGGCGCCGAACGACTTCGGCTCGAGGCGCGTGAGGATGCGCAGGGTCTGCGCGTTGCCCTCGAAGCCGCCGATGTTCTCGGCCCACTCGTTGAGCGCGCGTTCGCCGTTGTGGCCGAAGGGCGGGTGACCCAGGTCGTGGCTCAGGCACGCCGTGTCGACGACGTCGGGCGACAGCTGCAGCGCCGTCGCGAGCTCGCGACCCACCTGCGCGACCTCGAGCGAGTGCGTGAGGCGGTTGCGGGCGAAGTCGGCGGGGCTCGCGGGGCTCAGCACCTGGGTCTTCGCGGCGAGGCGCCGCAGCGCCGCGGAGTGCAGCACGCGGGCGCGGTCTCGCGCGAAGTCGTCGCGCTGGGAGCGGTGGTTCTCGACGTGGAAGCGCGCCGCGTCGACGTCGTCGTAGCCGAGCGGTCGGGCGACCGTCGGCGACGCCTCAACCGCCACTGTGGTGCAACTCCGCGTCGGCGAGGGCGCGACCGGCATCGTGGCCGATCTCGCGGGAGTCGAGCCAGCCGTCGGGCAGGGCCGGGCGCTTGGGCGTGCCGGCGCGACCGCGCTGCCCCTCGGCCGCGGCGCCCGGGTACGGGGCGTCGAGCTCCATCGTGGCCAGCAGCTCGTCGATCTCGTCGAGGGTCGACGCGGTCGCGAGGCTCGCGCGCAGCTCGCCGCCGACGGGGTAGCCCTTGAAGTACCACGCGACGTGCTTGCGGATGTCACGGCATCCGCGCCCCTCGTCTTCGAAGAACTCCACGAGCAGCTCGGCGTGGCGGCGGAAGGCCTTCGCGACGAAACCGAGCGTGGCGTCGACGGGCTCGCCGTGGGCGGCTCCCGGGCCACCCAGCGCGCGCGCCAGGTCGCCGAAGAGCCACGGACGACCGAGGCAGCCGCGACCGACGACGACACCGTCGCAGCCGGTCTCGTCCATCATGCGCACGGCGTCGTCGGCCGACCAGATGTCGCCGTTGCCCAGCACGGGAACGCTCGTGACCGTCTCTTTCAGCTTCGTGATCGCCGCCCAGTCGGCCTGGCCGGAGTAGAACTCGGATGCCGTGCGGGCGTGCAGCGCGATGGAGGAGACCCCCGCGCCCTCGGCGATGCGCCCGGCCTCGAGGTAGGTGAGGTGGTCGGCATCGATGCCCTTGCGCATCTTGATGGTCAGCGGCTTGTCGCCCGCCGCCTTCACCGCGCGCTCGACGATCTCGCGGAACAGCGAGGTCTTCCACGGCAGGGCCGCTCCCCCGCCGCGACGCGTGACCTTGGGTACGGGGCAGCCGAAGTTGAGGTCGATGTGGTCGGCGTGGTCTTCGGCCACGATCATCTGCACGGCCGCCTCGACGGTGGCCGGGTCGACGCCGTAGAGCTGGATCGAGCGCGGGGTCTCGGACTCGTGGTGGCGGATGAGCCGCATCGTGGTGTCGTTGCGTTCGACGAGCGCGCGCGTCGTGATCATCTCGCTCACGTACAGACCGGCACCGTATTCGCGACACAGGCGTCGGAACGCCGTGTTCGTGATGCCGGCCATGGGAGCGAGCACGACGGGAGCGTCGAGTTCGATGTTGCCGATGCGGAGCGTCCGCGCCGGAGCCAATGCCGTATTCACAGTTCCATTCTCCCAGACGGTCGCACGCACGGGTGCCCGCCCCCGAACGGATCGGGAACGGGCACCGGTTGTGCAGAAGGGGTCACGCGTCGGCGGTCTCGGCGACCTCGCGACGCTCGCTCCACACCTGGCGGGCGATCTGGCTGAAGGCCTCGACCGGCTGCGCGCCGCTCACGCCGTACTTTCCGTCGATGACGAAGAAGGGGACGCCGGTGATTCCGAACTGGCGGGCCTGCTCCTGGTCGGCGCGCACGGCGGCGCGGAAGCGCTGCGACGAGAGGGCTTCGCGGGCCTCGGCCTCGTCGAGACCGACCTCGACGGCGAGGGCAATGAGGTCGTCGTCGCGACCCACGTGCTTGCCCTCGAGGAAGTACGCCGACATGAGCACCTCGGCGAACTCGAGCTGCTTGCCGTTCTCCTTCGCGAAGTGCAGCAATTCGTGCGCCTTCACGGTGTTGGTGTGCTTGAGGATGTCGAAGCGGTACGCGAGCCCGGCATCGGCGGCGACGCCGGTGACGCGGTCGAGCATCTCGCGCGCGGACTCGGGCGAGATGCCCTTGTGCTGCGAGAGGTAGTCGACCTCTCCCCCGTCGAAGTCCTCGGGGGTGTCAGGCGAGAGCTCGTACGAGTGGTACTCGATCTCGACGACCGGAGCGTCGTCGTCGGCGGCCGTGGCGGCCAGGCCGTTCTCGAGGTTCCGCTTGCCGATGTAGCACCAGGGGCAGGCGATGTCACTCCACACGTCGATCTTGATGGCATCCGTCATATCGCGTGCAACCTCTCGGATCATTGATCTATTCCGTCAACGGCATCCATCGGTGCCTCCGAATATTCTCGCGCTCCGGATGCCGAGACGCTACGGCACCGCGGGACCGGTGTAGTCGGCGAGCAGCGGAGGAGGCAGGGGGCCTTTGATGCGTCGGCCCGACCCGGTCTCCTCCCACGCGTGGGCGAGGATGCCGACGGATCGCGCCAGCACGAAGAGTCCTCGCGCGAGCTCGGGCTCGACGCCGAGCTCGCCGTACACGATCGCCGAGATGCCGTCGATGTTCATCGGCACACGGCGCGACGACAGCGCCTTCTCGATCGCGAGACCCGCGCGCAGGTGGTCGCCGGAGACGGCCCCGGATGCCACGGCGTCCTCCACGAGGGCGAGGAGCGGATCGCGGCGCGGATCGACCGGATGGAAGCGATGCCCGAACCCGGGGACGAACGCTTTTCGCGCGCGGTGCTGCGCGAGCTCTTCGGCGGCGAGGTCGTCGAGGCGGCGCCCCTCGTCGACGTGCGCCCGGACCATGCGGTTGAGCATCGCGACGCACTGCTGACCGGCACCGCCGTGGGTGTCGCCGAGCACGTTGATGCCGTTCGCCATGGCCGAGTTGATGCCGACGCCGCAGGTGGCTGCCATCCGTGCGCTCGCGATCGACGGCGCCTGGGGCCCATGATCGACGCTGGCCACGAGCGTCGCCTCGAGCAGGCGTCCGCGCTTCGGGTCGAGATCCTCGCCGGTGACCATCAACCAGATGGTCTCGACGAACCCCGCTGTGCGGATGAGATCCTGCACGGGTCGACCGCGGAAGGCGATCTCCCCCGGCTGGATGCGGGTGATGGCGGTCGCCCACCACGCGGTGACGGGGGCCAGCTGATCGTCGCTCATACGGCGCCTTCCTCGTGCAGGGCGGCGACCTCGTCGGCGGTGTAGCCGAGGGCAGCCAGGATCTCGTCGGTGTGCTCGCCGAGCAGAGGCGGGGCGGTGACGGGCGCGGAAGGAACCCCGTCGATCCGGATGCCGTTGCCCAGAACGCGCAGCGGTTCGTCGCCGCCGCCCGGGAAGGGCAGCTCGTGAACGAGTCCGCGCTCGCGGATCTGGGGACTGCGGAGCATCTCGTCGACGCGGAGGACGGCCGCTGCGGGCACCCCCGCCGAGCTCAGCACGTCTTCCCACTCCGTGGCAGACCGTGCCGCCAGCGCCGCTTCGAGCTCGGCGGTCAGTGCTGCCCGGTGCGCCTTGCGGCTCTCGCGTTCGGCGAAGCGCTCGTCGGCGACGAGGTCGGGCCGATCGACAAGGGTGCACAGCACCTCGAACTGCTCCTGCTTGTTGGCGGCGATGTTGAGCATGCCGTCACCGGTCGCGAAGGCCCCCGAGGGGGCGGCCGTTCCGTTGTCGTTGCCCAGCGGGCGCGGCTCGTGACCGTCGACGAGCAGGTTCGACACCACCCAGCCCATCGCGGTGACCGCGGTTTCGAGCATCGAGACATCGATCACCGCGCCCACTCCGGTACGGGCGCGCCCGGCGAGCGCGCTCGAGATCGCGAACGCCGCCGCGAGCCCGCCGATCGTGTCGGCGAGCGGGAAGCCCGCGCGCAACGGCCCCGTCTCGTCGGTGCCGGTCACGCTCATCATCCCCGAGTACCCCTGGATGATCTGGTCGTACGCCGGCTTCGTACGCATGGGGCCGGTCTGGCCGAATCCCGACACCTGGCACAGGATGAGGCGGGAGTTCAGTGCGCGCAGGGCATCCCACCCGAACCCCAGCCGCTCGAGCACGCCGGGACGGAAGTTCTCGACGAGCACGTCGGCCGTCGCCACCAACCGACGGAGGGCTTGGGCGCCGCCGGGCGTCTTCAGGTCGAGCGTGATCGATCGCTTCTGCGCGTTCTGCGCCAGGAACGAGATGCCCAGCAGCTGGGCGTTCAGCTCGGCCGACGTCCCGAGGCGGCGGGCCAGGTCGCCGCCGTCGGGGGTCTCCACCTTGATGACGTCGGCGCCCATCAGCGCCAACTGGTAGGCCGCGTAGGGGCCCGCCAGCACGTTCGTCAGGTCGAGGACGGTCACTCCCGCCAGGGGCCCCGACGCCGTGGCATCCGTCATGCGGCGACCCTCTGCTTCCGCGCCGCGCGCACCCTCGTGAAGACGACCCCCACGATGGCCAGGGCGAGCACCGCGTACAGCGTGATCGAGATGGGACTCGACACCAGGATGCCGGCGTCGCCCTCGCTGACCGCCATGGCGCGGCGGTACTCGGTCTCGGCCAGCGGCCCGAGGATGATCGCGATGAGCATCGGGGCGACCGGCAGACCGTAGCGGCGCATCAGGAAACCGAGCAGACCCACGACGAGGACGAGCACGAGGTCGAGGATCTTGCTGCTCGTGGCGTACACGCCCAGCATCGCGAACACCGTGATCCCGGCGTAGAGGTAGTGCTTGGGCACCTTCAGCAGCTTCGCCCACAGGGGTGCGAACGGCAGGTTCAGGATGAGCAGCACGACCATGCCGACGAAGAAGCTCGCCAGCAGCGCCCAGACCAGATCGGGCGCCCGCTCGAACAGCAGCGGTCCCGGCTGCAGACCGTACTGACGGAACGCCGCCAGGAGGATGGCGGCCGTCGCCGAGGTGGGCAGGCCGAGGGCGAGGAGGGCGCCCATGGCGGTACCGGCCGTGGCGTTTCCGGCGGCCTCGGGGCCGGCGACGCCCTGGATGGCTCCGCGGCCGAACATGGGCTTCTTGCGGCGAGCGTCGAGCTTGCGCTCCGTGCCGTAGGCCAGGAAGGTCGGCACCTCGGAGCCGCCGACGGGGATGATGCCGAAGGGCACGCCGATCGCCGTGCCGCGCAGCCACGCGGGCAGCGCCTGGCGGAGCTCGCGGAACGACAACCACAGGCGCCCGCTCGAGGCGAGCAGCTTCGTGTCGTCGGGGGTGCCGCGGCGTCCGGCGACGCTGAAGACCTCGCCGAGAGCGAGGAGGCCGACCGTGATCACCACGATGTCGATGCCGTCGAACAGCTCCGGAAGGCCGAACGTGAAGCGTGATGCGCCCGACGCTCCGTCGATGCCCACGACCGAGATCGCGAGGCCGATCGCCAGGGCCGCGAGGCCCCGCACCACTGAGTCAGTGACGACGGCCGAGATCGCCACGAAGGCGAAGACGGCGAGGGCGAGGTACTCGGCGGGGCCGAAGAGCGTTGCCAGCTCGGCGAGACGCGGGGCGAAGAACACCACGAGGATCGAGGCGATGATGCCGCCGATGAAGGCACCGATCGCAGAGGTCGCGAGGGCCTGCGCGGCGCGTCCGCTCTTGGCCATGCGATGACCCTCGATGGAGCCCGCGATCGCGGTGCTGTTGCCGGGGGTGTTCATCAGGATGCCGGCGATGGAGTCTCCGAAGAGCCCACCGAACAGCACTCCGGCGAACATGATGAACGCGCCGATCGGGTCGAGCGAGAACGTGACGGGCAGCAGCAGCGCGACCGCCATCGCCGAGCCGAGGCCCGGCAGGACGCCGACCGCTGTGCCGAGGACGGCGCCGATGAGCACCCACAGCATGTTGATGGGGGTGAGGACGACGGCGAAGCCCTCCCCCAGGTTGACCAGCGCATCCATCAGAAGAGGCCCTCCAGGATTCCAGGCGGCAGGTTGAGTCCGAGACCACCCGAGAAGGCGATCTGCACGATGGCGGAGATCGCCAGGGAGAGGAAGATGTCGAAGACCGGGCGGCGGCTGCCGAGCGATCGGGCGATGCCCCAGAACAGGAAGGCGCCCGAGAGCAGCCATCCGAGCGGGGTGAGGGCCGCGATGAACACGATGACGGTGCCGACGGCGCCGACCAGAGCCCACAGGTTGCTGCGCGGACGCACCGTGGGCGCCTCCGGCTCACGCCCCTCCACGGCTGCGATGAGCGCCTCGTCGTCGATGTCGACGTCGTTCTCCTGCGCTGCGGCGTCGGCGACCTCGACCGGCTCGGGCCGGCGGATCACGTCGAGGGCGAGGAGCACGGCCAGCACGATCACCGCGGCGGCGACGATGGCGGGGAACAGCTGCGGACCCGGAGGAGCCGTGTTCGCCGGCACGGTCATGGTGAGCGTGCCGACGACGAGGCCGATGCCCACCAGCAGCATGATCGCGGGGACGACGAGTCCGGTGCGACGGCGCCAGAACCCGTCGGAGGCGCGGGCGCGATGCGTGCGCGGGACGGTGGGGATGACGCCGCTCACAGGCCCAGCTCCTCGATGATGGCGTCGACGCGCGCTTGGTCTTCTTCGATGAAGGTCGCGAACTCGGTGCCGGTCAGAAGCGCGTCGCGCCAGCGATTGCGCTCCAGCACCTCTTCCCATTCGGGAGTCGAGGCCATCTGCTCGACGATGGCGACGAGTTCGTCGCGTTGGTCGTCGGTGATGCCGGGAGGGGCGACCAGCCCGCGCCAGTTCGGCAGGTTGACGTCGACGCCCTGCTCGATGAAGGTCGGGATGTCGATGCCCGGCACCGGCTCCGCGGCCGAGACGGCCAGCGCACGCAGGCGGCCCGCTTCGATCTGGTCGCTGAAGTCGTTGTATCCGCTCACGCCGACCGCGACCGTGTTCGACAGGAGGGCGGTGAGCACCTCGCCGCCACCGGCGTACGAGACGTAGTTGAGCTCGGCCGGGTCGATGCCCGCGGCCTTCGCCGTGAGGCCGGTGAGCAGGTGGTCGGTGCCGCCGATGCCACCGCCGCCGACGGCCTGACCGTGGGGGTTCTCGCGCCAGGCCCGCACGAAGTCGTCGAGCGTCTGGAAGGGCGAATCCGCGGGGACGATGAAGACGATGTAGTCCTCCGCGAGCCGCGCGATCGGGGTTGTGTCGGCGAGGCTGGCGGCCGAACCGTTCGCGGTGATCGCGCCCTCCATGACGGTGCCGGTCATCATGAGGTTCGTCGGATCGGCGCCGAGCTGCACGAACTGGCCGAGGCCGATCGTGCCGCCGGCTCCGGGCACGTTCACCACCTGCACGTTGTTGACGACCGAGGTCGAGCGCAGGACCTGCTGCGATTCGCGAGAAGCGAGATCCCACCCGCCGCCGGGCGCAGCCGGGGCCATGATGGTCAGTTTGGTCCGTGGATCGGCACCCGCGGTCGAGCCGCTGGCGTTCACCGCGGCCACGCCGACGAGGGCGGCGGTGGCAGCGATCCCGAGCGCGTTCCATAGGACGCGTCTGGTTCTCACGTCGTCACTCCTTCGTGATCTGGTGGAGACTGGGGTGTCCATCTAGTGGACTCCGATGTCCACCTGACGGTACACTCGATCTCAGAGCGGGCGCAACCGGTGCGACGCGAGAGGGATGACGATGTCGGCGAGCAACGAGAGCGGCGAGACGTCCGTCGCCGAGGGTGGCGGCGTCCGCGCCGTGACCCGGGCGTTCCAGGTGCTGCAGAGCTTCACCGCCGATCGACCGATGCTCTCGGTCGCCGAGATCGTGCGCGACAGCGCCCTCCCCCGCACCACCGTGCTGCGGATGATCGACACCCTCGTCGGGGAGCGCATGCTGCGACACGCGGCCGACGGCCGCATCACCGTCGGCGCACGCCTGATCCGTCTCGCTGCGTTCGCCGAGGCGGCGTGGGCCGTTCCCGAAGAGACCGCGGAGCGCATGACGCGCCTCGCGCAGGAGACCGGTGAGACCGCGAGTCTCTACGTGCGCAGCGGCATGCGCCGCGTCGCCGTCGCGCAGTCGCCGAGCCCCTACTCGCTCCGCCACGTCGTGCAGGTCGGCGACGAGATGCCTCTCCTGGTCGGCGCCTCGTCGACTCTGCTGGTCGCCGCGAGCGGTCCGGATGCCGCGGAGCAGGTGCTCGCATCCGCCCCGGTCGACCAGCTCTCCGGTGTCGAGGCCGCGGCGTTCCGTAAGGCCGTGACCGAGGCCGCCCGCGACCGTCACGCCGTCTCGCACGGGGCGCGCGAACCCGGCAACAGCGGCGTCGCCGTGATCGTGCGCGACGGCGACGACCGTCGACCCGCGGTGGTGCTGGGTCTCGGCGGACCCACGGCGCGCTTCACCGAGGAGCGCGTGAGCGTGTTCCTCGAGGCGCTCGAGGCCGCGGCATCCGATCTGCAGCACACCGGTCTGCCACCCGCACTCGACTGAATCCACCCCGACGAGAGGACCGCCCGACGATGAGCACTCTTTCCGAAACCGCGGAGTATCCCCCGCCCGGCGCCTACGCTGCCGCCACGATCGGCGATGCGATGGAGCGCTTCGGGATCGCGCGCGGCATCTCGCCGCTGTGGGCGGGTGCGGTCGTCTCGGGCCCCGCGGCCACCGTCCTCACCCGACCCGGTGACAACAAGGGAGTGCACGCGGCGTTCGAGGTCATCCGCGCCGGTGAGATCCTCGTGGTCGACGGTGGCTCCGACGACACGCGGGCCCTGATCGGAGAGCTCGTCGCCGAGAAGGCGAAGGCGCTCGGGGTGGCCGGCATCGTGCTCGACGGCGCCGCCCGCGATGCCGTCGAACTGCGGGAGGTGGGCGTTCCCGTGTTCGCGCGGTCCGTGACCCCCGCCGGGCCCTGGAAGACCGGTCCCTACCGGCTGGGCGAGACGGTCGCGCTCGGCGGCGTGCCCGTGGCGCCGGGCGACTGGGTCGTCGGCGACGCCGACGGAGTCGCGGTCGTCCCGCGCGAGCGCATCGCCGAGGTCACCGCCGCCGCCGACGAGCTCGTGCGCGGCGAAGCCGAACGCCGAGCCGCGAATCGCGCTCTGACGCCCCGTGGCTGAGACCAGTGCCGGCCGGCCGGTCGTGTGGATCCCCCGCGAGGTGCACGCCGACGCGGTAGCCGACCTCGAGACGTGGGCCGACGTGCGCCGCGGCTGGGGCGCTGAGCCCGCGGACGAAGACGCGGTCGCTCCCCTCGTGCAGGGGGTTCTGCTGCGCACGGCCCGCCTCGATGCGCCGCAGCTGAGCCGCATGCCGCGATTGCGCATCGTGGCGCGCCACGGCGTCGGCACCGACACCGTGGACACGGCGTTCGCTCGAGAACACGGCATCCGGATCACGACGACCCCCGAGGCGAACGTGCTCTCGGTCGCCGAGCACGCCATCGCCTTGCTCCTGGCTGTGCGGCGGGGCATCGGCGCCGCCGTGAGCGGTCGGGGAGATCGCGCCGATTTGATCGGGGGTGAGCTCAGCGGGTCGACGCTGGGTCTCATCGGCTTCGGACGCATCGCGCGGCACGTGGCGCGGATCGGACAGGGCGGGTTCGCAATGCGCGTTCTCGCGTACGACCCGGGTCTCAGCGACGAAGAGGTGCGGACGGCAGGCGCCGAGCCGCGGTCGCTCGACGAGCTGCTGGAGCAGTCCGATGCGGTGAGCGTGCACGTGCCGCTCGTCCCGGCGACGCGCGGCCTGCTCTCCACCGCGCAGTTCCGGCGGATGCGGTCGCACGCCGTCGTGCTCAACACCTCGCGCGGTGGAGTCGTCGACGAGTGTGCGCTGTTGGCGGCGCTCGAGACGGGCGAGGTCGCCGGTGCGGGTCTCGACGTCTCGGAGGTCGAGCCGATGCCCGCCGATCATCCGCTCCGCAGTCGCGCCGACGTCGTCGTGACCCCGCACATCGGGGGGCAGACGCGAGAGGCCATGCGTCGGGTCGCGATGGAGGCGGCAGTCTCGCTGCGCGCGGAACTCGCCCCCTAGTGCGTCACGCCGTCGGCTTGTCGACCGCCCCGCCGAAGCGGCGGTCGCGCGACTGGTAGTGCCCGATGGCTTCCCACAGATGCGTGCGGCGGAAATCGGGCCAGAGGGTGTCGAGGAACACCATCTCGGCGTACGCCGACTCCCACAGCAGGAAGTTCGAGGTGCGCTGCTCGCCGCTCGAGCGCACGAACAGGTCGACGTCGGGCATGTCGGGCTGGTACAGGTTCTTGCGGATGAGCTTCTCGGTCACGGCCGACGGCTTGAGCTTGCCCGACGCGATGTCGTCGCCGATGCGGCGCACGGCATCCACGATCTCGACCCGACCGCCGTAGTTGACGCACATCGTCAGCGTCAGCGTCGAGTTGCCCTCGGTGAGGCGCTCGGCGTGCTGAAGCTCCTTGATGACCGAGCCCCACAGGCGCGGCTTGCGGCCCGACCAGCGGATGCGCACACCCCACTCGTTGAGCTGATCGCGGCGGCGGTGCAGCACCTCGCGGTTGAACCCCATGAGGAAGCGCACCTCGTCGGGTGAGCGCGACCAGTTCTCGGTGGAGAAGGCGTAGACCGACAGGTGCTTCACGCCCGCCTGGATCGCGCCGGCGACGACGTCGAGCAGAGCCGCCTCGCCCGCACGGTGGCCCTCGACGCGGGTGAGTCCCTGGCGGTTGGCCCAGCGACCGTTGCCGTCCATCACGATCGCGACGTGCTCGGGAACCGCGCCCTTCGGAAAGGCCGGCGGGTACTCGCCCGTCCAGTCGAGGGGGCGGTACGGCACGGCGTCGCGGTGCGTGAACGGCTTGGGTGTCATCGATGCGACTCCAGGTGCGAGAGGGAACGGATGCCGCGCTCCAGGTGGAACTGCGCGTAGGCGGCCACGAGGCCCGAGGCCGCCGCCGTCGTGCGTCCGGGGGCGGCGTCGATGGTGTCCCATTCCCCCGCCATGAGGGCGCGGAGCATGTCGACCGTGTCGCGCGCGACGCGCGGCGAGCCCGCCGGGGCGCAGGTCGAGCAGACGACGCCGCCGAGCTGCGGGAGGAAGTAGTCGTGGTCGCCGACGGTGCCGCAGCGCGCGCACTCGGTGAGCCCGGGAGCCCAGCCCGACAGGGCCATGGCGCGCAACAGGTACGAGTCGAGCACGCTGCGCTCGGAGTGCTCGCCGCGGGCCAGTGACCGCAGCCCACCGACCAGCAGCAGGTACTGCTGGGGCGTCGCCTCGGCCTCGTTCAGGCGATCGGCGGTCTCGACCATGGCGCTGGCGGTCGTGTACACGTCGTAGTCGGCCACGATCTCGGCCCCGTACGAACCCAGCGACTCGGCCTGCTGCACGATGTCGAGGTTGCGTCCCTTGAACAGCTGCACGTCGGCGACCATGAACGGCTCGAGGCGCGACCCGAACTTCGACGAGGTGCGGCGCACGCCCTTCGCGACCGCACGGATCTTGCCGTTGCGGCGACTGAGCAGGGTGAGGATGCGGTCCGCCTCCCCGAGCTTGTGGGTACGCAGGACCACGACCTCGTCGCGGTAGGTGGGCACAGTCCATTATCGGCCCGCCCACCCGTGAGCGGCCTGCGCAGCGCCGTGGCACGCCGCTTGGATCAGCGGGGGGTCGCCGCTCTCTGCTGCAGGGGCCACGACCCGTCGGGAATCGGCAGGTCGGGGCGGGTGTGCTGCAGGAAGTCGATCAGCTGAGGGTAGCCCAGCATGAGTCGGGTCGCGCCGAATCGGGTCGTGTCCTCCGTCTTCGCGAGGATGCCGCCGAACCGGTCGCCGGGGTTGGGCTCCAACCGCGTGATCTCAGCCACCGGCACCGCGTTCGGTCCGCGCACCAGACCGAACGACCACACCAGGTCGGGGGCGACCTCCAGTCGCATGCGTTTCATCCCCCGCGCCAGGAACACGAAGAGGATGCCGCCGACGAACATCGCCGCCCCGGCGATGACCATGCTCGTCTCGGGGTCCTTCACCCCCGCCGCGGCCAGGAGCAGGATGCTGCCGAGCACGATGACCGCGACGCCGACCGTGCGGATCAGGACGCGCTGCCACTTCCGGGTCGACACGACGAACAGCACGCCCTCTCGTGTCGCCCGCGCCGTCGCCGCCGACGGTGAACGTCGGATGATCGCCGTCACGATCGCGGTGATGGCCCCCGCGATGAGCATGGCCACCGCCACGCTCGAATTCGCCCCCCAGTGCATCGGCAGTCTCCCCCGGCGACTCGTGGTCGCATCGACGTTCCGGGCGCACCGAATCGGCCCCCTGCCCTCGATGAAAACGCATCCCAGCTGCTCGCGCTCTCGCTGGACGGCGACCCGGCCCGGGTGCTACACACCGCGGGCACCACGGTGACCCGCGTATCTCCATCGCCGCGCACGCGCCTCCGCACGCCGATCGCGCGCGTCCCGGAGAATGGATACCGTGAACGAGTCCGTCTTCGTCATCCCGCTGTGGGCGGATCTCACCGCCGTCGCCCTGGGCGGTGTGCAGGGTGCGCTGTTCGCCTCCGGCTTCCAGGGCCAGCGGCGCCTCGACCTGCTCGGGGTGGCGATCATCGGAATCCTGCTCGGAATGGGCGGTGGTCTCATCCGCGACCTGCTGCTGGGGCTCACCCCCGCGACCCTGCAGAGCAACTGGTACCTCATCACCGCGACGCTCGCCTCGATCGTCGGCATGCTGCTGTCGGGGATCTTCCAACGCCTGAACCGCGCGATCGTCATGCTCGACGCGGTGGTGATCGGGCTGTTCGGCGCGTTCGGCACCTCGAAGGCGCTCGCCCTCGGCATGCCGGCCGTGCCCGCGGTGTTCGTCGGCGTGCTCGCCGCGGCCGGGGGCAGCGTGCTGCGCGACGTGCTCATGGGCCTGCCGGTCGCCATCATGCACGTCGGCTCGCTCTACGCCGTGGCGGCCGGCGGCGGATGCGCGGTGCTGGCGACCGTCGCGGCGTTCGGCGTGCCGCTGCCGGTCGCCGCCGTGATCGGCGTGGCGGTCACGACGGTCATCCGCGTGCTCGCCGTGCTGTTCGACCTGTCACTGCCCGAGCAGCGCAAGCTCTACCGCCGCAAGGTCGCGGTCGAGACCACCGGCATCCCGATCATCCGCATGGATGAGCCGGAGTGAGCCGGGCTCTGACCCCCGCGCGCGTCAGCCGAGCGGCGTGACCTCGTCGCCGACCCGGATCGTGCCTCCATCAACGACCGGCAGCAACAGGATCCCCAGCGTCGGC
Source organism: Microbacterium sp. JC 701 (assembly GCF_021026215.1). NCBI lineage: Bacteria > Bacillati > Actinomycetota > Actinomycetes > Micrococcales > Microbacteriaceae > Microbacterium > Microbacterium sp. JC 701. The sequence continues at coordinate 350,248 of NZ_JAJNCV010000002.1, forward strand.
TCCGACTGACCGAACTCCGTCGTCAGCACCCGCAGCAGCCGGGCGTCGCGCACACCTGTGTCGGGGTTCGCGGTGATCGCAGCGCAGCGCTCGATCGGCTTCTGCACCTCGAACTCCACCTCGCCGATCCGCACGCGGCCGTGCCACTCGAGCTCGGCCCACGGCGCGGTGCCGCCGAGGACGATGTTCGAGCGGAAGCGGCGGTCGTCGACGGGCGCCGGCACCGCGGCATCCACCTCCTCGACCGAGGCCGCGCCGTGCAGCGAGATGAATCCGCGCGGTCGGTCCTGGAAGCGTGCGGTGCGGCCGTCGCCGAGAAGACCGAGGGGCAGGATGCCGTCGGCCTCGAGCAGCTTCGCATCGCTCGTCGTGCGCAGGTAGGCGGTGATCGCCGCGCTGAGTCGGGCACGGCCCTCGTCGCTGAGATCGGCGGTGACGTCGATGTCGTCGACCTGCAGCCGCAGCGTCAGCGCCTCGTCGTCGAGGGTGAGGTCGACGCGCGCCAGCGTCGGGAAGGTCATGAGCGCGAGTCCGCGGCTCTTGGGGAACGTGGCATCCGCCGGCTCGAGGGCATCGGCGAAGCGGAAGACGAGCGAGCGGTCGCCCTGCACGCGGCCGTCGTCCTGGATGACGAGGCTGTCGCGCTTCTCGGGCGTGAAGCCCTTCACGGGATAGCGGTAGAGGGCGTCGACGCGGATCACGGTTTCATCCTCGCATCGACGCCCCCTCGCGATCACCAGCGGGCGAGAACCTCGCCGTGCGGCAGCAGGATCCACCCGTCGGGGTGCGCGGCCCACTCGCGCCACGCGTCCGAGATGCGCTGCAGCTGCGCGTCGTCGGCGAGACCGAGCCGCTTCGCATGCCCGGCGAACGCCGAGGCGAGTACGCGGTCGGCCCACATGCCGCCCCACCACGCGCGCTTTTCGGGCGTGTCGAACACCCACACGCTCGCGCTCGCCTCGATGCGGGAGAAGCCCGCCTCGCGCGCCCACGCCTTGAGACGCCGACCCGCATCGGGCTCGCCCGACGATCCGCGGTGCACGCCGTGATAGATCTCGAGCCAGTCGTCGAGGGCGGGGATGAGCGGATGCCAGATCACCCCGCCGTAGTCGACGTCGCGCACCGCGACGAGGCCGTCCGGCCCGGCGACGCGGCGGAACTCCCGCAGCGCGTCGACCGGCCGATCGAGGTGCTGCAGCACCTGGTGGGCGTGCACGACGTCGAACGAGGCGTCGGGCACGTCGAGGGCGTAGGCGTCGCCGGTGCGGAAGGTCACGTTCGTGCGCTCCCCCGCGGCGGCGCGGGCCACCTCGACGACGTCGGACGCGGCATCCACCCCGACGACCTCTCCCGGGAAGACCCGGTCGGCGAGGTCGACGGTGATGGAGCCGGGGCCGGCACCCACATCGAGGATGCGGGTGCCGGCGGACAACGAAGACACCAGGTAGGCCGCCGAGTCGGCGACGGTGCGTACCGCGTGGGAACGCAGCACGCTCTCGTGGTGTCCGTGGGCGTAGGCCACGGTCGTCTTCTTTTCGGTGCGGGTCAGACGCCGGCCAGGGCGCCCGAGTCCTGACGGGTGCGGATCGCGCGGTTGACGCCCGACACGATCGCCTTGAGAGACGCGGTCGAGATGTCACCGTCGATGCCGACGCCCCACAGGCGCTGGTCGTCGACCTGCAGCTCGACGTAGGCCGCGGCCTGCGCGTCGCCGCCCGAGCTGAGAGCGTGCTCGACGTAGTCGTACAGAGTCACATCGAACCCCTGCGCGCGCACGATCTCGAGGAAGGCTGCGACGGGACCGTTGCCAACGGCCGAAGCCGGGTGCGTGGTGTCGCCGTCGCGCAGCGACACGTCGAGGTGCACGTCGCCCGACATGTCGCTCGACGAGCGCGTCGACAGCAGCTCGAAGCGGCCCCAACGCTGGTCGTCGACCGTCGACGGCAGGTACTCGTCGTTGAAGATGTCCCAGATCTGCGCGCTCGAGACCTCGCCGCCCTCGGCGTCGGTGCGGGCCTGCACCACGCCCGAGAACTCGATCTGGAGCTTGCGGGGCAGGTCGATCGCGTGGTCGGCCTTCAGCAGGTAGGCGACGCCGCCCTTGCCCGACTGCGAGTTGACGCGGATGACGGCCTCGTACGACCGGCCCAGGTCTTTCGGGTCGATCGGCAGGTACGGAACCGCCCACTCGATCTCGTCGACGGTCTTGCCCTCGGCGGCCGCGCGGGCTTCCATCGCCTCGAAGCCCTTCTTGATGGCGTCCTGGTGCGACCCGCTGAACGCGGTGAAAACGAGGTCGCCGGCCCAGGGGCTGCGCTCGGGAACCGGCAGCTGGTTGCAGTACTCGACGGTGCGCTTGACCTGATCGATGTCGCTGAAGTCGATCTGCGGGTCGATGCCCTGCGTCAGCAGGTTGACGCCCAGGGCGACCAGGTCGACGTTGCCCGTGCGCTCACCGTTGCCGAACAGGCAGCCCTCGATGCGGTCGGCCCCGGCCATGTAGCCCAGCTCCGCGGCGGCCACGGCGGTGCCGCGATCGTTGTGCGGGTGCAGCGACAGGATGACGTTCTCGCGGTGGTTCAGGTGACGCGACATCCACTCGATCGAGTCGGCGTAGACGTTGGGAGTGGCCATCTCGACCGTGGCGGGCAGGTTCAGGATGACCTTGCGCTCGGGGGTCGGCTCGAAGACCTCGAGCACCTCGTTGCAGATGCGCAGGGCGAACTCGAGCTCGGTTCCCGTGTAGCTCTCGGGCGAGTACTCGTAGTAGACCTCGGTCTGGGGAATCGTCGCCTCGTACTTCTTGCACAGGCGCGCGCCCTCGAGCGCGATGTCGACGATGCCCTGCTCGTCGGTGCGGAAGACGACCTCGCGCTGCAGCACGCTCGTGGAGTTGTACAGGTGCACGATGGCCTGCTTGGCGCCGGCGATCGCCTCATAGGTGCGGGCGATCAGGTGCTCGCGCGCCTGCGTCAGCACCTGGATGGTGACGTCGTCGGGGATCAGGTTCTCGTCGATGAGCTGACGGACGAAGTCGAAGTCGGTCTGGCTCGCGCTCGGGAACCCGACCTCGATCTCCTTGTAGCCCATCTTGACCAGCAGGTCGAACATGACCCGCTTACGCTCGGGGCTCATCGGGTCGATCAGCGCCTGGTTGCCGTCGCGCAGGTCGACGGCGCACCAGCGGGGTGCGACCTCGATGCGCTTGGACGGCCACGTGCGATCGGGCAGGTCGACCCGGATCTGCTCGTGGAAGGGACGGTACTTGTGCACCGGAGCGGACGTGGGCTTCTGGGTGTTCTTCATGATGTGTCGCTTCTTTAGATTCGTTCGGTGGGGCCGACGACGATCTCCGCGACGAGGAAGGCCCTTAGATCGAGGACTCGTCGCGGCAACTAAGAAGAAGCTGGCCACCGAAGCGCATGCAGCGATCGTAGCAGTCCCTCACGAGGCGCTCCGTCGGGCGGCCGCCCACTCGTGGTCGAGCACGGCGTACACGAGCAGGTCGCTCCAGCGGCCCTTGAACCACTCCTTCTCGACGAAGTGCGCTTCGCGTCGCATGCCGAGGCGCTCGGCGAGGGCCGTGGAGCGGAGGTTGTCGGCGTCGATCTGTGCGACGAGCCGGCGCAGGCCGTACACCTCGAAGGCCGTGTCGATGAGCGCGCGCACCGCTTCGGTCGCCAGACCCTGACCGGATGCCGCGGGGCTGACGACCCAGCCCACCTCGGCCGACCCGGCCTCGGCGTCGAGGTGGAAGAGCACGAGGTCGCCGATCACCGCGCCATCGTCGACGCGCTCGATCACGAGCATCACGCCGCCACGCTCGCCCTCGAGACTCGTCCCGCCCATCAGATGGCCGTTGCGGTGCCGGATGTCGTCGGGGGTCTGCGGCTGGAACGGGAGGTAGCGGCACACCTCGGCGTCACCGCGGTACGTCGCCATGGCGTCGAGGTCGCGCTCTTCGAACGGGCGCAGGCGCACCCGCTCGCGGGTCACCTCGAGGGTCTCGGGCGCCGGAGGGAGGACGAACGGCGACGCGCTCACGGCTGCAGGGCGACCTTGCCGCCCGGGTGGCCGTCCATGACGAACCGCACGGCCTCGACGGCCTCGTCGAGCGGGTAGGTGCGCGCGACGGGCACCTCGAGGGCTCCGGATGCCGCGAGCTCCAGCACCCGCGCACGCGCGATGTCGCGAAAGCGGGCGCTCTCGGGCCGTGCTCCGGCGATCCAGAGGAACCCGTCGGCCTTCGCGCGCTCGGGATCGACGATCGTCACGATGCGGTCGCGCTCCGCCACGAGGGCGAGCGAGACGTCGATGGCCTCGTCGGTGCCCACGGCGTCCCACGCGGCGGCGATCGGAGCGCCCTCGGCCGCCTCTTCGACGCGCTCGCGCAGGCCGTCACCGTAGGCCACCGGGATGCCGCCGTAGCGACGGACGCGTTCGGCCGAGTCCTCGGCATCCGGACCCACCGTGCCGATCACGCGGACGCCGAGCTCGCGCGCCTGCTGCAGGAGGCTCACACCCACCGCGCCGGAGGCGGCGTGCAACAGCACCGTCTCGCCCTCGGTGACGCGGGTGACCTGGATCATCTCGGCCGCGGTGGTGCCCGCGAGCAGGAGGTTCGCCGCCTCGGGGTGAGAGAGGGCCGCGGGCTTGGCGAACACGTCGCGGGCCGGAACCGTGATGTCGGTCGCGTAGGCGCCCTGCACGCGGAAAGCGACCACCTCATCGCCGACCGTCAGCTCACCGGAGCCGCCGAGGGTATCGGGGCCGACGGCCGTGACCTCGCCCGAGAGCTCGTAGCCGATCGGCACGGGGAACTCGGCGCCGGGACGCGCCGAGGCGACGTGCTTCGCGTCGGCCGGGTTGACGCCCGCCGCGTGGACGCGGATCGTGACCTCGCCCGAGCCGGGGGCCGCGACCTCGACCTCGTCGAAGCTCCACTGATCGATGGGCCCGGGAGCCGGAGCCGTCCACCTCTTCGCCATGGTCACGCCTTTCGTTTCGGGTCGTCGCCGCTGAGCGTAGCCCCCGGCGTCGGATGTCCTGCGGAAGCGCTCAGAAGCCGAGGCGCCCCAGCTGCTTCGGATCGCGCTGCCACTCCTTGGCCACGCGGACGTGGAGCGAGAGGTAGACGCGGCCGCCGACGAGCGGCTCGATGCCGGCGCGTGCGCGGGCTCCGACATCGGCGAGGCGCGAGCCCTTCTTGCCGATGATGATCGCCTTCTGGCTGTCGCGCTCGACGACGATGTTGGCCCACACGTCGGTGAGGTCGCTGTCTTCGCGCTCGGCCACGTCGTCGACGGTCACCGCGATCGAGTGCGGCAGCTCGTCGCGCACGCCGTGCAGGGCGGCTTCGCGGATCATCTCGGCGATGCGGTCTTCGAGCGTTTCGTCGGTCGTGACGTCGTCGGCGTAGAGGGCGGGGCCCACGGGCATGAGCGCGAGGAGCTCGTCGCTCAACACGTCGAGCTGATCGTTCGTCACGGCCGAGAGCGGGATGACCGCCGCCCAGTCCTCGCGCAATGCGTCGACCTCGACGAGGCGCTCGGTGATCTGATCACGCGTCGCGGCATCGGTCTTCGTCACCAGGGCGACCTTCTTCGCACGCGGGTAGCCCGAGAGCGACTCGGCGATGCGGCGATCGCCGGGGCCGACCTTCTCGGTCGCCGGGGCGCAGAACGCGATCACGTCGACGTCGCCGAGCACCTGCTCGACGAGGTCGTTGAGTCGCTGCCCCAGCAGGGTGCGGGGACGGTGGATGCCGGGGGTGTCGACCACCACGAGCTGGCCTCCCGGACGGTTGACGATGCCGCGGATGGCGCGGCGGGTCGTCTGCGGCTTCTCGCTGGTGATGGCGACCTTCTCGCCCACGAGGGCGTTGGTCAGCGTGGACTTGCCGACGTTCGGCCGGCCCACGAAGGTCACGAAACCGGATCGGGTGTCGGTCATCTGTCGTTCCTCTCACGCGACGAGGCGTCGGCCTCGGCGTCTTCATCGTCCATCGTCTCAGCCCGCTCCACGATCACCGTCGCGATTCCGCGGTTGCGGCCGCGCGAGGCTCCACCGGTCATGATGAGGCCGTCGTGCTCGGCGGTGGCTCCGGGCTGCGGGATGCGGCCGAGGGCCTTGCCCAGCAGACCGCCGATCGAGTCGACCTCCTCGTCGTCGAGCTCGAGGCCGAACAGGTCGCCGACCTCGTCGAGGCCCAGACGCGCATTCACGCGATAGCGGCCGTCGGGCAGTTCCACGACCTCGGTCGAGGGGGCGTCGTATTCGTCGGCGATCTCGCCCACGAGCTCTTCGATGAGGTCTTCGAGGGTCACGAGGCCCGCGACGCCGCCGTATTCGTCGACGACGAGGCACACGTGCACCGCGTCTTTCTTCATCTGCTGCAGCAGGGTCTCTGCCTTCATCGACTCGGGCACGAACACGGCGGGGCGTGCGATGCGGCGGATCGGCGCGTCGCGCCACCCCGCCTCGTCGCGGAAACCGAACTGCACCAGGTCTTTCAGGTACAGCACGCCCACGACGTCGTCGGCCTCGTCGTCGGTGAGGGGCACGCGCGACACGCCCTTCTCGAGGAACAGTGCGAGTGCCTCGCGGGACGAGGCCGCGGCATCCACGCTCACCATGTCGATGCGCGGCACCATCACCTCACGCACGTACGTGTCGGTGAAGTCGAACACCGAGTGGATGAGCTCGCGATCGTCTTCTTCGATGAGCTCGTTCTCGGTGGCCTCGTCGATGATGCTGAGCAGCTGCTCCTCCGACGCGAACGAGGTCGAGTGCGGAACGCCCGGGGTCACCCGGTTGCCCACCGCCACGAGGCCGTGGGCGAGCGGGCCGAGCAGAATGCGCATGCCGCGGATCACCGGAGACGCCCCGCGCAGCAGGCCGCGCGCGTGCTGGCGACCCACCGACCGGGGGCTCGCTCCGACCGCGACGAACGACATGCCCGTCATGAGAACGGCCGCGGTGATCACCGCGAGCCAGATGTTGTCGAAGATGAGCATGAAGGCGGCCGTGACGAGCACCGCGGCCGTCGTCTCGGCGAGAACGCGGATGAAGACCACCGCCGTCACGTGCGCGCTGGGGTCATCGGCGATGCGGCGCAGCGAGCGCGCGTTGCGCCCCGAAGAGCCGAGCTCGAGCAGGTCGGTGCGCGAGGTCACGCCCAGCGCCGCCTCGGAGGCCGCCATGAGACCGCCGAAGGCCACCAGCAGCAGTGCCGCGACGAGCAGCAGTGCTTCGGTCATGCGCGGCGTTGACGCTCGACGGCCTGGAAGCCGGTGATCAGTTCGCGCTGCAGGCCGAACATCTCGCGTTCTTCGTCGGGCTCGGCGTGGTCGAATCCGAGCAGGTGGAGCAGCCCGTGCGTGGTGAGCAGGATCAGCTCGTCGAGCGTGGAGTGCTTGGCGGCGACGGCCTGCGTCTCGGCCACCGCCGGGCACAGCACGATGTCGCCGAGCAGACCCGCGGGGGTCGGAGCGTCTTCGGATCCCGGACGCAGCTCGTCCATCGGGAAGCTCAGCACGTCGGTGGGGCCGGGCTCGTCCATCCACTGCACGTGGAGGGACTCCATGGCGCCCTCGTCGACGAGCACGATGGCCACGTCGGCGTCGGGGCTGACGTGCAGCTCCTGAAGGTTGTACTCCATGAGGCGCAGCAGCACCTGTTCGTCGACCTGGTGGTCGGATTCGTTGTTGATCTCGATCGTCATGAGCGGTTTCGTCTCGGGAGGTGATCGCGGGGACCGGCGGCACCGGGGCCGCGTCGCTCCGCACGGGTGGCGAATTCGGAGGCCTCGTCGCGCTCGCGTCGAGCGGCCAGACGCTTCTCGTCGTATTCGCTGTACGCGTCGACGATGCGCCCGACGAGGTTGTGGCGCACGACGTCGTCGCTGGTGAGGCGCGAGAAGTGGATGTCGTCGATGTCGTCGAGCACACGCGTCACCAGACGAAGACCGGACGCGCCCTGCGGCAGGTCGACCTGGGTGATGTCGCCGGTGACGACCATGCGGGTGCCGAAGCCGAGGCGCGTGAGGAACATCTTCATCTGCTCGGGCGTGGTGTTCTGCGCCTCGTCGAGCACGACGAACGAGTCGTTCAGCGTGCGCCCGCGCATGTAGGCCAGCGGTGCGACCTCGATCGTGCCCGTCGCCATGAGCTTGGGGACGATCTCGGGGTCCATCATCTCGTTCAGCGCGTCGTAGAGCGGCCGCAGGTAGGGGTCGATCTTGTCGGTGAGCGTGCCGGGGAGGAACCCGAGCCGCTCCCCCGCCTCGACGGCGGGACGCGTGAGGATGATGCGCGTGACCTCTTTGCGCTGCAGCGCCTGCACGGCCTTGGCCATCGCGAGATAGGTCTTGCCGGTACCAGCGGGGCCGATGCCGAACACGATCGTGTTCTCGTCGATCGCGTCGACGTACTCCTTCTGGCCCGCGGTCTTGGGCCGGATGGTCTTTCCGCGCGACGACAGGATCGCCTCGCCCATGACCTCGGACGGACGGGGTCCGCCGTCGGAGCGCAGCATCCGGTTCGAGCTGGTCACGTCGGCCGGGTCGAGGCCGTGACCCGAGCGGGTCATGCTGAGCAGCTCGTCGACGAGGCCGCGGGCGGCGCGTACCGCGTCGGGCGTGCCCGAGAGCGTGATCTCGTTGCCGCGCACGTGCACGTCGACGTCGGGGTGCTCCTTCTCGACCACGCGCAGCAGGCGGTCCTGCGGGCCGAGCAGTTGCACCATGGCCACGCCGTCGACCTCGATGCGGTCGGAGACGGTTTCTTCGGGGGAATCAGCCACCCAGGCTCTTTTCGTTCAGGCCACCCGCGAGGACGTGGGCGTGCACATGGAAGACGGTCTGACCGGCGCCCTCGCCGGTGTTGAAGATCAGACGGAAGTCGCCGTCGGAGTGCTCCGCGGCGACGGAGTTCGCGAGGCCGATGACCTCGGTGAGCAGGTCGGGCTCTCCCGCGGCGAGTTCGACGATGTTGCGGTACTGCTGCGTCTTGGGGATCACCAGCAGGTGCACCGGCGCCTGCGGCGCGATGTCGCGGATCGCGAAGGCGTTCTCGGTCTCGGCGACGATCTCGGCGGGGATCTCGCCCTGCAGGATGCGCGTGAAGATCGACGGTTCGCTCATGGCATCCAGTCTAGTGAGGGCCTCCGACACCGGGGCTCGGCCGTTCCGCCGATGCGCGGCGCGCGACACTCTCTCGGGGTTCGGGGCGGATTCCGTCGTTCGGGGCGCAGAATTCACGCCCCGATATGCGGAATCCGCCCCAAACCGGGAGATGAGAGAGCCGGGCGCCGACACCGCTGGTTCGGGGCGGGATCTGTTTTGCGGGGCGCACAATTCACGCCCCGACTTGCGGAATCCGCCCTGAACCGGAGAGAGGACCGCGAACCGCCGAGATCGCGAGCGGAGGGTCGGGTCACCAGCGCCCGTGCGCCGCCGAGAGCACCGAGATCGCCGCGGCACCCGCGGTCGAGGTGCGCAGCACCGTGTCGCCCAGGCGCACGAGTCGAGCGCCGGCGTCGGCCAATGCCGAAAGCTCCTCGGGTGCGATGCCCCCCTCGGGGCCGACCACGAGCACGACGTCGCGCCCGTCGGAGGCTTCCGCCGCGACGGACGTGAGACGGTCGGATGCCGAGGGCTCCAGCACCAGCACGAGCGAGGTCTCGGCGAGACGCACGAGGTCGGCCGTGCGGGCCACCGTCTCGACCTCGGGGATCCACGCCCGGTGCGCCTGCTTGGCCGCCTCGCGAACGATCGTGCGCCAGCGGGCGAGGCCCTTGTCGGCCTTCGCATCCCACCGCGAGACGCTGCGCGACGCCTGCCACGGCACGATCGCGTCGACGCCGAGCTCGGTCGCCGCCTGCACGGCGAGCTCGTCGCGGTCGCCCTTGGCCAGCGCCTGCACGAGAACGAAGCGCGGCGACGGTGCGGGCACGATCTCGCGGCCGGTCACCCGCACCTCGACCTGCTTCGGCGACGCCGCGGTGACGACGCCCGACAGCCAGGCTCCGCGGCCGTCGCCGAGCGTCACCGCCTCATCGACGCGCACGCGACGCACGGCGGCGGCGTGGTGCGCCTCGGATCCGGTGAGCTCGACGGTGTCGCCAGGCTGGGCGCCACCCGCCTCGTCGGTGACGAAGTGCAGCGCCACGGTCAGTGCCGGAAGCGGTCGCGGAACTTGCTGAACATGCCCTGCTGGTGCTCGGCCAGGCGCGGCTTGGGAGCCTTGGTGCGCTTGGCGAACTCCTCGATGAGGGCGCGGTCGCGGTTGTCGAGGCGCGTGGGCGTCACCACGTGCACGCCGACCTTGAGGTCGCCGCGCTGGGTGCCGCGCAGCGGGGTGATTCCGCGGCCCTTGATGGTCAGCACGTCGCCCGACTGCACGCCGGGGCGCACTTCGAGGTCGACGCTTCCGTCGAGGGACTCGATCGTCGCGTTTGCTCCGAGGATGGCATCCGGCATCGACACCTCGAGGGTTGCGACGAGGTCGTCGCCCTCGCGGCTGAACGCCTCGTGAGCCTCGACGGTGATCTCGAGGTAGAGGTCGCCGTTGGGTCCGCCCGCGGGGCCGACCTCACCCGAACCGGGCAGCTGCAGGCGCAGGCCCGACTCGACGCCGGCGGGGATGTCGACTGAGACCGTGCGGCGCGCGCGCACGCGGCCCTGGCCCTGGCACGTTCCGCAGGGGTACGGGATCGTCGTGCCGTGGCCCTGGCACACGGTGCAGGGGGCGCTGGTGACGACGTTGCCGAGCAGGCTGCGCACGGTGCGCTGCACGTGACCCGAGCCGTGGCAGATGTCGCAGGTGACCTCGCTCGTGCCGGGCTGCGTGCACGCGCCCTTGCAGGTCTCGCACAGCACCGCCGTGTCGACCTCGAGGTCGCGGTGGGCGCCGAAGACGACGTCGCCGAGCTGCAGCGTGACGCGCACGAGGGCGTCCTGTCCGCGCTCCCGGCGCGAGCGCGGACGGGGACCGCGACCGCCGCCGCCCGCTTGCGCGCCGCCGAAGAACGTCTCGAAGATGTCGCTGAAGCCGCCGAAGCCGGCTGCTCCCCCGCCACCGAACGGGCTCTGGTCGCCGCCCATGTCGTAGCGGCGGCGCTGCTCGGGGTCGCTCAGCACGTCGTAGGCGTGCGTGACGAGCTTGAAGCGCTCGGAGGCGTCTTCTCCCGGGTTGACGTCGGGGTGCAACTGGCGCGCCAGACGGCGGTACGCCTTCTTGATGTCTTCGGGGCTGGCGTCGCGTTCGACACCCAGGACCTCGTAGTGGTCAGCCACAATCGCCTTCCTGCCCGCTCACGCGGGGTTGTTCTCTTTGGGGTGCTCGATCTCTCGAAAGTCAACGAGAGCTGTCGTCGTCTTCGAGCATCCGGGTCAGATAGTGCGCGACGGCACGGACCGCCGCGAGGTTCGAGGAGTAGTCCATGCGCATGGGACCCAGGAGTCCGACGCGCGCGCCTCCGCTGGAGCCGTCGTAGCGGCTGGCGAGCACCGAGGCCTCGACGAGGCCGAACGGCTCGTTCTCCCGCCCGATGCTGGCCGACAGGCCCTGCTCGTCGGCGACCATCTCGCTCATGAGGCGCAGCAGCGTCACCTGCTCTTCGATGGCCTCGAGCAGCGGGTAGATGCTGCCGCGGAAGTCCTGCTCGCGCTTGGCGAGCGTCGCGGCACCGGCCATGACGAGGCGGTCCTGCCGGAACTCCTCGAGTTCTTCGCCGACCACGCGCAGCACGGCGTCGGCGAGGGCGTCGACGATGACCCCGGGGCGGGGGCCGTCGGCCAGGGCCGCGGCCACCCGCTGGGAGCTGTCGGCGACGCTGCGGCCCACCAGCAGACCGCTCACGCGGGCCCGCAGCTGGGTGACGTCGGCCTCGCTCGGCTCGACGGGCACGAACGAGATGCGCTGCGAGACCCGGCCGGTGTCGGTCACGAGGATCACCAGCACGCGGGGGCCGCCGAGGGCGACGAGCTCGACGTGCGAGACGTTGGCCCGCGCGAACGAGGGGTACTGCACGATCGCGACCTGACCGGTCAGCTGGGTGAGTGCGCGCACCGTACGGGCGAGGAGGTCGTCGAGGTCGCCGGCCTCGTCGAGGAACGACGTGATGGCGCTGCGCTGTGCACCCGAGAGCGGGCGGAGCTCGGCGAGATGGTCGACGAACACGCGGTAGCCCTTGTCGGTGGGCACGCGCCCCGACGAGGTGTGCGGGGCGACGATGAGGTCTTCGTCTTCGAGCAGGGCCATGTCGTTGCGGATCGTCGCGGCCGACACCCCGAAGGCGTGGCGCTCGACGATGGCTTTGCTGCCGACCGGCTCACGCGTGTCGACGTAGTCCTGCACGATCGCGCGGAGCACCTGAAGGCCACGTTCCGACACCATGCGATGCTCCTCCCGTCTGGCACTCGCGTCTCTTGAGTGCCAATTCTACGGGATAGCCCCGACACTGCGCCGGGCGGCTCGCGGAGGCCGCCGCGGGTGACGCCCGCGCGGCGCTCAGACCGTGAGCGCCCGCACCACGGCGTCGGCGAGCAGGCGTCCGCGCCGGGTCAGCACGATGCGCCCGCGCACGGCATCCGCCCCCTCGATCAACCCGTCGGCGATGAGCGCGGCGACATTCTTGCGGCCCTCGCCGAGGATCTCCGACACCGCCAGACCCTCGCGGATGCGGCTGCGCAGCAGCACCGACTCCAGCCGACGCGCGGTCTCGTCGGGGCGCTCCCGCGCGGCCGCGGGCGACTCGACGGCGGCGAGGCGTTGGGCGTAGGCGGCGGGGTGCTTGACGTTCCACCAGCGCAGCCCCGCGACGTGGCTGTGCGCGCCCGGCCCGAAGCCCCACCAGTCGGTCCCCCGCCAGTACGCGAGGTTGTGGCGCGAGCGGTGCTCGACGCCGCGCGACCAGTTCGACACCTCGTACCAGTCGTAGCCGGCGGCGGCGAGCAGGTCGTCGGCGAGCTCGTACATATCGGCCTGCAGGTCGTCGGAGGGCTCAGCGACCACGCCGGAGCGGATCTGGCGAGCGAGCTTGGTGCCGTCTTCGACGATCAGCGCGTAGGCCGAGATGTGGTCGGGTTCGAGGGCCGTGGCCGCCTCGAGAGAGGCGCGCCAGTCGTCGAGCGACTCCCCCGGCGCGCCGTAGATGAGGTCGAGCGAGACGTCGAGACCCGCGCGTCGGGCCGCGGCGACGGCCGTGGCCACGTTGGCGGGATCGTGCGTGCGGTCGAGGGCGGCGAGCACGTGCGGCCGAGCCGACTGCATGCCGATCGACAGGCGGTTCACGCCGGCGTCGGCGAGGGTGCGCGCCATGGCGTCGTTGACCGTGTCGGGGTTGGCCTCGACCGTGACCTCGGCGTCGTCGCGGATGCCGAACTCCCCGCGCACCGCGTCGAGCATGCGCGCCAGATCCCCCGGCGGCAGCAGGGTGGGCGTGCCTCCCCCGAAGAAGACGGTGGATGCCGAGCGGCGACCGCCCGCGGCATCCATCACTGCCCCCGCCAGACGCACCTCGGCGTTCAGCGTGTCGGCGAAGTCGTCTTGCCGGGCGCCGCGCAACTCACTGGCGGTGTAGGTGTTGAAGTCGCAGTACCCGCACCGCACGCGGCAGAACGGCACGTGCAGATAGACACCGAAGTCGGCGGTGGGGTCGATCTCGAGGTCGGCGGGCAGGCGTCCGTCGGCGGGGGCCGGGTCTCCGAGCGGGAGCGGACCGCCCATCAGGACGAGTACAGCGGCGAGATCGCGCGCAGGTAGCGAGCGAACAGCGCCTTGCGCCGACGGCGCACGCGGCTCGTGAACAGGCGGTACGACGGGGCCGTGGGCCGGTCGAAGGCGCGCACGACGAACCACACCTCGTCGTTGTCGCGCCACTCGACCGCGAACAGCTCCTCGCCGCTGACGATCGAGTGTCCGACGGTGCCGAGGATGAAGCCGACACGACGGGGCTCTTCGAAGACCGAGATCACGCGCAGCTCGGCATCGGCGCGGTGGCCGTCGACCTTGCCGTGCAGACGGACTCCGGCGCCGGGGCTGACGAACGGCGTGCCGTCGGCGGCGAAGCGCTGCTCGGCCTCGAGGCTCGAGGGGGCCACGGGGGCACCGTCAGCGTCGAAACCCACCCCCGAGTACCCCGCGTTGGCCGCGGGGCGCACGTCGGTGATACTCAGTTCTCCGGTGCGCAGCGGCGCCCACGACAGCAGCAGCTCGCCGGCGGCGGCGAAGCGCTCTTCGCCGCTGCCGATGCGCCACGAGTCCTCGGCCGGCACGGAGTGCTCGGGCGGGTACTGCATGAGGTCGTGCGCCTGGGTGGCGCCGACGGCTGCGTAGTCGACCGTGTCATCGGTGAAACTCTGCCTGCGCATGGCTCACCCCTCTCGGTGTGGTGCGTTACTTCTTGGTCTCGACGTCGCCCGACAGGGCGGCGATGAACGCCTCCTGCGGCACCTCGACACGGCCCACCATCTTCATGCGCTTCTTGCCCTCTTTCTGCTTTTCGAGGAGCTTGCGCTTTCGGGTGATGTCACCGCCGTAGCACTTGGCGAGGACGTCCTTGCGGATCGCGCGGATCGTCTCGCGCGCGATGATGCGCGCGCCGATCGCGGCCTGGATGGGCACTTCGAACTGCTGGCGCGGGATGAGCTTGCGCAGACGCTCGGCCATGAGCGTGCCGTAGGCGTAGGCCTTCTCGCGGTGCACGATCGAGCTGAACGCGTCGACCTTGTCGCCCTGCAGCAGGATGTCGACCTTGACCAGGTCGGCGGTCTGCTGGCCGGCGGGTTCGTAATCGAGGCTCGCGTAGCCCTGCGTGCGGCTCTTGAGGTGGTCGAAGAAGTCGAACACGATCTCGCCGAGGGGCATGTGGTAGCGGAGCTCCACGCGGTCTTCGCTGAGGTACTCCATGCCCAGCAGGGTGCCGCGACGCGTCTGGCAGAGCTCCATGACGGTACCGACGTAGTCCTTGGGCAGCAGGATGCCGACCTTGACGATCGGCTCCGACACCGAGGCGACGCGACCGTCGGGGTATTCGCTGGGGTTGGTGACCGAGACCGTCTCGCCGGTGTCGGTGGTGACCTCGTAGGTCACCGAGGGAGCGGTGGTGATGAGGTCGAGGTCGAACTCGCGCGACAGGCGCTCGGTGATGATCTCGAGGTGCAGCAGACCGAGGAAGCCGCAGCGGAAACCGAAGCCCAGGGCGACCGAGGTCTCGGGCTCGTACTGCAGCGACGCGTCGGAGAGCTTGAGCTTGTCGAGCGCTTCGCGCAGCTCGGCGTAGTCGCTGCCGTCGATCGGATAGATGCCCGAGAAGACCATGGGCTTGGGGTCGGTGTACCCGGGCAGCGCTTCGGTCGCGGGCTTGCGGTGCGTGGTGATCGTGTCGCCGACCTTCGACTGGCGTACGTCTTTCACGCCCGTGATGAGGTAGCCGACCTCGCCCACGCCGAGACCCTTGGTCGGAACCGGCTCGGGGCTCGAGACGCCGATCTCGAGGGCCTCGTGCGTCGCCCCCGTCGACATCATCTGCAGGCGCTCGCGCGGCTGCAACGACCCGTCGATCATGCGGACGTAGGTGACGACGCCGCGGTAGGCGTCGTAGACGGAGTCGAAGATCATCGCGCGCGCCGGAGCGTCGGCCTTGCCGACCGGGGCGGGGATCTTCTCGACGATCAGGTCGAGCAGCGCTTCGACGCCCATGCCGGTCTTGCCGCTGACGCGCAGAACGTCGGCCGGGTCGCCGCCGATGAGGCCGGCGAGCTCGGCGGCGTACTTGTCGGGGTCGGCCGCGGGCAGGTCGATCTTGTTCAGCACCGGGATGATCGTCAGATCGTTCTCGAGCGCGAGGTAGAGGTTGGCGAGCGTCTGCGCCTCGATGCCCTGAGCGGCGTCGACGAGCAGGATCGCTCCCTCGCACGCCGCGAGCGATCGGCTGACCTCGTAGGTGAAGTCGACGTGACCGGGCGTGTCGATCATGTTCAGGGCGAACGTCTGCTCGGGTCCCTGCCCTTCGACGAGCTCAGGGACCGCGCGAGTCGACCACGGCATCCGCACCGCCTGCGACTTGATCGTGATGCCGCGTTCGCGCTCGATGTCCATGCGGTCGAGGTACTGCGCGCGCATATCGCGGTCGCTGACGACGCCGGTGATCTGCAGCATGCGGTCGGCCAACGTCGACTTGCCGTGGTCGATGTGAGCGATGATGCAGAAGTTGCGGATCTGCTCCGGCGGAGTGGCAGACGGCTCGAGGGGCTTCAGGGCGCGCGGTGACATGTTCCGTCGATTCTACGGTGGTGCGCCGACATCGCCGTCCGCGAGCGCTCAGGCTCTCGGCATCCGGAGCCTCTTACAGTGGATGCCATGACGGTCCAGGTCGTGCTCGTGCACGGCATCCGCACGTCGGCGACCATGTGGCGCGCGCAGGTCGCGTACCTGGAAGAACGCGGCACCCCCGTCACCGCCGTCGACCTGCCGGGGCACGGAACCCGCCGCGGCGAGGAGTTCACGCTCGGCGAGGCGTTCGCGACGATCGATCGGGCGGTTCGGGATGCCGCCTCCCGCGGCCCCGTGCTGCTCGTCGGGCACTCGATGGGCGGTCTGCTGTCGATCGCCTACACCGGGAGCGAGGACGCTCCCCCGGTCGCGGGTTTCGTCGCGGCATCCTGCACCTCTCTCCCCCGCGGGATCGGACTCGCCGCCTACCGTTTCCTCGCCCGACGGTTCGACAGCCTGCCCGACCGCGGCCTCGGCCTCACCAATCGGGTGCTCGACCGCACGCTCCCTGCCGAGACGCGCCCGGACTTCGGAGCCGGCGGCTACGCGTTCGACGCGCAAGACACCGCTCTCGCGTCGCTGTCGGTGCTCGATCTTCTGACGGCGCTGCGCCGGATCGACGTGCCGCTCTGGTTCGTCAACGGGCAGTGGGACCAGCTGCGCATGAACGAGAAGCTGTTCACCACGATCGCTCCGGATGCCGAGCTCATCGTCGTCCCGCGCACGACCCACCTCGTGACGGCGATGCGGCCGCGCGTCTTCAACGCCGTGCTGAACGTGGCGCTCACAACGGTCGAAGCCTCGACCTGTTAGACTCGCTTCTTGGCTTGCGTGTGGGGTTTTTCCCGACCTCCACGATCGCCGGTGCAGCGCCCCTCTACCGCTCGCCCGGCACTTCCAACACTCACTCAAACGAAAGACCGTCGACGTGGCGAATATCAAGTCGCAGATCAAGCGCAACAAGACCAACGAGAAGGCGCGCGAGCGCAACAAGGCCGTCAAGAGCGAGCTGCGCACGCACGTGCGTCGCACCCGCGAGGCCGTGCTGGCCGGAGACAAGGCGGCCGCCGAGAAGGCGCTCGTCACCGCCGGCAAGAAGCTCGACAAGGCCGTGAGCAAGGGTGTCATCCACCAGAACCAGGCCGCGAACCGCAAGTCGGCCATCGCGAAGCAGGTCGCCGCTCTCTGAGCCGCAGCTCTTCTCGACAGCCCGTCCCGCACTGCGCGGGGCGGGCTTCGTCGTTTCCGGGGTGGTCGCGGCTGTGCCCGACGGCGGGACTTTTCATCGACACGCCGACGCTGGCCGGCAGTCGACCGGCGTGGACCGTCTGAGGCGGGGCCGGGCCGCCGTCGCGATCAGTCGCCGAAGGGCGCGCGGGTCGCGATGATCGTGATCATGCGTTCGAGCGCGAACACGGCGTCGCGCGAGGCGCCCTTGACCTCGGCGTCGGCGCGGGCGGTGGCGTGGATCGCCATGCCGAGGGTGTTGCCGGTCCAGCCGACGAGGTCGCGCCGCGCGCGGTCGACCTGCCAGTCCTTCATGCCGAGTCGCTGAGCGAGCATCGACGACGACTCGCGGCTGCCGGCGACGCGGGCCATCGTGCGCAGCTTCATCGCGACGGCGGCGACGAGCGGCACGGGGTCGGCTCCGGATGCCAGGGCGTGACGCAGCGCGAGCAGTGCGGGCCCGTAGTGGCCGGCGATGGCGGTGTCGGCGACGGTGAACGCCGAGGTCTCGACGCGACCGCCGTAGTACCGCTCGACGATGCGTTCGTCGATGTCGCCCGGGACGTCGGCGATGAGCTGCTGGCACGCCGCGGCGAGTTCGGTGAGGTCGTCGGCGAAGGCCGAGACGAGCGAGCGCAGGGCGACCGGCGCGATGCGCTTGCCCGCGGTCTTGAACTCGCCGACGGCGAAGTCGAACCGGTCGGAGTCGCGCTTGACGGCGGGGCACGCGATCTCGATGCCGCCGCCCTGGCCCGCGCGGATGCCGTCGAGCAGCTTCTTGCCGCGCACGCTCGCCCCGGTGTGGCGCAGCACGACGGTCGCGCCCTCTTGCGTCTGCGAGAGATACGAGACGGCTTCGCTGAGGAAGGTGTCGCTGCACTTCTCGACGCCGGTGACGCGCACGAGCCGCGGCTCGCCGAACAGCGACGGGGAGGTGACGGAGAGCAGGGTGCCCGCGGTGTAGTCGTCGGCGCGGATGTCGGTGACCTCAAGGCTGGGGTCTTCGCTCTTGAGCATTGCGCGGATGCCGGCCGTCGCGCGCTCGGCGCACACCTCTTCGGGACCCGAGACGAGCACGATCGGTGCGGGCTGCGGACTGCGCCACGACACCTGCGGAATGGCCGACTTCGCCTTGGCGGGGGCGGAGCGTCGGGGAGCCGGAGTCACCCTCCCAGCCTACCGACCGCCTCCGACATCGGCCGTCGGGCGGAGGCGACGATGACCGACGCCGGGCGCCTCCACCCCGCGCTCGGGGCACCGGCATGGCCGCAGCAGGGACGACGGCCGGAGCCTTCTCCCGCCACATCGTCAGGCGCCCGTCAGCGTCGAGCCACACCGCCAGCGCGCCATCTTGATCCGTCCGACCCGCCGTCGCTCCGATCGAGGTCAGGATGCCGAGGAGCTTCGCGGTCGGGTGTCCGTAGCTGTTGTCCGCTCCCACCCCGATGAGCCCGACCCGGGGGTGCAGTTCGCGGTAGAGCTCCGCATCCTGATCGGCGCTGCCGTGGTGCGAGACCTTGACCACGTCGACGCGGGGCACAGCGAGCCGCCGGCGGAGGTCGGCCTGCGACTGCTCGCCGAGGTCGCCGAGCAGCGCGGTGCGGGGGAAGCCCGGCCCGACGACGTCGAGGGCGACGCTGGCGTCGTTACCGGGTTCGGCGCGGGGCGGAGGGCCGAGCGCCTGCCACCGGGTCGAGCCGATGGTGCCCGTCAGACCGATCGACGCGGATTGCAGGCGGGAGCCAGCCGCGGCGAAGCGTTCGAGCAGCCGCTGATCCGCCGCTTCGCCCGGAGGGCCGTGCAGGACGACCGCAGCTCGACCGATCAGCGCCCCGGAGCCGCCGACGTGGTCGAGGTCGAAGTGCGTGAGCACGAGCAGATCGACCCGGTCGATGCCGAAGGTGGTGAGGCAGCGATCCATCGCGGCGGGCTCCGGACCGGTGTCGACGAGGGCGACCGCCTCGCCGGATCTCCAGAGCGTCGCATCGCCTTGGCCGACGTCGCACATCGCGACCTGCCATGCGCTGGGCACCGTGAGCGGGCCGCCGACGGTGCGCACGGTGGTCTGCCCGAGCACCAGGCCGACCACCACGGCCATCGCCGCCGACGACAGCGCCGTGAGGCGCGGGAGTCGTCGCGGTCGCAGGATCGCGATGCTCACCGCCGCACCCACGGCGGCGAGCAGGGCGGCACCGAGCAGACCGTCGGGCCACGGCAGGTTCTGCGCTGAGACGGCGGTCGTTGTGTGGGCGACCGCGGCGATCCATGCGGCGGGGATCCACGCGAGAGCGGTGAGTCCGTCGCGCAGCCAGGTGAAGGGCGCGATGCACGCCAGTGCTCCCGCGATGGTGGCCGGAGCGGCCGCCGGATCGGCCACGAGGTTCGCGGCGATCCCCAGCAGTGGCACGTGCGGATCGATCAGCACGATCAGCGGGCCGCAGACGAGTTGGGCCGACGTGGGCACGGCGAGTCCGAGAGCCAAGGCACGCGGCATCCACCGCTCCAACCCGCCCGCGAGGGGCCGCGCGAGCACCAGGAGGGCAGCGGTGGCGCCCGCCGACAGGGCGAAGCCGAGCGAACGCGCGAGCCACGGATCGATGACGAGCAACGCCGTCACGGCCGCCGAGAGCACCGCGATGCCGACCGCGGGCCGCCCGAGGGCCAGAGCGAGCATCGCGACGACGGCCATCGCCGCGGCCCGCACGACGCTCGGTTCGGGGGTGACCAGGGCCACGAAGGCGACCAGCACGACGGTTGCACCGACCACGCGCACTCCACGCGAGGCACCGCAGAGTGCGAGCAACGCGAACGCCGCGCCCACCACGATCGCGCAGTTCGCGCCCGAGACGGCCGTCAGGTGCGACAGCGATGCCGCGTTCATGGCCGCCTCCGTCGACGGATCGAGGCTGGAGGTGTCACCGACGGCCAGACCCGGTACCAGTCCTGCGCCGGGCTGCGGGAGTCCGCGCGTCGAGGCGACCAGCCCGTCTCGCAGCCCCTCGAAGAACGCCCACAGCCCTTCCGGAGGCCGCACATCGTGCACCTCGTTCGCGCGCACCACGAGCACCGCCCGTTCCGCGGGGTCGGCCGCGATGCCGCGCCCGACGACGCCGACCTCTCCCCCCATGCCCGTGCCCGCGAGCGCTGCGCGTCCCTCGGCGTCGACCATCACGCGCACGGGCACGCCTCCGCTCAGCGAGACCGGCCCCGCGCGCATCTCTGCCGCGATCGCATCGAACCACGCTCCCCCGTCGGGAGTGCCGTCGATGCGTCCCGCGACGGTGACGTCGAGCTCGAGCTGCCGCCCGCCCTCGGTCTGCAGGGCCACGACGTGATCGCGCACGGGCGCGACGGATGCCACGGCTCCCGCCGCCGCCCCGGCGCAGGCGAGGGCCACGGCCACCACGCCGACGACGGCCCGCCGCCGCCACACGAAGACGCCTGTGGCGACGAGCGCGCCTGAGGCGAGCACGAGGGCGAGCACCGCGGCATCCGGAACGCCCACCGCCACCCCGGCGGCGACCCAGGTCAGGGCGGCCACCGAGACCGAGCGGAGCGCCCGCCGCCGCACCGCTCTCCGCACGCTCATACGCGCACCAGATCGCGGATGCCGTCGAGCATCTTCTGCCCGATTCCCGGCACCGACAGCAGGTCGTCGACGCTGGTGAAACGTCCGTTCTGCTCGCGCCACGCGATGATGCGATCCGCGATCGCCGGCCCCACGCGCGGGAGGGTGTCGAGTTGATCGCGGGTGGCAGTGTTGAGGTCGAGTACCCCTCCGGCCGCACCCCCGCCCGAGCCACCCGCCGTCGGCGCGGCGGTCTCGGCCCCGATCACGGGCACCACGATCTGCTCGCCGTCGGCGACCGGGCGGGCGAGGTTCACCCCGTCGCGTGCGGCCTCGTCGGAGAAGCCGCCCGCGCGGGCGATCGCGTCGGCCACGCGGTCTCCCGCGTCGAGGCGGTAGAGCCCCGGCTTGCGCACCGCGCCGGCGACGTGGACGTACAGTCCGGCCTCCGCGGGCAGCAGCGACGCCGCCGACGACGACGGCTGGGGAGCGACCACCTCGGCTCCGGTCGCTCCACGGAACATGCCGATCGCGATGGTCACGGCGAATGCGAGCAATACCAGCACGATGACCCCGCCGATCCCGAGGCGCGTGCGCGCGCGCAACCGCTCGTCGGGCTCGGTCTCGTCCGTCACGCTGCCACGGTAGGGAGGGGCCGGAGGGCGTCGTGGGGCGAGTTCGGTCAGATGGGGAGAACCCGGAGCGATCGGCCGCTGGGGAGGAGCCCCGCCCCCGAAAACCCCGGATGCCACGTCCCCCGCACTCCGCAGAGCGTCGGGGACGTGGCATCCGGAATCAGAACCTACTTCGTCGAGAAGCTGACCACCTTGGGCGGGCGCACGACAGCGCGCACGATCTCGCGGTCGCCGAGGGCGCGGAGCACCTTCTCATCGGCGCGGGCCATCGCTTCGAGCTCGTCGGCGCCGATCTTGGCCGAGACCTCGAGCGTGCCGCGCACCTTTCCGTCGATCTGCACCACGGCGGTGACGGTGTCTTCGACCAGCAGCGTCGGGTCGGCCTGACGCCAGGTCGCGAGCCCCACGAAGCCGGTGTAGCCGAGCGTCTGCCACATCTCCTCTGCGGTGTGCGGGGCGAACAGGTCGAGGGTCATCGCGATGACCTCGGCCGCCTCGCGCACGGCGGGGTCGCTCGCTCCGGGCTTGCCGTCGATCGCCTTGCGGGTGGCGTTGACCAGCTCCATCAGGCGCGCGACGACGACGTTGAACTTCGTCTGCTCGATGAGGTTCGCGGCGTCGGCCAGCAGGCGGTGCGTGACGCGGCGGAGGGTCTTGTCGCCCTCGGCCCAGACCACGTCGGTCTCGCTGTCGACGTCGTGCGCGATGCGCAGCGCACGGGCCAGGAACTTCGCCGCACCCGTGGTCGAGACGTCGTTCCAGTCCTTGTCGTCTTCCACGGGACCCGCGAAGGCCAGGGCCACGCGCAGGGCGTCGGCGCCGTGGGCGTCGAGCTCCTCCTGGAACAGCACGAGGTTGCCCTTGCTCTTCGACATCTTGGTGCCGTCGAGGATGACCATGCCCTGGTTGATCAGGCTCGAGAAGGGCTCGGTGAACTCCACCAGGCCCATGTCGAACAGCGCCTTCGTGATGAAGCGCGCGTACAGCAGGTGCAGGATCGCGTGCTCGACGCCGCCGATGTAGAAGTCGACCGGGCCCCACTTCGAGGCCTCGCGGCCCGAGAACGCCTCGGTCTCGCTGTTCGGCGAGAGGAAGCGCAGGTAGTACCACGAGCTGTCGACGAAGGTGTCCATCGTGTCGGGGTCGCGCAGCAGCGTCTGGCCCGTCTCGGGGTCGGTGACCTGCACCCACTCGGTGGCGGCGCCCAGGGGCGAGGTGCCCTTGGGCTTCAGGTCGAGACCCTCGACCGAGGGCAGCGTGACCGGCAGCTGGTCGGCGGGGACCGGCGTGATCGAGCCGTCCTCCCCGTGCAGCATGGGGATGGGCGTGCCCCAGTAGCGCTGGCGCGAGATGAGCCAGTCGCGCAGGCGGTAGGTCTTGGCCGCGCGACCGACGCCCTTCGCCTCGAGCTCTTCGATCATGCGGGTGATCGCGTGGCGCTTGCTCAGGCCGTTCAGCGTGCCGGAGTTGATCAGGCGTCCCTCACCGGTCAGCGCGATGCCGGTCTTGACCGGGTCGAGCTCGTCGAGGTCGCCGAGCGGATCGATCGGCACGCCGTCGGCGTCGAGCTCGATCACCGGGATCGCGCCGGTGACGGGCGCGTTGGTGTCGACGACGACCTTGACGGGCAGGTCGAACGCGCGGGCGAAGTCGAGGTCGCGCTGGTCGTGCGCGGGCACGGCCATGACCGCGCCGTGACCGTAGTCGGCCAGCACGTAGTCGGCGGCCCAGATGGGCAGCTTCTCGCCGTTGACCGGGTTGATCGCGTAGTGACCGAGGAACACGCCGGTCTTCGGGCGGTCAGTCGCCTGACGCTCGATGTCGGTCGCGCGCTGCACCTGGGCGAGGTAGGCCTCGAAGCTCTCGCGCACGCCCTGATCGGCGGATGCCGCGAGCTCGGCGGCCAGGTCGGACTCCGGGGCCACGACGAAGAACGTGGCGCCGTGCAGGGTGTCGGGGCGCGTGGAGAAGACCGTGATCTTCTCGTCGCGGCCCTCGATCTCGAACTCGATGTCGGCGCCGACGGAGCGGCCGATCCAGTTGCGCTGCATCTGGATGACCTTGCTCGGCCAGAAACCCTCGAGCTGGTTGAGGTCGTCGAGCAGGCGGTCGGCGTAGTCGGTGATGCGCAGGAACCACTGCGTCAGCTTCTTCTTGACCACGACCGCGCCGCTGCGCTCGCTCGTGCCGTCGGGCAGCACCTGCTCGTTCGCGAGCACGGTCTGATCGACCGGGTCCCAGTTGACGAGGGCGTCCTTGCGGTAGGCCAGGCCCTTCTCGTACAGCTTCTGGAACAGCCACTGGTTCCAGCGGTAGTACTCGGGGTCGCTCGTGTGCAGCACGCGGCTCCAGTCGAACGAGACGCCGTAGTCCTTCAGGCTCTCCTTCTGCTGGGCGATGTTCGCGTAGGTCCACTCGACCGGGTCGGCGCCGCGCTTGATGGCGGCGTTCTCGGCGGGCAGGCCGAACGAGTCCCACCCGATGGGGTTGAGCACGTTGTAGCCGCGGTGACGCCAGAAGCGGGCCACGATGTCGGAGTAGAGGTAGTTCTCGGCGTGCCCCATGTGCAGGTCGCCCGAGGGGTAGGGGAACATCGCGAGCACGTACTTGCGGGGGCGCTTGTCGTCGTCGCCGCCGGCGCGGAACGGGTCTTTCTCGGCCCAAGCCTGCTGCCACTTCGCCTGGATGGCGTGGGTGTCGAAGCCCCCCTCGCGGGGGTCTGGTGCGGTGTTCTGAGACACGGGTGAAGCCAATCGTGAAGGTCGGGAGGCCGCGGGGGCCAACCTCCAGGCTATCGGACCCGCGGGTCACCACCCCGGCGGAACCTCGGCTCCCAGGGCCGCCAGCGGGGCTCGGGCCTTGATGCCCACCTCGGCGACTTCGGATGCCGCGACCGAGCGCCACGTGATGCCGCCTCCGGCGCCGACCCAGGCGGCATCCGGTTCGACCACGACGCTGCGGATGACCATCGCGAGATCCGCGGACCCGTCGTCGCCGATCCAGCCGAACGCGCCGGAGTAGACCCCGCGCGGGGCCGCTTCGAGGCCGGCGAGGATCTGCATCGCCGACTGCTTGGGGGCGCCGGTCATGCTGCCGGCCGGGAAGACCGCGTCGAGCAGGCCACCCACGGTCGTTCCCGGCAGCAGTTCACCCGACACCTCGCTCACGAGCTGGTGCACGTGCGGGTACGTCTCCACCTCGAGCAGGCGGTCGACCCCCACGCTCGAGGGGGCGCACACCCGCGACAGGTCGTTGCGCATCAGGTCGACGATCATGACGTTCTCGGCCTGCTCCTTGGCATCCGCCCGCAATTCCTCCGCGAGGGCCGCGTCGACGGCGGCGTCGGCGGAGCGCGGACGCGTGCCCTTGATCGGATGCGTGTGCACGCGCCCCTCGCGCACCTCGACGAACCGCTCGGGCGAGGCGCTCACGAGCGCTGTGGCGCCGCGGCGCACGAAGCCCGCGTGGTGCGAGGTCGAGGCGCGGCGCAGCCGGCGGAACACCTCGAGCGCTGAGAAGCGCCCGGGAACGGTGAAGCGCGTGGTGAGGCAGAGCTGGTACGCGTCACCGAGGCGGATCCGCTCGCGGCACGCCTCGATCCGTTCGGCGTAGCCCTCGGGTGTCACGCGGGCGGATGCCGCGCCCCGAGCCGACGCCGTCGGCACCGCACCCGCCGGTGGGGCCTCGGCGGCCCGCGCGGCCAGGGTCTCGTCGCCGATCGCGAACACGCGCCGGTTCTCGTGGTCGAACGCGAGCAGGCGATCCACGCGCATCCAGGCGTCGTCGCCCTCGTACGAGCGCCACCCGACCCATCCGCCGCGGAAGGCCCCCGCTTCGTGCGAGACGGTTCCGGATGCCGCGGCATCCGCCCTCAAGGGCTGCTCCGCCGCGTCGGGAACGCCCGTGCCCATCCAGCTCCAGCCCGCGCTCGCGTCGACCCCGGCGTCGAGCCAGAACGCGTGCGGAGCCGTGGAGAACAGGTGCAGGAACACCGCTTCGGGATCGACCCAGTCGCGCAAGGCGAACGAGCAGGCGGATTCTGGCACGCTCCCAGGCTAGGGCGAGCCCGCGGCCCTAGGCTGACGGAGGTGAACGAGATCCTCACGTGGCTCCTCGACGTCGTCCAGAACGTCGATCCCGTGCTGCGCACGATCCTCGCCGGTGTCGCGGTCATGCTCGAGACGAGCGTGCTCGTCGGGCTGATCGTCCCCGGCGACACCATGGTCATCGTCGCCGGCACCGCCGTCGCCTCACCCGTCGAAGGCGTGGTGCTGGCCGCCGCGATCGTCATCGGCGCCCTGGCCGGTGAGAGCCTCGGGTTCTGGCTCGGCCGCTACTTCGGCCCGCGCATTCGGGCGTCGAAGCTCGGTCAGAAGCTCGGCGAACGCAACTGGGAGCGCGCCGACCGCTACCTCCGCCGTCGCGGCGGTCCGGCCATCTTCCTCTCGCGCTTCCTGCCCGTGCTGCACTCGCTGGTGCCGCTGACGGTCGGCATGAGCGGCTACCGCTACCGCCGCTTCCTCGCCTGGACCACCCCCGCCTGCATCGTCTGGGCCGGGCTCTACGTCACGATCGCGGCGACCGCCGCCGGCACCTACCGCGAGCTGAGCGATCAGATCCACTACGCCGGCTACATCTTCGTGGGGATCCTCGCGGCGTTCCTCGTGCTGGTGTTCGTGGGCAAGAAGATCCTGGAGCGCGTCGAGCGCCGACACCTCGCCGACGAGAGCGCCACCCTCGAACCTGCGGACGGTGACGTGAAAGACTGAGGCCGATGCCTCGCTCTCCTCGCGCCAAAGTGCTCTGGTTCGCCCGACTCGAGCGCCGGTTCCACCGGTGGCGCGAACGTCGCGCCCGCGCGCGGGGCCTGCGCCCCGGCGTGACGGGCTTCCCCGGGTACGGCACCGAGGAATGGGTGCGCGTGCTCGGCCGCGTGCTGATCGCCCCGCCGGCCCGCCGCACCTCGACCGGCGACGTCGAGAGCCTGCGCGGATGGCGCAGCTTCGCCGCCGTTCCGGTCGGCTTCGCCCACGTGACCGTGACGATCGACGGCGTCGAGCACAACGTGCCCGCCGACCGCGGCGGGGTCATCGACGCCAAGCTCCCCGCGACGCTGAAGCCCGGGTGGCAGAGCATCACCATGTCGGTCGAGGGGAGCGAGCCCACCGAGACCCGCGTGTTCATCGTCGGCTCCGACGTGCGCTTCGGCGTGGTCAGCGACATCGACGACACCGTCATGGTCACCCTGCTCCCCCGCCCGCTGCTCGCGGCGTGGAACTCCTTCGTGGTCGACGAGCACGCGCGCCAGCCCGTTCCCGGCATGGCCGTGATGCTCGAGCGACTGACCCGGGAGCATCCCGGGACCCCGATCATCTACCTCTCCACCGGTGCGTGGAACGTCGCCCCGACCCTCACGCGCTTCATGCGCCGTCACCTGTTCCCGGCCGGATCGTTCCTGCTGACCGACTGGGGCCCCACGCACGACCGGTGGTTCCGCAGCGGACGCGACCACAAGGAGCAGAACCTGCGCCGCCTCGCCGCGGAGTTCCCACAGGTGAAGTGGCTGCTGGTCGGCGACGACGGTCAGCACGACGACGCCATCTACACCGGCTTCGCGATCGAGCACCCCGACAACGTCGCGGCCGTCGCGATCCGCAAGCTGCTGCCCGCCGAGGCCGTGCTGGCCGGTGGCCGCACCGTCGTCGACGACCACTCTGCGGCCGAGGTGCCGTGGGTGAGCGAGTCCGACGGCGCGGGCCTGCTGGACCGCCTGCAGAACACGGGCGTCATCTCGCGCGACGCCTGATGTCGGATGCCGCGGCCCCGGCGCTTCGCGTATTTTCAGCGATTCGCGCAATGTCGGTGGCATCCGGCGCCTTTCGGCTGAGGGTGCGCGGATCGCTGAGGCTGCGCGACGCGTGATCCCGGATGTCGCGACCCCGGCGCGCCGCGTATCTTCAGCGATTCGCGCAATGTCGGTGGCATCCGGTGCCTTCCGGCTGAGGGTGCGCGGATCGCTGAGGCTGCGCGACGCGTGATCCCGGATGCCGCGGCCCCGGCGCGCCGCGTATCTTCAGCGATTCGCACGATGTCGGCGGCATTCGGTGCCTTCCGGCTGAGGATGTGCGGATCGCTGAGGCTGCGCGGCCGCCCGACGTGCGCGGGCGGCCCGATGTCGGAGGTGGCGCGTACGGTGGAGGCATGTGCGGTCGATTCGTCGTAGCCAATGTGGCCAGCGAGCTCGTGGGGGTGCTCCGCGTCGACGTCGAGGCCGATGAGCTGCCCCAGCCCTCCTACAACATCGCCCCGACCTCGCAGGTCGGCATCGTGCTCGACTCGATCAAGAGCGAGCCCCCGGTGCGGCGCCTCGAGGTCGCGCGCTGGGGCCTCGTCCCCGGGTGGGCCAAAGACGTCAAGATCGGCGCTCGCGCGTTCAACGCGCGCAGCGAAGAGGTCGAAGACAAGCCCATGTTCCGCAACGCGCTGATCAAGCGACGGGCGATCATCCCGGCATCCGGGTACTACGAGTGGAAGACGACCGAGGCCGGCAAGACGCCGCACTACATCCACCCCGCCGACGGGTCGCCGATGTTCTTCGCCGGCCTGTACGAGTGGTGGAAAGACCCCGCGCGCGCCGACGACGACCCCGCCCGCTGGGTGCTCAGCTGCACGATCCTCACGCGCGACGCGATCGGGCGCCTCGGGTCGATCCACGACCGCATGCCGCTGTTCATGGACCCCGACTTCGCCGACTTCTGGCTCGATCCGACGACCGAGAACGTGGGCGACATCCTCGACGCCGCGATCGACGCCGCTCCCGACGTTGCCGAGACACTCGACGACCACGTCGTGTCGGCCGCGGTCGGCAACGTGCGCAACGACTCCCCCGAGCTGATCGAGCCGGTGGAGTGACGCTGCTGCTCGAGGCTCCGGCGCTCTCGCGGGTGGAGTGGACCGCCGCCGCGACCGCGCACGCCGAGCGCGCCGACCTTCTCACCGCCGAGCACCGCGCCCGCGCGAGCCGTGCCGAGAAGCACCCCGTCGAGGACTTCCTCTTCACGTACTACTCGTACAAGCCCGCAATCCTGCGGCGCTGGCATCCGGGCGCCGACGTCGCGCTCGAGCGGGCGCCCGAGCGCGCCGAGTGGCGCTGGTACCGCGCCGAGGGCGCGGACGTGCGGGTGGATGCCGCTCGCTTCCGCGACGAGAAGGGGGCGATGTACCGCGGCATCGTCAACCTGCTATGCGCCACGCGCGAGCGCCCGGGCCAGTTCGGCTGCTTCGGCCTGCACGAATGGGCGATGGCCTATCGCGCCGACGAGGTGCGGCACGCGGTGCCCCTGCGCCTGGGCCGCGCGGGCACCGACGCCGTGGTGGAGGCGCACGATCTGCGCTGCACGCACTTCGATGCCTTCCGGTTCTTCACGCCCGAGGCCGTGCCGTTGAACCGATCGCCCCTCACGCGCGACGATCAACCGCAGCGCGAGCAGCCCGGGTGCCTGCACGCCGGCATGGACCTCTACAAGTGGGCGGTCAAGCTCGGACCGCTGGTTCCCGGCGATGCGCTGCTCGATGCGTTCGAGCTGGCCCGCGATATCCGCACCCTCGACATGGAGGCCTCGCCCTACGACCTGACCGCCTGGGGCTACGAGCCCGTCGCGATCGAGACGCCCGAGGGCAAGGCGCAGTATGTCTCGCGACAGCGTGCTCTGAGCGAGCGCGGACAGCGCCTACGCGGCCGCATCCTGACGGCCGTCACGGGGGTCGACGACACGCCCGGCGGCGCGGATTTCCTGCCGTCGCGAACTCTGTTGTAAGCTCATGGAGTTGCCTCAAACGGGGCGGAAAACAAAAAATACGGGCCTGTGGCGCAGCTGGTAGCGCACCTGCATGGCATGCAGGGGGTCAGGGGTTCGAGTCCCCTCAGGTCCACCCAGAGAGAAAGCCCCCGCTTCGGCGGGGGCTTTCTTCGTTCCCGCACGGTGCGTTCCCGGTCGGCCGAGGTCACGGCATCCCTCCCCTTCCGCACGACCTCGGCGATTCGCACATCCTCAGCCTGAGGGCGCCGGATGCCACCGACATTGCGCGGATCGCTGAGGTTACGCCGTGCACGGGGCACCGCGGCATCCGTCCGAGGCCGCACAACTTCGGTGATTCGCACGACCTCAGCCCGAGGGCACCGGATGCCACCGACAAAGCGCGAATCGCTGAGTTTGCGCCGCGCGCGCCGGGCATACCGCGGCATCCCTCCCTTTCCTCACAACCTCGGCAATCAGCACAACCTCAGCCCGAGGGCGCCGGATGCCACCGACATTGTGCGGATCGCTGAGGTTGCGCAGTGCGCTGCGCACCGCGGCATCCCGGACAACCGCCTCGCCGGGCACGCGCACGGCGAGGGGCGCCTCCCCTCGACGGAGAAGGCGCCCCTCGGGGACGTGTCAGCGGGACGACACCGTCTCGCGGGACTTCACTGCGTGCGTCTCGCGCATGAGCAATTCGTCGTCGAGCCAGTTCGGCGCCTTGTTGCGCAGGGCGAAGATGTACACCAGCAGCGAGGCGGCGATGATCGCCGTGACGTAGACGATGAACAGCGGCACCTGAGAGGTGCTCTGCGCTCCGGCGTACAGCAGCGGGGCGGTGCCGCCGAAGAGCGAGTTGGCCAGCGCGTAGCCGAGGCCCACGCCCAGCGCCCGCACGTGGGTCGGGAACAGCTGCGCCTTCACGAGCGCGTTGATCGAGGTGTACCCGGTGAGGATGACGAACCCGCCGAGCAGGATCGCGAACGCCGCGAACTCGTTCGTCTGCTGCGGCAGCATCGTGATGAGGAACCACGTGTAGATCACGCCGCCGACGCCGAAGAACACCAGCAGGCTCTTGCGTCCGACCTTGTCGGACAGCCACCCGCCGAGGGGCTGCATGAGCATGAGGGCCGTCAGCGCGATCAGGTTGATCACGGTTCCGGTCACGACGTCGCCGCCCGAGAAGGCCGTCTTGACGATGTTCGGCCCGGTCACCGAGTACGTGTAGAACGCGACGGTGCCACCGGCGGTCACGGCGAAGCACAGCAGCAGCGGACGCCAGTTGTTGACGAACAGGTCGCGCATCGAGCCCGACTGCCGCGTCTTGCCTGCCTTGGTGTCGGCGATGACGCTCTTCTCGAGCGACTCGTCCATGGTGCGTCGCATCCAGAAGACGGCCACGGCGGCGACGCCGCCGATCGCGAAGGCGACGCGCCAGCCCCACTCGGTGATGGCCTGATCGTCGAGGGTCAGCACCATCACGAGCAGCGTCGTCTGGGCGAGCACGTGACCGCCCACGAGGGTGACGTAGTGGAACGACGAGAGGAAGCCGCGGCGACCGGGCATCGCGGCCTCCGACATGTAGGTCGCGCTCGTGCCGTACTCACCGCCGGTGGCGAAGCCCTGAACGAGACGCGCGAATACGAGGATGACGACGGCGCCGGCGCCGATCGCCTGGGCCGTCGGTGCGAGGGCGATCACGAGCGAGCAGAAGGCCATCAGCGACACCGACACCGTCAGCGACAGGCGGCGTCCGTGCCGGTCGGCGAAGCGTCCGAAGAACCACGACCCGATCGGTCGCATGAGGAAGGTGACGGCGAAGATCGCCCACACGTAGATGGTCGAGTTCTTGTCGTCGGCGCTGAAGAACTGCGACTCGAAGTAGACCGCGAACACGGAGTAGACGTAGACGTCGTACCACTCCACGAGGTTGCCCGCGGAGCCTTTGAGCGTGTTCGAGATCGACCGCCGCATGCTCGTGGGGATCGTTGTCGTCGTTGACATCGTGGTTCCGATCTGTCGAAGGGTTCTGGAACCCTGCGTCGCCGACTCGCGATCCCGGCGGCGTCGCGGGGTGTCTCCGCCATCGTGGTCGACCGGCGACGCGGCATCCGGAATCCTTACATCCGCCTTACATTCCACCCGGCCCGCCCGACCGCAGCCCGAGGGTGCGTCTGCCTACGATGGTGCGATGCACGTACTCGTAGCCGAGGACGACGGCTCCGTCGCCGCAGCGCTGGTCTCGGCGCTCACGCGCGCGGGTCACACGTGCACCCGCGTCTCCCGTGGCAGCGACGTGCTGCTGCGCCACCGCGACGCCCACGTCGTGCTGCTCGACCTCGGGCTCGAAGACATGGACGGCCTCGACGCGCTGCGCCAGCTGCGCGAGGTGACCGCCATCCCCGTGATCGTGGTGACGGCCCGCGGCGATGAGCGCTCGACGGTGCGGGCGCTGTCGCTCGGCGCCGACGACTACCTCGTCAAACCCGTTCGCCTGCACGAGCTCCTCGCCCGTCTCATCGCCGTCACGCGGCGCTACAGCCCTCCCGACGAGCCCACGCGCGTGCAGGCAGGTCCCGTCGACATCGACGTGGATGCGCACCGCGTGCAGGTCGGTGGGCGCGAGGTGGCGCTGACGCCCAACGAGTTCGGCATCCTGCTCGCCCTCGCCCGTCGGGCAGGACAGGCGGTGAGCCGCCGCCTCATCCTCGACGAGGTCTGGGGCGATGCCTACGCGGCGTCGTCGCGCTCGTTCGACGTGCATCTGGGTCAGGTGCGGCAGAAGGTGCCCGAGGTCACGATCACGACCATCCGCGGCTTCGGCTACCGCCTCGAGGACGCCGCGTGAGACTTCGCGTGCTCCTGCCGCTGCTGGTGTTCGGCCTCATCGCCGTGATCGCGGTGCTCATCCCGGTGGCGCAGTCCATCGCCGACTCGCGTACGCAGCAGGTGTCGCTGCAACGCAGCGCCGCGCTCGACCAGGTCGTGCAGCGGGCGCGCACGGCGCTCGTGCAGAACCAGGCCGCGTCGCTGCAGACCTACCTGGATCGCTTCCACGCGGTGTACGGCGAGTCGGTGATGGTGCTCGACGACCGCGGCGTGCCGGTCGCGGCGGCAGGGACCCTCGTGCCCGACGACCGCGTCTCGGGCATCGTCGGCGCCGCCGCGCGCGCGATCCCCCAGCTCGACCTGCCGCGGGTCACCCCGTGGGCGCCCTCTACGGCGCTCGTTGCCGTGCCGGTGATCGCGGCGGGCGACCTGTCGACGGGCGTGGTCGTGCTCGAGGTCGACCTGACCGCCGCCAAGGCCGAGGTGACATGGGCGTGGGTGGTCGTCGGAGTGGTCGGCCTGCTACTGCTGGCCGCGCTCATGGGCGCCTCGCTGCTGTGGACCCGATGGGTCCTGCGTCCCGTGCGCGCGCTGGATTCCGCCGTCGCCGCGCTCACCGCCCACCGCGACCCCACTCCCCTGCCCCCGATGGGTCCGCCCGAGCTGCGCCGGCTGAGCCGGGCGTTCGACGCCATGACGGCCGAGGTCGAGAGCAGCCTTGAACAACAGCGCGGATTCGTCGCCGACGCCTCGCACCAGCTGCGCACGCCGCTCGCCGCGATCCGTTTGCGCGTCGACGGTCTTCCGCGCGAGGGCGACGCCGCCGATGACCTCTCCGCGGTCGACGACGACCTCGACCGCCTCGAGCACACGGTCGAGCGTATGCTGACCCTCGCGAACGCCGAGCACCGCGCCTCAGCGCGCAGCCACGGATTCGACGCCGCACGCGACGACGGCGTCGTGCGCGAGTGCACGGTGTCGGCCGCGAGCCTCGCCGACCGGCACCGCCGGCGCCTCACCGACGCGGGGCTGACCCTTCACGCGGACGACGACGCGCTCGTGACCGTCCCGTGCGGGCAGGCGGATCTCGAGGAGATGGTCGACGTGCTGCTCGACAACGCCGCGAAGTACGCCGGGGCCGGTGCCGAGGTGTGTGTGCACTTCGTTCCGGATGCCGCGGGGGTCGAGCTCGTCGTGGAGGATTCGGGCACGCGCCTGACCGATGCCGACCTCGAGCGCATGGGCACGCGCTTCTGGAGGAGCACCGCGCAGCCCTCGCGCCCGGGCACCGGCCTGGGTCTGGCGATCGTGGCGCAGCTCATGCGCGCCGCGGGCGGCCGGCTCGACCTCTCACGGGCGGCTGCGGGCGGTCTCGCGGCGCGTCTCGTCTGGGAGCACCGATGACGGCCCTGACGCGCCGTGAGGCGCTCGCGTGGGCTCTGCTCGCCGGATCGACGGCCGTGCTCTCCGGGTGCGTCCCCACCGCCGCCCCTCCCCTGGTGCTGGGCTGCGGCGAAGCGGGCGGAAGCTACCTGCAGTTCGGAGAGTTGCTGGCGGATGCCACGAGCTCGTCGACCCGCCTGCGCATCTCACCGTTGCCCACCGAGGGCAGCGTCGACAACCTCGCTCTGCTCGCCGCGCGACACGTCGACCTCGCGCTGTCGCTGGTGGATTCCGCGGCGGCCGCGGATCCCGCCGCCGACGTCGTGGCCATCGGGCGCGTCTACCAGAACTACCTGCAGTGCGTGGTGCGTGCCGACGGCGGCATCCGGAACCTCGACGACCTCGCGGGGCGGACGGTGTCTCTCGGGGCACCGGGATCGGGGGCGGCGGCCACCGCGCGTCGTGTGCTCGAGGTGTCGGGGCTGGCCGGTTCGGCCACGCCGCCCCGCGTCGTCGAGCGCACGTTCCGCGAAGCGGTAGACGACCTCGCGGCCGGCACGATCGACGCGCTGTTCTGGTCGGGCGGTGTTCCCACCCCGCAGATCGCCGACCTCGCGAGCCGGGTGCCGATCACCGTGATCGACACCACCCCCGCCCTCGACGGTCTCGCCCGCGCGTACCCCGAGGTGTACGCGGCGACGACGATTCCGGCGGGTGTCTACGACGCCAAGCGCGCTGTCCCCACGATCGGCGTCGCCAACCTGCTGCTCGCGCGCAGCGACCTCGCCGACGACCTCGTGCGCGCGCTCGTCGACGCGCTCATCGACGACGCCCCGGCGCTCGTGCCCGCCGACGCCCTCGGCATCCAATACCTGACGCCGGCGAGCCTGATCGACACCGCGCCCCTCGCGCTGCACCCGGCGGCGGAGCGGCGCTATCGCGAACGGTACGGCTGACCCGGGCACACGCCAGAACGCCCCCTGCCCGAGCGGGCAGAGGGCGTCGAAGGCGCGCAGCTCAGTCGGCGGCGTTGGCCGGCGTGGGCAGCTCGATCGGAACGACCGGGCAGTCCTTCCAGAGGCGCTCGAGGCCGTAGTACACGCGCTCCTCCTCGTGGAAGACGTGCACGACGAGGTCGCCGAAGTCGAGAAGCACCCAGCGGGACTCCTGTCGGCCCTCGCGGCGCAGGCGCTTGTGGCCCGATTCGAGGAGCTTTTCTTCGATCTCGTCGGCGATCGCGGCGACGTTGCG
Source organism: Microbacterium sp. JC 701 (assembly GCF_021026215.1). Classification (NCBI taxonomy): domain Bacteria; kingdom Bacillati; phylum Actinomycetota; class Actinomycetes; order Micrococcales; family Microbacteriaceae; genus Microbacterium; species Microbacterium sp. JC 701. The sequence goes on from NZ_JAJNCV010000002.1 coordinate 385,217, forward strand.
CTCGTTGCGACCGGTGATGAGAAGGAAGATGTCGACGAGGGGAAGAGGCTCCGACACGTCGAGCGCGACGATGTCGTCGCCGCCCTTCGCGTCGGCGGCGATGGCGGCGATCTGCGCCATCTCGCGGCCGTTGTCGGTGGCTGTCATCGGAAGACTCCTGTCGTGATGGCGAGGCCGAGGGCCACGACCACTCCCAGCGCGAGGATGCCCGTCGTGATGACGAGCACGAGGAGGAGCTTGCTCCCCTTCTCGGGCGCCGGGGGGCGAATGATCTCGCCGGGTTGCTTGACGGTGCTGATGGCCGCACTCGCGGCGATCGGCGTGGGCGACGAGGCGGGCGGAAGCTCGCCGTCGAGAAGCACGGCGTCGGCGTCATGGCCGTCGGTCGTGCCGGGGGCGTGCCCGACCGAGCCGAGGCCCGCCGGAAGGTCGAACGAACCGGTGATCATGATCTCGCCGGTGCCGGTCATCGGGCCGACCAGCGGCACGCCGGTCGGGGTCTGCGAGAGGATCAGCGCATTGGGCGTCGAGACGGCGCCCGTGCCGCCCGGTCCGCGCGTGATCAGCTGATCGAACGAGGCGGGCAGGGTGACGTCGGGCGTCACACCCTCGAGCAGGTCGGAGCCCAGCGCCGGATTGACGACGGAGGCGGCGCCCTGCGGCTCGGAGACGGCCGTCTCGTCGGTCTCGGGGGCGGAGGGGCGGAAGATCGCGGGGAGCACCGGCGCATCGTCGGCGCGGGGAGCCGGGGCCGGAGCCGCGGGCTGCGACCGCTCGAGATCGGAGCTGATGATCGGTACGGCGGCCGTACGGATCTTCTCCTGCTCGCGCACCTGGCGGCGGGTGAGACCCGAGACGCCGAACTCGGCGCCGTCGTCGGAGAAGGGCGAGCCGAAGGCCGGGGGGAAGGCCGCAGCGGCCGGACGCTCGTCGAGGGCGGCCACGGCGGGCGCGGGCTCGTCGGCGGTGTCGGCCGGGGCCTCCTCGGCCGGAGCCTGGTCGGCCGGAGCCTCGTCGACCGGGGCGTCCTCGGCCGGAGCCTCGTCGGAGGGTGCTTCCTCGGCCGGAGCCTCGTCGGACAGGGCTTCCTCGACGGGCGCCTCCTCCGCGGAAGCGGGCTCGGCCGGCTGCTCACCCTCGGGCACGGCGTCGATGACCTCGTGCGGCTTCGACGCCTCGTCGATGGGGGTCGTCGGGGTCGCGGGCTCGACGGCCGCGGCATCCGGGGTCTCGCCCTCGGGCTGCGGGACGATGATGGGCGTCGCGCCGGTCTGGCGGAGCTCACGCAGCTGACGACGGGTCAGGGGCGGAGTCTCGGGGTTCTCGGACGTGCTCATGGCTTGCTCCGGTAGAGGTGGTGCTTCGCGATGTACTGCACGACGCCGTCGGGCACGAGGTACCACACGGGGTGTCCTCGGCGCACACGGGCGCGGCAGTCGGTGGACGAGATCGACAGCGCCGGAATCTCCAGCTGGCTCACATTCTGCGACGGAAGGCCCTCGGTGGTCAGTACGTGACCGGGGCGCGAGACGGCGACGAAGTGCGCGAGGTCCCACAGCTCCTGGTGGTTGCGCCAGCTCAGGATCTGGGCCACCGCGTCGGCGCCGGTGATGAAGAACAACTCGGCACCGGGCCGCTGGTCTTGCAGGTCGCGCAGCGTGTCGATCGTGTACGTCGGGCCGGCGCGGTCGATGTCGACGCGGCTCACGGTGAACTGCGGGTTGGATGCCGTCGCGATCACCGTCATGAGGTAGCGGTGCTCGCTCTCGGTGACGTCGTCTTTCTGCCACGGGCGACCCGTGGGAACGAAGACGACTTCATCGAGATCGAACGACTGGGCGACCTCGCTGGCGGCGACCAGGTGACCGTGATGGATGGGATCGAACGTCCCACCCATGACCCCGATCCGAGGGGCGCGCGTCACCGACATACAGCGGGCCTCAGTGGCCGTGCGCCTCGGGGGTGGGCGTGCCGTGCTTCTTCGTGTACGCCTCGGCCTTGTGGGCGTGACGGTTCGACACGTTGCGGTACGACAGGGTGACCAGGCTCAGGCAGACGAAGACCACGAAGGCCAGGGCGCCGTACCAGAAGGTCGTGGCCTGCACGTTGCCGCCCTCGTGGTGTCCGGCCTGTTCGGCGACCTGGGCGAGAAGTGACACGAAAGTCATCAGTGCTCCGTTCGAAGTGTCTGCGCAGAGCGCATTGTCATTTTAGGCGGTCAGGCGCGGACCTGGCCGCCGCCGCGCCCGAGCCACTTGGTGCTCGTCAGTTCGGCGAGTCCCATGGGGCCGCGGGCATGGAGTTTCTGGGTCGAGATGCCGACCTCGGCGCCGAAGCCGAACTCCCCGCCGTCGGTGAAACGCGTCGAGGCGTTCACCAGCACGACGGCCGAGTCGACCTCGGCGAGGAAGCGATCGGCGGCGCTCTGGTCGTCGGTGATGATCGACTCGGTGTGCTGGGTCGAGTAGCGGCGGATGTGGGCGAGGGCCTCGTCGAGGTCGTCGACGACGCGCACGGCGAGGTCGAGGGTTCCGTATTCGCGCGCCCAGTCGTCGTCGCTGGCCGGCACGACGCGCGAGTCGGTCGCGCGAGTGGTCTCGTCGCCGTGCACGGTGACGCCGGCGTCGATCACGGATGCCAAGAGCTCGGGCAGCAGACGGTCGGCCGCGTCGCGGTGCACGAGCACCGTCTCGACGGCGTTGCACACGCTCGGGCGCTGCGTCTTGGCGTTCAGCACGATATCGCGCGCCCAGTCGGCGCGCGCGGAGGCGTCGACGACGATGTGCACGACACCGGCTCCGGTCTCGATCACCGGCACGGTCGACTCGGTCACGACGGTCTCGATGAGACCCGCGCTGCCGCGGGGCACCAGCACGTCGACGAGCCCGCGGGCGTTCATCAGCGCGCGGGCGCCGTCGCGGCCGAAGTCGTCGACGCTCTGGATCGCCTCGGGGTCGACCCCCTGAGCGCTCAGCGCGTCGCGCATGACGCGCACGAGGGTGGCGTTGCTGGCCTGGGCCGCCGAGCCGCCGCGCAAGACGACGGCGTTGCCGGAGCGCAGGGCGAGGGAGGCGATGTCGACCGTGACGTTGGGACGCGCCTCGTAGATCGAGCCGACGACGCCGAACGGCACCGCAACCTTCTGCAGCGCGAGGCCGTTGGGCAGGGTGCGGGTGTCGAGCACGCGTCCGACGGGGTCGGGCAGGTCGGCGACGTCGCGCACCGCCGCGGCGAGGGCCGCTACGCGCCCCGCGTCGAGGCGCAGGCGGTCGAGGAGGGCCTCGCCGATCGCATCCGCCCGCCCTCGCGCGAGGTCTTCGGCGTTCGCGGCGACGATCTCGTCGGTCGCGGCCTCGACGGCGTCGGCGACAGCGCGCAGCACCGCGGACTTGCGTGCGGAGTCGAGCAGCCCGATCTCGCGCGCGGCGTCTTTGGCCAGACGCAGGCGCTCGTCGACGGAGGCGGCGATCACGGACATGCGCTCAGTGTACCGGCGCGCCCACAGCGCCCACGGGGCCCGTTGCCAGGGTCACCGGGTCGGGGTTGGGGGCGAACCAGGTGCCCACCTGTTCGCCCGCGAGGGCCGAGGCGACGAGGTCGGCGCTGGTGACCAGCACTCCGACGCCGGCGGTGGAGGCGAGCTTGGCCGCGGAGGCCTTGGTGGCCGCTCCCCCGGTGCCCACGCCGTTGACGACGCCTGCGCCGAACTCGAAGTCCGACAGGTCGTCGCCCCAGGCCACGTCGACGATCGGACGCGCGCCCGCTTCGCTCGGCGGACGCGTGAAGAGCGTCTCGATGTCGCTGAGCAGAACCAGGGCGTCGGCGCCGATCAGCTGGGCGACGAGGGCCGCGAGGCGGTCGTTGTCGCCGAAGCGGATCTCGTGCGTCGCGACGGTGTCGTTCTCGTTGACGATCGGGAGGATGCCGAGGCCCAGCAGACGCTCCATGGCCCGACGGGCGTTGGAGCGGTGGGTGGCGTTCTCGAGGTCGCCCGCGGTCAGCAGCACCTGACCGGCGAGGAGCCCGAAGCGATCGAGCGAGGTCTGATAGCGCCACATGAGCACGTTCTGCCCCACCGCCGCGGCGGCCTGCTGCGTGGCGAGGTCGTTCGGACGCCCGCCCAGATCGAGCAGCGGCAGAGCGGTGGCGATGGCACCCGACGACACGAGCACGACCTCGGTCCCCGCCGCATGCGCGCGCGAGAGGGCCTCGACGATCGTGTCGATGCGGTGCGCACCGTCGCCGCTGATCGACGACGAACCGACCTTCACCACGACGCGGGCGGCGCCGGGGATGTCGGCGCGCGTCGACGCGGTCACCGCTGGTCGTCCTCGGTACCGGATGCCGCTTCCTGCAGCTCCGCCGAGTCGCCGTCGGGCGTGATGCCCACGGCACGCGCCGCGCGGCGCTCGGCCTCGAGCTCGGCGCGGGCGTCGGCCTTGGCATCCATGCGCTCGTGGTACTGCTCGCGACGCTCCGACGAGGTGCGACGCGGGTTCTGCACCAGACGCGGGTCGGTGCCGCGGGGAGCGGTCATCAGCTCGGCGGCCGAGGTGAGCGTGGGCTCCCAGTCGAAGACGATGCCGTCTCCGGGGCCGATGACGACGGTCGCACCCGCGACCGCGCCGGCGCGGAACAGTCCGTCTTCGACGCCGAGGCGCGCGAGACGATCGGCGAGGTAGCCGACGGCCTCTTCGTTCTGGAAGTCGGTCTGCTGCACCCACTTGACCGGCTTGTCGCCGAGGATCCGGTACACCGGGCCGTACGTGCCGCCCTCGACCTTGATCTCGAAGTCCTTCTGGGCGCCGCGCGGGCGGATGACGACACGCTCGGCGGGAGCCTCGGCGATCGTGGCCAGGCGGTGCTGCTCGACGAGCTCGCCCAGGGCAAAGGTCAGTTCGCGCAGGCCCGAGCGACTGACGGTCGAGATCTCGAACACGCGGAAGCCGCGGGCCTCGAGATCGGGGCGCACGAAGTCGGCGAGCTCGTGCGCCTCGGGAACGTCGACCTTGTTGAGGGCGATGATCTGCGGGCGCTCGAGCAGGGGTACCTGGCCCTCGGGCACGGGGTACGCGGCGAGCTCGGCGAGGATGATGTCGAGATCGCTCAGCGGGTCGCGGCCGGGGTCGAGGGTGGCGCAGTCGAGCACGTGCACGAGGGCCGTGCAGCGCTCGACGTGGCGGAGGAACTCCAGCCCGAGGCCCTTGCCCTCGCTCGCGCCCTCGATGAGGCCGGGCACGTCGGCGATCGTGAAGCGCGCGTCGCCGGCCTGCACGACGCCGAGGTTGGGGTGCAGCGTGGTGAACGGGTAGTCGGCGATCTTGGGCCGCGCCGCCGACACGGCGGCGATGAGGCTCGACTTGCCGGCCGAGGGGAACCCGACCAGGGCCACGTCGGCGACGGTCTTGAGCTCGAGGACGACGTCGCCCTCGTAGCCGGGGGTGCCCAGCAGCGCGAAGCCGGGAGCCTTGCGCTTGGGAGAGGACAGGGCCGCGTTGCCGAGCCCGCCGAGGCCGCCCGGGGCGGCGACGAAACGCATACCCGGGGTGATCATGTCGACGAGCACGTTGCCGTCGACGTCTTTCACGACGGTGCCCAGCGGAACGGGCAGCTCCTGGTCTTCACCGAGGGCGCCCGAGCGGTGATCGCCCATGCCGAATCCGCCGTTGCCTGCGGAGCGGTGCGGCGAGTGGTGGTACGACAGCAGCGTGGTCGTCTGCGGGTCGGCGACGAGAACGACGTCGCCGCCGCTGCCGCCGTTGCCTCCGTCGGGACCGGCCAGCGGCTTGAACTTCTCACGGCGCACCGAGACGCAGCCGTTGCCGCCCTTTCCTGCACGCAGGTGCAGGGTCACGCGGTCGACGAAGGTGACCATGGCGGGTCCTTCCGGGAAGGGTCGGGCGATGCCGACGTGAAAAACGAGAAGAGGGGGCGGGCTGAGCCCACCCCCTCTGGAGCGCCGAAGCGCTGTGGATTACTCCGCTGCAGCGGTGACGATGTTGACGACCTTGCGGCCGCCCTTCGCGCCGAACTGGACCGCACCGGGGGCCAGAGCGAACAGCGTGTCGTCGCCACCACGGCCGACGTTGGCGCCGGGGTGGAAGTGCGTGCCGCGCTGGCGGACGATGATCTCGCCGGCGAGGACGACCTGGCCGCCGAAACGCTTCACGCCGAGGCGCTGTGCGTTGGAATCACGACCGTTACGGGTGGAGCTTGCGCCCTTTTTGTGTGCCATCTCTGCGTCTCCTGGCTCTTACTTGATGCCGGTGATCTTGACGCGCGTGAGGTCCTGACGGTGGCCCTGGCGCTTCTTGTAGCCGGTCTTGTTCTTGAACTTCTGGATCACGATCTTCGGACCGCGCTCCTCGCCGAGCACCTCGGCCGTGACCGAGACCTTCGCGAGCTTGTCGGCGTCGGTCGTGACCGCGTCGCCGTCGACGAACAGGACGGCGGGCAGCTGAATGCTCTCGCCGATCTTCGCCTTCTGGCGGTCGAGCACGACGATGGTGCCGACCTGGACCTTCTCCTGGCGGCCGCCGGCGCGCACAACTGCGTAAACCACTTCACACCTGTTTCGTTCGGGAGCCGCGGGGCTCCGGTTGTCTGATGACGTCGGGAGGGTCTGATGACCCAAGTCTCGGTGCGATCCGGCCGACGAAAGTCAGCGGGGTCTCGCTCGTACAGAGCGGACGCGACGCACCAAGGGTCGAGTTTAGCTCACCGGAGGGCATCCGGCAAAAGCATCCGCCCGCGTGTCGACCGTAGGATCGCGGGATGGCGATCCTCATCGACGACCCGCAGTGGCCCGCACACGGTCGACTGTGGGCGCACCTGGTCAGCGACAGCGATCTCGCCGAGCTGCACGCCTTCGCCTCCGCCGCCGGCATTCCCCGCCGCGCCTTCGACCTCGACCACTACGACGTGCCCGACGAGCGGCACGCCGACCTCGTCGCCGCGGGCGCGGAGCACGTGGGCGGCAAGGAGCTCGTGCGCCGTCTGCGCGCCTCGGGTCTGCGGATCACGGCACGAGAGCGCCGCCCCGGCGCCTGACGGCCGACTGTCGGCGTTCTGACGGCCCGCCGGGCCCCTCGGCATCCGTCCCTCTCCTCCTGCGCGTGAGGGGCCGCTCGCCCTCGCCCGAGCGTTGCTCGGCGACGGAGAGCGACCCCTCACGGGAGAAGCGGGCTCAGGCCTCGGTGGTCGGCTGCGCGTTGACCGGCGTACCGGTCAGCGCTGCCGTGGTCACGCGACGACGCGAGCGTCCCTGACCGGGGGCCTTGGGCTCGGGAAGCGCCTCGAGCACCGACTCCAGCAGGGCGTCCTTCTCGGTGCGGGGAGCCTTGGGCTCGCGCTTCTTGCGCGGACGCTTCTCGCGCGCCGGGGCCGGGGCCTCGGCGGCGGTATCGCTCTTCGCCTCGAGCACGGCTTCGACGGATGCCACGACCGCCGCCTCGACCACGGCGGGGTCGTCGAGGGTGGGCTTGACCGTGGATGCCGCGATCTGCGCCAGCGCCGACTTCACGCCCTCGGTGATGGTGTGCGTGCCGCCGGCCGGGGCCGCCGCTGCGCCGGTGTTCTGCGCCGGAGCGTTGCCCCCGCCGTTTCCGTTGTTGCCGTTCGAGGGGCCGTTGCCGCCGCGGCCGCGACGGTTCGACGAACCGCCGTTGGCGTTGCCGCCGCCGTTGGAGGACGAGCCCGCGGGACGGTGCTTGACCACGGGGTCGTGGTGCACGACGACGCCACGACCGGCGCAGACCTCGCACGCCTCGCTGAAGGTCTCGAGAAGGCCGAGGCCGAGCTTCTTGCGGGTCATCTGCACCAGACCGAGCGAGGTGACCTCGGCGACCTGGTGCTTCGTGCGGTCACGGCTCAGGCACTCGATGAGGCGGCGCAGCACGAGGTCGCGGTTGGACTCGAGCACCATGTCGATGAAGTCGACGACGATGATTCCGCCGATGTCGCGCAGGCGCAGCTGGCGCACGATCTCTTCGGCCGCTTCGAGGTTGTTCTTGGTGACGGTCTCTTCGAGGTTTCCGCCCGAGCCGACGAACTTGCCGGTGTTGACGTCGACGACGGTCATGGCCTCGGTGCGGTCGATCACGAGCGAGCCGCCCGAGGGCAGCCAGACCTTGCGGTCGAGGGCCTTCTCGATCTGCTCGGTCACGCGGAACGCGTCGAACGGGTCCTGCTCGCCCTCGTACTTCTCGACCCGCTCGAGCAAGTCGGGGGCGACGCCCTGAAGGTAGGACGAGATCGTCTGCAGCGCCTCGTCGCCCTGGATGAGCATGCGCGTGAAGTCCTCGTTGAAGACGTCGCGCACGATCTTGACCAGCAGGTCGGGCTCGGAGTGCAGCAGGGCCGGGGCCTGGATGGTCTTGATCTGGCTCGAGACGTGCTCCCACTGCGCGGTGAGGCGCTGGACGTCGAGGGTCAGCTGCTCTTCGGTGGCGCCCTCGGCGGCGGTGCGCACGATCACGCCCGACGACTCGGGGAGCACCTCCTTGAGGATCTTCTTCAGGCGCGCGCGCTCGGTGTCGGGGAGCTTGCGCGAGATGCCGTTCATCGTGCCGTTGGGCACGTAGACCAGGTAGCGGCCGGGCAGCGAGATCTGGCTCGTCAGGCGGGCGCCCTTGTGGCCCACCGGGTCCTTGGTCACCTGCACGAGCACGCGGTCGCCCGACTTGAGGGCGAGCTCGATGCGACGCGGCTGGTTGTTGGTCTCGACGCCGTCCCAGTCGACCTCGCCGGAGTACAGCACGGCGTTGCGGCCGCGACCGATGTCGACGAACGCGGCCTCCATGCTCGGCAGCACGTTCTGCACGCGGCCCAGGTACACGTTCCCGATGAGCGAAGCGTCCTGGTTGCGCGCGACGTAGTGCTCGACGAGCACGTTGTCTTCGAGGACGGCGATCTGGATGCGACCGGCCTTGGAGCGCACGACCATGACGCGGTCGACGGCCTCGCGGCGGGCGAGGAACTCGGCCTCGGTCACGACGGGGCGACGGCGACCGGCCTCGCGACCGTCGCGGCGACGCTGCTTCTTGGCTTCGAGGCGCGTGGAGCCCTTGATGCGCTGCGGCTCGGTGATGACCTCGACCGCGCGCTGGCGCACGGGCGGAGCCGGGGTCTCGACGACCTCGTCGGAACCGGTGCCCACTCCCCCGCGGCGGCGGTTGCGGCGACGCGCGTTGGCGGAGCCGCGCTCAGCGGGGGCGTCGTCGTCGCGGTCGTCGCGGTCCCACGAGTCGTCGCGCACGGGAAGCGGCGGCAGCTCGGGGGCGTAGAAGTGCAGGGCCGTCGAGACGGCGGAGACGAAGTTCTCGGGGAGCAGTCCGAGCGAGACGGCGGTCGGGCGCGCGGGCTTCTCGGGCTCGGCGGGGGCCGTGGGCTCGGGGGCCGCCTGGGGCTCGGAGGTTGCCTCGGGCTCGGGGGCGGATGCCGGCGCCTCGGCCGTCGCGTCGGCCTCGGGTGCCGTGTGCTCGGTTGTGGCAGCCGGAGTCGCCTCGTCGGCCGCTGCCTCGGCGGGGGCCTCGACCGGAGTGTCGGCAGCGGAAGCCTCGTCAGCCGGGGCCTCGGCGGGGGCCTCGTCGACAGGGGCCTCGGCGGGCACCTCGTCGGAGGGAGCCTCGGCGGGCGCGCTCGCGTCCTCCTCGGACGCCGCGGCGGCCTCGTCGAGCACCGCGGGGGCCTCGGTGTCGGTCGACGCCGCGTCTTCGGCATCCTGAACCGCGGCCTCTTCTTCGTCGATTGCAGGGGCCGCGAGATCGGGGGCAGTCACGTCGGACGCGGACGTGGGGGGCGTGTCGTCGGTGGGGTTCTGATCGTCGGTCACATCAGCCATGCGGAGGTACTCCCTGGCGGGCGACACCGCGCGTCGCCCGACGAAATCTCATGCGGCGCCGCACCCGGCGGGGCCGCGAACTCACTCGGTCTGCAGCCGGCCTGCGGCTCGTGCTGCGAAGGGCGGTCATCGCCCGAAGTCTTCTGGGTGATGTTCCTGCGGCGCGGCCGCGGTCACATCAGCCTTCATTATCGCACGAACCGCCGCGTTCGCCCACGAGAAGCCTTCTGCCGGTCTCGCGGGCGCGTCGCGACGGCCAGGCGCGTTCAAAGCGACTGCATAGCGGGGCAGTGCAAGAATCGCCCCCATGAGCGAAACCGTCACTCCCCGTCGTCCGGTCGTCGTCGCGATCTGGCTGATCTTCGCGGGCGTCGTCGGGTGGTGGGCGGCCTTCTCGCTCACGATGGAACGCTTCGCCCAACTGCAGAACCCCGGCACCGCGGCATCCTGCGACTTCAGCGTGCTCGTGCAGTGCTCGGCCAACCTGCAGTCGGCCCAGGGCAGCGTGTTCGGCTTCCCCAACCCGATCATCGGTCTCGGCGCGTGGATCGCTCCGATCGTGGTCGGCATGGCGCTGCTGGCCGGCGCCCGCTTCGCCCGGTGGTTCTGGGTGCTGTTCTGGCTGGGCTTCGTCTTCGCGATCAGCTTCGTCATCTGGCTGATCTCGCAGAGCCTGTTCGTGCTGGCGACCCTCTGCCCGTGGTGCATGGTGACGTGGTCGGTGGTGATCCCGTCGTTCTTCGTGGTGACGCTGCACGTGCTGCGCGAGGGTGTGATCCCGCGAGAGCGCGTGCGCGAGGTCGCCGACCGCCTCATGGCGTGGGTGCCGCTCATGACGATCGTGGCGTTCGCCGTCGTCGCGGTGATCGCGCAGCTGCGGCTGAACGTGCTCGCCCAGCTCTGATCCCACGGGGTGCACAGGTCCCTGAGCTGGTCGAAGGGACCGGGACCCGCGCAGCACAGGTCCCTGAGCTTGTCGAAGGGACCGGGACCCGCGCAGCACAGGTCCCTGAGCCTGTCGAAGGGACCGGGACCCGCGTGAGCCCGCGCAGCGCAGGTCCCTGAGCCTGTCGAAGGGACCGGGACCCGCGTGAGCCCGCGCAACTGAGGTCCCTGAGCCTGTCGAAGGGACCGGGACCCACTGCAGGCCCGGTGGCTTCGACAGGCTCAGCCACCTCTGCCGCGAGCCCGACGCAGGGCCCGGTGGCTTCGACAGGCTCAGCCACCTCTCCCCCGACCGACGCGGGTCCCGGTGGCTTCGACAGGCTCAGCCACCTCTGCCGCGAGCCCGACGCAGGTCCCGGTGGCTTCGACAGGTTCAGCCACCTCTGCCGCGAGCCCGACGCAGGTCCCGGTGGCTTCGACAGGCTCAGCCACCTCTGCCGCGAGCCTGACGCAGGGCCCGGTGGCTTCGACGGGGTCAGCCACTTCTCCCCCGAACGACGAGGGCCGCCACCCCTCGCGGGGCGGCGGCCTTCTCGGCATCCGGGATCAGGAGAACCAGATCGCGAGCTCGCGCTCGGCGGACTCGACACTGTCGGATCCGTGGACGAGGTTCTGCTGCACCTTGAGGCCCCAGTCGCGGCCGAAGTCGCCGCGGATCGTGCCAGGGGCGGCGGTGGTGGGGTCGGTCGTGCCCGCGAGCGAGCGGAAGCCCTCGATGACGCGGTTGCCGGCGAGGCGGATCGCGACGGAGGGTCCCGACATCATGAACTCGAGCAGCGGCTCGTAGAACGGCTTGCCCTCGTGCTCGGCGTAGTGCTGGGCGAGGGTCTCGCGGTCAGGCTCGACGAGGCGGATGTCGACGAGCGCGTAGCCCTTCGCCTCGATGCGGGCCAGGATCGCACCGGTCAGGCCGCGGGCGACGCCGTCGGGCTTGACCAGGACGAGGGTCTCTTCGGTAGCCATGGGTCATTCTCCGTTCGAGAGGTCGGGGTCAGCGGCGAGCCGGGCGTTGCGTCGGTCGAGCGCCGCTCCCTTGATCGTCGCATACGCCCACATGCCGCCGAAAATGACGGCGACCACGGCGAGGGCCGGAACCAGGAAACCGGCGAGCAGCAGCACGACCTGCAGGCCCCACCCGGCGAAGAGCGCCCAGCGGTGACGCAGCAGGCCCGAGACGGCGACCATCGCGATCGCCATGACGACACCGCCGACGATCCCCCACCACGGCTCGATGCCCGCGGGGAGCACCTTGAGGCCGTAGACGACGAGACCGCCGAGGAAGACGATGATCGACTCGAAGCCGAGCACGACGGAGCCGAGCGACTCCTGCGCGCCGCGCTGGCGCCGGGGGCGCGGAGCGCGGGGCTCACGCGGGCTCACGCCTGCCACCCCGACTTCCAGTCCTCGAGCTCCGACAGGCGCAGGGCTTCTCCGGCGAGCACGACGGATCCGGCGATGACGACGGCCCGGCGGTCGGACTCCGTGGCCCACGCGCGCGCCGCGTCGGCGGCGTCTTCGAGGGTCGGGTGCACGGTGACCGGAAGGTCGGCGGCCTCGGCCACATCGGCGATCACGTCGGGGTCGGTCGCGCGGTCGCTGTCGGGAGCCGTGGCGAACACGCGCGCGACGGCGGGGACGAGGGCCGACATGATGCCGACCGCGTCCTTCCCGTCGAGGATGCCGACCACGGCGCCCCACTCGTCGATGTCGAAGGCCTCGTCGAGGGCGGCGACCAACGCGCGGGCGCCGTGAGGGTTGTGAGCGGCGTCGACCAGCACGGTCGGTGCGGTGCCGACGAGCTGCAGGCGGCCGGGCGAGGTGGCGTTGCCGATGCCGTCGGCCACCACGTCGGCGGCGAGGGGCTGGGTGCCTCCCCCGATGAGCGACTCGACTGCGGCGACGGCGAGGGCCGCGTTGGCGCCCTGGTGCGCGCCGTACATCGGCAGGTAGACCTCGCGGTACGCACCCGCGACCCCGCGGATGTCGAGCTGCTGCCCGCCGACCGCGAGGGTTTGGCCCTCGAGGGCGAAGCCGTCTCCGGCCACCGCGACCGTGGCGCCCTCCTTCTCGGCGCGAGCGCGGATCGCGCGCAGGGCCTCGTCGGGCTGCGCGGCCGCGACGACAGCGGCACCCGGCTTGATGATGCCGGCCTTCACCGTGGCGATCTCGGCGATCGTCGAGCCCAGACGGTCGACGTGATCGATGTCGATCGGGGTGAAGACCGCGACGTCGCCGTCGGCGGTGTTCGTGGAGTCCCACTCCCCGCCCATGCCGACCTCGAGCACGAGCACGTCGATCGGCGCGTCGGCCGCGACGACGAACGCGAGCACCGTGAGCAGCTCGAAGAACGTCAGCGGGGCGTCTCCGGCGGCTTCGAGCTCGCCGTCGACCATGCCCACGAACGGCTGGATCTCGTCCCACGCATCGGCGATCGCGGCGTCGGCCACGGGTTCTCCGCCGATGAGGATCCGCTCGGTGAAGCGCTCGAGGTGCGGGCTGGTGAACAGGCCCGTGCGAAGCCCCATCGCACGCAGCAGGCTCTCGATCATGCGGCTGGTCGAGGTCTTGCCGTTCGTGCCCGTCACGTGGATGACGCGGTACGTCCGCTGCGGGTCGGCCAACAGTTCGAGCACGCGGCGCGTGCGCTCGACGCGCGGCTGCACCCACTGCTCGCCCTGGCGTTCGAGCAGCGCCGAGTAGACGGCGTCCGCCCTGGTGCGATCGCTCATGCGGGGGCTCCGATCCGCGCGACGGCCACCGTGACGGCGCCGACGTTCGCGTAGGTCTTGGCGTCGATGACGGTCTCGTACTCGGCCGGCGCGAGTTCGCCGCGCTCGATCAGGCGACCCTCGGGACCGGCGAGCACGACGGCTTCGGCGAGGGTCTCGGATGCCACGCCCGCGACGTCGAACGCCTGGGCCACGGCCTGCGCGTCGGCGTCTTCGACGAAGGTGAGCGAGAGGAAGATGCGGTCGCTCACGTCGAAGCCGGCGGCCTTGCGGGTGTCCTGGATGCCGCGGATCATGTCGCGGGCCAGTCCCTCGGCCTCGAGCTCGGGAGTGGTCACGGTGTCGAGCAGCACGAAACCGCCGCGCGCGAGCACGGCCAACGCCTCGCCCTCGGGGCGACCCGCCGTCTCGACCACCAGGTCGTACTCGGTGGGCTCGAGGGCGATGCCGCCCGCGACGACCCGTCCGTCGACCTCGCTCCAGTCGCCCTCGCGGGCGGCCTTGATCGCCTGCTGCACCTGCTTACCCAGGCGGGGTCCGGCGGCGCGTGCGTTGACCGACAGGCGGTGCGTGATGCCGTACTCGGCGGCCGTCCCGTCTTGCAGGGCGACCTGCTCGACGCTCTTCACGTTGAGCTCCTCGCGGAGGATGTCGTCGAACTGGGCCAGGCCCGCGGCATCCGGAGTCACCACCGTGAGACGCGGCAGCGGCAGGCGCACACGCTTGCCTTCGCGCTTGCGCAGCGCGTTGGCGACGCTCGAGACCTCGCGCACGGTGTCCATCGCGGTGCGGATATCTTCGGCGGCGGGGAACGCCGCGGCGTCGGGCCAGTCGGTCAGGTGGACGCTGCGCCCGCCCGTCAGGCCCTGCCACACGCGCTCGGTGACCAGCGGCAGCAGGGGGGCCGCGACGCGGGTCAGCGTCTCGAGCACGGTGTAGAGCGTGTCGAAGGCCTCGCGACTGCGCGGGTCGTCGGTCACGCCCACCCAGAAGCGGTCGCGCGAGCGGCGGATGTACCAGTTGGTCAGCACCTCGGCGAAGTCGCGCAGGCGCTCGGCGGCCGTCGTGGAGTCGAGACCCTCGAGGTCGGCGGCGACGTTCGTCACCAGGTCGCCGGTGAGCGCCAGGATGTAGCGGTCGAGCACGTCGGTGGAGTCGGTGCGCCACTCGGCGTCGTATCCGCCGGTCGCCGCCGGTACCCCCGCGGCCCCGGGGCCGGAGGCTTCGACAGGCTCAGCCACCGGCGCCGCCGAAGCATTGGCGTACGTCGCGAAGAAATACCACGCGTTCCACAGCGGCAGCAGGAACTCGCGCACGCCCGAGCGGATGCCCTCCTCGGTCACGACGAGGTTGCCCCCGCGCAGCACCGAGCTCGACATCAGGAACCACCGCATGGCATCCGACCCGTCGCGATCGAACACCTCGCGCACGTCGGGGTAGTTGCGCAGCGACTTCGACATCTTCTGCCCGTCGTTGCCCAGCACGATGCCGTGGCACGAGACGCCGGTGAACGCCGGACGGTCGAACAGCGCGGTCGAGAGCACGTGCATCACGTAGAACCAGCCGCGCGTCTGCCCGATGTACTCGACGATGAAGTCGGCGGGGGCGTGCTCGTCGAACCACTCGTGGTTCTCGAACGGGTAGTGCACCTGCGCGAACGGCATCGAGCCCGAGTCGAACCACACGTCGAGCACGTCTTCGATGCGGCGCATCGTCGACTTCCCCGTCGGGTCGTCGGGGTTCGGACGCGTGAGGTCGTCGATGTAGGGACGGTGCAGGTCGACCTCGCCGTCGGCGTTCACCGGCAGGCGGCCGAAGTCGGCCTCCATGTCGGCGAGCGAGCCGTAGACGTCGACGCGCGGGTAGTTCGGGTCGTCGCTCTTCCACACCGGGATCGGCGAGCCCCAGTAGCGGTTGCGGCTGATCGACCAGTCGCGCGCGCCCTCGAGCCACTTGCCGAACTGGCCCTCCTTGACGTTCTCGGGCACCCAGGTGATCTGCTGGTTGTTGGCCAGCAGGTCGTCCTTGATGTCGGTCACGCGCACGAACCAGCTTGACACGGCCTTGTAGATCAGGGGGTTCCGGCAGCGCCAGCAGTGCGGGTACGAGTGCTCGTACGAGGCTTCGCGCAGCAGGCGCCCGTCCTGCTTGAGCAGGCGGATCAGAGGGCGGTTGGCCTCCATCCACAGCTCGCCGGCGACGTCGGCGACGGCGGGCAGGAAGCGGCCGCTGTCGTCGAGCGAGATGATCGTCGGCAGGCCCGCGGCATCCGCCAACCGCTTGTCGTCCTCACCGTAGGCCGGAGCCTGGTGCACGATGCCCGTGCCGTCGCTGACGGTGACGTAGTCGTCGACGAGGATCTTCCAGGCGTCCTGCGTGCCCCACACCGAGGCATCGGCGTAGTAGTCGAAGAGGCGGTCGTACGACACGCCCTCGAGCTCGGAGCCCAAGATCGTGGACTGCACGGCCTCGCGGGCGGCATCCGCGCTCTCGTATCCGAGGTCCTTGGCGTAGCCCGGAAGCAGGTCTTCGGCCAGCAGGTAGCGGTGGGCGACGGCCTCGAACGCCTCGTCGGGCGTGCCGTCGGGAGCGCGGTGCACGTCGGCGGCACCGTTCGGCCCGCCCTCGATCACGGCGTAGCGGATGCCGGGACCCACGGCCAGCGCGAGGTTCGTCGGGAGCGTCCACGGCGTCGTCGTCCACGCCAGCGCGCGGACGCCCGTGAGACCCAGCGCCTCGGCCTTGGCCCCGACGAGCGGGAAAGTCACGGTGACCGAGGGGTCCTGACGCATCTTGTAGACGTCGTCGTCCATGCGCAGCTCGTGCGTCGACAGGGGCGTCTCGTCGCGCCAGCAGTACGGCAGCACGCGATAGCCCTCGTAGGCGAGACCCTTGTCGTGGAGCGTCTTGAACGCCCACAGCACGCTCTCCATGTAGGTCGTGTCGAGCGTCTTGTAGCCGCGCTCGAAGTCGACCCAGCGGGCCTGACGCGTGACGTAGTCCTGCCAGTCGCGCGTGTACTCGAGCACCGACTCACGGGCCTTGGCGTTGAAGGTCGCCACGCCCATTGCCTCGATCTCGTCCTTCTCGGTGATGCCGAGCTGCTTCATGGCCTCGAGCTCGGCGGGAAGACCGTGCGTGTCCCACCCGAAGACGCGGTCGACCTTCTTGCCGCGCATCGTCTGGAAACGCGGGAAGACGTCCTTCGCGTAGCCGGTGAGCAGGTGGCCGTAGTGCGGAAGGCCGTTGGCGAAGGGCGGGCCGTCGTAGAAGACCCACTCCTCGGCGCCCTCGCGGTTGGCGATCGAGGCACGGAAGGTGTCGTCGTGCGCCCAGAAGTCGAGCGTGTCGTTCTCGATCGACGGGAAGCGGGGGCTCGGAACGACGGATGCCGTGGCGGCGACGCTCTGCGCGTCAGCGGCCGGGCCGAAGGATGAGGGGCGTGGGTAGGTCATGTCTCTCCGCAGGTTGGGATCCACCTGCGGGGACGATCCGTGCGGACCGCGGTACCACCCCGCGTTGCGCCGCCCCCGTTCGGGACCGGTGCCACTCTCACTGCGGCTGTGACGGGCCTGCCCCGCGCGGTTCTACTGATCCGGTCCCTGAGCGAGTCGAAGGGCCGGACGTTCTTCCGCGTGCTCCCCGGTGATGGCCGGATCGGTGCGTGTGCGTCCAGTCTACGCGAGCCGCGCGCGGCGCGCTGCGGGGTGTGCGCGGCGGTCGAGCGTCCAAGAAACCCGGACGCGGGGGCGGTCTCGTCCGGGTGTTATGGACACTCAACGGAGGAGGCAGAAGGGCCGGACACGACCCCCGGCTCACACCCCGGGCGCGCCCAGACCCGCCGCGGCCAGCAGCTCTCGGGTGAACGGATGCCGCGGAGCCGCGAAGACGCACGACACGGTGCCCGAGTCGACGACGCGCCCGTCCTTCATGACGATCACGTCATCGGCGATGCCGGCCACCACGTCGAGGTCGTGCGTGACGAACACCATCGCGAGGTCGCGCTCGGTCTGCAGGGCGCGCAGGCGGTCGAGGATCCGCGCGCGCACCGACGCGTCGAGCGCCGACACCGGCTCGTCGAGCACGAGGAGGTCGGGCGTCACGGCGAGGGCGCGGGCGATCGCGACGCGTTGGCGCTGCCCGCCCGACAGCTGCGCGGGCCGGTGCCGGACGAACGCGGGAGACAGGCCCACCTCTTCGAGCAGCGCGGCGACGGCGGAGCGACGTTCGGAACGCGCGACTCCCCCGGCGGCCACGGCCTCGGTGAGCGTGCGGCCGACCGTCCAGCGGGGGTCGAGGGCGCCCCACGGGTTCTGCTGCACGAGCTGCACGCGGGTCCGCGCGGCGCCGCGGGCGACCCGCGACGACCAGGGGCGGCCCGCGAACGTCATGGTCCCGGCATCCGGATCCGTCACTCCGACGATCAGGCGCGCGAGGGTCGTCTTGCCCGACCCCGACTCCCCCACGACCGCGAGGGTCCGACCGCGGCGCACCTCGATCGACACGTCGTCGACCGCGGCCCGGTCGCCGAAGCGTTTGATCAGCGCGTCGGCGGTGAAGATCGGGGCGTCGGTGCGCGGTGCCCGGCGGAGCGGCTCGTGCGACACCGCCTCGACGAGCGCGCGCGTGTGCGGGTCGCGCGGAGAAGCGAGCACCTCGGCGGTCGACCCGGTCTCGACGACGCGCCCCTCGTGCATCACGACGACGCGATCCGCCACGCGGGCGACCGCCCCGAGGTCGTGACTGATGAAGACCACGGCCACGCCGTCGTCGGCGATGCGGCGCAGCAGGTCGAGCACGCGCGCCTGCACGGTGGCATCCAACGCCGTCGTGGGCTCGTCGGCGACCAGCACGGTGGGGTTCGCGGCGAGAGCGGAGGCGATCAGCGCGCGCTGGCGCAGACCTCCCGACAGCTCGTGGGGGTACTGACGTGCTCGCGTGTCTGGCTCGGGCAGCGACACGCGCTCGAGGCTCTCGCGCACGCGTACGGCCAAGGCCGTTCCCCGCACGTCGGGCTCATGGATGCGGACGGGCTCGGCCACCTCGGCACCGATGCGTCGCAGCGGGTCGAGCGAGACGAGGGCGTCCTGCGACACGAGGGCGATCCGGTCGCCGCGCAGCCCGCGCCACTGCCGCTCGCCGAACGATCGGGCGTCGACGCCGTCGACCTCGAGCTCGTCGGTGCGAGCCGTGAGGCCCGCGGGCAGGAGGCCGAGCAGGGCGCGGGCGCTCACCGACTTGCCGGTGCCCGACTCCCCCACGATCGCGACGCATTCGCCCGGGGCGACGTCGAGGTCGAGCCCGCGCACGATCGCGCCGGTCGGTCCGTCGATGCGGAGTCCACGCACCCGCAGCCCGCTCATGCGTCGCGCTCCTCGGCGCGGGCGCGCAGGATGCGGCCGATCACGCTGACGCTCACGACGGTCGCGGTGATCGCGAGCCCGGGGAAGACGGCTACCCACGGCGCCTGCAGCAGCAGGTTGCGTCCGGCGGAGAGCATGAGGCCCCATTCGGCGGTGGGTTCGGTGGGGCCGAGCCCGAGGAAGCTCAGCCCGGCGGCGGCGAGGATGGAGGTACCGATGCCGATCGTGGCCAGCACGCTCACCGCGCCCAGCACGCCGGGCAGCACGTGCCGCACGTGCACGACGGCGGTCGGCACCCCGATGATCCGTGCGGCCTCGACGTGTTCGGTTGCGGCGAGGGTGCGCGTCTGCGCCCGCGCCAGGCGGATGTACACGGGCACCGCGGCGATGGTCACGGCGACCGCGACGTTGACCGGGCCGGGACCGAGCACCGCGACGACCAGCAGGGCGACGAGGAACTCCGGAAACGCGAGCAGCACGTCGACGATGCGCATGGCCGCGGCATCCGCCCATCGCGGCGCGACGGCCGAGAGCGAACCGGCGATCACCCCGACGACCAGGGCGAGGCCGGTGGCGAGCAGGCCGATGCCGACCGAGCGTCCGGCCCCGTAGATCACGCGCGAGTACACGTCGCGTCCGCTCTGGTCGGTGCCGAACCAGTGCGCGGCGCTGGGCGGCTGCAGGGTAGCGCGCACGTCGGTCAGCAGCGGGTCGTGGGTCGCGAGCAGCCCGGGGGCGACGGCGGCCAGGGCGATGAGGGCGAGCACGGCGCCGGCGATCCACAGCGCGGCGGCCTGACCGCGGAGGGTGCGCTGCCGCAGCGTGACGGGGGCGCTCACGACGGCACCGCCGCTCGGGCGGCCACCGCCGGCGCGGCGGTGCGCAGGCGCGGGTCGATCAGGGGCACGACGAGGTCGACGACGGTGTTCACGACGACGAAGACGAGGGCGCTCAGCAGGATCACGCCCGTGATCACCGGCAGGTCGCGGTCGGTGATCGCCGTCAGCGTCACGCGGCCGATGCCGGGTCGGGCGAACACGGTCTCGACCAGCACCGCGCCGCCGAGCAGCGACCCGACGAGATAGGCCGCGAGCGTCACTCCCCCGACGCTCGCGTGGCGCAGCGTGTGGTGCACGCTCTCGCGCAGGGGCGTCGCCCCGCGCGCGCGGACGGTGGTGAGGAACGGCTCGCGCTCGGCCGCTTCGACGCCGTCGCGCAGCACCTGCGACAGCAGCGCCGCGATCGGCAGGGCCAGGGTCACCGCGGGCAGCACGATCGCGGCGGCATCCCGCGCCCCCGACACTGGGAACCACCCGAGCTGGAACGAGAAGACGCTCAGCAGCAGCAGCCCCGTCCAGAACACCGGCGACGACAGCACGACGAGTTCGATCCCGGATGCCACGGCCCGACCGGTCCGCCCGCGCACGAGCAGCGACGAGGCGAGGGCCAGCACCACGGCGATCACCAGCGCGAGCGCGGAGAGCTGCAGAGTCGGGGCGAGCTGGCGCCCGATGACCTCGACGACCGGTTGGCGCAGCTGGTACGACTCACCGAGGTCGCCGCGCACGAGCCTGCCGAGGAAGGTCGCGTACTGCTCGAGCACGGGTCGGTCGAGACCCAGGTCGCTGCGGATGCCGGCCTTGACCGCCTCGCTCACCTGCGCCTGCGGTCCGAGCAGCACGTCGACCGGGTCGCCCGGGATGATCCGGAACGCCATGAACGCCAGCGTCGCCGCTCCCCAGAGCACCAGGACGACGGATGCCACGATCCCGCCGAGGCGCGTCAGCAGTACGTGCGAGCGAGAGCGTGGCATCCGAATAGTGTGTCTGAGACCCGACGGCTCAGCCGACCGTAGCGGTCGCGAAGAGCGGACGGCCGTACAGGTCGAACGTCAGACCCGAGACCTTCGGGGTCACGGCGCTGATCAGGGCCGGGCTGTACAGCGGCACGATGGTGGCCTGGTCGGCGTTCCATTGCTGCACCTGGGCGTGGATCGCATTGCGGGCGGCGGGGTCGGTCGTCGAGGCGCCCTGCTCGAGCAGCGCGTCGAGGGCGGGGTCGCTCACCTGCGAGGCGTTCTGGAACCCGTCGGTGGCGAGGTGGCTGCGCAGCAGGTCGGCGTCGACGCCCGAGAAGCCCCAGTCGGTGACGTCGTAGGTCTTGGGGCCGTACTGCTCGTTGTAGGCACCCGGCTCGAGCACCTCGCGCTGCAGGTCGAAGCCCACGGCCTTCAGGTCGCTCTGCACGGCGTTGGCGAGTGCGGCGCGGTCGTCGGGAACCGGGGTCCAGGCAATCCACCGGGCGGTGAGACGCTGACCGTCTTTGGTCCGGATGCCGTCGGCATCCCGACCCGTCCATCCGGCCTCGTCGAGAAGGGCGTTGGCCTGAGCCTGGTCGAAGGGCCAGGAGTTCTCGAGGCTCGCGTCGTAGCCGGGGGTCGTCGCGCCGAGGACGCTCCAGGCGCGGGGGTACTGACCGAAGAAGATCTCGTTCACCGCGGTGTCGACGTCGATCGCGCGGGTGAACGCCTGACGCACCTTCTGGTCGGCGAAGACGCCGTACTTCTCGTTGAGGAACAGCGAGTACGGCAGGCCCGGGTAGGCGATCGACTTCACGGTGTCGTCGGCGGGAACCTGCTGCACGAGGTTCGGCGGCAGGTTGGTCACCACGTCGGCCTGTCCGCTCGAGAGCGCACCGACGCGCACCGACGCCTCGGGGAGGATGTCGACGCGCAGCGTCTTGAAGCTCGGCTTGCCACCGCCGTCGGGACCCCACGTGTAGTCGTCGTTGCGGGTGTACACGATGTCCTGGTCGGGCGTGTATTCGGTGAGCTCGAACGGGCCGGTGCCGACGGTCACGTCGGGACCGCCGGCCTTCAGCTGGTCGGCCTTGGTCTCGAGCACCTTGGGCGAGTAAAAGCCGAGCAGGGCGGTGCTGGCGGCCTGCAGGAACGGAGCGTAGGGCTGCGTGAAGCGCACCCGCACGGTGTGCTCGTCGACGACATCGGTGCCCGCGTACAGGTCACCGCCGAGCATGCTGGCCGCCTGCGCCGAAGCGGTGTCGGGGTTCACGATGCGGTCGAAGTTCGCCTTGACCGCGGCCGCGTCGAAAGGGGTGCCGTCGTGGAAGGTCACGTCGGTGCGCAGGCGGAAGAGGTAGCTCGCGCCGCCGTCCTCGACGTCCCACGACTCGGCGAGCCACGGCGAGAACGTACCGTCGGCCTCCTGGAACACGAGCGAGTCGAGCACCGCGCGCTGCACCATCGCCGACACGTCGAGCTGGCTGGTCTGCGGATCCATGTGCCCGGCCGAGAGGTTCGCTCCCTCGATCGCCCAGACGACCTCGCCGTCGCCCTGCGCGGCGGGGTCCGACCCGGCGCAGGCCGAGAGCGAGAGGGCGGCGACGGCCGCGACGGCGACAGCCGACAGCACGCGGCGCGAAAGCGAAGAAGGCATGGAGAAACCTCGGAATCTCTGGTGGGAAGGCTTTCAGCTTACCGGGGTTCCTGGACCGGGTGCGGAAAGTCCGCGGCGCCGCGCGCGCTCACAGCGAACGCGGGCGGGTGCCCCGCCGCAGAAAGTCAGCGATTCTCACAACCTCAGTCGGCATCCGCCCCTCAGGGCCGAGGACGTGCGAATCGCCGAGTTTGCGAAAGCAGCACCGCATTCACGGGCTTTCACAAGCTCAGCGATTCGCAGAACTTCCGTCGGCATCCGCCCCGGCGGGCCGAGGATGTGCGAATCGCTGAGTTTGCGAGAGCGGCACCGTGTACCCACAGGAACTCACCACCTCAGTGGTACGCCCAGTCTCCGTCGGCATCCGTCTTTCGGCACCGAGGTCGCGCGGATGGGCGACTCCGTGCGGATTGCTGAGCTGCGAGGCCGGCGTCTTGCTCGCAACCCGCCTCACCTCCGAGATTCGCAGAACCTCCGTCGGCATCCGCCCCATCTTGCTGAAGATCTGCGAATCGCTGAGTGTGCGCGACCGCTCACGCCTTGTGCAGCCCCTGCGCCACGGCGTGCATGATCTGCTCCTGCACCTCGGGCCAGCGGTTCATGACCTGCTCGTATCCCACGCGGATGACGTGGTAGCCCAGCAGCATCAGTTCCGCGTCGTGGCGGATGTCTTCCGTGCGCTGCGCCCCGACGTGGTGTCCGCCGTCCACCTGAAGGACGAGCCGCTCTCCGATGAGGAAGTCGACGCGATGACCGTGGATCCAGATCTGCGATCGGATGGGGAGACCCATCCACCGCAGTCGGACGATCACGAACGTCTCGAGCCCGGAGTCGGCCCAGGGCGACGCCTCTCGAACGAGCCGGCGTGCGGCACCGGTCCAGGGCAGACGGCGTAGGTGCGCCAGATCGACCAGCTTCTTGTTCAGCGCGGAGTCCCAGATCGCGCGAGCCGCCTCGTACGGCTGACACGAGGCGACAGTGAGCAGGATGTTCTCGATCTCGTCTTCGAGCAGATCCGGATGCCGAGGGACGATAGCCCGCTGCCAGTGCACGACGGCGGCAGGACCTGCGACCCTTCCCCGGCCGGGATACGCGACGTGTGGCTTGTCCGGCCGTTCGGCGACCCACAGCCCACGCCTGTCGGCGGCGGTGACGCACGACAGCACGACGCCCGTTCGCGCGGCGGAGACCACGTGTGCGTCGGCCGTCGGAAGCGCGATCCAGTCCCGCCTGACCCTCAGAACGAATCCACGTTGGAGCGCTTGGGAGATCCGGTGTCGGCTGTGCCCCTCGCGGATGAGACGGGTCGGGCGGACAACGCCTCCGAGTTCAGCGGTTCGCGTTGCGACGGCACGGGCGAGGGCGTCATCCATGTGCGCCATCGTCGCCCGCCTGGAGCAGCAAAAACGCACCGCGGCGACCCCTGTGGATGAACATCCCGCTGGGGAGGAATGCCAACACGCAATCGCTGCAGATGGAGCAATCTCAGCGATCCCCGCAATCTCAGTCGGCATCCGCCTCCGGAAGCTGAAGGTGCGCGAATCCCTGACCCTGTGCGGGCGCCGATTGCGTGCTCGTCCGCGCAACCTCCGCGATCCCCGCAATCTCAGTCGGCATCCACCCTCGCAAGCTGAGGATGCGCGATTCCCTCACACCGCGCGGCACGTGACGCATGTCCACGCAACCTCAGCAATCCCCACAAGCTCAGCCCGCATTCGCCCCGCCGGGCTGAATCTGCGCGAATCGCTGAGCTTGCGCGCCACGACGCGCGCTCGCGCGAGACCCCCGGTATCGTGGACGCAGAACCCATCAGGCACGCTCACACAGTGCCGCCCATATCGCTCGAGGAGTACCCCTATGGCCACCATTCCCGACAAGCCCGCCCTGGAAGGCCTCGAGCAGAAATGGGACGCCGCCTGGCGTGAACGCGGCACCTACGTCTTCGACCGCCTGCGCGCCGCCGAGCTCGGCCGCCAGGGCGTGTACTCCGTCGACACCCCGCCGCCGACGGCATCCGGAAGCCTCCACATCGGCCACGTGTTCTCGTTCACGCACACCGACGTGAAGGTGCGCTTCGAGCGCATGCGCGGCAAGACCGTGTTCTACCCCATGGGCTGGGACGACAACGGCCTGCCGACCGAGCGCCGCGTGCAGAACTACTACGGCGTGCGCTGCGACCCCTCGCTCCCCTACGACGCCGACTTCACCCCTCCGTTCGCGGGCGGCGACAACAAGAGCAGCAAGGCCGCCGACCAGGTGCCCATCAGCCGCCGCAACTTCATCGAGCTGTGCGAGCAGCTGACGATCGAAGACGAGAAGCAGTTCGAGGAGCTCTTCCGCGAGCTGGGCCTCAGCGTCGACTGGACGCAGACCTACCGCACGATCTCCGACGACTCGATCCGCACGAGCCAGCTGGCGTTCCTGCGCAACATCGAGCGCGGCGAGGCGTACCAGTCGATGGCCCCGACGCTGTGGGACGTGGACTTCCGCTCCGCGATCGCCCAGGCCGAGCTCGAAGACCGCGACCAGCCCGCCGCGTACCACCGGGTGGGCTTCGCCAAGACCGACGGCTCGGGCGATGTGTTCATCGAGACCACCCGCCCGGAGCTGCTGCCGGCCTGCGTGGCGCTGGTGGCCAACCCCGACGACGAGCGGTACCAGCCGCTGTTCGGCACGACCGTGCGCACGCCTCTGTTCGACGTCGAGGTGCCGGTGCTCGCGCACCCCCTCGCGCAGAAGGACAAGGGATCGGGCATCGCCATGATCTGCACCTTCGGCGACGTGACCGACATCATCTGGTGGCGCGAGCTCGACCTGCCGAACCGCACCATCATCGGCAAGGACGGCCGCATCGTGGCCGAGGCCCCCGATGTGATCGTGACGGATGCCGCGAAGGCGGCCTACGACGAGCTCGCGGGCAAGACCGTGTTCAGCGCCAAGAAGCGCATCGTCGAGCTCCTGCAGGAGTCCGGCGCCATGGAGGGCGCCCCCAAGCCCTTCACGCACCCCGTGAAGTTCTTCGAGAAGGGCGACCGCCCGCTCGAGATCGTGTCGACGCGCCAGTGGTACATCCGCAACGGCGCGCGCGACGCCGAGCTGCGCGAGCGCCTCATCTCGCTCGGTCGCGAGATGTCGTGGCATCCCGACTTCATGCGCGTGCGCTTCGAGAACTGGACCAGCGGCCTCACGGGCGACTGGCTCGTGTCGCGTCAGCGGTTCTTCGGCGTGCCGATCCCGGTCTGGTACGGCCTCGACGACAGTGGTGAGCGCGACTACTCGCGCGTGCTGACCCCCGATCTCGCCTCGCTGCCCGTCGACCCGACGGTGGACGTGCCCCCGGGCTACACCGAAGACCAGCGGGGCGCGGCGGGCGGCTTCGACGCCGAGCGCGACATCCTCGACACGTGGGCGACCTCGTCGCTCACCCCGCAGCTGGCCGGTGGCTGGCAGCGCGACGAGGAGCTGTGGAACCTCGTGGCCCCGTTCGACCTGCGCCCCCAGGGGCAGGACATCATCCGCACGTGGCTCTTCTCGACCATGCTGCGCAGCGCCCTCGAAGACGACCGCAGCCCGTGGACGGATGCCGCGATCTCGGGCTTCATCGTCGACCCCGACCGCAAGAAGATGTCGAAGTCGAAGGGCAACGTCGTCACTCCCGCCGACATCCTCAAGCAGCACGGTTCCGACGCGGTGCGCTACTGGTCGGCGTCGAGCCGCCTGGGTACCGACGCGGCGTTCGACCCGCAGAACCCGACGCAGGTGAAGATCGGTCGCCGCCTCGCGATCAAGCTCCTCAACGCGGCGAAGTTCGTGCTGTCGTTCCCCGTGCCCGAGGGCGCCGCGGTGACGCACGCGCTCGACGCGTCGATGCTCGCGACCCTCGATGCCGTGGTGCGCGACGCCACCGCCGCCTTCGAGGCGTACGACCACGCGCGGGCGCTCGAGATCACCGAGTCGTTCTTCTGGACGTTCTGCGACGACTACCTCGAGCTCGTGAAGGAGCGCGCGTACGACCAGTCCGACGTGGGCCAGGCCTCGGCCGCCCTCGCGCTGCGCACGGCGCTGTCGACGCTCGTCCGTCTGTTCGCGCCCGTGCTGTCGTTCGCGTCCGAAGAGGTGTGGTCGTGGTTCGAAGAGGGCTCGGTGCACACCGCGGCCTGGCCCGAGCCGCTCGGCATCGAGGGCGACCCGGCCGTTCTCACCGCGGTGAGCGCCGCGCTCATCGGCATCCGTCGCGCCAAGACCGAGGCCAAGGCCTCGCAGAAGACGCAGGTGACCTCGCTCACCGTGTCGGGGCCGAACGTCGAGGCCCTGCGCCTCGCCGAGGGCGATCTGCGCGCCGTGGGACGTATCGAGACGATCTCGTTCGCCGAGGCCGACACCACCACCGTGACCGACATCGTGTTCGCACCCCAGGAGGCCTGATGCAACTCGGAACCCGCTGGACCGCCCGCGAACAGCCGCCCAAGGCTGTTCCCGAGGTCCTTCACGCCCAGATCGCCGCCGTCGAAGCCGCGCTGAACCCCGACGGGCTCAGCGCGCCCGCTCCGAAGTGGACGCTGACCTTCCTCGAGGGGCGCCCCGTCGCCGAGCTCGACACCGGGGTCATCGTGAGCCAGGATGCCGCGGGCGAGGTCGTCGTGCGTTACGACGACGACGCCGAGTTCGCCTGAGCCTCCGGGTTCGCGCTGCTGAGCCCGTCGACGCCTTCGTGCGTCGGCGGGCTCTTTGCGTTCCGGGGCGGGGAGGTGGCTGAGCTTGTCGAAGCCACCGGGGGCGCGCGGGTTGCTGGGCGAGGTGGCTGAGCTTGTCGAAGCCACCGGGGGCGCGCGGGTCGCGGTCCCTTCGACAGGCTCAGGGACCTGGGTTGCGAGGTTGCCGGGCCTGAAGCGAGGTGGCTGAGCCTGTCGAAGCCACCGGGGGCGCGCGGGTTGCTGGGCGAGGTGGCTGAGCTTGTCGAAGCCACCGGGGGCACGCGGGTCGCGGTCCCTTCGACAGGCTCAGGGACCTGGGTTGCGAGGTTGTCGGGCCTGAGGCGAGGTGGCTGAGCCTGTCGAAGCCACCGGGGGCGCGCGAGTCGCTGGGCGAGGTGGCTGAGCCTGTCGAAGCCACCGGGGGCGCGCGGGTCCCGGTCCCTTCGACAAGCTCAGGGACCTGGGTTGCGCGCGGATTCCGGTCCCTTCGACAGGCTCAGGGACCTGGGTTGCACGCGGGTTCCGGTCCCTTCGACAACCTCAGGGACCTGGGTTGCACGCGGGTCGCTGGCCCTTCGACAAGCTCAGGAACCGCCGGCGTCACCGCGGCAACAGGTACCGCGGGGCATCCGCCGACATCGCCTGCGATGCGGCACGGCCGGCTCGCCGTGCCGGCTCCGCCTCGACGGCCCACGCGCGACGGCGCATCCGCTCCTCGGCGACACGAGTCATCGCCCGCGACAACGCGAGCAGTGCCGCCTCGACGGGGGTGGGGCGCACCGGCAGAACGATGGTGCGGGTGACGGCGGTCATGCGGAGCCCCTCTCGGTCGGCAGGGGGAAGACGTCGTTGCGGATCGTGACGGGGCGCACGCCCTCGCCCGTCTGGTCGCGGTAGCGCTGGACGGTCTCGTCGATGAGGGCGCCGATGCGCTGCACGAGGTCGCGCGACTGCTCGGCGGTCAGGCGCGCGGTCGCGGTCGAGATCACCGATGCCTCGCGCCACTCTTCGTCTTCGTCCCACCCGTGGGTGGCGAAGTGCATGAGCTGCTGGTGGCGCAGCGTCAGGGTCTCGGAGTGCACAGCCTCCATCACGGCGCGTCCCGACGGCGTGTGCTCGAGCTCGGGGTTCGTCAGCGTGACGCTGCCGGCGGGGCGCTCCCACCAGCGTTCGCGCGCGGTGCCGCGGTCGGCGACCTCGCGGATGAGGTCGTGACGGGCCAACGCTCGCAGGTGGTAGCTCGTCGCTCCGGTCGACTCCCCCGTCAGCTCCGCGAGGCTGCTCGCGGTCTGCGGGCCGTACTGGCTGAGGATGTCATAGAGCCGCACGCGCAGCGGGTGCGCCAGGGCGCGGAGTGCCCCGGCATCCAGAACACGCTCTTCGCGGGGCTTCGGCTGCTCGACCATGACTGCAAAGTTACCTTTGCAAGCGCTTCTTTGCAACATGTTCTCTGCATCGCACGGCAGACTGCGCCTAGGCTGGACCGATGACGGATGCCGTGAACAATCCCCTCCTCGCGCCGCCCTCGCTCCCCTACGACCTGCCGCCCTACGGCAGCATCGACGTCGAGCACTACCTCCCCGCGTTCCGCGCCGGTTTCGCCGCGCAGCGGGCGGAGGTCGACGCGATCACCGCGCAAAGCGACGAGCCCACGTTCGCGAACACCCTCGTCGCGCTGGAGCGCAGCGGGCAGGTGCTCGACCGGGTCGCGCGCACCTTCTACACCGTGGCATCCGCCGACGGCACCCTCGCGATCCAGGCCGTCGAAGAAGAGCTCGCTCCCCTCATGTCGGCGCACCGCGACGCGATCCAGCTCGACGCCGACCTGTTCGCGCGGATCGCCGCTGTGCACGCGCAGCTCGACGGCCTCGACCTCGATGCCGAGAGCCGCTACCTCGTCGAGCGGTACCACCGCGAGATGTCGCTGGCCGGTGCCGGTCTCGACGACGCGCAGAAGCAGAAGCTCACCGAGCTCAACCAGCGACTGTCGGTGCTGACGACCACGTTCGAGAAGAACCTGCTCGCCGACACCAACGAGCTCGCGGTGGTGTTCGACACCGCCGACGAACTCGACGGCCTGAGCGACGGCGAGCTCTCGGCCGCGGCGCAGGCGGCCACGAGCCGCGGCCTCGACGGACGCTACGTCGTGAACCTCACGCTGTACACCGGCCACCCCCTGCTCGCCTCGCTCACGAACCGCGAGAGCCGCCGCCGCCTGCTCGAGGCCTCGCGCTCGCGCGCCACCCGCGGCAACGACAACGACAACCGCGCGGTGCTCCGCGAGATCGTGTGCCTTCGCGCCGAGCGCGCCGAGGTGCTCGGCTACCCCTCGCACGCCGCCGCCGTCCTCGCCGATCAGACGGCGGGGTCTCCGGATGCCGCGCGCGACCTGCTCCGTCGACTCGCCACCCCCGCTGCCGCCAACGCCCG
Organism: Microbacterium sp. JC 701; assembly: GCF_021026215.1. Taxonomy (NCBI): domain Bacteria; kingdom Bacillati; phylum Actinomycetota; class Actinomycetes; order Micrococcales; family Microbacteriaceae; genus Microbacterium; species Microbacterium sp. JC 701. The sequence goes on from NZ_JAJNCV010000002.1 coordinate 414,674, forward strand.
CGCCGAGCAAGAGGCCCTGCAGAAGATCGCCGATGTCGATGGCATCCGGATCGAAGCCCACGACTGGGCGTTCTACACCGAGAAGGTCCGCGCCGAGCGCTACGACCTCGACCGCGCTGCCCTGCGTCCGTGGTTCGAGGCCGAGCGCGTGCTGCGCGACGGCGTGTTCTTCGCGGCCGAGAAGCTCTACGGCATCCGCATGACCGAACGTCACGATCTTCAGGGCTACCACCCCGACGTCCGCGTGTTCGAGGTGCACAACGCTGACGGCAGCGAGCTCGGCCTGTTCCTGCTCGACCTGTACACGCGCGACAGCAAGCGCGGCGGCGCGTGGATGAACTCGATCGTGACGCAGTCGGCCCTGCGCGGCACGGCCCCGATCGTGGTCAACAACCTCAACGTGAACAAGCCGGCGCCCGGGACCCCGACGCTTCTCACGCTGGATGAGGTCACCACCCTCTTCCACGAGTTCGGCCACGCCCTGCACGGGCTCTTCGCCACCGTGACCTACCCGCACTTCGGCGGAACGGCCGTCTACCGCGACTTCGTCGAGTTCCCCAGCCAGGTGAACGAGATGTGGATCCTCTGGCCCGAGGTCCTCACGAACTACGCCCGTCACATCGACACCGACGAGCCGCTCCCGGCCGACGTCGTCGAGCGCCTGCACGCCTCCGAGGCGTTCAACCAGGGCTTCGCGACGAGCGAGTACCTCGCCGCATCATGGATCGATCAGGCGTGGCACGGCTTGTCCGTCGATGAGGCGTCGGCCGACATCGACGTCGCGGCCTTCGAGGCGCGCGCCCTTGCCGGCATCGGCCTCGACAACCCCACCGTTCCGACCCGCTACGCCTCGACGTACTTCGCCCACGTGTTCTCGGGCGGCTACAGCGCCGGCTACTACTCCTACATCTGGAGCGAGGTGCTCGACGCCGACACCGTGGAGTGGTTCCGCGAGAACGGCGGCCTCACGCGCGAGAACGGCGGCCTCACGCGCGAGAACGGCGACCGCTTCCGCCAGAGGCTCCTGGGGGTCGGCGGTTCCGGCGATCCTCTCGCCGCGTACCGCGATTTCCGGGGTCGGGATGCCGAGATCCAGCCGCTCCTCGAACGACGCGGTCTCGCCGGCTGAGGTCGGCCGAATGTCGGGCCCGGTCGCGTCGTGCGGCTGGGCCCGACGTCGTCAGACCGCGTACTTGAAGCCGACGTGCGAGTCGACGAAGCCGAGTCGCGTGTAGAACCGGTGGGCGTCCACGCGCGCGGCGTCGGAGGTCAGCTGCACGAGGGTCGCGCCGGTCGCCGGGGCGGCCACGTGCATCACCCACTGCATGACGGCGGTGCCGATGCCCGACGATCGCTCGGTCGACGACACGCGCACGGCCTCGACGAGCAGGCGGGTGGCACCGCGCCGAGCCATGCCGGGGATGACGGTGAGCTGCAGGGTGCCGACCAGACGGCCGGCCGCGTCGTCGACCACGAGGAGGTCGTTCAGCGGAGCGTTCAAGACGCTTCGCAGCGCCGCGGCGTAGGCCTCCTCGTCGGAGTCGTCGCCACGATCACCGCGGGCCGCACTGATCGGGTCGTCCGACAGAAGCGCCATCAATCCGGGCAGGTCGCCGGGAACGGCTCGACGCAGCTGCACCTCCCCTGCTCGGCTCGAGAGGGCGACGGGCAGGATGGAGAGATCCGAGAGCATCCCTCCATCCTGCCCGCCGCAGAACCTCGTGTCGGCCCCCGGCCTGGGCACCTGCTGCACGGCGCCCTCCCGCGATCCGTCAGCGCCAGCCGAGCACGTCGCGCACGAAGGCCTGCGAGGCGGGAGCCCCGTCATTCGGTATCCCGCGCAGCGCCTCCCGCGAGACCAGCAGCCCCGCCGGCGCGTACTGCGCCTCGACGCGGTCGAGCGCGGCGCTGACGAGGTGCGCGGCGTCGTTCGCCGTGGTCCAGCCCACCAGCGTCGGGTGCGAGAACACCACGAGCTCCGCACCCTCGTCGTGCGCGCGGGCGCTCGCGATGACGACCGTCGGGGTCGCCCGGCGGCGGAGACCGGGCACGAAGGCGAGCGGGGTGTGCTGCACGGCGGCATCCACGATGCCCGACGACCACGTCGGGGCGGGGGCTCCGATGCGCAGGTCTTGCGCGATCCATTCCGAGCCGCGTGCCGACAACGCCTTCGACATCCGGTCGTCGCCGACGTCGAATCGCTCGGCGCGCAGGGCCTCGACGAGCGTCGTCAGCGCGGCGTCCGGACGATCACGCACGATCAGCCGGGCGCCGCGGGTCATACCCCCGACGGTGAGGGGACTCACCCGCAGCTGCTCGCCGCGCCCGTGGAACACGGGGAGCGCGGTCAGGCGCTGCGGCGCTTCTGCGCCAGCACGATCGTCGGCTGCGCCCCGTCTTCGACGGCCGCGCGGGTGATGACGACCTTGGCGATGTCGTCGGCCGAGGGCACGTCGAACATGATCGGGCCGAGCACGTCTTCGAGGATCGCGCGGAGCCCACGAGCGCCGGTCTTGCGCTTGACGGCGAGGTCGGCGATCGCGCGCAGGGCGTCGTCGTCGAACTCGAGCTGAACCCCGTCGAGCTCGAACATGCGCTGGTACTGCTTGATCAGCGCGTTGCGCGGCGTCGTGAGGATCTCGGTCAGCGCGTCCTGGTCGAGGGGCGAGACGGATGCCACGACGGGCAGGCGACCGATGAACTCGGGGATCAGACCGAACTTGTGCAGGTCTTCGGGCAGCGCCTCGCTGAAGAGATCGGGCGCGTCTTCCTTGCGCTGGAGGGGCGCTCCGAAGCCGACGCCGTGCTTGCCGACGCGAGCGGAGATGATCTCCTCGAGCCCGGCGAAGGCGCCCGCCACGATGAACAGCACGTTCGTCGTGTCGATCTGGATGAACTCCTGGTGCGGGTGCTTGCGGCCGCCCTGCGGCGGAACCGAGGCGACCGTTCCCTCGAGGATCTTCAGCAGCGCCTGCTGCACGCCCTCGCCCGACACGTCGCGGGTGATCGAGGGGTTCTCGGCCTTGCGGGCGATCTTGTCGACCTCATCGATGTAGATGATGCCGGTTTCGGCGCGCTTGACGTCGAAGTCGGCGGCCTGCAGCAGCTTGAGCAGGATGTTCTCGACGTCTTCACCGACGTAGCCGGCCTCGGTGAGGGCCGTGGCGTCGGCGACGGCGAACGGCACGTTGAGGCGCTTCGCGAGCGTCTGAGCGAGGTAGGTCTTGCCGCAACCGGTGGGCCCGAGCAGCAGGATGTTGCTCTTGGCGATGTCGATCTCTTCGGCGCGCTGCTCCGCGGGCTGAAGGGTGCCGTGCGAGCGCACGCGCTTGTAGTGGTTGTAGACGGCGACGGCCAGAGCGCGCTTGGCGGGCTCTTGCCCGACGACGTACTCCTCGAGGAACGAGAAGATCTCGCGCGGCTTCGGCAGATCGAACTCGGCGACCTCGCCGGCCGACGACTCGGCCATGCGCTCTTCGATGATCTCGTTGCAGAGCTCGACGCACTCGTCGCAGATGTAGACGCCCGGACCGGCGATCAGCTGCTGCACCTGCTTCTGGCTCTTGCCGCAGAAGGAACACTTGAACAGGTCGGCGCTCTCACCGATACGTGCCATCGCGGATCCTCCCGTCACCCGGCCTGCGCCGGTGTGTTACCCGAGCCTAACCCGAGCCCGGGCGAACCGAGGGCATTCGCGCGCGCGGCGGCGTCATGATCGCCGACGGCGGACACACGGCATCCGTTCGCCCGCCGGATCATCGCGAACGTCGACCCGCGGGGATGGTCACCCCGCCGCGGTGGTGCCCGGCGACGCCGAGACTGCATCTCGCTGACATCTCCGCTGCAGCCTGACGCCGGTTCGTCAGCGAGATGCAGTCTCGCGATGGGTGGGGACCGCCGCACGCGCCGCACCGCAAGAGCGCGCAAGCCGCGGCGGAGCCCCGCGCAGCACTGGCCCCGCGCAGCACCGGCCCCGCGCGGCACCAAGCCCCGCGCGGCACCAAGCCCCGCGCGGCACCAAGCCCCGCGCAGCACTGGTCCCGCGCGGCACCGCTCCCCGCGCACGACGAAGCCCCGCAGACCGAAACGGGTCTGCGGGGCTTCATCGTGTCGCGAGCGCGTCAGGCGGTGAGGGCCGCCGGGGTGCGCTTGCGGGTCGTGAGCACCTGGTCGACGATGCCGTACTCCATCGCCTCGGCGGCGGAGAGGATCTTGTCGCGGTCGATGTCCTTATTGACCTTCGCGACGTCCTGACCGGTGTGGCGCGCCATGGTCTCTTCGAGCCAGGTGCGCATGCGGAGGATCTCCTGCGCCTGGATCTCGATGTCGGACGCCTGACCGTGACCGGCCTCGCCCATCGCGGGCTGGTGGATCAGGATGCGGGCGTTCGGCAGGGCGAGACGCTTGCCGGGGGCGCCGGCGGCCAGCAGCACGGAGGCCGCCGAGGCGGCCTGACCGAGCACGACCGTCTGGATCTGCGGCGAGACGTACTGCATCGTGTCGTAGATCGCCGTCATGGCCGTGAACGAGCCACCGGGCGAGTTGATGTACATGATGATGTCGCGGTCGGGGTCCTGCGACTCGAGAACGAGCAGCTGGGCCATGACGTCGTCGGCCGACGCGTCGTCGACCTGCACGCCGAGGAAGATCACGCGGTCTTCGAACAGCTTGTTGTAGGGGTCCTGGCGCTTGTAGCCGTACGCCGTGCGCTCCTCGAACTGAGGAAGGACGTAGCGACTGGACGGCATGTGAGACGCTGCGCCGCCGAAGGTGGGGATGTTCATGTGGGTGTCCTTTTCCTCTCGCCTCAGACCGCTGCGGTTCCGCCGCCGCCGGTGACGTCGGTGGCGTGCTCGCGCATGTGGTCGACGAAGCCGTACTCGAGGGCTTCCTGAGCGGTGAACCAGCGGTCGCGGTCACCGTCGGCGTTGATCTGCTCGACGCTCTTCCCGGTCTGGGCCGCGGTGATCTCGGCCAGACGACGCTTCATGTCGAGGATGAGCTGCGCCTGCGTCTGGATGTCGCTCGAGGTTCCGCCGAAGCCACCGTGCGGCTGGTGCAGAAGCACGCGGGCGTTGGGCGTGATGTAGCGCTTGCCCTTGGTGCCGCTGGTCAGCAGCAGCTGGCCCATCGACGCCGCCATGCCGATACCGACGGTGACGATGTCGTTCGGCACGAACTGCATCGTGTCGTAGATCGCCATGCCGGCCGTGATTGAGCCACCGGGCGAGTTGATGTAGAGGTAGATGTCCTTCTGCGGGTCTTCTGCGGCAAGCAGCAGGATCTTGGCGCAGATCTCGTTGGCGTTGTCGTCGCGCACCTCGGAACCGAGCCAGATGATGCGGTCCTTGAGCAGTCTGTCGAAGACGCTCGTTGCCATAAGGGGTTCGGGCATGTGTGCTCCTCTTCCGTGATCTGCAATGAATCTACCGGGGGCCTCCGACACCGGATGCCGTGTTCGCCGCGGGCGGATCAGCGCGGTGTTCCGGCGATTTCTCGCGCGTATCCGGTTACCGACCGGGTATAGCGGGGCAGGTGCGGTGCGAGGGCCTGAAGGGCGATGGATGCCGCCCGCTCGGGCGCTCCGCTCGACACCAGCGCCAGGGCGTAGAAGGCGGCGGCCGCGTCGTGCAACGGACCGCGGGGTTCGCGCTCGTATTCGGCCTGCAGCATCGCGAGCGACTCCTCGGTCTTGCCGAGGTTGCGGATCGTGCTCGCCAGCTGGATCGTGGCGCGCGTGCGGCGCTCGTCGTCGAGGCCGATCTCGAGAGCGCGGCGGTACAGCACCTCGGCCTCTCCCTCGATCCCGGCCGAGTCGCGCGCTCCGGCGCGTTCGAACAGCGCCACGGCGTCATCGGCCGGTCGCTCGGCGGCGAGCTCGTCGATCCGGGTCACCACGTCGTCAGGGCTCAGCGCCTCGTCTGCCCAGACGGCATCCACTCTGTTCTGCCAGTCGTTCATGTGTCGCATCCATTTGTCGTCAGGCGTGTCGAATGCCCAGGACACGCCGCTGACCGTCGGGCCGTGCGGCGTGTCCTGGATACTCAACGGGGGTTGATGTCCGGCACGCCGCGCGCCCGAGACACACCGCGCGAGCGATGCGCCGAACGGCGCGCCGAGGCCGCTCGACGGCATCCGGGAACGAAGAAGGGGCGGATGCCGTGGCATCCGCCCCCCTCCGTCATGACTTACTCGCTGTCAGCGGCGTCGGCCTTCTTCTTGGCCGGGGCGCGCTTCGTGGCGGGAGCCTTCGCGGGAGCCTCGTCAGCCGCGGCCTCGTCGGCGGGAGCCTCGTCGGCAGCCGCCTTCTTCTTCGCGGGGGCGCGCTTCTTGGCGGGAGCCTTCGCGGGAGCCTCCTCAGCGGCGGCCTCGTCGGCGGGAGCCTCGTCGGCGGGAGCCTCGTCGGCGGCGTCGTCACCCTCGGCGGGCTCTTCGCCCTCGACGGCCACGAAGCCGGTCAGGTCGACGGGCTTGCCGTCGGTGTCGACGACGGTGACCTTGCCGAGCGCGATGGCGAGGGCCTTGTTGCGGGCGACCTCACCGACGAGTGCGGGCAGCTGGTTGCCCTGCTGCAGCGCGTTGACGAAGTCCTGCGGCGCCATGTTGTACTGCGCGGCCGACTGGATGAGGTACTGGGTCAGCTCGTCCTGCGACACCTGCACGTTGGCGTCTTCGGCGATCTTGTCGAGCACCATCTGCGTGCGGAACTGCTTCTCGCTCGCCTCGGTGACCTCGGCGCGGTGCACGTCGTCTTCGAGGCGGTTCTCGCCCTCGAGGTGGGTGTGCACCTCGTCTTCGATGAGCTGCGGCGGCACGGGGATCTCGACGGCCTCGAGGAGGGCGTCGATGAACTTGTCGCGCGCGGCGGAACCCTGCGTGAAGACGGCCTGCTGCGACACGCGCTCGCTGAGCGACTCGCGCAGCTCGGCGATCGTGTCGAACTCCGACGCCATCTGGGCGAAGTCGTCGTCGGCGTCGGGCAGCTCGCGCTCCTTGACGGCGGTGATCTTGACGGCCACCTCGGCCTCTTCGCCCGCGTGCTCGCCACCGACGAGCTTCGAGCGGAAGGTGGTCTCCTCATCGGCGGTGAGCGACTCGATCGCCTCGTCGATGCCCTCAAGCAGTTCGCCAGAGCCGATCTCGTACGACACGCCCTCGGCGCGGTCGATCTCGTTGCCGTCGATCGTGGCGACCAGGTCGAGCTCGACGAAGTCACCCGTCTTGGCGGGGCGGTCGACCGTGACGAGCGTGCCGAAGCGCGCGCGCAGGCGGTCGAGCTCGGCGTCGATTCCGGCCTCGTCGGCCTCGGCGGCGTCGACGGTCACCGTGATGGTGTCGTAGGCCGGCAGGTCGAACTCGGGGCGCACGTCGACCTCGACGTCGACGATCAGGTCGCCGGAGAAGTCCTTGAGCTCGGGGAGCTCGACGATCTCGGCGTTCGGGCGACCGATGACGCGGAGGTCATTGGCCTCGACGGCCTCGCGGTAGAACCCGTCGAGCCCCTCGTTGACGGCGTGCTCGATGACGGCGCCGCGGCCCATGCGCTGATCGATGATGGGCGCGGGGACCTTGCCCTTGCGGAAGCCGGGGATCTGCACGTCGCGCGCGATGTGCTCGTAGGCGTGCGCGATGCTCGGCTTGAGCTCGTCGGGCGAGACCGTGATGTGCAGCTTGACCCGGGTGGGGCTGAGCTTCTCGACGGTGCTGTTGACCATGCGGTTCGTTCTCCTCGTGTGGCCCGCGCGCACGCGGGGGCCGGTTGGGCCTGTGGTCTGTGGGGCCGTTCGTCGGGGCGACAGGATTTGAACCTGCGGCCTCCCGCTCCCAAAGCGGGCGCTCTACCAAGCTGAGCTACGCCCCGGGGCGGCGCGCGGCACGCGCCGACGAAACGACCGCTGAAAGTCTAGTCGATCGGCCTGGCTGCGCCCATTTCGCCGGTCCCCTTGCGCGACACGCCTGCCGGATGCCGACTCTCCGGCGTTCGCGAGGGGCCTCAGCGTGTCGTAGAGTAGATGTCGTCCGTCTTCCCGGTTCGTCAGAAAACCGCGGAAATCCGGGGCTGTAGCTTAGTGGTAAAGCCTCTGTCTTCCAAACAGATGATGCGAGTTCGATTCTCGTCAGCCCCTCCACCTCTTCTCAGGCGCCATCGCTTTCGAGCTCGCGCGTGAACGATTCCGGCAGCACGACGTTCTCGCCCGCTCTCGCGAAGAAGCCCGCGACCTGCTTCGGCCGGTACCCGGCGATGCCGCAGCCCACCTCCGTCACGAGGAAGCGCAGCTCGTCGTGCGCGGCGGCGAAGCCGATGAAGCGCCGCGCCTGCTCCTCGAAGACACCGAGCCCCGACATCGTGTCGATCCCGTACGACTGCCCCTGCAGGCCTTCGCTCTGACCCCAGATCGCACCGAAGCGGTCCATCGCGAAGCGCGCCGCTCCCCCGCCGTGCGCGCCCGAAGCGTTCGAGCCGAAGACGAAGACCTCGTTCGGAGAGAGAGAGGTGATGTGCATGCGCGCGAGGTTACGCGCCCGATGTCTCGCCGTCAGCCGGGGTTGCGGCATCCGGGATCTGCTCCGCCGAACGGTGACGCTCGACGTGCGCGAGGTAGGTCTGCGCGTTGCGGAGGATCTTCGCCCGCTCGTCGGGCGTGAGCGCGCGGCGCACCTTCGCGGGGACGCCGGCGACCAGCGAGCCCTCGGGCACGACGGTGCCCTCGAGCACGACCGCTCCCCCGGCGATGAGGCATCCGGGGCCGATGTCGGCACCCGACAGCACGACGCTGCCCATGCCGATGAGCGAGCCGTCGCCGATCGTGCAGCCGTGCACGACGGCGTTGTGCCCCACCGAGACGTCGGCGCCGATGGTGACCGGACGCCCGGCATCGACGTGCACCGACACGTTGTCCTGCAGGTTGCTGCGCGCACCGATCGTGATGGCGGCGCTGTCGCCGCGGAGCACGGCGTTGTACCAGACGCTCGCTCCCGCGGCGAGGTATACCTCGCCCACGACACGGGCTCCGGATGCCACGAACGCGGTCTCGTCGATGACCGGGGCGGCGCCGGGGAGGGCGAGGACGGAGGCGAGCGGATCGATCGGCATGCGCCGAGGCTAGCCCGCGAACTGCCTACTGAGGGGCTACGCACCGCGGGAGCGGACTACGCAGGCCCGGGGTGGCGGATACCGCATTGCCGCGGATCAGTAGCAGGGAACTCACACCGAACTCCTAGCTTCGGTGGCACAAGCCGCACCCGACACAGGAGTCGTCATGTCGCAGATCACCGAACCCATCCTCGCCACGACCGAACAGCGACCCGTGCGTCGCGACCGGAAGGCCAAAGCGATCCTCGCGATCGCCGCCGGCACCGCCCTGCTTCTCGGGGGCGGCGGCACCTACGCCTACTGGTCGACCGAGCAGGCCCTCACGGCAACGCCGATCAACTCCGGAAACCTCGACCTCGGCCTCGGAGCGGGCACCTGGTCGCTGAAGGGTGTTCTGGGAGGCGTCACGCCCGTGACCAACCTCGCCAACGTCCGCATCGTCCCCGGCGACGTGCTGACCCTCACCCAGCCGCTGACCGTGACCCTGACGGGTGACACGCTGGTCGCCGACCTGCAGGCCAAGGTCGGCGCGACCCTGAGCGGCAGCACCCTGGGGCAGAACCTCACCGTCGCGCTGACCATGCCGACGAACTACGGCACCTCGACGGGCAACAACACCTTCCGTCTCACGCAGGCGAACTCCGGCACGACGACCGCGACGGTGACCATCACATTCAAGCCGGCCACGGCTGGTCAGACGGCGGTCGCCACGAGCGTCAACCTCAACGACATCTCGTTCGCGCTCACGCAGGCCTCCAGCTGAGCGGCGCCCGCCATGTCGAAGCGCGACGAGGGCGTCACGCGACGGCTGCGGTGGGCGGGGCTGCTCGCAGCGGTCCTGGTTCTGGGAACCGGGACCGCCGCAGCACAGGCGTACTGGCAGGCGCAGAAGCCGTTGTCGGGCACCGTGGCATCCGGAGCCTTCGCGATCTCCGCGGTGTGGCAGGGAGCATGGTCGAGTGCCGTTCCCCTCTTCCCGGGTGAGACGCGGGACTCGCCCGTCTTGACGGTGACCGAGACGGGGGCCGCCGGCACCACCCTGCGCTGGCGCCTGGCTCCGACCGTGACCGCGTCGTCGAGCCTGACGACCCAGCTCTACGTGGGAGGGTGCGGGAGCTCCACCCTCATCGCCGCCGGCGCGTCCTACGCCCCGCCCGGCGGATTCGCCCCGGGGCAATCGGTCGACCTGTGCCTGCGCGTCACTCTGAAAGCGGACGCGCCCTCGAACATCCAAGGCACCGCGCTGACCCCGTCCGTCTCGGTGAAGGCCATTCAGGTGACGCAATGATCGCGCGGAATCGTCTGCAACATCGCCTCGGGATCGGAGCGGCTGCGGCGGTGCTCGTCTTCGCCGCGCCCGCTGTCAGCCCCGCGTCGGCGGCCTGGGAGACGGAGGCGACGGCTGCGGCTCCGGCTCTCACGGCAGGTGTCCTCGCGGCGCCCGTCATCGGCTGCGCCACCGGCGGCACGGTCCTCGCACCCACCGCCACCCTGTCGTGGAACACGGTCGCCCGAGCCACGGGGTACCGCGTCACGCTCACCTACCCACCGACCGGGGCCACGACGGTCCTCGTCGACAGGCAGACGGCGACCTCGCTGAGGGTCGACACCGGTCTGCTCGAGAGCGTCCTCGGCGGGCTGCTGACGACCCTTCTCGGATCGACGCCTTCCATCGTCACCGTCCAAGCCCTCACCGACGGCGCGTGGGTGTCGGTGCCGAGCAACGGCGCCCCGATCGCCGTGACCGGCCTGCTCCAGATCGGATTGCTCGGCGGTGTGAAGTGTCAGCCGTGAACCTCCGTCGCGACCACCGCACCACCCCGCCCGACGCTCCGTCGCACCGCGGCTGGGCCCGCGCCCGCGCGATCGTCGGCACCGTCGTGCTCGCCGTGGTGTCGCTCTTCGCCCTGCTCACGGTCGCGCTGCCCCTGATCCTCGGCGCGCAGACGTACACCGTGCTGACCGGGAGCATGCAGCCCGGCATGCCGCCCGGAACCCTCATCGCGGTGCGCTCGGTTCCCCTCGACGCGGTGCGGGTCGGCGACGTGGTGACCTATCAGATCCGCTCCGGCGATCCCGCGGTGGTGACCCATCGCGTCGTCGGCACGACCAGCAGCACCGGAGGCGAACGTCTGCTGGTCACGCGCGGCGACGCCAACGACACCGACGATCCCCCGGTGCAGTCGGAACAGCTGCGGGGCACGGTCGTGCTCGCGATGCCCTACCTCGGCTATCCGGGCGCCGTCTTCGGCGGGCAGCAACGAGGCGCGGTCGTCGCTGCCATCGGTGTCGCCGTCGTCGGATACGGCTTGGCCTTGCTGGCCTTCGACGCCCTCCGCGCTCGTCGCACCACGGCGGCCGGTCCGGCTGCCGGCGCGTTGATCGTGGTCCTCGTCTGCGCCCCGTTCTTCTCACCGAGCCCCGCCTCGGCGGTGGAGGGGACGGATGCCGCGGCGCCCGACCGACTGCTCGTGAGCGTCGACGGAGAGCAGTTCGTGCCCGACGGCTCGGTCGCGCTGTTCGGCGGGGTCGGCGAGCTCGTTCCCGGTCAGACGGCGGACGCGACGCTCTGGGTGCGCAACGCCGGCGCCGATCCGGCCCGTGTTTCGTTGCGCGTCGACGCCGCTCCGGCCTCCGCCACCGTGCCCGATGAGGCGCTGGCCTCTGCGCTCCAGCTCGTGGTCGCCGCCTCGCCCGTGCCCGAGGGGGCGTCGTGGGTCAGCGAGATCATCCCCACCGGACAGACGATCCGCCTCGACGTCGGATTGAGGATGGATGCCGCTGCGGGCAACGCTTCGCGCTCCGCCTCGGCCACCGTGCTCCCCATGGTCACCCTTACGCAGGCCGTCGCCGCCCCCGAGGCACCGGTCGCCCATCCGCCGTCGGGGGTGCTGCCCTGGACGGGAATCGGTGCGCCGCTCGCACTCCTCGTCTGCGGTGCCACGCTTGCGATCGGCATCGGGGTGACAGTGCAGTCACGACGCCCGCAGAGAAGGTAAGGATTGCCTTTTCACCAGGGATTTAGCCGAGCCTTCTCTTGCTTGCGGAATGCTCCCGCGTGAGTAGCGTTGCATTCACAGACTTCGTTCACTGCGACAAGGAGCAGATATGAGCACCGTTCAGACCCCCGCCGCCACCACCGTCGACCCGACGATGGCTTCCGGCACCGCCCAGTTCCTCTCCCCCGTCGTCATCGGCCTCGAGGCCCTCGTCGTCAACGGCAAGCAGGCGCACTGGCACGTGCGCGGCTCCAACTTCATCGGCGTGCACGAGCTGCTCGACACCGTCGTGGCGCACGCGCAGGACTGGGCCGACCTGGCCGCCGAGCGCATCGTCGCCCTGGGTCTTCCCATCGACTCGCGCCTGTCGACGGTCGCCGCCAAGGCCAAGGCCACCGAGGTGCCCGCCGGCTTCGCGCAGTCCGACGTCGTGATCCGCGCCGTGATCGCCGACATCGACGCGGTACTGGTCGACATCGAGGCCGCCATCGAGGGCCTCGACGAGATCGACATGTCGAGCCAGGACGTCGCCATCGAGATCAAGCGCGGCCTCGACAAGGATCGCTGGTTCCTCTTCGCGCACCTCGCCGCATAAGACGGATTTCGGAGGGGGCGGTGCTTCGGCATCGCCCCCTCCGTCGTGCGGGCGCGCGGCGCAGACATGAACAGTGTCTCGCCGCAGACGCCTGGGGGCAGAGGCGCAGACGTCGTCTCACCCCTTAGCATCCGGGCGGCGTCACTCCGTGGGGTCTGCCAGCGCCTCGTCGAAGCGTCGCCGACGGACGATGACGCCCCCCGCCAGCAGAACGAATGCAGACGCCGTCAGACCCGCCAGCGAGGCGTCGCTCGCGCCGGTCGCCGCCAGCTGAGCAGTGCCGCCGGCCATCGAGGCGCGCTCCACCGCAGACGCGCCGGCACGGTCGATCGTGAGGGCTGTCCGCGCGGAGCGGCCCGACGTCTCCCCGATGAGCACGAGTTCGTGCGTGTCGCCCACGACATCGCCCGGGATCGAAACCGTCGCGTGTAGAGACCCGGTGGCATCCGCTCGCGCCGAGCCGAGAACGACCGGCGTCGAGTGCAGTTCGATACGCACCTGCTCGCCCGGCGCGAAGCCGGTGGCCGTGACCGATAGACCCCCACCGGGTCGCACCTGAGAGGAATCAGTCGCAACAGTGGGGGTCGAAACCGCGACGATGGTGATGTCGGCGATGTCCGGAACGCCGACGGTGTCCGGCACCATTGCCCACATCTGAAAATCGCCGGGCGGCACGTCGGCAGGCACTGCGACCGTTCCGTCGTAGGAGCCGTCCTTGAGCTCGACGGTTCCGAGCTCCCACCACCAGGGTGCCCCGCCGCTGACGGTCAGGACGAGACGGATGCGCTCCATCTCGCTGAAGTGGCGCAGCGCGACCCGCACGAGATCTCCCGGCGCGGCGGTCGAGGGCGCGACGGACAACTCTGGAGCGCTACTGGCGATCACGGTGAGGTCCGCGACCGCGGGCACGCTGAGCGAGTCGGGGATCATCGCCCAAATCTGCCAGTCACCCGCCGGCACATCGCTCGGGATCACTACGGTTCCGTCGTAGGCGCCGTTTCCGAGCTCGACGGTCGGGAGTTCCCACCACGGTTCCCCGCCGGGAGCAGTTAGCCCCAGACGCACCTGCGTTCCCGGAAAATCCCGGATGGTCAGAGCGACGCTGCCGCCCGGCTCCACCGCGTCCGGCGATACGGTCATCGTGCTCTGTTGCACCGCGGAGACGATCTGCAGCGGGGCGCTGAGTGTACCGGCCGCTGTGTTCACGACGGAGACGAAGTAGGCGCCCGGCGCCGCGTCGGCGGGGACGGATGCGCTGAACTCGGCCGTGCCGCCTGCTCCAACGGTCGCATCAGCGCGCCAGATGTGATCGACGAACGGGCAATCGCAGTTGCCTTGCGGCTGCGTGGCGATGATGGCCGTGAGCCCGCGTCCCGGTTCGGCGCCGGTCACGCCGAACAGCGCGAGGGAACCGGCGGCGACGGTCGGTGTGTAGATGTCGAGGGCGGCCCCTGATGTCGTCTCGGCGAGTTCGCCGCCCGTCGCCGATGCGGGTGCGCTCGCGACCGGCGCAGGTTCTGGCGGGACTTGTTCGTCGTCCGCGTGCGCGGCAGGGGCGGTGAGAAGGGTGCCGATGGCGAAGGTCGCGAGCGCGACACTCCACCCCCATCGAGGTCGTCGTTCCATATGTGTCTCCTTGCTCGAAGCAACCGTGCTGTAAGTACGCCGTGACGCAGGCCAGCGGACGCTGAGTCCAGGATGGCCGGGGCGAAGGATTCCGGTGCCCGAGCGGCGGTCGGCTATTCCGGACGAGGTCGAACACCTGCGCGTTGGCTGGTGCGGCGCGGTGCCCGGAGTCGGGAACGCCACCGGTCGCTGTGGCTTTCCGGGCCGTTCCGGATCCGCATCCGGAGAAGTCGGAATAGCCCGCCGTCACACTCGTCGAGCGGCGGATCAGGAGCGTGGTCGACGCGTCATGATGTTCTCCGGAACGGCCCCCCACGATCCGTCGTCGCTCGCGTCGCCCCTTCCCCGCATCACAGAAGGACGATCATGGAGATCCCCGTACCCGATTCCCCTTCCCCCGTCGACTCCGTCGCGACCTTCGCAGCCGACCTCCGTTCCGTACGCCTGCGCGCGGGTAACCCGACCCTCGTCGCCCTCGCGACGTTGACGGGTATCTCCAAGAGCGTGCTGTCGGATGCGATGGCCGGCAGGCGACTCCCCACCGAGAAGACGACCACGCTTCTCGCCGAAGCGCTCGGCGAGGATCCTGCTCCGTGGGTGAGTCGGCGAACGTTGCTCGCATCCGCGCCGCCGACGTCCGCGCCGACCGCCGACCCCTCCGGCGGGACGCGGGTGGTCTCGAGGAGACGGATGATGCTCGCGGTCGTCGCCACCGGGATCCTCTGCGTGTCGCTGACCAGCGCCGCCTGGGGCGCCGCCGTCCTTCCTCTGATCACCGTGGAAGCAGCGCCGAGCCCGAGCACACCGGGCTACCTTCCCTACGCCGACGGAGTCGACCCGATGCAGACGGTGTGCCGAGAAGACGCCGTCATCGCCGCGAGCGATCAGCGGCTCGATGGCGCCGTGCAGGTGCAGATGATGTACTCCAAGACCTGCATGGCGGTCTGGGGCCGTGTGACCCGGTACGACGGCGACGCCAACGGGGAAGAACTCGAGATGCGCATCTACCCGGCGATCGACGTCGAATCGTCGCGCGCACAAGAGCGCTCGGCATTCGATCTGCAGTCGCTGTACACCCCGCTGATGATCGAGCCCGACGTCGAGGCACGCGTGTGCGGACTCGCGAGCATGACGAAGGACGGGGTGCGGGTCGAACTCGGTCCACCCCAATGCATCTGATCGCCCGCCCGGCTCTTCCGTTCCGAGAGGCCGGGTCTCGTCGCCGTGCGCAGGGCCTGCCGACGGCTCACGACCCGTCAGACGAAGGCGACGGCCTCAGGCGCCGTGCGTGACGCGGCCGGCCACCAGGGTCGCGCGCACCGGCATCGCTCGCAGGCCCCGCTCGTCCGCCGTTCGCGGGTCGGCGCCCACGATGACGAGATCGGCGAGCGCTCCGGGTGAAATCTCCGCGGGAGCGGTCGATCCGCCCGCGGTCGACGCCGCGATGGCCGTGTCGATGTCGACCCGCTGGTGCGGCTGCCACGCCTCGCGTCCGTCGCGGGTGCGGAAGACGGCGGATGCCATGGCTGCCCAGGGATCGAGCGGTGCGACCGGCGCGTCGGAGCCGAACCGCAGATTCGCCCCGCTGTCGGCCAGGGCGCGCAGCGGGTAGGGCTGGGCGGATTGCTCGGCCCAGATGGCATCCGTCATGTCCCGATCATCGAGCGCGTGCTCGGGCTGCACGCTCGCGGCGACGCCCAGACGGGCGAAGCGCGGGATGTCGGCGTGCGCCACGAGCTGGGCGTGCTCGATCGTGCCCACCGCTCCGGTGCGGGCGTAGGCGTCGAGGGCGTGGGCGTTCGCGAGGTCGCCGATGGCGTGGATCGCGCACTCGAGTCCCGCCGCGGTCGCGCGCGTCATGAGTTCGACGAGCTGCTCGGGCGGCACCGTCAGCAGGCCGTGGTTGCCGACCTCTCCCGGATAGTGGTGGGCGCACGCGGCGGTGCGAGTGCCGAGCGAGCCGTCGGTGATCGCCTTGAGCGGCCCGACGCGCACGAGGTCGTTCGTGGCTCCGCGCACGGGGTCTCCCGTGCGCAGCCCCTCGGCGATCGCGCGGTCGAGGTCTTGCGGGTAGGTGCCGTACGACACGCGCACCGTGTCGAATCCGCGGACGACGCGGCGCTGCCACGGTTCGTCGTTCCACGTCATGTCGAGGTCGACGAGACCGACGATCCCCCGGGCAGCCGCGGCGCGTGCCATGCGCTCGACGGCCCGGTCGGCGGCATCCGGTGCTCCGGCGTTCACTCGGCGCGAGATCTCGAACGCGTCCTCTTCGACGACGACTCCGGATGCCGCGGGCTCGAAGCCCTCGCGACGGAAGGCCGCGCTGTTCATCCACACGCTGTGCACGTCGGCGTTGATGAGGTAGGTCGGCACCTCTCCCGTCACCCCGTCGAGCAGATCGAGGGAGGGTGCGTCGGGCCACAGACCGTCACGAAAGCCCGCCCCGATCCGGCGGCCCTCGTCGTCGGTGGGGGCGAGCGCCATGATCGCGGCCGCCTCGCGGGCGGTCGACACCTCGCCGAGGGGCACGCGGTCGGCGACGAGAGCCCACTGCAGCGCGTGCACGTGGTGATCCCACAGCCCGGGCAGCAGCCAGCCGCCCTCGCCGTCGAGCACCACGCCGGTGGGGCGCAGGTTGCCCGTCGGCGCGATGTCGACGATGAGTCCGCCGGCGAGCACGAGGTCGACGGGCTCGGGCGTCGGGAGGAACTCCCGGCCGGGTCCCGCCACGCGAACCGCGCGGACGAATCCGACCTGCTCGCCGATCACGGGCGCACCCGGGCGTCGGCGGCGCGGCGCATCTCGGTGACGAGCGGAGCCCGTTCCGGCCCTTCGTCGGCGAGGCCCGCGATGATCGTCTCGACCACCTCGGCCGTCCTGTTCTGGCTGAGCTTGCGCTTCGCCGTCACGCGGGTCGGGGTGAGGCGGAACCCGACGGTCCCCCGCTCGAGACGCTCCACGAAGGCTGCGTCGTTCGGCAGGCGGTACAGACCCCGGGCGTCGTCGCCGTCGCCTTCGAAGCGGTCGACGAGCCGTTCGAGCACGCGGAGATTCTCGTCGGGCGAGAGCAGTTCCGGGATGCCGGAGAGGTGCGCCGACACGAAGTTCCAGGTCGGCACGGCGGGCACGTCGCCGTACCAGCGGGGCGTGATGTACCCGTGCGGGCCCTGCACGACGACGAGCAGCTCCCGCTCGCCGAGGCCGAGGATCGCGTCATCGGGCTTGCCGACGTGCCCGACGATCGTGAGGTCGTCGCGGGTGTCGTCGAGCATGACCGCGTAGTGCGAGGCGACGAGGCCGTCGTCGGTCTGGCTGACGAGGGTCACCCACGGGTTGAGGTCGATCAGACGACGGATCTCTCCGACGTCGGTCATCGCGAAGCTCGGGTTCTGACGCACCGGATCAGCCTAGAACCCAGCGACCGGCCCGCAGGTCCCTGAGCCTGTCGAAGGGACCGCAACCCGCGCACGCACCCAGGTCCCTGAGCTTGTCGAAGGGACCGGAACCCGCGCACGCACCCAGGTCCCTGAGCTTGTCGAAGGGACCGGAACCCGCGCACGCACCCAGGTCCCTGAGCTTGTCGAAGGGACCGCAACCCGCGCACGCACCCAGGTCCCTGAGCTTGTCGAAGGGACCGCAACCCGCGCACGCACCCAGGTCCCTGAGCTTGTCGAAGGGACCGGAACCCGCGCACGCATCCAGGTCCCTGAGCTTGTCGAAGGGACCGGAACCCGCGCACGCACCCAGGTCCCTGAGCCTGCCGAAGGGACCGCAACCCGCGCACGCACCCAGGTCCCTGAGCCTGTCGAAGGGACCGCAACCCATGAGACGCCGGCGGCTTCGACAGGCTCAGCCACCTCACGCCCAGTCGCCCACCCAGGTCCCTGAGCCTGTCGAAGGGACCGGAACCCGCGCACGCACCCAGGTCCCTGAGCTTGTCGAAGGGACCGCAACCCGCGCACGCACCCAGGTCCCTGAGCTTGTCGAAGGGACCGCAACCCGCGCACGCACCCAGGTCCCTGAGCTTGTCGAAGGGACCGGAACCCGCGCACGCACCCAGGTCCCTGAGCCTGCCGAAGGGACCGCAACCCATGAGACGCCCGGTGGCTTCGACAGGCTCAGCCACCTACCCGACCACAACCCCCGCGACGCCCGATGGCTTCGACAGGCTCAGCCACCTACCCGACCACAACCCACGCGACGCCGGTGGCTTCGACAGGCTCAGCCACCTGCCCGACCACAACCCACGCGACGCCCGATGGCTTCGACAGGCTCAGCCACCTACCCGACCACAACCCACGCGACGCCGGTGGCTTCGACAGGCTCGGCCACCTACCCGACCACAACCCACGCGACGCCGGTGGCTTCGACAGGCTCAGCCACCCGCCCGACCGCTCATCACGCCTGGCACTTCGGGCACCAGTAGAGCTTGCGCCCGGCTGCCTCCTCCATCACGATCGCCGTTCCGCACACGCGGCAGGGCAGCCCCTCGCGGTGGTAGACCCAGTGCCGGTCGGCGCGGCGCGCCATCGCGCGCCGGTAGGCGGCGGGGTCGAGCCCGTCCATCGTCATCATCTGACCGGTCTCGACGCCGATCGGCAGCAGTGTCGCCCAGTCGCGCCAGATGCCGCGTACGACCTCCTCGGGCACGTCGCGCCCCGGGGTGTGCGGGTTCTGCCGCGCGCGGAACAGCAGTTCAGCGCGGTACACGTTGCCGATCCCGCTCACGACGGCCTGATCCATGAGCAGCAGGCCAATCGGCGTGGGCTTCTTGCGCACCGTCGCGGTGAAGCGTTCCTCACCCTCGGCGAGGTCGTCGACGAGGGGGTCGGGCCCGAGCTTGGCGATGGTCGCCTGCACCTCGTCGGGGGTCTGCAGCACGCACGCCGTAGGCCCGCGCAGGTCGGCACAGGTGGTGTCGGTGAGCAGACGCAGGCGCACCTGCCCGACCACCGGCGGAGGCCACTCGTTCTGCTCCTCGAGCCCCGTCGTCTGCTCCGACATGCGCACGCGGGCGCGCCGCGGGGCGCCGATCGAGGTCAGGGAGTTCTCGCCCGCGGCATCCAGGATCGGCTCGTCATCGAGCACGGTGCCGCGCTGGTTCGTCTGCCCCATGCGGCCATTGGCCGAGGCGATGGTCGCATCGACGACCACGTCGCCCGAGAAGTCCCACGCGCCGTACATGCCGAGGTGCACCCGCAACCAGACGTCGCCGTCGAAACGGAGGAACATCTGCTTCGCCACGGCACGCACCTCGACCGCCTCGCGGCCGTCGATGACCGACGCGCCTTCGGCGAAGCGCCCCTGGGGGCTGGATGCCGCGACCGTGCGCCCAACGATGTTGCGGTCGAACTGCCGCGCGATGCGGTGGACGGAATGCCCTTCGGGCATCAGCCTGCCTCGGGGTCGAACGAGTCGCTGGCGTCGGTCATCGTGTTCGGCTTCTCGCCGGCGCGCGGGTCGGGCAGCAGCACCCCGTCCTGCTCGAACGCCGCCAGCTGGCCGATGCGACGGGCGTGACGCTCCTCGCCTGAGAAGGGGGTCGCGATGAAGCGGTCGATGAACGACGCGGCCTCGTCGAACGTGTGCTGACGCGCACCGATCGAGATGACGTTGGCGTCGTTGTGCTCGCGGGCGAGCTCGGCCGTGGAGATGTTCCACACGAGCGCAGCGCGCACGCCGAGCACCTTGTTCGCGGCGATCTGCTCGCCGTTGCCCGATCCGCCGAACACCACGCCCAGGGCGTCGACGCCGGCCGCCTGGTCGCGCACGACCGCCTGGGCCGCGCGGATGCAGAAGGCCGGGTAGTCGTCGAGGGCGTCGTACTCGATCGGCCCGTGGTCGACGACCTCGTGCCCCTGCGAGGCGAGGTGGTGCTGGATCTGGGTGGAGAACTCGAGACCGGCGTGATCGGTGCCGATGTGGATGCGCATGGGCCAATCCTATTGAGAGCCGCGGACAGCGAGGGCGGACATGACGACGCCGCCCGCCCCTCGGAAGGGACGGGCGGCGTCGAGCGTGGTCAGGGGCGGATGCCCGCGGCCACGGGCTTGAACCCGGCGCGGATGTTCTCGCAGCAGCCGGGGCGGCACACGTCGTACCAGGGACCGAGGTCGGTGACGTGCGGGCGCTCAGCCCTCGGGGTGCCCTTGAGGCGCTCCTCGACGAGGTCGATCAGACCCGAGACGTACGCGGGGTCGACACCGGGGGTCGGGGTGCGCACGGCCTTGATGCCGGCCTCTTCCGCGGCCTCCATGGCCTCGGTATCGAGGTCCCAGAGCACCTCCATGTGGTCGCTGACGAAACCGAGGGGCACGATCGCGACGGCTTCGACGCCGCGGCCGGGCAGCTCGGCGATGACGTCGTTGACGTCGGGCTCGAGCCACGGCTGGGTGGGCGGGCCCGAACGCGACTGGTAGACGAGCTCCCATTCGACGGTGGCCACGGCATCCGCCACCTCGGCCATGACGACCTCGGCGACGGCCTTGTGCTGCGCCTCGTAGGCACCGCCCTCGCCGAACCCACCATCACGGGGGCCCGAGCGCTCGGCATCCGCCATCGGGATCGAGTGCGTGGAGAAGAGCACGCGGATATTATCGGGCGCGATGCCCTCGGCGACGAAGCCGGACACGGCGTCTTTCACTCCGCGGACGAACGTGTCGACGAAGCCGGGGTGGTCGAAGAACTGGCGCACCTTGTCGATGGTCACGGTCTCGCCGAGGCCCGTCGACTCGAGCACGCGGGCGTAGTCCTCGCGGTACTGGCGGCAGCTCGAGAACGAGCTGTAGGCGCTCGTGGCGATGGCCAGCAGAGTGGTGTGCCCGGACCCGGCGGCCTCGGTGACGGCCTCTTCGAGGTAGGGGCCCCAGTTGCGGTTGCCCCAGTAGACCGGAAGACCCAGTCCGCGCCTCTCGATCTCGGCTTCGAGCGCCGCCTTCAGCGCGCGGTTCTGCGCGTTGATCGGGCTGATGCCGTCGAAGTGGCGGTAGTGGTGGGCGACCTCTTCGAGGCGCTCATCGGGGATGCCGCGTCCGCGGGTGACGTTGCGCAGAAAGGGGATGACGTCGTCTTGGCCCTCGGGCCCGCCGAAGCCGGCGAGGAGGATGCCGTCGTACGCCACGGGCGTCTCGACCCACTTGGGTCCGGATGCCGCGGCGGGAGACGCATAGAGGACGGTCTCGGGGGTGGTGTCCGTGTCGGTCGTGCTCACGATCACATCCTCGCACCTGCATGAAGAGCCCGGACGCGAGGTATCTCGCTACTAGGCTTATACGGTTGTCGTCGGCGCCAACAGCGTCGACGGTCGTGACGCCCATGGCGTCGTCCGCAATCCACCCAGATCCCCGGGAGAACGCCAGTGCCAGGAGAGAACCTGACCCGCATCGAAGCGCAGGAGCGCCGCGCGATCGTCGACACGCACGAGTACCACGTGCAGCTCGACCTCACGCGTGGCGACGAGATCTTCTCCTCGCGCACCGTCGTGACCTTCGCCGCCACCGAGGGCGCGTCGACCTTCATCGACCTGATCGCCCGTACCGTGCACTCGGTGACGCTCAACGGCCGCTCGCTCGAGCCGTCCGAGGTGTTCGCCGACTCGCGCATCGCGCTCGAGGGCCTCGCCGCCGAGAACGAGCTGATCGTCCAGGCCGACTGCGAGTACACCAACACCGGCGAGGGCCTGCACCGCTTCGTCGACCCGGTCGACGGCGAGGTGTACCTCTACTCGCAGTTCGAGGTGCCCGACTCGCGCCGCATGTACACGGTGTTCGAGCAGCCCGACCTCAAGGCCGCCTTCACCTTCTCGGTGACCGCGCCCGCGCGCTGGAAGGTCGTCTCCAACTCCCCCACCCCCGAGCCGGTCGCCGTCTCCGACGACACCGCCCGCTGGGACTTCCCCGCCACCCCGCGCATCTCGTCGTACATCACCGCTCTCGTCGCCGGTCCCTACGAGGCCACCTACAGCGAGCTCACGAGCGCCGACGGCCGCGTCATCCCCCTCGGCGTGTTCGCCCGCAAGAGCCTGTGGCAGTACCTCGACGCCGACTACGTCTTCGACAAGACCCGTCAGGGCTTCGCGTACTTCGAGGAGAAGTTCGGCTTCCCCTACCCGTTCGCCAAGTACGACCAGCTCTTCGTGCCGGAGTTCAACGCCGGCGCCATGGAGAACGCGGGTGCCGTCACCTTCACCGAGACCTACGTCTTCCGCAGCAAGGTGACGGATGCCGTGAAGGAACGTCGCGTCGTGACGATCCTGCACGAGCTCGCGCACATGTGGTTCGGCGACCTGGTCACCATGAAGTGGTGGAACGACCTCTGGCTGAACGAGTCGTTCGCCGAGTGGGCGTCCACGATCGCCACCGCCGAGGCCACCGAATGGGAGGCCGCCTGGACGACCTTCAACGCGATGGAGAAGACCTGGGCGTATCGCCAGGATCAGCTCCCCTCGACCCACCCCGTCGTCGCCGAGATCAACGACCTCGAAGACGTGCAGGTGAACTTCGACGGCATCACCTACGCCAAGGGCGGGTCGGTGCTCAAGCAGCTCGCCGCCTGGGTGGGCATCGAGCAGTTCTTCGCGGGCGTCGCGGCGTACTTCCAGAAGCACCAGTGGTCGAACACCGAGGTGGGCGACCTGCTCACCGAGCTCGAGACCACGAGCGGTCGCGACCTGGGCGACTGGGCCAAGAAGTGGCTCGAGACCGCGGGCGTCAACACCCTCACCCCGCTCATCGAAGAGTCCGGCGACCCTTCGACAGGCTCAGGAACCGTCATTACGAGGTTCGCGATCGTGCAGACCGCGCCCAGCGACTACCCGACGATCCGTCCGCACCGCCTCGGCGTCGGCTTCTACTCGCTGAACGATGCGGGAGCCCTCGAGCGCGTGCACCGCGTCGAGCTCGACGTCGACGGCGATCGCACCGAGGTCGCCGAGCTCCGCGGCATCCGTCGTCCCGACCTCGTGCTGCTCAACGACGACGACCTCGCCTACGCGAAGATCCGTCTCGACGAGCGCTCGCTGGCCACCGCCATCGCGCACCTGAAGGACATCTCCGACCCGCTCGCGCGTTCGCTGGTGTGGGGTGCGGCGTGGGACCAGACGCGGGATGCCGAGGCCTCGGCCACCGACTACCTCGACCTGGTGCTGCAGAACATCGGTTCCGAGACCGAGTCGACCACGGTGCGCACGACGCTGGGCCAGCTGCAGCTCGCCGCGAACTCGTACGTGGCCCCCGCGACCCGCGACGCCGCGCGCGAGCGCGTCGCCGACGGCCTGTGGGAGCTCGCGCAGAAGGCCGAGGCCGGCAGCGACAGCCAGCTGCAGTTCGTCACCGCGTTCGCGTCGGCGGCCTCCACCCCGGCCCACGCCGAGACGGTCAAGGCCCTGCGCGACGGGTCGACCTCGCTCGACGGCCTCGAGATCGACACCGACCTGTCGTGGCAGCTGTTCGTCTCGCTCGCTTCGGCGGGCGTGGTCACCGCCGCCGACATCGACGAGGCGCGCGCAGCGGACAACACCGCCAAGGGCGGGGAGTTCGCGGCCATGGCCAAGGCGTCGCTGCCCTCGCACGAGGCGAAGCAGGAGGCCTGGTCGTCGCTGATCGACAGCGCCGACGCGCCGAACACGATCGTGCGATCGACGGCCGCCGGGTTCACCAACCCCACCACCGTCGGTGTGCTGGCCGACTTCGTCGAGCCGTACTTCGCGATGCTGCTGCCCATCTGGGAGTCGCGCAGCTACCAGATCGCGCAGTACCTGATCGTGGGCCTGTACCCCGCCGCCCTGGCGAACAAGGCGCTGCGCGACGCGACGCGTCAGTGGCTGTCGCAGAACGCCGACGCCGCCCCCGCGCTGCGTCGCCTCGTCGGCGAGAACCTCGCCGGTGTCGAGCGTGCGCTGGCCGTGCAGGAGCGCGACGCGCAGTAATGCGCCACGCCTGATCGGATGCCCCCTCCCCCTCGGGAGGGGCATCCGTCGTCTGCGGGTCATCCTCTCGTCGCGCAGGGTCATCCCCACGGCGGACGCGGCGACGGGGTGGTCGTTCCTAACGTGGAACCATGATCGTTGCAGACAACCTCACCAAGCGTTACGGCGACAAGACCGCCGTCGACGGCGTCTCGTTCACGGTGCCTCCGGGGCGGGTCACCGGCTTCCTCGGTCCGAACGGCGCGGGCAAGTCGACGACGATGCGCATGATCGTCGGCCTCGACCGCCCCACGTCGGGACGCGTCACGGTCGCGGGCCAGGACTACCGCAGCCTGCGCTCCCCGCTGACCGAAGTCGGTGTCCTCCTCGACGCCAAGGCGATCCACACGGGCCGCTCGGCCCGCAACCACCTGCGCGCCATGGCCGCCACGCACGGCATCGGCCGTGAGCGGGTCGACGAGGTCATCGAGCTCACGGGCATCGCCTCGGTCGCCGGCAAGCGTGCGGGCGGCTTCTCGCTCGGCATGGGCCAGCGCCTCGGCATCGCGGCCGCCCTGCTCGGCGACCCGCACACGCTGATCCTCGACGAGCCCGTCAACGGCCTCGACCCCGAGGGCGTGCGCTGGGTGCGCCAGTTCGTGCGGCACCTCGCCGCAGAGGGTCGCACCGTGCTGCTGTCGAGCCACCTCATGAGCGAGATGTCGCAGACCGCCGACCACGTCATCGTGCTGGGCCGCGGCCGCGTGCTCGCTGACGCTCCGCTGCAGGAGCTCGTGCGCACCTGGACGACGACCACGCTGCTCGTGCGTTCGCCCCGCCTCGACGACCTGGTGGCGGCGTTGAAGATGCCGGATGCCACGATCTCGGCGGTCGAGCCGGGCGCGGTCCAGATCACCGGCATCACCCCGCAGACGGTCGGCGACATCGCCGCCGCCCACGGCATCCCGCTGCACGAACTGACGCCTCGCGTCGGCTCGCTCGAAGACGCCTACCTCGCCCTCACCGACGACTCCGTCGAGTACAAGACCAAGGAGCTGGCATGACCGCCCTCGCCTCCGCGCCGGTTCGCCGCGCGGCATCCGCCCACCGCCTGAGCTTCGCGCACCTGTTGCGCAGCGAGGCGATCAAGATCCTCACCCTCCGCTCGACCTGGTGGTCGCTCGGGGTGACGGCCGCGCTGTCGGTCGGCATCTCGCTGCTGATCGCCGTCGCGACCAGCGGCATGGGCGGCGGCATGGCGCCGACGAACGTGATCCTCGCGCCCACGCAATTCACGATGCTGGTCGCCGGCATTCTCGGCGCGATCGTGGTGACCGGCGAGTACTCGACCGGCATGATCCGCTCGACCCTGACCGCCGAGCCGCGTCGCGGCGCCGTGCTGCTGGCCAAAGCCTGCGTCGTGGCGCTCACGATGGCGGCCACCACCGTGGTCACCTACGCCGTCGCGATCGTCGTCACCGCGCCCTTCACGAGCACGGGCATCGACTGGGCGAGCCCGGCCGACTCCCTCGTGCCGCTCGCACTGGGTGTGGTCTCGATGGCGTCTTTCAGCCTGCTGGGTGTCGGCTTCGGCTTCCTCATCCGCAGCGGCGCCGGCGCGATCGCGGCGACCGTGGGCGTGCTGTTCGTGCTGCCGATCATGCTGAGCCTGTTCTCGATCGCGGGTCCCGACTGGATGTGGGTGCTCGAGTCGGCGAAGTACCTGCCCGTCAACGCGGCAGCCGAGCTGACCTCCCCCGGGGCCGAGAACCTGCTCGAACCTGCTCTCACGATGGCCGGGTGGGTCGTCGGCCCGCTGCTGCTCGGCTGGGTGGCGCTGCGCTCGCGCGACGCGTGACACCCCCGGCGGATGCCTCGGCGCTCAGGTGGCGCCGAGGCATCCGTCGTTAGTCTGGATCCGATGTTCGTACTCGCCGAAAACCTCGAACCGTCCCCGTCGCCCACGATCACCTCCCCCAGCGACCTGACCAATCTCGACACCTGGGCCTGGATCGGCGATCAGCTGCTGGGCTTCGGCGGAGTGCTGCTGCGGATCCTCGGGATCATCATCGGGATCGCCGTCGCCGCCTGGATCCTGCGCGTGATCATCCGCCGCGTGGTCGACCGCATCGTCAACGGGGCGAAGAGCAAGGCCCGCGTCGACGACACGCAGGCCCTCGACCGCTCCCCGCTCAGCGCCGTGCGGTTGGTGCAGCGCACGCGCACGCTCGGCACGATTCTGCAGAACATCGTCAACGTCATCCTCGTGATCGTGGCGCTCGTCTGGATCGCCGGCATCGTCGCCCCGAACGCCCTCGCCTCGCTCACGCTGCTCACCGCGGCGATCGGCGCGGGCCTCGGCTTCGGCGCGCAGAACATCGTCAAAGACGTGCTGAACGGCATCTTCATCGTCGCCGAAGACCAGATCGGCATCGGCGACGTCGTCGACCTGGGACTCGCGACCGGCATCGTCGAGTTCGTCAGCGTGCGCATCACGCACGTCCGCGACGTCAACGGCACGCTCTGGTACGTGCGCAACGGCGAGATCACGCGCATCGGCAACATGTCGCAGGGCTGGTCGCGGGTCATCATCGACCTGGCCGTGCCGGTGGATGCCGACATCGACGACGTCGAGAAAGCGATGCTGTCCGCCGCCAAGACGATGGCCAAAGAGACGAAGTGGCGCTCGCGCATCATCGAGCAGCCCGAGATCTGGGGCCTGGAGTCGATCAGCGGCGACGCTCTCGTCATCCGCCTCGTCATGAAGACCCGCTCGAGCGCGAAGGACGACGTGGCCCGTGAGCTGCGTGCGCGGCTGAAGCGGGCGATCGACGCGATGGGCATCGCGCTCCCCCAGCTGAACTCGATCGTGCTCACCGGGGCCGAGGGCGCGCAGAGCGTGCGCGGGGCCCACCCGCCGAAGACGAAGGAGACCCCGGTCTCCCCCGCCG
Source organism: Microbacterium sp. JC 701 (assembly GCF_021026215.1). Lineage (NCBI taxonomy): Bacteria > Bacillati > Actinomycetota > Actinomycetes > Micrococcales > Microbacteriaceae > Microbacterium > Microbacterium sp. JC 701. The sequence goes on from NZ_JAJNCV010000002.1 coordinate 441,846, forward strand.
CCAGTCGCCCGGTGTGGCGCCCGCGCCGCAACAAGCACGACGTGACCGACGAGCAGGCCGACGCGGCGGGCGAGTCGAAAGTCACGAAGGCACCGGTGCACGACGCCGCCCCGACGACCACCCTCGATCTCCCCGGAAAGACCGCTCCCGGCACCGACGCGCCCAAGCCGACGCCCCCGGCGACGCGGGCCGATGAGGAAGGCACCTCGTGACCGAGCCCGTCAGCTTCTACGAGCAGGTCGGTGGGATGGACACCTTCCGCCGACTCGTCGACGCGTTCTACCGCGGCGTCGCCTCCGACGAGGTGCTGAAGCCCATGTACCCCGAGGAAGACCTCGGTCCCGCCGCCGAACGGCTCACGCTCTTCCTCGCGCAGTACTGGGGCGGCCCCACGACCTACGGCGAGACGCGCGGACACCCGCGCCTGCGCATGCGCCACATGCCGTTCCACGTCGATCCCGACGCGCGCGACCGCTGGCTCCAGCACATGCGCGTCGCTGTCGACGAGATCGCGCTGCCGCCGGCGTTCGAGGCGCCGCTGTGGGACTACCTCGAGCGCGCCGCCTACGCGATGGTCAACACGTTCGAGCCGCGCGGTATCGGCCCGCAGCAGGACGGGCGCCCCGATACGGGGCTGCCCGTCCGCGCGAGCGACTGATCACCGACCGAGGAAGTCTCCGAAGCCGGGGATGTCGAAGTTCGACAGGCTCTCGCCGAACCCGCTGATCTGGTCGCCCGCTCCCGACACGGCGTCCTGCGCCCCTCCGGCCCATTCGCCGATGCCCGTTCCCTCGGCGAGCGAGGCCAGATCGACTCCGGATGCCATGGCCTCCAGGTCGACGCCCTCCGCGAGCCCCGTGAAGTCGACCCCGGACTGCATCGCCTGGGCGAGCAGGGGCGCGGCGACCGCGCTGACGATCGCGCCTCCCGCCACCGCGGCGAACAGGCCGCCCGCGCCGACGACACCGGCGCCGATCAGACCACCCTCCCCGGCCTTCGCGAGCAAGGACGACATGCGCCCCGGCCGCGCCGCCTCGGCCCGGGCCGCGGTGCGCGCGAGGTCGTCGGGCGCGTCGGACCGGGGCCGCTCGTGAGGTGAGAGCTCGGCATCCATCCGCTCCCGCACGTGCGCGCGCTGCGCCGGGGTGAGCCGGGCGAAGGCCTCGCGGTGCATCTGCTCGACGCGGTCGGGGTCGGCCGTGCGCAGCAGGTAGTCGTAGCGCGCGATGGCGGCGCGGTCGTCGGCTGAAAGGGCGGTTCCGGATGCCGTGCGGCGGCCCATCGCGGGCGGGGCGTACCGATCCGCGGCGTCGGCGGGAGGTGCGCCGGGGGTCCGCGTGCGCGCGTCGCCGGTCACGGCGTCGGCGGCCGAGCGGACCATGTCGCGCCAATCGCGGCTTCCCGAGGCGGAAGGGCTGCTCTTCGCGGCCGAGGCCTTGCCGGCGGCCTTGGAGGCGATGTCGAACAGACGGGAGAACGAGACCACGGGGATACCTCTCGACGGGCGGCATGCTGCCGCGACGTCAAGGTCTCCTCCGCCCTTTCGGACCGACCTACCCGGAATCCAACCGTGGACTCGTGATGACGGATACGCCGTGTCGGGAGTACTCCCCTTGCTGTCCTCCACCGTAAGGCGGCCACCTTTGCGCTTCCTGGACGAACGCCCGGGAGTGCGGGTCAGCTGCCGGTGGCGCGCACCGCGGTCAGCCCCGAGCGCACCGGTCCACGCACAAGCACGTGCCCGCGGGCGAGGCTCACGCGCGTCCACGCGCCGCTGCGGCGCACGGGCGCCTCTTCGCCGCCGGCGATGAAGCCCAGCGCGAAGGCCGCGAAGGCCACTCCCAGCGGCAACCCGGCCAATGCCTCGTCGGCCTGTCCCCACACCTGCGCGCGGATGACCCGCACCACGTCCTCACCCGCGTCGGCGGGGAGGGCGTCGGCGACGGCGGCGACCCCGTACTGGGCACGCGCGGCGAGCACGGCGGCGTCGATGGCATCCGTCTGCTCCCACCCGCCCTGCGGCGGAGAGATGCCCGCCCACGCCGGCGACGTGGCGGTCTCGGGCAGCACGACGGCGTTCGCATCGTCGGCCGCGGGCAGCAGCGCCGACGCGTCCACGACGACATCGCACTCGAGCTCGGGGTCGATGGCCGACACGCGCAACCCGAGAACGGTGGGCGTGCTGTCCATCAGTCCACGGGGAGCGAGCGGCGCAGCGGTCGTCACGAGCACACCGCCGCGTGCACGCAGACGCACCGTTCCGTCACCGAGACGGATCGTGCGACTGGCGAAGGTGAGCAGGTCGGCTGCCGCCTGCGGGTCGGGGAACAACAGGCGGGCGGACACCCGCTCTAAACTAGCAAGTGGTGCGCACCTCGCCGCGCCGGAACGGGAGTCAGCGTGACCGACGCCATCGATCCCGTGGCGTCTCTGCTCGCGGTGCTCGACCTCCGCGACGCCGGCGCCCGGACCACCGAAGACATCTTCACGGGCGTGTCGCAGGCCATGCCCACGGGCCGCGTCTACGGCGGGCAGGTGCTCGCCCAGACGATCGTGGCGGCCTCTCGCACCCTGCCGCCCGAGCGCACGGTGCACTCGATGCACGGCTATTTCCTGCGGCCCGGTGACCCCGCCGACGGCATCACGTTCTCGGTCGATCGCATCCACGACGGGCGCTCGTTCTCGACGCGTCGCACTCAGGCGTTCCAGGCCGGCGTGCCGATCTTCTCGATGATCGCGTCGTTCCAAGACGAAGACCCCGGCCTCGAGCACTTCGAGCCTATGCCCGAGGGCATCCCGCAACCCGAAGACACCGCGCCGGTCGACGCCGAGAGCCTGCACCCGATCAGCCGCCGCATCCTGTCGGCGAGCCCGGTCGACGTGCGTCACGTCGGGTCATCCGTGTACGCCACGGTCGAAGGACCGCACGTTCCCCGGCAGGCCGTGTGGATGAAGCTGCGTCGTACCGTCGGCGACGACCCGGCCGTGCACCGCGCGGCCCTCGCCTACCTCAGCGACCTGACCATTCAAGAGACCATCCTGCGCGCGCACGGCGTCGCGTGGAGTGCGCCGGGTCTCCGCGTCGCAAGTCTCGACCACGCGATGTGGTGGCATCGCCCGGCCCGCGTCGACGACTGGCTGCTCTACGTGCAGGAGTCGCCCAACGCCCGCGGCGGCCGAGGTCTGTCGACCGGACGCATCTACACGCGCGAGGGCGTCCTCGTCGCGAGCGTCGCCCAGGAGGTCATGGTGCGCGTCCCGCGCGAGTGATCGAGCTTCCGGATGCCGCGGCCTCACGGCATCCGGGATCTTTCGGCGATCGCGGCGGTGACGTCGACGCCCCGACTCGCTCGGGTCAGCGTCTCGCGGGGGCTGTGCCGCTCGCCGTCAGCCCTTGCTGGAGCGCCGGCGGTACTCGATCGGGTCGCCGACATAGGGGCCCCACGCCGCACGTTCGGTCTCGCTCCAGCGGATGGGACGACCGCTGGCGGTGTCGACGAGCACGACGACGGCGGTCGCACGTGCATAGAGCACGGGGGCTGCGTCGCCGGCGGGGCTGTAGACCTCGAAGCAGATGTCGGCGCTCGAGCCGCCCATCGCACCGATCCACATGCGCACGTCGAGGGGACGCTGGCTGTACGGGACCGGGCGGAGGTATTCGATCTCCTGCCGGGCGATGAGCGTCGCGCGTTCACCGCCGCTTTCGAGCACGCTCATGTCGAACACGGCCGTGGGGAGCGCCTCGCCCTCGCCGTCGCCGCGCCAGAACGCGCGGAGGCGCGCTTCTTCGAGCAGCTTGAGCATCGACGTGTTGTTGACGTGTCCGAGCGCATCGAGGTCGCCCCACCGGAGGTGGATCGGAACGTGCAGCCGCGAGGGCCCGGCCGGAGCCGGACCCTCGCTGGTGGTGCTCGCGTCAGTCACGCGTGAGCTTGCGGTAGGTGGACCGTGACGGGTTGGCCGCGTCGGCGCCGAGACGCTCGACCTTGTTCGCCTCGTAGGCTTCGAAGTTGCCCTCGAACCAGTGCCACTGGTCGGGGTGCTCCTCGGTGCCCTCGTAGGCGAGGATGTGCGTCGCGATGCGGTCGAGGAACCACCGGTCGTGCGTGATGACCACGGCGCAACCGGGGAACTCGAGCAGCGCGTTCTCGAGCGAGCTGAGGGTCTCGACGTCGAGGTCGTTGGTGGGCTCGTCGAGCAGAAGGAGATTGCCGCCCTCTTTCAGCGTCATCGCCAGGTTCAGACGGTTGCGCTCACCACCCGAGAGCACGCCGGCCTTCTTCTGCTGGTCGGGTCCCTTGAAACCGAACTTCGAGACGTAGGCGCGCGAAGGGATCTCGGTCTTGCCGACGGTGATGATGTCGAGCCCGTCGGACACGACCTCCCACAGCGTCTTCTCGGGGTCGATGTTCGCGCGCGACTGGTCGACGTAGCTGATCTTGACGGTCTCGCCGATCTTCAGCGATCCGCCGTCAAGGGGCTCGAGGCCGACGATCGTCTTGAACAGCGTCGTCTTACCGACACCGTTGGGGCCGATCACACCGACGATGCCGTTCGGCGGCAAGTTGAAGCTCAGGTTGCTGATGAGCGAGCGGTCGCCGAAGCGCTTCTCGAGCTTCTTGGCGTCGATCACGATTCCGCCGAGACGCGGACCCGCGGGGATCTGGATCTCATCGAAGTCCAACTTGCGCGTGCGCTCGGCCTCGGCGGCCATCTCCTCGTAACGGGCGAGGCGGGCCTTCGACTTGACCTGTCGACCCTTGGCGTTGGAGCGCACCCACTCGAGTTCTTCCTTGAGGCGCTTGGCGAGCTTGGCGTCCTTCTTGCCCTGGACTTCGAGCCGCTGGCCCTTCTTCTCGAGGTAGGTCGAGTAGTTGCCCTCGTAGGGGTACAGGTGGCCGCGGTCGACCTCGGCGATCCATTCCGCGACGTTGTCGAGGAAGTACCGGTCGTGGGTGATCGCGATCACCGCACCCTTGTAGGCCTGCAGGTGCTGCTCGAGCCAGAGCACGCTCTCGGCGTCAAGGTGGTTGGTGGGCTCGTCGAGGAGTAGCAGGTCGGGCTTCTGCAGCAGCAGCTTCGCGAGTGCGACGCGGCGGCGCTCACCACCCGAGAGCGGCACGACCGAGGCGTCGCCCGGGGGCGTGCGCAGGGCGGCCATGGCCTGCTCGAGCTGGGAGTCGAGGTCCCATCCGTCGGCGGCGTCGATCTCCTCCTGCAGCGTGCCCATCTCGGCGAGCAGCGCGTCGAAGTCGGCGTCGGGGTCGGCCATGAGGGCGGAGATCTCGTTGAAACGATCGAGCTTGGGCTTGATCGCCACGCCGTCCTGGATGTTCTCGAGCACGGTCTTGCTGTCGTCGAGCTCGGGCTCCTGCATGAGGATGCCGACCGTGAAGCCGGGGCTCAGGCGGGCCTCGCCGTTGGAGGGGGTGTCGAGACCGGCCATGATCTTGAGGATCGTGGACTTACCGGCGCCGTTCGGGCCGACCATGCCGATCTTGGCACCGGGCAGGAACGACATCGTGACGTCGTCGAGGATCAGCTTGTCGCCCACAGCCTTGCGGGCGCGGACCATGGAGTAGATGTATTCGGCCATATCCGTTCCAGTCTAGGGGCGGTGACGCCGCGCACCGACGAGAGCGGGGGCCGCCCCGCTCACCAGTTGATGGCGCGCGTCTGTCCGATCAGGCATCCACCCGACGACAGGGCGGGCAGCACCGAGGTGACGGGGTTGCCGATCGACGGTCCGACCTGGCCTACCAGGCACTCGTCGCCCAGGCGCACCGAGAAGGTGATGCTCTCGGCGGGGTTGCCCACCGTCGTCGCGTCGGCGGTGACCTGCATCGCCGACTTGTCGAAGCCGGCAGCCACCAAAGCGTCGATGTAGGCACGACCCGAGACCTGATCGGGACCCGACCAGACCGACTGCACGGTCTGCGTGAATAGCGGCAACTCGGCGGCGGCAGCGCTCGCGGACGTCGAGGCATCGGCCGAAGGAGCCGACGAGGACGTGCTCCCGTCGGTCGGTGCGGCGCTGGCGACCGGAGGTGCGGCGTCCGGCGTGGTCACGGCCTCGGGTGCGGGCGACGCGGTGCAGCCGGCGAGACCCAGCGCGGCCGCGAGGGCGAGGACGGCGACAGGACGAGCGAGAAGGCGAGCCACGCGGTCGAGTCTACGGATACGCCCGAGCGACCCCGTCCGTGCCTTCGTCGTCGCCGCCGCCTCGCCGCCGTCCCCGTCGCCGCCGCAGCCCTCAGAACGGGCCCGCACCCCCCTCCGCGCTCACGAGCGCCGGCTGCCTCGATTCGCCGGCATCGGACGGCGTGCTCTCCACCTCCGCGCCCGGAACCGCCCAGCCGTCGGCGTCAGTTGCGCCGGTCGGCGTGTGCGCCGACGGTTCGACCGCCGCCTGCGGGCGCGGCGTGCGCGTGAACTGGGAGGTCCCCCAGCGCAGGTCGTGGCCGATGGCGTCGACGACGACGTCGGCGCTCACCCCTCGTTTGGTCTCGTTCTCCCACTCGCGCACCCGCAGTCTCCCCGTGAGGATCACCCGCTGCCCCTTGCGCAGAGAGGTGAGCGCGTGCGCGCCCAGGTCTCCGAAGACCGAGACGTTGTAGAAGTTGGTGTGGCCGTCCACCCACTCTCCGCGCTCCCGGTCGAGCTTTCGCTCGCCCACCGCCAGCCGGAATGCGGCGATGGTCTCGCCCCCGCGTGTCGCCCGCTGGTCCAACTCGCCCGTGATGTTCCCCACCAGGGTGATGTGATCGCTCATGCGTGTGTCCTCTCGTCGTGGTGTGCGCTCCGGCACCCGTGTGCCCGACGGGTGCCGGAGCCACGGCAAGACTGACGGGAACGACGAGGGCGCCGCCGAGGGAAACCGCCGATCTGTGGATAACCCGAACGATCCGTCCAGCGGGGAGAAGCGTCCATCGACCGCGCGACGAGCGATGTCGGAGGTCCGGTCTACCGTGACGGCCATGAGCACCGCACTCTGGAACGACCTCGCCCCGGCACCGCGCCCGGCCGGGTGGGGCGCGGCGACCCACGTCGCCGCGGGCCTGTGGCGCATCGCCGATCCGCGCGGCATCGTCGTGGGCCACATCCGCGCGATCGCGGCCGACGGCGGCTGGCGGTACGCGGCCGAGCGCTTCCACACGGCCTCGGGCAGCTTCCGCAGACTCGGCGAGTTCTGGTCGTCGAGCGACGCCGTCGAATGCCTGCGCTACGCGCGATGACCGCGTCAGACGACGGTGGCGAAGTCCTCGCGCGGAGCAGCCGTCCGTCCCCCGCGCACGTCGTCCCACGCGTCGCGCAGAATGCGCGCGGCCTGTTCGAGAGCGGCGGGGGCTGCGGTGAAGGGCACGCGCAGGTGGCGATCGTGGCCGCCCTCCACAGCGAACCGCGATCCCGCCGACAGTGCGAGCCCGCGGGCCCGGGCGTTCATCACGAGAGGGGTGCTCAGCGGGTCGCCGAGGCCGACCCACAGCGAGACGCCGCCACGGACATCGGGCACCTGCCACTCCGGCAGCAGTGTCCGCAGCCCCGCCACCAAGGTGTCGCGTCCGGCGCGCAGCAGTTCTCCCCGCTGGCGAGCGATCTCGTCGAGTCGCGGCACGATGCGCGCCGCGATCGCCTGTTCGATCTCGGGAGTTCCCAAGTCGTGCACGGGTCTGCCGCTGGCCAGTCGGCGCACGATCTCGGGCGCCGCGCGCACCCATCCCACGCGCAGCCCTCCCCACACCGTCTTGCCGAGGGATCCGACCCGCACGATCCGGTCATCGTCGCCGAACGGCGCGGATCCCGAGCTGCGGTCGATGTCGAGCTGGGCGGTGGTCTCATCGAGCACGAGCACGGTGCCCACCGATTGCGCTCCCGCGAGAAAGGCGTCCGACTCCGAGGCGGTCATCGTCCGACCCGTCGGGTTCTGGAAGTCGGGCATGAGATAGGCGAGCGTGGGCAGCGCGCGGGCAAAGCTCTGCTCGGCGCGCTCGAGATCCCACCCCGACGCAGGGTCCACCGGCACACCGATCAGGCGAGCGCCGACGCGGCGGAACGCGTCGGCCGCGTGCGGGTAGGTCGGCGTCTCGAGCATGACCCGGTCGGCGCGGCCCACAAGGACCGACGCGATCAGGTGAATCGCGCTCTGCGCGCCCGTCGTCACGAGGATCTGGTCGGGTGTGGTCGCGAGCCCTCGTTGGGCGTAGTGGTCGGCGATCGCCTGTCGCAGACCGAGGTCACCCACGACGTCGTATCCGATGCGTGCGACCAGCGCCGGCGCATCCTGCATCACCTCCTGCACGATCGCCGGAAGGCCGGGCCACGCGGCAGGGCTGGCCTGTTGCAGGCCGATGGCCACGTCGTCGGTGTCGTGCCGACCGGGGTCCGTGCGCCGCAGGGGCAGGGTCACGCTCCCGCTCCCGCGCAGACTCTCGATGTGCCCGGAGTCGCGCAGACTGCGATACGCGGCCGCGACCGTCGTCCGGCTGAGGTGCAGGGCGGCGGCGAGCTCGCGTTCGGCGGGCAGCGCCGTCGAGGGAGCGAGCCTGTTGTCGAGGCAGAGCAGGCGGATGCCGTCTGCCAGCGCCTCGTACGCAGGACCACTTCCCCGCCACCCCCCGAGGGCGGATGCGAGGGTACGAGCCGAGATGCGCGAGTCCATGCGGCCAGATTATCGCAATTGGCCTTATGGCTTGATTCCAATCGCGTGATTGGATCTCTTCATGGCATCCCGCATCACCCGTCTCTTCGTCGGCCTGGTCCTCTACGGCGTCGGCTGCGCCTTCACCATCGCCGCCGGCCTCGGGGTCGACCCGTGGACCGTGTTCGCCGAGGGTGTCTCCCGCGTGACGGGAATCGGCATCGGATGGGTGACCAACATCATCGGACTGTGCGTCCTGCTGCTCTGGATCCCGCTGCGTCAGAAGCCCGGGGTCGGCACGGTGGCCAACATTCTGTTGGTGGGCACGAGCATCCAGCTCGCCCTGGGGGTCCTCCCCCACCCCGACGTGCTGTGGCTGCAGGTGCTCATGCTCGTCGCCGGCGTCGTGATCGTGGCCTTCGCATCCGGTCTGTACATCGGAGCCCACTTCGGCCCCGGGCCGCGAGACGGACTGATGACCGGCATGCACGCGCGCTTCGGCTGGCCGATCTGGGCGTGCCGCCTGTCGGTCGAGGGCTCCGTCCTCGTGCTCGGATGGCTCCTGGGCGGCACCGTGGGCATCGGCACCGTCGTCTTCGCGCTCGGGATCGGCCCCCTCGTGCACATCGCGATGCCCTTGCTCGCCGCCCCGAAGCCCGCGCCCCGGGCGACCCGCGCGGCGCGAATCTAACGCGCGCACGAGGCGACACCGTCCGCACCCCACGCGGGCAGGCGGCGACACCTGCCGCGCCTGTCGCAGGCAGGGGGACGCCCCGCCCGGCGACAACGGCACGGACGGGGCGCCCGTCTCTCAGTGCTCCCGGAACTCCGGCCGGTCGCTGCCGGGCTTGAGGTGCGAGTGAAGGGCGCTCTTGGCGATCTCCATCGTGGGGTAGACGCCCAGCCGCTCGTTCTTGCCCGCCATGTGGACGCTGAAGCCCTCGGCATCCCGTTGGATCTTCCCGACGACGCCCGCCGGGCCGTAGGCCACCCAGAGGCGCTTGGTCACGGTGTCTGACATGAGTGCTCCTTTGCTCTCGTTGCCGGGAGGGTACGCCCGCCGCGGCGGTGTCCGCCAGGGGCTGGCGCACGCGCCGGAGCGCCGGGCGATATCCTGGTCGCCGACCCCCAGTAGCTCAGTGGATAGAGCAGCGGCCTTCTAATCCGCCGGTCACACGTTCGAATCGTGTCTGGGGGACGTTGTCCCCCATCGAGCCTGAGGAGGCTCCGCGCGGTGAACAATCGTCGCACTCTCATCAAGCGCCTGTTGGTCACCTGCGGCATCGTCGCATGGGTCGGTGGCATGGTCCTCGGCTATCTGTCCGAAGGGGCGTGGCGCACGGTCGGATTCGCGCTCCACATCGCCGGCCTCGCTGTGGTTTTCGCGACATGCTTCTACAACCCGCCGGTCGTACCGCGCGAGGAGCAATCCAGCGCCCGTGGTGGCTGAGCGCTTCTCAGATGGGGTCAGGCGGTGAGCTCTGACACCACGCGGTGCATCAGAAGCTAGAGCCCCTGGTCATCCGCGCCATCGTCGTGCGGCATGCCTCGCTCCGCAGCAGCACGGCGCGACAGGAAAAGCACAGCCCGGCGGCAGCTCCGGCGCACAGAGCAGCCAGCCACCAACCTGCGCCAGCGAAGGCGATAGTGGCCGCTCCCAAGGGGATCACACCGGCGGTGAAGAGCGGCGACGCCTTGTCCATGGGCCGAGACTACTGTTCACGCCTGTCGACCTCGTGGTCGAGCCGCCGTCCCGGCGCGATCGCCCGGACGTCAACCATCCGGTCACCGGGGCTGAGTCCGCCGGCCAATCTGTTGCAGCGCCCAGACGAACAGGACGAGCTCCATGATGACCAGGAAGCCACCCACGAAAACGACCGGGGTGACTGCATTTCCCGCCGCAATCCGGAAGATGAGGAGCGCCGTCATGATCGTGAATGCGAGGCCGTGGAAAACCGCCGACAGAACCAGAGACCGTCGTCGCCTTTTGGGCTCCACCTGCTGGGTGATATCGCGCACCATCGCGGCATAGGTCGCGACGCCGGTCACACGTTCGAATCGTGTCTGGGGGACCAGATCCGATGTCGTACCCCGTCAGTAGGATGTGGGGATGGTAAACGCCTCCGAGAACGACCGGCTCGTCTGGATCGACTGCGAGATGACAGGCCTCGACCTGGCCGTCGACGAACTGGTCGAGATCGCCGTCGTCATCACCGATTTCGAGCTGAACGTGCTCGACCCCGGGTTCCAGATCGTCATCAAGCCCGACGCCTCGGCCCTCGCCAACATGGGCGAGTTCGTCACCGAGATGCACCGTTCGTCGGGCCTGCTCGACGAGATCCCCCACGGCGTGAGCCTCGCAGACGCCGAGTTCCAGGTGCTCGAGTACATTCAGCGCTTCGCTCCGACCGAGGGCAAGGCGCCGCTGGCCGGCAACACGATCGGCACCGACCGCATGTTCCTCGCGAAGTACATGCCGCGCGTCGACCGCTGGCTGCACTACCGCAACGTCGACGTCTCGAGCATCAAAGAACTGTCGCGCCGCTGGTACCCGCGCGCCTACTTCCAGGCTCCGAAGAAGAACGGCGGGCACCGCGCCCTGGCCGACATCCTCGAGTCGATCCGCGAGCTCGCCTACTACCGCGCCGCGGTCTTCGTGCCGCAGCCGGGCCCCACGAGCGACGAAGCGAAGGCCGTCTCGGCCTCGGCCGTGTCGTCGTTCGCACTGGACGTATGACATAATCGTTCAGTTGTCTGCTGCGGCAGACACATGGTGGCTATAGCTCAGTTGGTAGAGCACCGCGTTGTGGTCGCGGGGGCCGCGGGTTCAAGTCCCGTTAGCCACCCCAACCTCACGAAGGCCCGGAGAGCATCGCTCCCGGGCCTTTGTCGTTCCCCGCCCATCGGCTTCTCCCCCCGACGGTGATCCGGGCGTCTCAGGTACCTCGATGTGCCTTTTGTACCCGTCTACGCACCCGCGCACACTGGCTCCCGACACCTCCGGCGCCGCTGCGCGGCGCCATCCACGAACGGGAGAACACGCATGCCCACCATCGCGATCATCGGCGCCGGACCCGGACTCGGGCTCGCCCTCGCGAGACGATTCGGAGCCGAAGGGTTCGACGTCGCCCTCATCGCCCGCAACGCCGCCAAGCTCGACGGTCTCGTCGCGCAGCTCGCGGCCGAGGGCGTCACCGCGGCGGGGTTCGCCGCCGATGTCCTCGACCGCCCGGCCCTGCGGTCGGCCCTCGCCGCGGCGCGCGACCGGTTCGGCGCCATCGACGTGCTCGAGTACTCCCCCGCCGACGCCTCGGCCGGCCCCCTCGCCCCGGTCGACATCCGCGCGACCACCGCGCAGAACGTGCAGCCGCAGATCGAGTACTACCTCTACGGCGCGATGACGGCGACCGACGAAGTGCTCCCCGAGATGCTGGCGACGGGCGCGGGCGCACTGTTCTTCACCACGGGAGCAGGTTCGGTCTACCCGGTGCCGCGGTACGGAAACGTGACGGTCGGCGGGGCGGCCCTCCGCAACTGGGCGCTCAACGTGGGCACCTCGCTGGCGGACTCGGGCGTCTTCGTCGCCCACGTGGCGATCGCGCTCATGATCGCCGACGAGCAGCCGTCGTTCGGAGGCCCCTTCCTCCCCGCGCGCGACATCGCGGAGCGCTACTGGGAGCTCTACGTCGACCGTTCGACGAACGAGCTGATCGTCACGACGCCGGAGCGATGACAGGCCCCGGCCGGGAGCGCGCACGCCGAGCGCCCTCTCGGCCGACGCCGCCCTCAGCGTGGGCTGCACGACTGGCCGCGACGGCCTCGTGATTCGTCGCAGCCCACACGGCCATCGCCCGGACGGCGGCACCCAGCGAGCGTCCGAGGTCGGTGAGTTCGTACTCCACGCGCGGCGGTACCTCGGCGTACGCCGTTCGGGTGAGCAGGCCGTCGCGCTCGAGGGCCTTCAGCGTCACGGTGAGCATGCGTTGCGAGATGCCCGGAATGCTCGCGTGCAGGTCGGAATAGCGCAGCGACTGCTCGCCGAGCGTGCTGACCACGAGCATCGTCCACTTGTCGCCGATGCGGTCCAACACCTCGCGGATGAACCCGCTCTCGGCGGGCCAATCACGGCAGATTCCGCTGATCGCCCGCTTCGCCGCCATGGCGACCCCCTCCGTCGTCGTCCCTCACGAGCCTAACCGCACGATCGGTGCGTAAGGCGGCCGATCTCCGGCGCATCGGCCTCCCGCGCCCGTAGAATCGAAGCCGGATGCCATGGCTCGCGCCCGCGGCATCCGCTGGAACGGCCGAAGACCCCGGGAGGCCCGCCGTGCACGACGACGTCGACGCGCCCGCGACTCTGCAGCTCGATGCTGACGCATTCGAGGCGCTGGTCGTCGACGAGCTCGATCGGCTTCCCGACGACATGGTCGACGGCCTCGACAACGTCGTGTTCGTCGTCGAGGACCGCCCGGAAGACGGATCGCTCGATCTGCTCGGGCTATATGACGGCTGGGCCCTCACCGAACGGGATCGTTACGGCGTCGGCGAGCTCCCCGACCGCATCATCCTGTACCGCGAACCGCATCTCGCGGTGTGCGACGACGAGACCGCGCTGCGCGACGAGATCCACACGACCCTCGTCCACGAGATCGCACACTTCTACGGAATCGACGACGACCGATTGCACCAATTGGGGTGGGCGTGATGGCTCCGCTCGCGACGCCCGATCTCGACATCGAGCGCGATCGGCAGACGACCCCGGAGCCGCCGTCGTCGTGGCAGACCGTCGTCTGGAACGACCCGGTGAACCTCATGAGCTACGTGAGCCACGTCTTCCGCACCTACTTCGGGTTCGACACTCCGACCGCCCACCGCCTCATGCTCGCTGTGCACCACGACGGTCATGCCGTCGTCGCACGCGGTCCGCGCGAGGTCATGGAGGCTCACGTGCAAGCCATGCACGACTTCGGCCTCTGGGCCACCGTCAGGAAGGACCCCTCGTGAGCGAGCGGATCGTCGTGCTCGAGATCAGCGGTCTCGAAGCCCTCCACCTCGCCGGGATCGTGGGCCAGTTCCGCGACCTGCTGGCCGACTCGCGGGCTGACGACGACCCCGCCGTCGCGCGGCTGTTCCCCGACGCCTACCCCGACGACGAGGCCGCGAGTCGCGAGTTCCGCCGGCTGACGGGAGGCGACCTGCTCGAGAGGCGGGCTCAGGATGCCGCGGTGCTCCTGCAGACGCTCGGCCTCGACGGCGGCGATCGCTCAGCCGAAGACGATCCCGACGCGACGATCACCATCGCGCTCGGCGAGACCGAGGCCCTCGCCTGGATGCGGACGCTGTCGGCGCTGCGCCTCGTGCTGGCCACGCGCCTCGGCATCCGGACCGAAGACGACCATCACCCCGACGACCCGCGCTTCGGGGTGTACGACTGGATCGGCTATCGCCTCGACGGGCTGATGACGGCGCTCGACCGACGCTGAGACGCTCCCCGGCGGGGCATCACGGCAGGCGCACCCGGAGCCCGGCGCGGGCCGCGGGGTCGTGCGCGGCGAGGTGCGCGTCTTCTTGCGCAGCCCACCGATCCCAATGCGGGCGGTAGGTCTCGCCATCACGTGCGAGTGCCCGCGTACGCCGGGAGTCGGTCGGGGCCTCGACCCACACGGTGAGGTCGGCCAACCGGGCGACCTCGGGAGTCAAGAGGCCCGACCCCTCAACGACCAGTGGGAGGGACGGGTCGATGGCGTATGCCTCGGCACGCTCGTCGAGCTCCCAATCCCATCGCTCCCACACGCCGAGCAGTCCACGCGCGTGCGGGAGCAGGATCGTCTCGCGAGCGTAGTCAGCGCCCGCGGCGAGGCCGTCCCACCCGGGATACACGTCGTCGAGGGCGACCATCTGCACGCGCCCGCGCCCCGGCCACGCGGCCACGAGGCGACGGGCGAGCGAACTCTTGCCGGCTCCGCTGCGACCGTCGATGACGACGACAGGGTTCGACGCGCCGATCTCGACGACGCGCGCCGACATCGCGGCCACGGCCGCGGTGAGAGCGTCGTCGAGGGGGTCCGCGTTACTTCTTGAGGGCGCGGATGACACGGCTGAGGGCGCGACCGGCCACCCACACGAACGGGATGCCGACGGCGAGCAGCGACACGAGGTTCGGGTCGAACCGCAGGTCGTCTCCGCGACGGATGTAGGCGCCGAGCGGAAGCGTGTATCCGCCGCCCCCGCCGCCACCGTTGCCCTGCTCGTCGGAGCCGCCGCCGTACCCGGCCCAGGTGAGGGCGACGGGGACGATGCGAACGCCGTCGACGTCCTGCTGCTCGCCGTAGGCGGAGGTGACGCCGAAGCTGGTGGCCTGCTTGCCGAGTTCCAAAGCGATGTTGGGCATGGCTCCACCGTAGCGGCCCGGCGTCGGAGCGCCGAGGGGCGTTGCGCGACCGCGGTCCGCGTGTCAGTGGTCGTACGAGGGCCGGGGGTTGGTGGGGAGGGCTCCCCCGCCGCGCGACGGCCCGAGCAGCGAACCGCGAGTGACGGCGCCCCGGCCGAAGCGCGTCGTGGCGTCGTCGAGTGCCCCCTCGACGCGGCGCCACTCGGCGTCGTCGTCCCACAGGGTGGCGGCCATCGCCGCCGGCTTGAGCTTCTCTCCGCGCACACCGACCAGGCGCACGGCCTGGCGTCGGTCGATCGCGTCGAACAACTCGATGGCGGCGTCGCCGATGCGCTGGCCGACCGAGGTGGGTTCGGGCAGCGTGCGTGAGCGGCTCAGGGTGGTGAAGTCGGAGAAGCGCACCTTGATCGAGATCGTCGCCGCCTCGTACTGCTGCGTGCGCAGGCGCGCGCCCACGCGATCGGCGAGCCGGCGGAGTTCGACGTGCAGCGTGCGGGTGTCGGAGATGTCGGTGTGGAACGTCTCTTCGTGGCCGACGCTCTTCTCGGAGCGCCCCGTGTGCACCTCGCGGGCGTCGATACCGCGCGAGAGGTGCCAGATGCGCTCGCCCATCGCGGGACCGAGAACCCGATCGAGCGCGGGACGCGGGGTGTCGAGGATGTCGGAGATGAGCCGGATGCCGCGGGACTCCAGCGCCTCGGCGGCCTTGGGCCCCACCCCCCACAGCGCGCGCACCGAACGTGGGCGCAGGAACGCCTCGGTGTCGGCCTCGGCCACCACGAGCAGCCCGTCGGGTTTGGAGATCGTGGAGGCCATCTTGGCGACGTGCTTGGTCGCCGCGACGCCGATGCTGCAGGTCAGCCCCGTCTCGGCCTTCACCCGGGCGCGCAGGTCGCGGGCGATGGTCCCCGGGCTCCCCCACAGCCGCCGCGCACCGCGGACGTCGAGGAAGGCCTCGTCGATCGAGAGCGGTTCGACCAGCGGGGTGACGTCGTGGAAGATCGCCATGACCTGCCGAGACATCTCGGTGTAGCGGTGGTACGGCGGGTTGACGACGATGGCGGTGGGACACATGCGCAGCGCGATCGCCACCGGCATGGCCGACTTCACGCCGTAACGGCGGGCCTCGTACGAGGCGCTCGAGACGACACCACGCCCCTCCGACCCGCCGATGATGAGCGGCTTGCCGGCGAGCGACGGATCGTCGAGCACGGCGACCGAGGCGAAGAACGCGTCCATGTCGACGTGCAGGATGCCGGTGCCCGTGTCATCGGCGTCGGGGCGCGAGACGATGCGCCCCGTTCCGTCACCTCGTCCCATGGCATCCATTCTCCCCCGGACCTCCGACATCGGCCCCGCGGCGCGAGCTCAGCGATCCGCACGAGCTCAGCCCGCGTCGCGCGAAACCGACTGAGCGTGCGCGGATCACCGAGGTTGTGACCCACCTCGGACCGGAAACGACGGATGCCACGGCCCCACCCCTCGCGGGGCGCGGTGCCGTGGCATCCGGTGTCGATTACAGAGCGGCGGCGCGCTCCAGCACGAGTTCGCGCACGCGCGCGGCGTCGGCCTGGCCCTTCATGGCCTTCATGACCGCGCCGATCACGGCACCGGCGGCCTGCACCTTGCCGTCGCGGATCTTCGCGAGCACGTCGGGCTGGGCGACGAGGGCTTCGTCGATCGCCGCGATGAGCGCCCCGTCGTCGGAGACCACGGCCAGACCGCGGGCGTCGACGACCTCTTGGGGGGTGCCCTCTCCGGCGATGACGCCCTCGAGCACCTGGCGCGCGAGCTTGTCGGTGAGGGTGCCGGCGTCGATCAGCTTCTGCAGAGCGGCGACGTTCTCGGGCGACACGAGGTCGGCGGCGTCGCGCTCCTGCGCGTTGGCGACGCGGGTGATCTCACCCGTCCACCACTTGCGGGCCGAGGCCGGAGCGGCTCCCGCGGCGATCGTGTCGGCCACCGCGTCGAGCAGGCCGCCGTTGGCGACGTCCTGGAACTCGAGGTCGGTGAAGCCCCACTCGCCCTTCAGACGGCGACGGCGCGCAGCGGGCGGCTCGGGGAGCGCGGCGCGCAGCTCCTCGATCAGCTCGGGTGCGGGCACGACCGGCAGCAGGTCGGGCTCGGGGAAGTAGCGGTAATCGTCGGCATCCGACTTCGGACGCCCCGGAGAGGTGCGACCGGTGTCCTCGTGCCAGTGACGGGTCTCTTGCGTGATCGTCCCGCCCTTGGCGAGGATCGCGGCCTGACGCTGGATCTCGTAGCGCACCGCGCGCTCGACCGAACGCATGGAGTTCACGTTCTTGGTCTCGGTGCGGGTGCCGAGCTTCTCCTGGCCGCGGGGGCGCAGCGACACGTTCGCGTCGCAGCGGAGGTTTCCGCGCTCGAGCTTGGCCTCCGAGATGCCGAGGCCGCGCACGATGTCGCGGATGGTCGCGACGTACGCCTTCGCCAGTGCGGGGGCGGAGTGCTCCGCACCGAAGATGGGCTTCGTGACGATCTCGACGAGCGGCACGCCTGCGCGGTTGTAGTCGACCAGCGAGTACTCCGCGCCCTGGATGCGACCGGTCGCCCCGCCCATGTGGGTGAGCTTGCCGGCGTCTTCTTCCATGTGCGCGCGCTCGATCGGCACGGTCACGAGGGTGCCGTCTTCGAGCTCGACCTCGACCGAGCCCTCGAAGGCGATCGGCTCGTCGTACTGCGAGATCTGGTAGTTCTTGCCGAGGTCGGGATAGAAGTAGTTCTTCCGCGCGAAGCGGCTCGACGGCGCGATCGAGCAACCAAGGGCGAGGCCCAGGCTGATCGACGAGCGGATCGCCTCGGCGTTCACTACGGGCAGGGCACCGGGAAGACCCATGTCGACGGGAGCGACGAGCGTGTTCGGCTCGGCACCGTGGTGGGCCTCGTTCGCCGGGTTGGGCGCCGCCGAGAACATCTTGGTCGCGGTGTTGAGCTCGACGTGCACCTCGAAGCCGAGGACGGGCTCGAACATCTCGAGTGCCTCGTCGAAGTCCATGAGTGCGTCTTTCGCCATCAGAGCGTTCCTTCCGGTCCCTGAGCCTGTCGAAGGGAGGGAGCCTTGTCGAGCAGCGGGCCGCCCCACTGGTCGACGAGCAGCGCTTCGAGGGCTGCGCCGACGCGGTAGAGGCGGGCGTCCTCGCGGGCGGGGGCGAGGAATTGGATGCCGACGGGCAGGCCGTCTTCCTCGGCGAGACCGCTCGGCACCGAGATGCCGGGCACGCCCGCGAGGTTCGCGGGGATCGTGGTCACGTCGTTGAGGTACATCTGCAGCGGGTCGTCGATCTTCTCGCCGAGGCGGAAGGCCGTGGTCGGCGCCGAGGGCGTCGCGATGACGTCGACCTGCGAGAACGCGGCGTCGAAGTCGTGCTGGATGAGCGTGCGGACCTTCTGCGCGCTGCCGTAGTAGGCGTCGTAGTATCCCGCCGACAGGGCGTAGGTGCCGAGGATGATGCGGCGCTTGACCTCGGGACCGAAGCCCGCGTCGCGCGTCGCGGCCATGACGTTCTCGACGGTCGCGGCCCCCTGCGGGTTCACGCGCATGCCGAAGCGCACCGAGTCGAACTTCGCCAGGTTGCTCGAGGCCTCGGCGGGAAGGATCAGGTAGTACGCGGCGACGCCGTACTCGAAGTGCGGGGCGCTGATCTCGATGATCTCGGCGCCCTGCGCCTCCATGGCTGCCAGCGATGCGCGGAACGAGTCCGACACGCCCTTCTGGAAGCCGCGGTCGTCGAGCTCGCGGATGACGCCGACCTTGAGTCCCTTGAGGACCTCGCCGGTCGCGCCCTCGCGGGCGGCGGCGGCGAACGAGGGCCACGCGTCGGACAGCGAGGTCGAGTCGTTCGCGTCGTGACCGCCGATGACGTCGTGAAGAAGACCCGCGTCGAGCACGGTGCGCGTGACCGGGCCGACCTGATCGAGGCTGGATGCCAAGGCGATCGCGCCATAACGGCTCACGCCGCCGTACGTGGGCTTGACGCCGACCGTGCCGGTGACGTGCGCGGGCTGACGGATCGAGCCACCCGTGTCGGAGCCGAGGGCGAGCGGCGCCTCGAACGCGGCGACGGCCGCGGCCGATCCACCACCGGAGCCGCCGGGGATGCGGTCGAGGGCCCACGGGTTGCGGGTGGGGCCGTAGGCGGAGAACTCGGTGGAGGAGCCCATCGCGAACTCGTCCATGTTGGTCTTGCCCAGCGGCACGAGGCCCGCGGCGCGCGAGCGCGCGACGACCGTGGCGTCGTAGGGCGACATGTAGCCCTCGAGGATCTTTGACCCGCTGGTGGAGGGCATATCGGTGGTGACGAGCACGTCCTTGACCGCGAGCGGAACGCCGGCGAGCTCGTGCAGCTGCTCTCCCGCCGCGCGGCGGCGGTCGATGTCGGCCGCGACCTCGAGGGCATGGTCGCTCACGTGCAGGAACGCGTGCACGTCGCCGTCGACGGCGGCGATGCGGTCGAGGTGGGCCTGCGTGGCCTCGACGCTCGAGACCTCGGACGAGGCGAGCTTGGCGGCGAGATCCGCCGCTGTCAGGCGGGTGAGGTCGGTCACTGCTCTTCTCCCAGGATCGCGGTCACGCGGAATCGGCCGTCGGCCTGGTCAGGGGCGTTCTGCAGCACCTGCTCGCGCGTGAGCTGCTGCTGCACGACGTCGGGGCGGAAGACGTTCTCGAGCGGGATCGGGTGGCTCGTGGCGACGACGTCGGGCGTGGCCACCTCGGACACCTTCGCGATGTTGTCGACGATGGCATCCAGCTGGCCGGTGAGGCTCTGGACCTCCTCGTCGCTCAACTGGATCCGGGCGAGCACACCGAGATGGCGCACGAGATCAGGAGTGATTTCAGACACCCCCCGAGTCTAGTTCGCGCCGTCACCCGCTCCCGTCGCGCACCCACCCTCGATGAGCGGTCCGGGCGTCTTAGGCTGACGGGGTGACGAGCTTCGATCCCCCGCGGCCCTGGACCTCGAGTTATGCACCGGGAGTCCCCGAAGACCTGGAACCCCAGAGCGGATCGCTCGTCGACATCGTCGACGCGTCGGTGCGCGACTACCCCGACGCCCCCGCCCTGCAGTTCTTCGGCCGTGAGACGACGTATGCCGAGATGTCGGCCGACATCGTGCGCGTCGCGGCCGCGCTGAAGGAACGCGGCGTGGAGGCGGGCGACCCGGTGGCCATCGTGCTGCCCAACTGCCCGCAGCACATCGTGGCCTTCTACGCGGTGCTGCGTTTGGGCGCCGTGGTCGTCGAGCACAACCCGCTCTACACCCCGCGGGAGCTGCGCAAGCAGTTCGAGGACCACGGCGCGAAGCACGCGATCGTGTGGAGCAAGGTCGTCGCCACCGTGCAGGAGTTCCCCGCCGATCTGCGCGTCGACACGCTCGTCTCAGTCGACGTGACCACGGCCATGCCTCTGCGCACGCGTCTCGCCCTGCGCCTGCCGGTGGCGAAGGCCCGCGAGGCGCGCGCAGCGCTGACCGAGAAGACGAAGAACGCCGTCGAGTGGTCCGACCTGGTGCGCCACGCTCCCCTGCCCGAGAGCCACCCCCGCCCGGCCGCCGATGACCTCGCGATCATCCAGTACACGAGCGGCACGACCGGCACACCCAAGGGTGCGATGCTCACGCATGCCAACCTGCTGGCGAACGCGGCGCAGGCGCGCGCCTGGGTGCCTTCGATCGTGCGCGGCGAGGGCTGCGTCGTCTACGCCGTGCTGCCGATGTTCCACGCGTACGGGCTGACCCTGTGCCTGACGTTCGCGATGTCGATGGGCGCGCGTCTCGTGCTCTTCCCCAAGTTCGACCCCGACCTCGTGCTGGCGGTCACCAAGAAGCACCCGGCGACGTTCCTCCCGCTCGTGCCGCCCATCGCCGAACGCCTGTTGGCGGCGGCCACGGCGCAGGGCGTGTCGCTCGCGGGCACCGACGTCGCCATCTCGGGTGCGATGGCCCTGCCGCACGATCTCGTCGTGCCCTTCGAGGAGGCCACCGGCGGCTACCTGGTCGAGGGCTACGGGCTGAGCGAGTGCTCCCCCGTGCTCATGGCCAACCCCGTCGCCGACAACCGCGTCGCGGGAACCGTGGGCCTGCCCCTGCCGGGGACCGAGTGCCGCGTGGTCGACCCCGACGATCCCACGACCGATGTGGAACGCGGCGAACTGGTGGTGCGCGGGCCGCAGGTGTTCTCGGGGTACTACGGCAAGCCCGAAGAAACCGCGTCGGTGTTCGTCGACGGCTGGTTCCGCACCGGAGACATCGTCACGATCGACGACGCCGGTTTCGTGCGCATCGTGGACCGCATCAAAGAGCTGATCATCACGGGCGGCTTCAACGTCGCGCCGACCGAGGTCGAGAACGTGCTGCGCCAGCATCCCTCGGTCGCCGAGGTGGCCGTGGTCGGCCTCCCGGATGAGCACTCGGGCGAAGAGGTCGTGGCCGCGGTCGTGCCGACGACGCCGGGCGAGTTCGACGCCGAGGCCGTGCGGGCATTCGCCCGCGGCATCCTGACGCCCTACAAGGTGCCGAAGCGTGTCATCGTGGTCGACGAATTGCCGCGCTCGTTGATCGGGAAGGTCCTCCGGCGGCAGGTGCGCGATCAGCTGCTGAGCGACTGAGCCGACGCCCTGCACCGAATCCCTCCCCTGACGCAAGGGGCAGGGGTCGAATGGCGGGGGGCCGACGGATGTCACTACGGTGGGGCCATTCCGGACTGACTCGCGCCCGGAAGTGACCTTGGGGGAATCACATGATCAAAACGCGTACGTCTTTCGCGCTCGTCGCCGCATCGGCGTTGCTGCTGCTGACCGGGTGCTCGGGTGGCGGCGACTCGAACGCCAACGAGGCCGACACCAACGACACCGCCGGAACGAGCGAGGCCAGCTCGTCGGCACAGGCGTCGAGCGCTCCCGCTCCCGCCGGCGACCAGTCGAAGGCCGATGCCTGCCAGATCGTGCAGGAGCAGTTCCAGGCGGTCAGCCAGGCCGGAAGCTCGATCGACACGTCCGACCCGCAGGCCACGCTGACGCAGTTCCGCGAGCTCGCGACGCAGGTCGACACCGAGTTCGGCGGGATCACCAACGAAGAGGTCGCCCCGGCGGCCCAGAAGGCGAGCGGCGCGCTCAACGAGTACGCCACGTTCCTCGACGGCCTCATCGCCGATCCCAACACGGCGAGCGGCCTCAGCGACCAGGTGACCGCTCTGCAGGAGAGCTTCACCGACGCGGCGACGGTGTGCGCCGGCTGACCAGCTGACGACACCGAGGGCGAGGCAGGAGAGCGATCTCCTGTCCCGCCCTCGTTCTCTGTTCCGGGCTGTGAGTCGCCGCGGGCCGGTTCGTCGGTGGCCCCGCCGCCGTCGGTCGTCACGGCGCGTCGGCCGTCGCGGTCCCGTCGGTTTCCGTTGCGTGGTCGGCCGCTCCGGCGTCGGAACCTGGCGCACCACCGTCGAGCGCCGCCGGCCCCTGCTCCACCAGGATGCGGAACTGCGCGGCGTCGAGGATGCGCAGACCCAGCTCCTCAGCCTTCGCGAGCTTCGAGCCGGCACCCGGACCCGCCGCGACGAAGTCGGTCTTCTTCGACACGCTCGAGGCCGCCTTGCCGCCGGCGGAGATGATGGCCTCCTGCGCTCCCTCGCGGGTGTAGCCGTCGAGCGATCCGGTCGCCACCACGGTGAGTCCGGCGAGGACTCCCCCGGCCGCTGCCGCCGCCCCGGGCCCGGGGTGACCGGGGATGGAGAACCGCACGCCCGCCGCGGTCCATCGCTCGACGATGTCGCGGTGCCAGTCGACCTCGAACCAGTCGATGACGGCGTCTGCGATGATGCCGCCCACGCCCTCGACTGCGGCGAGCTCTTCGCGCGAGGCCGCCCGGATCGCGTCGAGCGAGCCGAACCACTGCGCGAGCGCCCGCGCGGCCACCGGACCGACGTGGCGGATATTCAACGAGACGAGCAGGCGCCACAGGTCTTTGGTCTTGGCCTTCTCGAGCTCGGCGACGAGCTTGATCGCCTGCTCCGACGGCAGCACCTCGCGGTGGGATTTGCGGATGCCGCGTCGGCGCCGCTCCGCCGGGTCGAGGTCTTCGCTGCCCGGGGGGTAGGTCGCGGCGCCGAGCTTCTGGAAGGGGGCGCGGCGCACCGGTTCGCCCGAGTCGGGATCGACCTTGCGTTCTCCGGTCTCGGAGTCACGCACCACGACCTCGATGGGCACGAGCTCGTCGACCGTGAGGTCGAACAGCCCCGCCTCGGTGTCGAGCGGGGGACGTTCGGGAACCTCGGGCTGCGTCAGCGCCGCTGCCGTCACCTCGCCGAGGGCCTCGATGTCGAGCGCGCCGCGCGAGCCGATGTGCTCGACCCGACCGCGCACCTGCGCGGGGCACGACCGGGCGTTGGGGCAGCGCAGGTCGATGTCGCCTTCTTTCGCCGGTCGCAGCGGCGTGCCGCACTCGGGGCAGTCCGTGGGCATGACGAAGGCGCGTTCACTGCCGTCGCGCAGCTCGACGACGGGCCCGAGCACCTCGGGAATGACGTCGCCCGCCTTGCGGAGTACGACGGTGTCGCCGATCAGCACGCCCTTGACCTTCACGACGTCTTGGTTGTGCAGGGTTGCCTGGCGCACGACGCTCCCGGCCACGCGCGCGGGCTCCATCACGGCGAACGGCGTGGCGCGGCCCGTGCGCCCGACCGAGACGACGATGTCGAGCAGCTTCGTGTTGACCTGCTCGGGCGGGTACTTGTAGGCGATCGCCCACCGCGGAGCGCGGCTGGTCGCGCCGAGTTCGTCGTGCAGGGCGAGTTCGTCGATCTTGACCACGACTCCGTCGATCTCGTGCTCGACGTCGTGGCGGTGCTCGCCGTGGTGGGCGACGAACGACAGCACGCCGTCGATCGAGTCTTCGACGCGGAAGTACGGCGAGGTGGGCAGCCCCCACGACGCCAGCAAGGCGTAGATCTCGCTCTGGGCGGCCACGGGAGGATCGGGCCAGGCACCGATGCCGTGGACGTAGAGCGCGAGCGAGTCGATGCGCGCGAGTCCGGCCTCGAGCTCGAGGCCCGACTTCTTGTCGATCTGCTGACGAAGGCCTCCGCTTGCGGCGTTGCGGGGGTTGGCGAAGGCCGGGAACCGACGGGCGGCGGCGATCTCGGCCTTCTCCTCGTCGAAGACCCGGCCGCCGCGACGGCTCGACGCCCGCTCGCGCGCCTCGGCGACCGCACGCTCGCGGAACTCGCCTTGGAGCCGGTTGAGGTTCTCGAACTTCGCGACCGGGATGAAGACCTCGCCGCGCACCTCGACCAGAGCGGGGTGGCCCTCTCCGGTCAGCTCGCGCGGGATGCCCGCGACCCGCAGCGCGTTGTCGGTCACGATCTCGCCGACCCGCCCGTCGCCGCGGGTGGCGGCCGAGGTCAGCACCCCGTTCTCGTACCGCAGGTTGATGGCCAACCCGTCGATCTTCAGCTCGCTGAGCCAGTGCACGGGTCGACCCGCGGAGGCCTCGGCCTTGACCGCCCAGTCGCGCAGTTCATCGGGCGAGAAGACGTTGTCGAGGCTCAGCATGCGCTCGGCGTGCTCGATCGTCGCCAGCTCGGTCGCCTCGGCGGCACCCACCGACTGGGTCGGGCTGTCTTGCCCCTGCAGCTCGGGATACAGCCGCTCGATCGCCTCGAGGCGGTGCATCCACCCGTCGTAGGTGGCGTCGTCGACCAGCTCGGCGTCGCGCCCGTAATAGGCGTCGCGGGCGCCCAGGATGCGCTGCGACAGATCGCCCGCCTCGGCGCGTGCCTGGTCGAGGGTCAGGTCGGGAAGCTGATCGTGCTCGGTCACGTCTCCAGCTTAGGGAGGGGGTACGACATCGCCCCGGGCCTTGCCCGCCGCGTCGCACGACGATCACGAGGTGCGGCTGAGCGGAGGCGATTCGGGGAAGAGAAGGGCACAGAACGCGTCAGCGCCCGACTTTCCCCGAGACTCCTCTCGTCGCCCCGGCTGCGGCCGACTCAGACCTCGACCGGAACCGCCGACACCGTGCGGTCGATCGTGAACTGACCCATCACGCGCGTCCCGTCGTAGAGCACGGCGGTCTGTCCGGGCGCGACACCGTCGAACGGCGTTGCGGGACGCACCGTCAGCAGACCGTCGGACATCGATGCGAACGCCGGCACCGGGTCGGCGTGGGCGCGGATCTGCACGTCGCACGCGAAGGAGTCGGCATCCGGAACCCGACCTGCCCAGGTGAAGCGCTCCCCCGCGATCTCGGCGCACGCGAGCGCCTCCTTCGGCCCGACCACGACGGTGTTGTTGATCGGGCGCACCTCGAGCACGAAGCGGGGCTTGCCGTCGGCGGCGGGCACGCCGAGCTGCAGGCCGCGGCGCTGCCCCACGGTGAAGGCGTGCGCACCCTCGTGCGTGCCCACCACGGCTCCGGTGCGGTCGAGGATCTCGCCGCGCTCCGCGCCCACCTTGTCGGCGAGCCAGCCGCGCGTGTCGCCGTCGGGGATGAAGCAGATGTCGTGGCTGTCGGGCTTCTGCGCGACCGAGAGTCCGCGCTCCTCCGCCTCGGCGCGCACGAGCGCCTTCGAGGGGGTGGAGCCGAGCGGGAAGTACGTGTGCGCGAGCTGCTCGGCGGTGAGCACTCCCAGCACGTACGACTGATCTTTGGCGTTGTCGGAGGCGCGGTGCAGCTCGCGTCCCTCGGGCGTGTCGACGAGCGTGGCGTAGTGGCCCGTGCACACGGCGTCGAAGCCGAGCTCGACGGCGCGCTCGAGGAGGGCGGCGAACTTGATCTTCTCGTTGCAGCGCATGCAGGGGTTGGGTGTGCGACCGGCGCGGTATTCCGACACGAAGTCGTCGATCACGTCGTCGCGGAAGCGCTCCGAGAAGTCCCACACGTAGAAGGGCATGCCGAGCTTGTCGGCGGCGCGGCGGGCGTCCATCGCGTCTTCGATCGTGCAGCAGCCGCGGCTGCCGGCCCGGAGCGTGCCTCCGGCGCGCGAGAGCGCCAGATGCACGCCGACCACGTCGTGACCCGCCTCGACCGCGCGGGCCGCAGCCACCGCGGAGTCGACTCCACCGCTCATCGCCGCAAGAACTCGCATGCAGCCAGTCTACGAAGCCCGGTCTGAACGGGCGCCGGATGGGGCTCCGGATGCCACGGCCCGGGCGTACACCTCGGGCAGGCGGGCGAGGAGAGCGTCGACATCTTCGGCGGTCGAGGTGCGCCCGAGGGTGAAACGCAGCACCGACCGCGCCGCGCGCTCGTCGAGACCGAGCGCGAGCACGACGTGCGACGGCTCGGCGACCCCGGCCTGGCACGCCGACCCGGTGGAGACGGCGAAGCCGTGCATGTCGAGCAGGAACAGCAGGGTTTCGCCCGCGGCATCCGGGAACAGCACGTGCGCGTTGCCGGGCAGGCGATCCGTCGGGTCGCCGAGCAGCCGTGCTGCCGGGACGCCCGCGCGGATTCCGGCGATCAGGCGATCGCGCAGCCCGCGCAGACGCTCGGATTCGGCCTCGCGCTCGATCTCGGCGACGGTGGCCGCCGCGGCGAAGGCGGCCGCCCCCGCGACGTCCTGGGTCCCCGCGCGCAGGCTCCGCTGCTGTCCGCCGCCGTGGACGAGAGGAGTGAGGCGGGCGTGTCGCGACACCACGGCCGCACCGACGCCCACGGGTCCGCCGACCTTGTGGGCCGACACCGACATGGTCACGAGTCCGGATGCCGCGGACCCGGCGCCGCGCCACGCCGCGAAGTCCACGGGGATCTGGCCGAGGGCCGACACCGCGTCGAGGTGCAGCGGGACTCCCGCCGCAGCGGCCGCCGAGGCCAGGCCCGCGGCATCCTGGATCGTTCCGACCTCGTTGTTGGCCACGAGCGCCGTCGCCAGCGCCGCTCCGGGAAGGGCTTCTGCGAAAACCTCGGGCCTGATCCGCCCACCGTCGTCGAGCGAGACGGGTCGAACCGTCGCTCCCTCGGCTGACGCGAGCCACTGCACCACGTCGAGGGTCGCGTGATGCTCTCCGTCGGGCAGCACCACCGCGTCTTGACCCTCGGCCCGCGACCACCACAGCCCCTTCAGCGCGAGGTTGGCGGCCTCGGTCCCGCCCGAGGTGAAGACGACCTCGATCGGCTGGCAACCGAGCACCCCGGCCAGGCTCTCGCGGGCGTCCTCGAGCAGGCGGCGGGCCTGCTGCCCCGCGCCGTGGATCGACGACGGATTGCCGAGCACCTCGTGCGCCGCGAGCCACGCATCGCGCGCCTCCGGCCGCAGCGGGGTCGTCGCCGCGTGATCGAGGTATACCCGCATCCACGCCCTCCCGGTTTCGCCTGCCGCGGTGACTAGCCTATGACGCA
Organism: Microbacterium sp. JC 701; assembly: GCF_021026215.1. Lineage (NCBI taxonomy): Bacteria > Bacillati > Actinomycetota > Actinomycetes > Micrococcales > Microbacteriaceae > Microbacterium > Microbacterium sp. JC 701. Next base: position 469,225 of record NZ_JAJNCV010000002.1, read on the forward strand.
TGGTCCGACCCGAGACTGCCCTGCCCGCCCGCGCCTCCGCCCGCCCCGGGCTGCTGAGCCCGACCCTCGACGACCTGGGCGTGCGCCTGGGTCCCGACGGCGGCACGCTCCGCGTCTGGTCGGGAGCGGCGGATGCCATGCAGCTGCTGATCTTCGACGAGGTCGACCTCGACTGGGCGACCGAGACCATCACCATGACCCCCGTCGGCGCGGGCGTGTTCGAGGCGTCCTCCGCCCTCCTGCGTCCCGGCGCGCGGTACGCCATCCGCGTGGGCGGCCCGCACGGGCCCGGGCACACCTTCAACCCGCAGTCGCTGCTCGTCGAGCCCTACTCGCGCGGTCTCGTCTCGGGCAGCTACGGCGACTGGCGCTCGGTGGTCCTCGACGGCTCGTTCGACTGGGGCTCGTCGCAGAAGCCGCGGATCCCCCTCGACCGCACGGTCATCTACGAGGGCCACGTCAAAGGCCTGACCAAGCGGCATCCGTTCATCCCCCCGGCCCTGCACGGCACCTACGCCGGCCTCGCGCACCCCGCGATGATCGACCACCTGCTCTCGCTCGGCGTCACCAGCGTCGAGCTGCTGCCGGTGCACGCGTTCGCGACCGAGCCGCGCCTGCTGCAGCTGGGACTCGCGAACTACTGGGGTTACAACTCGCTCAACTTCTTCACCCCGCACGCGCCGTACGCGACCGCCGCGAGCCGCGCCGAGGGGCCCGAGGCGGTGCTGCGCGAGTTCAAGGGCATGGTGAAGCTCCTGCACGAGGCCGGGCTCGAGGTGCTGCTCGACGTCGTCTACAACCACACCGCCGAGGAGGGCATCGGCGGCCCGCGCACGAGCCTGCGCGGCATCGACAACCGCGCGTACTACCGCCAGACCGACGAGGGCGTCTACATCGACGAGACCGGATGCGGCAACGCGGTGAACACGTCGACGGATGCCGCTGCGCGCCTCGTTCTGGACTCGTTGCGGTACTGGAGCGACGAGGTGCAGGTCGACGGGTTCCGCTTCGACCTCGCCGTCACGCTGGGGCGCGACGCCCGCCACTCGTTCGATCCGGCACATCCGCTTCTGACCGCGATCCGCGACGATCCGTCGCTGGCGGACGCGAAGCTCATCGCCGAGCCGTGGGACGTCGGCATGGGCGGCTGGCAGACCGGCAACTTCGGCGAAGGCTGGCTGGAGTGGAACGACCGCTACCGCGACCGCGTGCGCAACTTCTGGCTCAGCGACATCGACTACGCGCGCCGCGCCGACACCGCCCCCGTCGGCGTGGGCGGCTTCGCCACGCGCCTGGCGGGGTCGTCGAACACGTTCAGCGAAGAGCGCGGGCCACTCGCGAGCGTCAACTTCGTCACCGCGCACGACGGGTTCACCCTGCGCGACCTCGTGTCGTACGACGTCAAGCACAACCTCGGCAACGGCGAGCAGAACCGCGATGGCGCCGACACCAACCGCTCGTTCAACCACGGCGCCGAGGGGAGCACCACCGACGAACGCGTGCTCGCCACCCGCCGCAAGGCCATGCGCAACCTGCTCGGCACGCTGCTGCTGTCGGCGGGGGTCCCAATGATCACGGCGGGCGACGAGATGGGCCGCACGCAGCGCGGCAACAACAACGCCTACTGCCACGACTCCGCCCTCACCTGGCTGTCGTGGAACCTCGCTCCGTGGCAGGAGCACCTGTTCGCGCACACCCAACGGCTGCTGCGCCTGCGCCGCGACAACCCGGCGCTGCGCCCCCAGCGGTTCGCGCGCCTCGGCGAAGTGATCCCCTCGGCGTCGGTGATGGCGTGGTTCGACGAGCGGGGCGAGACGATGTCGAGCGAGCGCTGGAACGACCCGGCGCACCGCACTCTGCAGTATCTCGCCACCTCGACCCCCCAAGACGAGGAGCCCAACCGGGTGCTGCTCGTCGTGCACGGCATCGAGGCCGATACCGAGATCACGCTCCCCGACATCGACGGCGCGGTGTACGTCCCGCTGTGGTCGAGCGCCGATGAGACGCCGGTCGAGACCGCGGAGCGCTACGCCCCCGGCGACGTGGTCCCCGTGACGGGGGCATCGATGCTGCTGTTCCGCGTCGACTGAACCGGGCCCGCTGTCAAGGCCGGAGCAAACCGTACGGCGATGTCGGCGGCCCGCGATAGGTTCGGACCGTGGCCACCACGACGATGCCTTCGCCCGAGCTGCCCTGGCGCAGCGCCGCCTCGATCCCGGTGCGTCCGGTCAAGCCGACGCCGACCACGCGCAGCGTGGTCACACCGCGCATCCCGATGGCGCTGCCGCACCCCAGCGTTCCCGGGGGGCGTTTCCGCCCCTCCTCCTACGTCGGCGAGGCGGTGCCCTTCACCGTCACCGCCTTCCGCGAAGGCCACGACCGCATCGGCGTGCAGGTGCGGCTGTTCTCGCCGTCCGGCGACGAGTCGCTGCACCGGCTGAGCCCGCTCAACGACGGATTCGACCGGTGGTCGACCCTCGTCGCGCCCCTCGAACAGGGCGTCTGGCGCTTCCGCTTCGAGTCGTTCGCCGACGACTTCGCCACGTGGGAGCACGCCGCCGATCTCAAGATCGCCGCGGGTGTCGACTCCGCGCTCATGCGCGAGATGGGCGCCCAGCTCTTCGACCGCGCGCGCGGCGAGAAGAAGCGACCCGGCAGCGACAAAGACCTGCTGTACGACGCGGCGCGCTCGCTGCGCGACCCCGACGTGCACGACGACACCGCGCTGCAGATCGTGCGCGACCCCGCCATCGCCGCGCTGTTCGACGCGCGCCCGATGATGGGCCTCGTCTCGGTGGGCAAAGACGCCGAGCTCCTCGTCGAGCGCGAGCGCGCCGGAGTCGGCGCCTGGTACGAGTTCTTCCCCCGCTCCGAGGGGGCACGCCGCGCCGACGACGGCAGCGTCATCAGCGGCACGTTCCGCACCGCGGCCGAACGCCTGCCCGGGGTCGCCGGCATGGGCTTCGACGTGCTGTACCTGCCCCCGATCCACCCGATCGGCCAGACCAACCGCAAGGGCCCCAACAACACCCTGGTCACCGAGCCCGGAGACCCCGGTTCGCCGTGGGCCATCGGCGGCGCAGCGGGCGGACACGACACCGTGCACCCCGATCTCGGCACGCTCGACGACTTCCGTGCGTTCGTCGCCGCCGCGCGCGACAACGGCATCGAGGTCGCGCTCGACCTGGCGCTGCAGGCCTCACCCGACCACCCCTGGGTCGCCGAGCACCCGGAGTGGTTCACGACCCTTCCCGACGGCTCGATCGCGTTCGCCGAGAACCCGCCGAAGAAGTACCAGGACATCTACCCGGTCAACTTCGACAACGACCCCGAGGGCATCCGCGCCGAGGTCCTGCGGGTCGTGCGGCACTGGATCGCGCAGGGCGTCACGATCTTCCGCGTCGACAACCCTCACACCAAGCCCCTGCAGTTCTGGGAGTGGCTCATCGCCACCGTCAGCGCCGAAGAGCCCGGCGCGGTCTTCCTCGCCGAGGCCTTCACGCGCCCCGCTCCCCTGCAGGGTCTCGCGATGGCCGGGTTCCAGCAGAGCTACACCTACTTCACGTGGCGCAACACGAAGGAAGAACTCGAGGAGTTCCTGGGCGGTCTCGCGCACGACACCGCCGACTTCCTGCGTCCGAACCTGTTCGTCAATACGCCCGACATCCTCACCGAGTACCTGCAGTTCGGCGGGCGCCCCGGCTACAAGATCCGCGCCGCGATCGCGGCGACGGCCGCGCCCACCTACGGCGTGTACGCGGGCTACGAGCTGTTCGAGAACGTCGCCCGACCGGGGTCGGAAGAGAACATCGACAACGAGAAGTACGAGTACAAGTTCCGCGACTGGGAGGCGGCCGAGGCCGCGGGCGACTCGCTCGCCCCCTACCTGCGCATGCTCAACGCCGCCCGACGCGCGCACCCGGCGCTGCGTCAACTGCGCAACCTCGACATCCACTGGAGTGACGACGAGGCCATCCTCGTCTACTCCAAGCACCTCGATGCCGCCCTCTCCCCCACGGGTGAGACCGACACGATCATCGTCGTGGCCAACGTCGACCCGCACTCCGCGCGCGAGACGACGGTGCACCTCGACACCACCGTGTTCGGGATCGAGCCCGGAACGTCGTACGACGTCGAAGACCTCGTGACCGGCCAGGTCTGGACCTGGGCCGACCACAACTTCGTGCGTCTCGACGCCTTCGCCGAGCCCGTGCACATCCTGCACGTCAAGGAGAACCGATGAGCACCCTTCCCCCCGAGATCCTCGACGCCGTGGCCCACGGCGCGCACCACGACCCGCACAGCGTGCTGGGCGTGCACGAGAGCAGCGACGGGTGGGTCATCCGCTCCCGCCGCCCGCTGGCGCACGACGTCGACGCGGTCCTCGCCGACGGCTCGACCGTGCCGCTCGCGCATGTGCGCGGCGGCGTCTGGGAGGCCACCGTCGACGCCCATCCCGGCGCCTACACGGTGCGCGCGTCGTACGACGGAAGCGAGCACGTCGCCGACGACGGCTATCGTCACGCCCCCTCGATCGGCGAACTCGACCTGCACCTGATCACCGAGGGGCGACACGAGGAGCTGTGGCGCGTGCTCGGCGCCCACCCGCGCGCACTCGACGGCTCGAGCGGCACCGCGTTCACCGTCTGGGCGCCCGACGCACGGGCCCTCCGCGTGATCGGCGACTTCAACGGCTGGGACGGCACCGGCCACGCGATGCGCTCGATGGGCGGCAGCGGCGTCTGGGAGCTGTTCGTCCCGGGTGTCGGCGTCGGCACCCGGTACAAGTTCGAGATCCTCACGCGCGGCGGACAGTGGATCGAGAAGGCCGACCCGATGGCGCGTCTGGCGGAGGTTCCTCCCGCCACGGCATCCGTCGTGACCGATTCGACGTACGCCTGGGCGGACGACGAATGGATCGAGGAGCGCTCGCGCACCGCGCCGATCGACCGACCGATGTCGATCTACGAGCTGCACCTCGGGTCGTGGAAGCAGGGCCTGTCGTACCGCGACGCGGCCGACGAGATCATCGACTACGTCGGCGCGCAGGGGTTCACCCACGTCGAGTTCCTGCCCTTGTCCGAGCACCCGTTCGGCGGATCGTGGGGCTATCAGGTGTCGGGCTACTACGCCCCCACGAGCCGCTTCGGCGACCCCGACGACCTGCGCTACCTGATCGACCGGCTCCACCAGGCCGGCATCGGCGTGATCATGGACTGGGTTCCCGGCCACTTCCCGAAGGACGACTTCGCCCTCGCTCGTTTCGACGGCGAGCCCCTCTACGAGCACCCCGACCCCCGCCGAGGCGAGCACAAGGACTGGGGCACGCTCATCTTCGACTACGGCCGCAACGAGGTGCGCAACTTCCTCGTCGCGAACGCGCTGTACTGGTTCGAGGAGTTCCACGTCGACGGTCTGCGCGTGGATGCCGTGGCCTCCATGCTCTACCTCGATTACTCCCGCAACGACGGCGAGTGGGCGCCCAACCAGTTCGGCGGCCGCGAGAACCTCGAGGCGATCCGCTTCCTGCAGGAGGTCAACGCCACCTCGTACAAGCGCTACCCCGGCATCGCGCTGATCGCCGAAGAATCGACCAGCTTCCCCGGCGTCACCGCCCCCACCTCCGCCGCGGGCCTCGGCTTCGGCTTCAAGTGGAACATGGGCTGGATGAACGACTCGCTGCAGTACATCGGGCGCGATCCGATGTATCGCTCGCACCACGAGGGTGAGCTGTCGTTCTCGTTCGTCTACGCCTTCAGCGAGAACTTCATCCTGCCGATCAGCCACGACGAGGTCGTACACGGCAAGGGCAGTCTCTTCGGCCGCATGCCCGGTGACCACTGGCAGAAGCTCGCCAACATGCGGGCCTTCCTCGCCTACATGTGGGGCCACCCTGGCAAGCAGCTGCTGTTCATGGGCCAGGAGTTCGGCCAGATGTCCGAGTGGTCGGAGTCGCGCAGCATCGACTGGTGGATGCTCGACCAGCCCTCGCACGCGCAGCTGCACGACTTCGTCGCCGAGCTCAACCGCGTGTACAAGGACCAGGCTCCGCTGTGGTCGCGCGACCACGACGGAGCAGCGTTCTCCCGTCTGGGCGCGCCCGCGTGGAACCCCAACGTGCTCGCGTTCGCGCGCCGCGACCACCACGGCAACACGGTCGCGGTCGTGTGTAACTTCTCGGGAGTGCCGCTCGGCGACTTCCCGCTCGACCTGCCCGAGGCCGGAACCTGGACCGAGGTGCTCAACAGCGACGCGGAGGCCTTCGGCGGTTCGGGTCAGGGCAACCTGGGCGCTGTCGTGACCGACGCGCGGGGCAGCGCCACGCTGACCATCCCGCCGCTGGGTGTGCTCTGGTTGCACCACCGCGCCGGCAGCTGATAACCCATCGCGTGAAGGCCCCGATCCGCTTCTGCGGGTCGGGGCCTTCGCATGCCCGCAGGCGGCCGAAGCAAACGGCCCCGCCCCTCGAAGGAGGGACGGGGCCGACGGCGTCTCGCGATCAGAACAGCAGCGACGCCAGACGGGCGCGGGCCCGGATGACGCGCGCGTCGTCGTCACCGACGAGACCGAACAGCTCGAGCAGGCGCTCGCGCACCGGAGCGCGGTCGTCGGCCGGCAGCGCCTGGAAGAGGTCGAGCAGACGACCGAACGCGTCGTCGACATGACCGCCGACCACATCGAGGTCGGCCACGAGGAACTGCGCGTCGAGACCGGTCGGCTCCGCGGCCGCCGCGTCGCGCGCGGCCTGCAGGTCAGCGCCCTGCACCCGATCGAGCAGGCGCACCTGGCCGAGGCCGGCGCGGGCGTCGGCGTCGCGCGGGTTCTCGGCGAGGGCCTTCTCGTACGCGGTGATCGCGCGGGCGTAGTCGCCCTCCTCGATCGCGGCGAAGGCCTCGGCGTGCAGCGGGGGCAGCGGCGGCTCCTCGGGCGCGACGTCGTCGGTGACGCCGTCGACGGGCACCGTTCCGGTCACGCCGTGCTGCGCGGCCAGCTGCAGCAGTTGGGCGAACACGTCGCGCACCTGCTGCTCGGGTACCGCACCGGTGAACAGCGGAACGGGCTGACCGGCGACGAGGGCCAGCACCATCGGAATCGACTGCGCACGGAAGCCCTGCGCCAACTGCGGGTTGGCGTCGACGTCGACCTTGGCGAGCACCAGGCGGCCGCCGAGTTCGATGACGACCTTCTCGAGCACGGGGCTCAGCTGCTTGCAGGGACCGCACCACTCGGCCCAGAGGTCGATGACGACCGGCACGGTGCGCGAGAGCTCGAGCACCTCACCGAACGACGCGTCGGTGACGTCGAACACGAGCGGGCTCGCTCCCCCCGCGGGCGCCGGTGCGGCCGGGGCTCCGGCGGCGGGCGCAGCGGGAGGCTGCGGGCGGTTGCGCAGCGACGAGAGGTCGACGGCACCGCGCATGACGGAACCGGGGGCGGGAGTGCTCACGGGGACACCTTCGCTTCGAGGAGGCTGGAACGGTAACCGAGCAGGCGGATCTGATCATCGGAGCCCTGGCTGGGCACGTAGAAGAACACCTGATCGGAGTAGGTCGTGGTGAAGCCGGTCGCCGACTGGTCGACGCCGGTCAGAGCCTTGACCGCGGGGTTGTTGTCGAGCTTGATCACGGCGTCGGGGTTGGTGGGCTTGGCCGTGTCGCTCTCGTACACGTTGACGGCGACGATCGCACCGGTGTCGAGCGTGGCGAGGGCGATCGGCGTCGCCGGACCCGCGGAGGCCGAGAAGCTGATCTGCGCGGTGCCGGCACCGGTCTGATTGAGCTCGTCGGTGCGCTGCGTCTTGTTCGCCTGGATCGCGCTGAGCAGCAGGTCGTTGGCGGTGTCGAACGTGGTGTACGACGCGCTCTTGTCACCGTTGTTGATGATGTCGGCGTAGGCCGCGGCGACCTTGTCCGGAGCGAGCACGAGGAACGACGAGTCCGGCGGCACCTGGGTCGCGCCCACGTACGGGGCGGCGAGCTCGGGGAGGTTGGTCGAGGCTTCGAGGTTGCCGACGTACGACGCCTTGTACTCGTCCCAGGGCGAGTCCTGCGTCAGCATCATGATGGTCGTGGTGGGCGTCGCGGCATCCGCCGACTCCACCACCGTCATCACGGTGCGCGGCCAGGCGGCAGTGGTCTGCGGCAGCACGATCTGCACGGGCTCCGCCGGGATCGCCGGAAGGGCGGGGCGATCGCTCAGCGCGGCGCGCAGCGTGTAGTTGGTCTGACGCTCGGCGAGAGCGGGACCGGCCAGGCGCTGGCTCGCCGCGTTCGCATCGAGGGCGGCGTCGGCTTCGGCGACCGTGCTCGACACGCGCGAGACGATGCGCTGAGCCTGCGCCTCGGTCACGGCCGGCGGGAACTGCCCCTCGGGAACGATCACCGTGGGCGACGGGCTCGGCGTCTCCGTTGCGGCCAGCTGGGGCCAGGCGTCGGCCGAGCACCCCGCCATCAGCGCCACCGAGACTCCGAGCGCGGGCACGGCGATCAGGGCACGGCGGGCGCCGCCGCGGCGCGATCGGCTGACCACGCCCTTGGCCTCGGCATCCGCGTCGACGGTCGAGATGGGCTCGGTGACCGGCAGCGGCAGACCCTTGCGGCGCGGGCGACGACGACGGCGGACGTGCAGAATGCCGAGCACGTACAGCACGACGCCGATGAACAGCACGACGCCGCCGCCGACGATGAGGGGGCCGGCCCACGGGGTCGAGTTGTCGATGGGCCAGGTCACGCTGATGTTCGAAGGGGCGGGAGCGGTGCCGTCGGATGCCACGAGCACGCTCATGTCGGAGGGCAGCTGCAGCGTCGTGGAGAGCGACCCGGTCTGCTCGTACTCGTCGAGCCACAGGTCGGAGTCGACGGGACTGCGTCCGGCGGCGGCGTCGGACGCGGGCGTCACCGTCGGCTCGACCGTCGCGGTCTGCACCGTGCCCTCACCGTCGACGGTCACCGCGGTGTACGGCACATCGGCCAGCCACGCCTTCATGTCGGCGGTGCGGCCGTACGAGGCGAAGACCTCGCCGTCGCCCTCGACACGCAGGGTCTGCGCGCCGGGGACGCTCGTCAGAACCGAGCCGTCGATGAGCGTGTAGGCCTCGCTCCCGTCGGTCTGCACGTTCGCCGACGCCTCCGACGGACCCTGGAAAACCGTGCGCTGGGCGATGCCCGCACCGATCATGGCGGCGGCGATGACGAACGCCACCACGGCCCAGACGAATCTCACGCTTCACACCATCCCCACCGGTGGCTCGGACGCCACCGAAGAATCGACGTTTCAGACTATCCGAGGGCGTCTGAAAGTTCTCGGCGAGGCCCGTCGTACGCTCCGAAGGCGCCGTGCTCAGTATCCTGACCACACGGGCACGACCGCCCGGCTGAGGCGGGAGCCGTTCCCATGAAGATCCACAACCCGTTCCGGGTCGCGTTGCTCGCGACGCTCGGCGTCGGCGTCGGCCTGCTCGTCATCGGCAGTGTGCAGAGCCTGTCGACGATCCTGCTCTACGTCGGCACGGCCCTGTTCCTCTCGCTCGGACTCGATCCGCTGGTGTCGTTCCTCGAGCGCCGCGGACTCCCCCGCTGGGCCGCCGTCCTGGTGACGATCCTCGGGGTGCTCGGCGTCTTCACCGGGATCGTCTTCATGGTCGTGCCGATCATCGTCGGCCAGATCGCTCAGCTCGTCGGGCAGATCGAACAGTTGCTGCAGCCCGGGGCGTGGAACGAGATCGTTCTGAACGTGCAGACGTGGGTGTCGCAGACCCTCCCCTGGCTCAAGATCGACGACGTCTGGGCCAGCGTGCAGCAGTGGCTCTCGACCCTCGATGTCGGATCGATCTCCACAATCGTCGGAAACAGCCTGCTCACGGGCGCCGGCGCGGTCGCCGCGGGCCTGGGCGGCGCGTTCATCGTGCTCATCCTCACGATCTACTTCACGGCATCCACCCCCTCGCTGAAGTCGGCCGTCTACCAGCTCGTCCCCGCGTCGAAGCGCGCTCGGTTCATCGAACTGGCCGAGAAGATCACCGACTCCGTGGGCTACTACGTCATGGGGCAGGTCAGCCTCGGTGTGATCAACGGCGTGCTCAGTGCGATCTTCCTGTCGATCATCGGAGCCCCCTTCCCCGCGGTGCTGGCCGTGGTGGCGTTCTTCTTCTCGCTCATCCCGCTGGTGGGCACCCTGACCGGCTCGACGATCATCGTGCTGACGTGTCTGCTGCCGGGGCTCGGGTCGCCGAGTCTGGCGCTGATCGCGCTGATCTACTACCTCATCTACATGCAGATCGAGGCGTACGTGATCTCGCCGCGCATCATGAACCGTGCGGTCTCGGTGCCCGGTTCGGTCGTCGTCATCGCCGCCCTCGCCGGTGGCGCGCTGCTCAACCTTCTCGGCGCGCTCATCGCGATCCCGGTCGCCGCGAGCGTGCTGATCATCTACCGCGAGGTCATCATCCCGCGGCAGAACGAGCGCTGAGCCGCCGTCTCAGTCGGCGAGCGGGCCGTCCCACTCGACCGGCAGAGGGAGCGCGTCGGGGTTCACCGCGGCGACGATCTCGGTGAGGACGCGTCGCGTCTGGGTCTCACCGACCCACAGGTGCTTTCCGCCCTCGACCGCGATGAGCGTGGCATCCGGAACCGATGCGAAGCGCTCGCGGGCCTCGTCCGGCCGCAGGTAGTCGTCGAACTCCGGAACGAGCACGACCATGCGCCGCGCATCGCCCGCCCACGCCGCCACCTCGTCGGCCGTGGTGCGGTGCAGGGGCGGCGAGAGCAGGATGACGCCCTCGATGTCGTGATCGCGGCCGTACTTCAGCGCGAGCTCGGTGCCGAACGACCAGCCGACGAGCCAGGGTCGCGGGAGCCCTCGCTCGCGCGCGAAGTCGACCGCGGCGGCCACGTCGAAGCACTCGGCCGCGCCTCCGTCGAACGAGCCCTCGCTCGTCCCGCGCGGCGAGGTCGTGCCGCGGGTGTTGAACCGCAGGACCGCCAGATCGGCCAGGGCCGGCAGACGGCCCGCCGCCTTGCGCAGGATGTGCGAGTCCATGAAGCCGCCGGCCGTGGGGAGCGGATGCAGGGTCACCAGCGTCGCGACCGGGTCGCGGTCCGCGGGCAGGGTGAGTTCACCGACGAGGGTGAGCTCGTCGACCGTGCGCAGTTCGATGTCCTCGCGTCGAGCGGGGAGAAGGACGGGTCCGCGAATCTCCATCAGGCGATCCTCCAACAGTGCGTGTGCCAATGTCTGCGTGCGGCGAGGTCGGCGGCGTCGCCGAGCACACCGTCGGCACGCCAGACGACGAGGTGAGCCGTTCCGACGGTCACGGTGCGTCCGCACCCGGGGCAGAGGTACTCCTTCTGCGCCTGCGGGGCCGAGATCGGTTGGACGGTCCACTCGACGCCACGCTTGACCTCGGTGCGCTTCCAGCCGGCGATGAGGCGATCGAGCGACTCGTCGCCGCGGCCCGGATCGGGACGCCGCTTACGGGAGCGGGGCATGGGCGCCGCTCACCACCAGTGGTTGCTGGTCCAGAAGGCGTACGCTTTCGCCCAGCTGCCGTAGCGGCCCACGGCGTAGCCCGTGCCCCAGCGGAGGTTGTCGACCGGGTCGTAGCCGTTCCCTGGCACCTTGCTGCAGGGCAGCGCCTGCACGAGACCGCATGCGCCCGAGGAACGGTTGGTCGCGTTGGGGTTCCACCCGCTCTCGCGGCTCACGATGTAGTCGACGTAGCCCATGTCGGCCTCGGAGATGCCGGCCGCGGCCATCCAGTCGGCGGGAGCGCCGCCGCCGCTGTACTTCACCGGGCCGCCCCCGCCCGAGGACGAGCCGGAACCCGACTTCTTCGAGCCCGACGACGTCGGTGTGGGGGTCGGCGTCGGCTTCGGCTTCACGTACACGTTGTAGCTGGAGCGCTCGAGAGACGGGGCTTGCTTCTCGCCCGTGGTCGACACCGACTGCACGTCGTCGAGACCCTGGGCGTACAGAGTGACCGTCTTGGGTCCCTCGGCCTGGGCGGGCTGCAGAGCGGCGCCCATCGGGCCGACGTACGCAGCGGCGAACAGCACCGCGGCGCAGGCGCCGAACACACCGACGACGCCGCGACGACGCGACCACCGCGGGGCGGTGCGCCGCGGGAGGGCCGGCGGCACGACGTCACCGGCCGAGCCGCCCCGACGGGCGACGCGGCGAGACGATGCGCGCGAGAGTTCCGAACCAGAAGTCACAGTGACGCCGATTCTACCGACGCATTGCGGCGGCTGCCATCCGCGCGGCTCATCCGACAGCGAGCATGACTTCGACGACGGCGTCGAGCACGGCGTCGACCTGGGTCTCGCGGTATCCCCCGCGCTGCAGACGGAACGCGACGGCGCGCACCTGCTCCGCCGTCACGGGATCACCCGCGGCAAGATAGCGGGCCACGCGATCGGCGACGACGTCGACCTCGTCGACGCGGTACCCGAAGTGCATCCAGCCGACGCGCTCGAAGCGTTCACCGCGCGGGCGCTGCAACCTGTCGAGCACCACCTGCGCCGTGTCGCGGGTCTCGGCGACCCAGGCGCGCGCGCCCAAGCGCGACAACGCGTGCTCCCGCTCCCGCGCGGCGAAGGCGTCTTCGACGCGACCGAGGGCCGCATCGACGGCGTGCACGGCGTACCCGCCCTTCACGAGGGGGAAGGCGACGGCGCGGATCTCGGAGGAGCGGAGAGTTCCGGTCTCGTCCTGCTCGAAGGCCTCGCGGGCCTTGGCGAGGAAGGCGTCGACGGCGCGCTTCTCGTAGCCCTGCGCCCGCCCGGTCACGGTGGGGAAGGGCGTCGCGGCCGCACGGTCGTGGATCGGGGTATCGCTCATGACACTCCCAACGGGGCGAGCAGGTAGTACAGGGCCAAGGCGGCCGTGGCCGACGGCAGGATCGAGTCGAGACGGTCGAGCACCCCGCCGTGGCCGGGCAGCCACGAGCTCATGTCTTTGATGCCGAGGTCGCGCTTGACCATCGACTCCCCGAGATCGCCCACCGTCGCTGTCGCGAGAACCACGGCGCCGAAGATCAACCCGGCCCACCACGGCACCTGCAACATGAACACCGCGAGCAGCGCACCGGCGATGAGAGCCGCAGCACACGCGCCCGCGAAGCCTTCCCAGGTCTTCTTCGGGCTGATGCGAGGGGCCATCGGATGCCGTCCGCCCCGGCCGAACGTCAGGCCCGAGACGTAGGCGCCGGTGTCGGCGGCCACTGCGAGGATGAGGAACGCCAGCACCCACCATTCTCCGCGCGGCTGCGCGAGCAGGATCGTCGCGAGCGAGGTGAGGAACGGCACGTAGAGCTGCACGAACGACGCGACGAGCACGTCGCCGATGACCTCGATGTGCGCGCGCCCGTCGTCGGCGAACATCTGGGCGGTGAGACGCCAGACGATGACGACCGCGATGGCCACCAGCAGGGCGATCCAGTGCACCCACGGCCCGAGGAAGAACCCGCTGAGCAGCAGCAGGAAACCCATCGCGAGCTGCGGGACGACGTCGACCTTGCGTCCGGCGACCTGCAGGGCGCGGGAGAACTCCAGCACGCCCAACACCATCGCGGTCGCCGCGAACAGCACGAACAGCCACTTCACGAAGATCAGCGAAGCGACGACGATCACGCCGATCGCGACACCGATGAGCGTCGCGACGATGAGGTCGCGGCCGGTGCGCTGCTTCAGACGCTCGTTGGCCTGATCGAACTCCGCACGGGCGTGGGCGATGTTGCGCTCCGCGTCGGTGCGCATCGCGCGCAGCTGCGCTTCGATGGCGGTGGCGTTCTCGCCCGTGACCGGCGCACGCCGAGCCGACTCGGCACGACGGGTCCCGCGCTTGTCGAGGGGTCCGGTGTCGCCAATCTCAGGGGCGTCGGGCATGGGGGTCAGACCTCGAGCAGCTCGGCCTCTTTGCGCTTGAGAGCCTCGTCGATCTGGTCGACGTGGGTGCGCGTGACGGTGTCGAGCTCCTTCTCGGCGCGGACGAGTTCGTCTTCGCCGACGTCGCTCTTGAGGGCGTCGAGGTCGTCCTTGGCCTTGCGGCGGAGGTTGCGCACCTGCACCTTGGCGTCTTCGCCCTTGCCTCGCACGATCTTGACGTACTCCTTGCGGCGGTCCTGGGTGAGCTCGGGCATGGTGACGCGCACGATGGTGCCGTCGTTCGTGGGGTTCACCCCGAGGTTCGGCATGTCGCGGATGGCCTGTTCGATGGCCTTCAACGCGGACTTGTCGTAGGGGTTGATGACGAGGGTGCGAGCCTCGGGGTTGTTCAGCGACGCGAGCTGCGCCAGCGGGGTCGGCGAGCCGTAGTAGTCGACCAAGACCTTCTGGAACATCTGGGGGTTCGCGCGTCCGGTGCGGACGGTCGCGAAGTCCTCCTTGGCGGCCTCGACGGCGCGATCCATGCGCGCTCCGGCTTCGGCGAGGACATCGGCGATCACGGTGACTCCATTCGTTGGAACTGGCTTCTCAGTCTAGTCGCGCGCGGGCCCGGCTCCCCGGGCCCGCGCGCGGCGCGTCACGCGGTGACGAGGGTGCCCATCGTCTCGCCGAGCAGCGCCTGGGTGACGTTACCGGCCGGCTCCATGCCGAACACCCGCATGTCCATTCCGTTGTCCATGCAGAGGCTGAACGCGGTCGAGTCGACGACCTTGAGGCCCTTCTGCAGGGCGTCTCCGTAGGTCACGTGGTCGAGCTTGGTGGCCGAGGGGTCGGTGCGCGGGTCGGCGGTGTAGACGCCGTCCACACCGTTCTTCGCCACGAGCACCTCGGTCGCGCCGATCTCGAGCGCGCGCTGGGCGGCCACGGTGTCGGTGGAGAAGTAGGGCAGACCCGCGCCGGCGCCGAAGATCACGACGCGGCCCTTCTCGAGGTGGCGCATCGCGCGGCGCGGAATGTAGGGCTCGGCGACCTGGGTCATCGAGATGGCCGACTGCACGCGCGTGGCGGCGCCGGCCTGCTCGAGGAAGTCCTGCAGGGCGAGGGCGTTCATGACCGTGCCCAGCATTCCCATGTAGTCGGCGCGCCCGCGGTCCATGCCGCGCTGGCTGAGCTCGGCTCCGCGGAAGAAGTTGCCTCCGCCCACGACGATCGCGATCTCGACGCGATCCGTCGCCTCGGCGATCTCTCGGGCGATCTGGCTGACGACGTCGGGGTTCACGCCCAACTGGCCTCCGCCGAACGCCTCCCCCGACAGCTTCAGCAGTACTCGGCGGCGCTTGGTGGCTGCATCCATCACGTGATGTGTCCTCTCGTCTTGAACAAACTATCCCCCTGCCCGTCGCGACCGATACGGCGGGTCACCGACGGAGCGCGGGCAGGGAAAAGGCCCGGGATGCCGTGGCATCCCGGGCCTTCTGACGGGCCGTGAGCCTGTCTCGGGGTTACGCGCCGACCTTGAAGCGCGCGAAGTCGGTCAGCGTGAGACCGGCGTCGGACGCGACCTTGGCGACGGACAGCTTGTTGTCCTTCGCGTAGTCCTGGTCGAGCAGGGCGACCTGCTTGAAGAACGCGTTGACGCGGCCTTCGACGATCTTCGGCAGGGCGGCCTCGGGCTTGCCCTCGTTGCGGGAGATCTCGGTGACGATCTCGCGCTCCTTGTCGACGTCGGCCTCGGGCACGGCGTCGCGGGTGAGGTACGAGGGGTTCGCGAACGAGATGTGCTGCGCGATCGAGCGAGCGGTCTCGGCGTCGTCACCGGTGTAGGCGAGCACCACGCCGACCTGCGGGGGCAGGTCCTTGCTGGTCTTGTGCAGGTAGACCTCGAACTTGTCGCCCGAGATGGTGCGCACGCGACGGAGCTCGACCTTCTCGCCGATGATCGCGGCCTCGTCCGAGATGAGCTGCTCGACGGTCTTGCCGTCGACGTCGGCGGCCAGGGCGGCCTCGACAGAGTCGGCACCGACGGCGGCGGCCGCGTCGACGACCTTGTCGGCCAGAGCGATGAAGCGCTCGTTCTTGGCGACGAAGTCGGTCTCGCAGGCGAGCTCGAGCAGGGTGACCGAGCCGTTGTTCTCGCGCGCGGCGACGAGGCCCTCGCTGGTCGAACGGTCGGCACGCTTGGCGTTGCCCTTGGCACCCTTGAGGCGCAGGATCTCGACGGCCTTCTCGACGTCGCCGTCAGCCTCTTCGAGCGCCTTCTTGGTGTCGACCATGCCCGTGCCGAGCTGCTCGCGCAGCGCCTTGATGTCGGCGATCGTGAAGTTTGCCATGGTGTGGCGTCTCCTTGTCGTTTGCGTTCTGTATGTGAGCCCGGCGGGGCCGTGTCGCCGCCCTCCGAAGAGGGGGCTGTCACGACCCCGCCGGATCGTAGCCTGTGCGGGTGGCGCACCGTTCACGCGGAGGCGAACGGAGTGCCTCGCGGCTTACTTGCCGTCGGTGGCCTCGGCGTCGGCGGCCGGAACCTCGGTCGACTCGGCGGCGGGGGCCTCGTCGGTCGCCTCAGCGGCAGGAGCCTCGTCGGTCGACTCGGCGGCGGGCGCCTCGGTCGACTCGGCGGGGGTCTCGAGCAGCTCGCGCTCCCACTCGGCGAGGGGCTCAGCGGCCTCTTCTTCGCCGGCGGGCTGGTGACGCTGGATGAGGCCCTCGGCGGCGGCGTCGGCGATGATGCGCGTGAGCAGGCTCACCGAGCGGATCGCGTCGTCGTTGCCCGGGATCGGGTACTGGAACTCGTCGGGGTCGGCGTTCGTGTCGAGGATGCCGATGACGGGGATACCGAGCTTCTTGGCCTCGTCGACCGCGAGGTGCTCGCGCTTGGCGTCGACGACCCAGATGGCCGAGGGGGTCTTCTGCAGGTTGCGGATACCACCGAGCGACTTGTGCAGCTTGTCGAGCTCGCGCTTCTTGAGCAGGAGCTCCTTCTTGGTGAAGCCGCTCTCAGCCGGGTTCTCGTAGTCGAGCTCCTCGAGCTCCTTCATGCGGGCGAGGCGCTTCGACACCGTCTGGAAGTTGGTGAGGAGGCCACCGAGCCAGCGCTGGTTGACGTAGGGCTGGCCCACGCGGGTCGCCTGCTCGGCGAGGACTTCCTGCGCCTGCTTCTTGGTGCCGACGAAGAGGATGGTGCCGCCGTGCGCGACGGTCTCCTTGACGAACTCGTACGCCTTGTCGATGTACCCGAGCGACTGCTGCAGGTCGATGATGTGGATGCCGCTGCGCTCGGTGAGGATGAAGCGCTTGACCTTCGGGTTCCACCGGCGGGTCTGGTGTCCGAAGTGAACGCCGCTGTCGAGCAGCTGGCGGATGGTGACGACGGCCATGGTCGTACTCCTGTTTCTGGGCGCTTTCGCGCCGTGGTTGTGGTTGTTCGCGTCAGACGGTCCGTCTGACGAGCCTGGTGCCCGGCGCACACCCGCCGACCGCCGAAGCGGTGGACCATGGGGTGTGGATGCCGCGCGGTGCGCTACCCGTGAGGGCGACGCGATGCGCTGTGGGCACGCGGAGTCATCCCGACATGCGAGATGCACGCCCCAGCATACAGGACGCCTCCTCCCCACAGCGCCTTCCGCCGCGCGCGTGCACCGAGGCGGCGATGGAGCCCGCGCGGCCTCACGAAGGCGGTGAGACTGCCGGCATGTCTCCCGTTCGGCTCCGTCTCGCCCGCGCTCTGGTCGTGCTCGCCGCGATCGTCCTGGTCTGCGGGGCGGCCGGTCCGCGGGATGCCCTCGCGACGAAGGGATGGGCCTGGCCGACCGACCCGGTACAGGTCGTCCGCCCCTTCGAGGCTCCCGCGCACGCGTACGGCCCGGGTCATCGCGGCCTCGACCTGACGGCGTCGGGTAGCGTGCGCTCCCCCGCTGACGGCCGGATCGCGTTCGCGGGCGAGGTCGCCGGGCGCGCGGTGGTCACGATCGACCACGGCGACGGGCTGGTGACGACGCTCGAACCGGTCGCGACGGAGCTCGCGGTGGGCGATGCCGTCGCGCGGGGAGCCCCCGTGGGGGTCGTGTCGACGGGCGGGCACACGAGCCGCGGCGAGGTGCATTTCGGCGTGCGCCTCGACGGCGTCTACGTCAATCCGCTGCGCCTGCTCGGAGGAGTGCCGCGTGCGGTCCTCCTGCCCTGCTGTTGACCGCGGAGGGCGGGCGGATGCCGTCACCCGACCTGGTTGCCGCGCCCCTCGACCGTGGTGGAGCCGACTCCGCCGTCTGCGCGGACGACGTTGTCCTGACCGCGCACCGTGACCGACGAGATCGTCCCGCCCGACTGCACGGTCGTCCGGTCGCCGCTGAGGTCGGCGCTGCCGATCGCTCCGGCGGAGGTGACGGAACCGTCGTTCCCCTGCACCACGAGCGAGTCGACGGATGCGACGGTCACCCGCGCGCGATCGCCCGAGATGCGCAGGGTCTGCACCGTGGCGCCCGACGCGTCGACGGTGAGCGCCGAGCCCGAGACGTCCAGCTCGGAGCAGGTGCCGACGATCCGCACTGTCTGTTCGGCGCCCGACACGCTCTGCGAGCCGCCGTCACCGCACGAGAGGGCACCGGGGTCGTCGCTGGGTGCCGAGGGCGCGGTCGTGGGGCCAGGCGCGACGCTCGTCGACGGTGCCGGCGAGAGGGTGACGACCGAGGGCGAGGGCACCGACACGGTCGGGGCGGGGGCGGATGCCGACATGCCGGGCGGGAGGCGCGTCTCGACGGGCTGCGGGACCGGTGCGCACGCCGCGAGAGCGGCCGCCAACGCGAGGACACCTGTCAGCAGGGCGGGTGTTCGGGCTCTTCGCACTCCCCCACGCTAGGACCCGGGCGTGCGTGGCGCCACCGCGGCGCGCGGAGCCGGGTCAGGCTCGGGGGTGCGCGAGCCGGTAGGCCTCGCGCAGCCGTTCGGCCGAGACGTGGGTGTAGATCTGCGTCGTCCCGAGGCTCGCGTGTCCCAGGATCTCCTGCACCGAGCGGAGGTCCGCGCCACCGTCGAGCAGGTGGGTGGCCGCGGAGTGCCGGAGGGCGTGCGGGCCCAGCACCTCGGCTCCGACGCTCGAGGCGACGGTGGCGGAGACGAGCGCGTGCACCGCGCGCGGGCCGAGACGGCCGCCCTTCGCACCGAGGAACACGGCGCGCGGCGCTCGCTCGACGACACGGCCGCGCGAGACGGCCGGCTCGGAGGCATCGGCAGCCGCAGCCGAGGCACGCGTCAGGAGCACGGGTCGACCGCGCACGAGATAGGCCTGCAGAGCCTGTTCGGCGGGCAGGCCGAACGGGACGACCCGCTCTTTGTCGCCCTTCCCGCGCACGCGGAGGGTGCGACGCTCGTGGTCCGCGTCGTCGAGGTCGAGCCCGCAGATCTCCGACACGCGGGCGCCGGAGCCGTAGAGCACCTCGAGCACGGCGTGGTCGCGCAGAGCGAGAGGGTCACCGTCCGCGGCGCGCACGCGGGCGGCCTCGAGAACGCCGTCCAGCGCCTCCGCCGTCGCCACGGTCGGCAAGGTGCGGCCCCGCTTGGGCGTCACCAGACGCTGCGACGGGTCGAGCGCGATGATCTCCTCCTCCACCGCCCACGAGAACAGGCCGCGCACGCTCGAGGTGCGCCGCGCAGACGTCGCCTTCGACTGCCCCGCCTTGGTGGCCCGCCACTGCCACTCCCGCAGGTCGTCGACGCTCAACGACTCGATGGCACCGTCGCCCACCGCGCCGACGAGATCGGTCAGATCCGATCGGTAGGCACGGACCGTCGCGGGCGACAGCCGCCGCACCTCGGCGAGGTGGGTCAGATACCCCTCGACGGCTTCGGACAGACGCATGGCTTCAGCCTGCCCGTGCCCGCGAAACCCGTGTGCACGCCACGCGCAGAGCGGGGAAGCACGGCACGCCCCTGCTCATCGCCCCTCCCCAGCGCTCGTCGCGCGCCACAGCCCGGCGTCGTCGCGCGCGACGCGGCCCTCGAGCTCGGCGAACCCCAGCAACACGCCCGCCTCGTCGGGGGCCAGACCGCTGCGCCGAGCCACTTCGGTGGTCGACCGGGGCGAGCGTGCCGACAGCGCATCGAAGAGGCGCACGACCTCGGGAGCGGGGCGGTCGTCGGCGACCGATGGCTCACCTCTCGCGCCCAACATGTCCCAGACATCCGACGCCGAGGTGATGCAAACGCAGCCGTATTCGCGCAGAACCCGATGGCACCCGGCCGAGGCGGCGCTGGTGACCGGACCGGGCACCGCCCCGAGCGGCCGACCGAGGCTCGCCGCGTGCGCCGCGGTGTTGAGCGAGCCACTGCGCCACCCCGCCTCGACGACCACCACCGCGTCGGCCATCGCGGCGATGAGTCTGTTGCGCGCCAAAAACCTCCACTTGGTCGGCGCCGCTCCGCACGGGGTCTCGCTCCACACCGCGCCTCGGGCGGCGATCTGCCCCAGCAGGGCCTCGTGTCCGCGGGGGTACGGGCGGTCGACCCCTCCGGCCAGCACGGCGATGGTCGCTCCCCCGGCGGCCAGAGCGGCGCGATGGCACGCTCCGTCGACCCCGTACGCGGCTCCCGACACGACGGCGGCTCCCGCGGCGGCGAGATCCCCCGCGAGGTCGGCGGCGACCCCCTCGCCGTACGCTGTCGCCGCACGCGCTCCGACGAGGGCGATCGTCGGGGCGGCGGCCGTCTCGTGTCCGCCGCGACGCCAGAGCGCGAGCGGGGCATGGTCATCGAGGTCGTCGAGCCGCGTCGGCCATGCGGGATCGCCGGGGACGACGAACCGCGCCTCCGCACGTCGGGCCGATGCGAGAGCCGCCTCGATCGCCGTGGGCTGCAGACGCGGCATCCACCGCGCGCGTGCCGGGGCCAGCTCTGGCGCCTCGTCACTCGTCGCGATGCGCAGCGCCTCCCGCGCGCCATAGGTGCGGATGAGCGCGCCCGCCACCCCGTCTCCGGGTTCGACCAGCACGTTCCACACGACGCGGGCGTAGACGTCGCTCGGGTCGGTGGAGTCACCGGGCCGCACCGCCGCCAGGTCCGCGGCGGCGCGCGGCGAGGGATCGAGGGCGGTCACGTGCGGGATCCCTGCCGAAGGAAGAGCGCTCGGCCGACGTCGTCGGCACGCAGGTCGTCGTGCCCGGCGAGGTCGGCCACCGTCCACGCGACCCGGACCAGACGGTCGTAGCCGCGCAGGGTGAGGGCGCCGCGGCGCAGGGCCGTGTCGAGCGGGCGCAGCACGTCGGCCGCGGGCGCTGCGGGTCCGCGGAGCCAGGTGCCGGGCACGTCGGCGTTGCGCCGCCAGGGGGTCTGCGCCCACCGGTGCGCCGCGCGGGCGCGGGCGGATGCCACGACCTCGCGCGCCTGGGCGGTGCTGGTGGGCTGCACATCGCTGGCCTGTCGCGCCGACGACACCCGCTGCAGGCGCAGATCGATGTCGATGCGGTCGAGAAGGGGACCCGACAGTCGACGGGTGTACCGGCGGATCGCCTGCGGCGCGCACTCGCAGGATCCGCCCGCGACCCCGTACTGGCCGCACGGACACGGGTTCGTCGCGATGACGAGCTGGAACCGGGCCGGATAGGTGGCGGACACCCCCGACCGGTGCACCTGGATGACGCCGCTCTCGAGCGGTTGCCGCAGGGCGTCGAGCACGGCGGCGGAGAATTCTCCTCCTTCATCGAGGAAAAGCACGCCTTCGCTTGCACGCGCGATGGCACCCGGACGCACGATGCCCGATCCGCCCCCGATCAAGGCCGCGGCGGTCGCTCCGTGGTGCGGGCTCTCGAAGGGAGGCGTCCGAGAGAGCCGCGTCACCGTCTCGCCCGCGAGCGATCGCACCGAAGCGACCGACAGCGCCGCCTCGTCGTCGAGCGGAGGCAGGATGCCGGGCAAACGTCGGGCGAGCATCGTCTTGCCCGCACCGGGCGGACCGCTCATGAGGATGTGGTGCCCGCCCGCTGCCGCCACCACGAGCGCATCGACCGCCTCGGACTGCCCGACCACGTCGGCGAGCTCGAGCGGCGCATCGTCGGCGGCCGCGGCGGTGGGAGCATCGACGGGGGCGAGATCGGGCGCATCGCAGGATCCGCCGTGCCAGCGCACCACCTCCGCGAGGCACACCGCGGCGAAGACCTCGATGCCCTCGACCAGCCGCGCCTCCGCGGCGTTGGCGACGGGCACGACGACCCGCCGCACTCCCCCGCGGTGCGCGGCGACCACCGCCGGCAGCACGCCCGGAACGGGACGCAGCCGCCCGTCGAGACCGAGTTCGCCGAGGTGCACCGTTTGCGCGACGTGATCGGCATCCATCCGCACGCTCGTGGCGAGGGCGGCCACGGCGATCGCCACGTCGAACCCCGAGCCGCGCTTGGGCAGGCTCGCCGGTGAGAGGTTCACCGTCACACGGCGTTTGGGAAGGTCGAGGCCGCGGTTGGCGCAGGCGTTGCGCACGCGTCGGCCGGCTTCGCCGAGCGCCTTGTCGGCCAGCCCGATGATGGCGAACTCCGGCATCTGCGGCGATACGTCGGCCTCGACCTCGACGAGGTCGCCCCGCAGGCCCGAGAGGGCGATGGCCCAGGTGCGCGCGACGGTCACAGCGCGTCTTCGAGGTGCTCGAGGCGTGCCGTCGCGGGGTCTTCGCCGATGAGTCCGATCGCGTCGATGCGCAGGGCGCGCCCGCGGGCTTCGTCGGGGTGCACGGCGAGCCACGCCATGGCCAGTCGCCACAGCCGCTCGGCCTTGCGGCGGTCGATCGCCTCGAACGGGTGACCGAACGCCTCGCTGCGGCGCGTCTTCACCTCGATCACCACGAGGGTGTCGTCGCGCTCGGCGACGATGTCGATCTCGCCCTGCGGGCACCGCCAATTGCGGTCGATGATGCGGTAGCCGTCGTCGCTCAGGAAGGCGACGGCGCGCTCTTCTCCGGCTCGGCCGAGGTCGTCTTTCGCTGCCATGCCCGAGAGCGTGGCATCCGGATCATCCCTCGCGCGGGGAGGACGGCGCCATCCGTGGACAAGCCCCGCAGACGGCCCGCTGGGGAGGAGGCGTCAGTTGTCGAGCGAGAGCTCGTCGGGCAGCTGGAAGTCGTGCCGCGAAAGCTCTTCGACGTTGACGTCTTTGAAGGTCAGCACGCGCACCGACTTGACGAAGCGGTCGGCGCGGTAGATGTCCCACACCCAGACGTCGGTCATCGAGATCTCGAAGTAGAAGTCGTGCTCGGTGTCGCGACGCACGACGTTGACGTCGTTGGCGAGGTAGAACCGACGCTCGGTCTCGATCACGTAGGTGAATTGGCGCACGACATCGCGGTACTCGCGGTACAGGGCCAGTTCGAGTTCGCGGTCGTAGTCCTCGAAGACGTCGTCATCCATGGTGACTCCATCCTAGGCGCGCCCCGCCGCCACGGCCGCACGGTGACGGCGCCCCGGGCGCGTCCGAACGGCGTGGGCGCAGCGCCCGGTCAGAACAGGGTCGGCGCGGCCGCGATCGCCCACGAGTGACGGTGGTGCACGCTCATGCCGTGGGCGGCGATCGCGTCGCGGTGGTCGAGGCTGGCGTAGCCCTTGTTGCGCGCCCAGCCGTACGCGGGCAGGTCGTCGTGCAGGCCGGTCATGAGGGTGTCGCGGGCGACCTTGGCGATGACGGATGCCGCGGCGGCGCTCGCGCAGTCGCGGTCGGCCTTCACGATGGGCTGCACGCGCAGCCCGGACTCCCCCGCCGGCGTGATGTAGTCGTGGTTGCCGTCGAGGATGACGAGCGCGTCTTCGGGCACGACCCCGTGCGCGCGCAGATCGGCGATCGCGCGCACCGCGGCGAGGCCCAGGGCGCGGATGATGCCGATCTCGTCGACCTCGACCGAGCTCGCCCACCCCACGGCGCTGTGCTGCACGAAGGCGGCCGCACGCGCCGCGACCTCGGGGCGCCGCGCCTCGGGCACGAGCTTCGAGTCGCGCAGACCCGCCGGCACGCGCTTGCGCGAACGCGCGGGGTCGATCACGGCCGCCCCGACGGCCACCGGGCCGGCCAGGGCACCGCGCCCGACCTCGTCGCACGCGATGATCAGCGCGTGCTCTTTCAGCAGGCGCCGCTCGAGGGTGAGGGTGGGCTCGATCACTGCGCTC
This sequence comes from Microbacterium sp. JC 701, assembly GCF_021026215.1. Taxonomy (NCBI): domain Bacteria; kingdom Bacillati; phylum Actinomycetota; class Actinomycetes; order Micrococcales; family Microbacteriaceae; genus Microbacterium; species Microbacterium sp. JC 701. The sequence continues at coordinate 493,238 of NZ_JAJNCV010000002.1, forward strand.
CCGGTGCGGGAACCCCCGCGAACACCTCGTGGTGGAAGTCGATCAGCCCGAACCGGTCGAACGGCCACGTGATGAGGAACGCGCGTCCGACGACGTTGTCGACCGGAACGAAGCCGCGACCGGGCTGATCCTGGTTGAAGCGGGAGTCGCGGGAGCTGTTGCGGTTGTCGCCGAGCACCCACAGCGAACCGTCCGGGACGGTGACGTCGTACGGGACGGGCGTGGGGGCGGTCGCCCCGGGCGCGAGGCGCACGTAGGGCTCGTCGATCGGCACGCCGTTGACCTCGGTCTGGCCGAGCGCGTTGCAGCACACCACGTGGTCGCCGGCGACGCCGATCACGCGCTTGATGAGGTGGTCGTCGCTGTCGGGAGCAGACAGGCCGAAGAGCGAGAGGACCCAGTCCACGCCCTCGACGAACGGCGATCGCGCCGGTGCCGGGGTCTGATCGAGCCAGCCGCCGGGATCGCGGAAGACGACGACGTCGCCGCGCGAGTACTCCCCGAAGCGGGGGGTCAGCTCGTCGACGAGGATGCGGTCCTTGATCATCAAGGTGTTTTCCATCGAGGCCGACGGGATGTAGAACGAGCGCACGACGAAGGTCTTCACCAGGAACGACACGAGCAGGGCGATCACGACGATGACCAGCAGGTCGCGGAAGAACGCACCCCATCCACGGCGCCGGGGTGCGGCGGAACGGGATGCCACGGCATCCGAGGTCGAGGCGGTCTGGTCGCTCATGTGATCCTTCACCGGGTCCACCGCCCGTCGGGGAACCGCACAGACCAGGTTCGCATATCCGAGCCGCCGCCCGTGACCGGCTCACCCGCGAAAACGCCGAACGCCCCGTGGGCGGACCCACGGGGCGTTCGAGAGAGCGGACTCAGCGGTCGCGCTTCTCCTTGATCTTGGCCTTCTTGCCACGCAGGCTGCGCAGGTAGTACAGCTTGGCGCGACGCACGTCACCGCGCGTGACGACCTCGATGTGGTCGATCACGGGGCTGTGGACCGGGAAGGTGCGCTCGACGCCGACCTGGAAGCTGACCTTGCGGACGCAGAAGGTCTCGCGCACGCCGTCGCCGGAGCGGCCGATGACGACGCCCTGGAACACCTGGATACGCGAGCGGGTGCCTTCGGTGATGTTGACGTGCACCTTGACGGTGTCGCCGGGGGCGAAGACGGGGATGTCGGAGCGCAGCGAAGCCGCGTCGACGGAGTCGAGGATCTGCATGATCATCACTTCCTGCGACCGCCACAGGTCGATCGCACGATTAAAGGGGAAAAGGTGAGGCGTGCCCGAGGCCGCGGGATGCGGCGGACTCCCCTGAGGCAGAGTCTGTCAGGGCACGATCGTCTATTCTGCCACGCCGCGACCACCCGGCCAAACCGGCCTCAGTCGGGCCGCCGCGTCTCGGACACGACGATGACCTCGCCGTCGACCGGCGCCGCCGGACGCTCGCGCACGGGCGGGATGTAGGCGGTTCCGTCGCTGGTGTGCATGACGGTCGCCACTCCGCGCGCCTCGTTCCACAGCTGGGCGAGCGACGACCAGAACAGCAGCAGAGCGCCGAGCACCGAGAGCACGAGCAGCGGGAAGAAGATCCGCGAGTCGAAGAGCCCGAGCGCCACGATCGCGACGTGCCACACGCCGATGCCGGCCGCATCACGCCACGACACGGCGCGCGACTCGCGCACGGAGGCGCGCGCCCGCACGACCAGGGTCAGGATCAGCTGCGATACGAAGACCGCGGGGGCGGCCATGAACAGCCAGAGCAGAGCCCAGCCGCTTCCGCCCGAGAACACGATCCACCCGATGAACAACCACAGCGGCAGCACGAAGGCCGCGGGGAACAGCCAGCGGAAGAAGATTCGGCGCAGCACCATGAACCGATGCTATGGCCGATCCATGTGCGGTGGCTTTGAGATGCCTCTGTCTCCGGAGCGGGTACGCGCCCCGCATCGGGGACAATGGGAGTTCGACGGAAGGAAGACCCCCATGATCGAACTGCGCACCCCGGCTGAGATCGACGCGATGCGTCCGGCCGGGCGATTCGTCGCCGAAGTGCTGGCGACCCTGCGCGACGAGACGAAGGTCGGCACCAACCTGCTGCAGCTCGACCGTCGCGCTCACGACATGATCCGCGCCGCGGGAGCCGAGTCCTGCTACATCGACTACCACCCCTCGTTCGGCGCGAGCCCCTTCGGCAAGGTGCTGTGCACCTCGATCAACGACGCGGTGCTGCACGGCCTCCCCCACGACTACGCGCTGCGCGACGGCGACCTCGTCTCGCTCGACTTCGCGGCCTCGGTCGACGGCTGGGTCGCCGACTCGGCGGTCTCGTTCGTAGTGGGCACCGCTCGCGACGAGGACCTCGCCCTCATCGACACCTCGCAGCGCGCGCTGGCCGCGGCGATCGAGGCCGCGACGGTGGGCCACAAGATCGGCGACATTTCCGCCGCGATCGCCGCCGTCGCGCACGCCGAGGGCCTCAGCATCAACACCGACTTCGGCGGACACGGCGTCGGGCGCACGATGCACGGCGACCCGCACGTCGCCAACGACGGCAAGGCCGGGCGCGGCTACCCGCTGCGCGACGGCCTCGTGCTGGCGCTCGAGCCGTGGTTCCTGCAGACCACCGACGAGCTGGTCACCGACCCCGACGGGTGGACGCTGCGCAGCGTCGACGGCTCGCGCGGAGCGCACTCCGAGCACACCGTCGCCATCACCACCGCGGGCCCGATCGTGCTGACCGATCGCTCGTTCCTCGGCGTCGACTGACGATTGTTTCCGGATGCCGCGGCCTCGGGGTCGCGGCATCCGTCATGTCCGGCCCTGCCGGTGTCGTCCGCGAGGCGCGGAGACGCTGCACCCGCGGCGCCGAACGACCGCTCGAGCGCTGTCGGACGACCGGATGCCGCGGCATCCGGAGTCGCACGCGAAGGCGGTGACGCTCAGTCGGCGAGGAGGTCGGGCCGACGCTCGCGCGTGCGCTCGATCTGCTGCTCGCGGCGCCACGAGGCCACGGCGCCGTGGTTGCCGCTCAGGAGCACCGGCGGCACCTCGCGCTCGCGCCACACGGCGGGCTTGGTGAACGACGGGTACTCGAGGAGGCCGTCTTCGTGCGACTCCTCGACGAGGCTCTCGGGGTTGCCGACCACGCCGGGCACGAGACGCCCGATGGCCTCGATCATCGCCATCACGGCGACTTCACCGCCGTTCAGCACGTAGTCGCCGAGGCTGATCAGGCGCACCTCGCCGAGCTCGGACGCGTAGTCGAACACGCGCTCGTCGATGCCCTCGTAGCGCCCACACCCGAAGACGAGGTGCGGGGCCTGAGACAGCTCGCGAGCTGTGGCCTGGGTGAAGCGCTCCCCGGCAGGAGAGGGGAAGACGATGACCGGTCGCGGGTCGACGCCGCCGGCGATGTCGTCGAGCGCGAGGCCCCACGGCTCCGGCTTCATGACCATGCCGGCTCCGCCGCCGTACGGGGTGTCGTCGACGGTTCGGTGTCGATCGTGCGTGTAGTCGCGCAGATCGTGCACGCGCACGTCGAGAAGTCCGCTCTGCCGGGCCTTGCCCAACAGCGACACCTCGAGAGCGTCGAAGATCGTCGGGAAGATCGAGACGACGTCGATGCGCACGTCAGTCCTCGCGGGAGTCGGGGTTCTCGTCGGCCTCGACCGCGGCATCCGCGGGCTCCGGCTCGTCGTCGACGTCGGCCGGGAGGTCTTCGAACAGACCGGTCGGCGGGGTGATGACGACGCGGCCGCCGGCGATGTCGACCTCGGGGACGATCGCGCTCACGAAGGGCACGAGCACCTCGCGCTCGTCGCCGGAGGGCTTGACGATCAGCAGGTCTTGAGCGGGGAAATGGTCGACCCGCACGACGCGGCCGATGACTGCGCCGTCGCGCACCACGTCGAGACCGACGAGCTGGTGGTCGTACCAGGCGTCGTCTTCGGTGGAGGCGGCCTCGGTGTCCTGGTCGATCCAGAGGATCGCCTTGACCAGCTCTTCGGCGGCGTTGCGGTCGTCGACCCCCTGGAAGAAGACCACGGGGTGGGAGTTCATCCAGCGGAACTCGCGGACCGTCAGCTCGCGGCCGTGCCACGGCGAGGACTCCGGAACCTGCAGGGTGAACGTGCTCCCGGGGGTGAAACGCCCGTCGGGATCGTCGGTGTACAGCTCGATCTTGAAGGCGCCCTTGAGGCCGTGGGCCTTGACGAGGCGTCCGACGCGGAGCTGGGTCTTGGCGGGCTGCTCGCCCGCGGTGTCGCCGGTCGACATCAGTCGTCGGCGACGTCGACGCGCACGCGACGGCCGTCGGCCAGAGCGGCCACGACCGTACGCAGTGCTTTGGCGGTGCGACCGCCGCGCCCGATCACGCGACCCCGGTCATCGGGGTGCACGCGAACCTCCAGCACGTCGCCACGCGGGGACGAGCTGGAGCGGATGGTCACGGCGTCGGGGTGATCGACGATCCCCTTGACGACGTGTTCGAGCGCGGCGGACAGCACGGGAATTACTCGGCCGAGGTCTCGGCGGCGGCGTCAGCGGGCGCCTCCGCGGGAGCGTCGGCCTTCTTCTCGGCCTTGGGCTTGACGACCGACTTCTTCGAGGCGTCGGCCTCGAACGGAGCCTTGGGCTCGCGGACCTTGACGGTCGAGACGGCGTTCTTGTCGCCCTTGAACGTGCCCCAGTCGCCCGTGAGCTTGAGGATGGCGGCGACCTGCTCGGTGGGCTGGGCGCCGACCGACAGCCAGTACTGCGCGCGCTCCGAGTCGACCTCGATGAACGAGGGCTCCTCGGTCGGGTGGTACTTGCCGATCTCCTCGATGACACGACCATCGCGCTTGGTGCGCGAGTCGGCGACGACGATGCGGTAGTAGGGCGCGCGGATCTTTCCGAGGCGCTTGAGACGGATCTTGACAGCCACGATGACTCCTGATGATGAAAAACGAACGAACCGGTCGCCTGGAGAGTGGGGTGCACACCCGGCGGAAGCTCAAAAGGGTGGACCGATACTGGATAGAGGGTCGAGTAGCGGGTCCAGCCCTCTATTCTGCCAGATCCCCGGGCCGCCGCGTGACAGGCGACGCGAAACGACACGCGCCGTCGCGCAGGGTAGCGGAGCAGCCCACCCCGCGGGCCCCGTGTCAGACTGACCGCATGAGGCTGCCGTTCGCTGCATCGACGCGCTCGTCCGTGGGGCTGGAGTGGGAGCTCATGCTCGCCGACCGTGGCACGGGCGACCTCGCACCCCGGGCCCCCGAGATCCTCGAAGAGCTCGAAGAGCGCACGGCCCTCGAGCGCTTCACCGTCACCGGAGAGCTGCTGACCAACACCGTCGAGGTGACCAGCGGCGTCGGACACACCGTCGCGGAGGCCGTCGACGACATCGCCGACGCCATCGGCGCGCTGCGCGAAGAGACCGAGCCGCGCGGCGTCGAACTGCTCTGCGCCGGCAGTCACCCGTTCGCGCAGTGGTACGACCAGCAGGTCACCGACAAGACGCGCTACCACACGCTCATCGAGCGCACCCAGTGGTGGGGGCGCAACATGATGATCTGGGGCATCCACGTGCACATCGGCGTCGACGACGTCGAGAAGGTCGTGCCGATCGTCAACGCGCTCACCGTCTTCCTCCCCCACCTGCAGGCACTGTCGGCGTCGAGCCCGTTCTGGGCGGGTGAGCGCACGGGGTACGCCTCGAACCGCGCTCTGGTGTTCCAGCAGCTGCCGACCGCGGGTCTCCCCTGGCAGCTCGAGACCTGGGGCGACTTCGAGGACTACCTCGACGACATGGTCCGCACCGGGGTGATGGCGGATGCCAGCGAGGTGCGGTGGGACATCCGTCCGGCGCCCAAGTGGGGCACCGTCGAGATCCGCGCGTGCGACGGCATGTCGACCCTGCCGGAACTGGCCGCGGTGGCCGCCCTCGCGCAGACGCTCGTGGAGCACTTCTCGCGCTTGATCGACGACGGCAAGCCGCTGCCGGGGATTCCGGCCTGGTACGCCCGCGAGAACAAGTGGCGCGCGGCGCGCTACGGCCTCGATGCGCGCGTGATCGTCGACCGCGAAGGCACGCAGCGTCCGGTGGTGGAGCACCTCCGCGAGACCATGGAGGAGCTGGCCGGCGTGGCCCTGGAGCTGCACTGCGCGAAGGAGTTCGCGAGCCTCGAGACCATCCTCGCCACGGGCGGCAGCTCGGCGCGTCAGATCGCGGTGGCCGAGGCCGCCGACGGCGATCTGCGCGAGGTCGTTCAGCACCTGATCCGCGAGTTCCGTGGCGGTCCCACGCTGCGCGAACACCTCGCGGCCTTGCGTGTCTGAGAAGCGACTCCGCGCTGGTTCATAGGCGCGCGCTCCTAGGATCGCCCCATGGTCTCCGCGCGCCCCCGGTCGACGCCGTCGCTGGTCGTCGTCGCGGTGGGCCTCGTGCTGGCCCTCAGCGCGTGCGCGCCCGAGCCCACGGCATCCGCCCCCTCTCCGACCTTCGCGGCTCCCGAGCTGGAGGCGTCGGCGAGCCCGGCGCCGTCTCCTGACTCGACGCGGCCGCTGCGGGTCGTCACGATCGGCGATTCGCTCATGTCCGGATACAACCTGCCGCCCGAAGAGGCATGGCCGGTGCTGCTCGGCGATCGCGCGCATCTCGCGCTGACCAACCTCGCCTGCCCCGGCATGGGCTTCGTCGTGCAGGGCGGGTGCGGAACGACCTACGCCGGATTCGTGCCCGCGGTGGCGGCTCTGCAGCCCCAGTTGGTGATCGTGGAGTCCTCGAGCAACGATTTCTGGGAGGACGGCGACGAGATCCGCAGCGACACCTCCGACACCGTGTCGCAGATCCACGACGCCGCCCCCGACGCGCGCATCGTCGGGTTGAGCACGATCTGGAACGACGACCCCGACGTGCCCGACGACACCGCCGTCACCTCCGACGCCCTGCGCGACGCCGTCGACGAGGTCGGGGGAACGTTCGTCGACGTCGGTCAGCCGCTTGTGGGCCACCCCGAGTGGATGCAGGACGACGACGTGCACCCGACCGCCCGCGGTCAGCGGGCGATCGAGCAGACGGTCATGTCGGCGTTGCAGGACGCCGACGTGCTGCCGTAGAAGAGCCGGGGCTCAGCCGCGGCCGAGCATCTTCTGCAGCTCGGCGAGATCGGCCTCGCTCGGCGCCTTCTGCCCGCCCAGGCCGAAGCCCGAGCCGGTGGCGGGGGCGGATGCCGCGATGCCGGCGTTCTCTGCGGCGCGCTTGGCCGGGTTGCCCGAACGCGAGCCCTTGGCCTTCTGCTGCTTGCCGCGCTTGGACGAGGCGCCGGGCTTGCCGCCGACGGGGCCCATGCCGGGGATGTTGGGCACACCGCCGCGCGCGACGGTCTTCATCATCTTGGCGGCCTGGTCGAAGCGCTGCACGAGCTGGTTGACGTCGGTGACGGTCATGCCCGAACCGCGCGCGATGCGCAGGCGGCGGGAGCCGTTGAGGATCTTGGGGTTGCGACGCTCGACGAGGGTCATCGATCGGATGATCGCCTCGGTGCGGTCGATCTCGCGCTCGTCGAAGTCTTCGAGCTGTTGCTTCATGTTTCCCATGCCCGGGAGCATCCCGAGCATCTTCTTCATGGAGCCCATCTTCTTCATCTGCTGCATCTGCTCGAGGAAGTCCTCGAGGGTGAAGGTCTCGGTCGCGAGCTTCTCGGCGACCTTCATCGCCTCGGCCTCGTCGAAGGCCGACTGCGCCTGCTCGATCAGGGTGAGGATGTCACCGAGGTCGAGGATGCGGGATGCCATGCGATCGGGGTGGAAGGGCTCGACGTCGTCGAGGCCCTCACCGGTCGACGCGAAGATGATGGGGCGGCCGGTGACCGAGGCGACCGAGAGGGCGGCTCCACCGCGGGCGTCACCGTCGAGCTTCGACAGCACGACACCAGTGAAGTCGACGCCGTCCTGGAACGCTTTGGCGGTGTTGACCGCGTCTTGACCGATCATCGCGTCGATGACGAACAGCACCTCGTCGGGCTCGGTGGCCTTGCGGATGTCGGACGCCTGCTTCATGAGCTCGGCGTCGACGCCCAGGCGACCGGCGGTGTCGATGATGACGATGTCGTGCTGCTGACGCGTGGCGTAGGCGACGCCGTCGCGGGCGACCTTCACCGGGTCGCCGACCCCGTTGCCGGGCTCGGGCGCGAAGATCGCGGCGCCGGCGCGCTCGGCGACGACCTGCAGCTGGTTGACGGCGTTCGGGCGCTGGAGGTCGCACGCCACGAGAAGCGGGGTGTGGCCGTCTTTCTCGAGCATCTTCGCGAGCTTGCCCGCGAAGGTGGTCTTACCCGAGCCCTGGAGCCCGGCGAGCATGATGACCGTGGGCGGGTTCTTGGCGAACTGCAGGCGACGCTGCTGACCGCCCAGGATGCCGATGAGCTCGTCGTTGACGATCTGCACGACCTGCTGCGCGGGGTTGAGCGCGCGGTTGACCTCGTCGCCCAGGGCGCGCTCGCGCACCGCGGCGGTGAACTCCTTGACCACGGGCAGCGCGACGTCGGCGTCGAGGAGGGCACGGCGGATCTCGCGCACCGTCCCGTCGACGTCGGCGGGCGTGAGCTGGCCCTTCTTCCGGAGAGTGCGGAAGGTCTCTGTGAGCCGGTCGGAGAGGGTGCCGAAAGTCGCCATGATGAGACAAGTTTACGCGGGCCGGGCCGCAGCCGTCGCCCGCCTCGCGCTCAGGCCGCGGAGAGCGCCTCGGCGAGGGTGTCGGCGAGGGACCGACCGGCCGCGGTGCGGTCGGCCCAGGCCCACACCGCCGCGAGCACGGCGGCCGAGAGCGCACCGGCGCGCACCTGGGCGGCGAGCGGGGCCGCGCCGTCGTGCGCCAGGCGCGAGGCGACCTCGCGCTGCAGTCGGAACTGCCGCACGGCGCGGTCGCGGTCGAGCTCGGCGGCGATGCCCATCGCGTCGGCGTTCGTGATCGCGAGGGCGAGCGCATCGGGGGCGAGCCCCCGGCCGATCGCCGACAGGGCGTCGGCGACGGGTGCCCCCTCGCGCAGCAGCGCGATCCCTGCATCCGCCTGCTTGTCGAAACCCGACCACAGCACGTCGCTCTTCGCCGAGAAATAGTTGAAGAAGCTCGAGCGGCTCACCCCGGCCCGACGCGTGATGTCGGACACGCTTGTGGCGTCGTAGCCCTGCTCGAGGAACAGCTCGCACGCGGCCTCCGCCAGCACCTCGCGCGAGGAGGCGCGGGGGCGTCCGCTGCGAGGTTCGGTGGTCACGCCAGCCAGCCTAGGCGTCGGGTCGATGTGTATTGTTAGACGCAATCCAACAAGGCGGGAGTCGTCGATGATCGACATCCAGCGGGCGGGCCTCGCCCCGCACTACGTGCCCTATCTCGACGGCTGGGCGCACCAACGCCGCGTGCACGCCGACGTCGTCGCGCACGAGCGAGGCGACACCCTTCTGCTCCTCGAGCACGAGGCCGTGTACACCGCCGGCAAGCGCACCGAAGCGCACGAGCGACCCGACGACGGCACCCCGGTGGTCGACGTCGACCGCGGGGGCAAGATCACCTGGCACGGTCCGGGCCAGCTCGTCGGCTACCCGATCGTGCGCCTCCCCGAACCGATCGACGTCGTCGCGCACGTGCGCCGCTTGGAGGGCCTGCTGATCGACGCTCTCTCCGTTCACGGCGTCGATGGCTTCCGCGTCGAGGGGCGCAGCGGCGTCTGGGTCCGACGCCCCCTCGGCGTCGACAAGGTCGCGGCGATCGGAGTCCGCGTCGAAAAAGAAGTCACCATGCACGGCTTCGCCGTCAACTGCGACAACACCCTCGCGGGTTTCCGGCACATCGTGCCGTGTGGGATCTCGGATGCCGGGGTGACCACGGTCAGCGAGGTCGTCGGGGCCGACGTCTCCCCCGCCGACCTCGTCGACGCGATCGAACGCGTGTTCCGTGCCGAGTACGCGGCGGTGGCCGCATGAGCGCCTGCGGAACCGGTCACGCCGGAGCGCCGGCATCCACCGCCCCCAACGGACGCAAGCTGTTGCGCCTCGAGGTGCGCAACGCCGAGACGCCGATCGAGCGCAAACCCGAGTGGATCAAGACCAAGGCGAAGATGGGGCCGGAGTACACCGCCCTGCAGAAGCTCGTGAAGAGCGAGGATCTGCACACCGTGTGCCAGGAGGCCGGCTGCCCCAACATCTTCGAGTGCTGGGAGGACCGCGAGGCGACCTTCCTCATCGGCGGCTCGCAGTGCACGCGCCGCTGCGACTTCTGCCAGATCGACACCGGTAAGCCCGCCGACTACGACCGCGACGAGCCCCGTCGCGTCGCCGAGAGCGTCACCCGGATGCAGCTGCGCTACGCCACCGTCACCGGCGTCGCCCGCGACGACCTGCCGGATGAGGGGGCGTGGCTGCACGCCGAGACGGTGCGCCGCATCCACGCCGACAACCCGGGCACCGGCGTCGAGATCCTCGCGACCGACTTCTCGGGCAACCCGGCGCACCTCGAAGAGGTCTTCTCCTCGCGGCCCGAGGTCTTCGCGCACAACGTCGAGACCGTGCCCCGCATCTTCAAGCGCATCCGTCCCGCCTTCCGCTACGAGCGCTCCCTCGGAGTGCTGACCGCGGCGCGCGAGGCCGGACTCATCACCAAGTCGAACCTCATCCTCGGCATGGGCGAGGAGCCCGAAGAGGTCGTCCAGGCGCTCGAAGACCTGCACGCGGCGGGCACCGACATCATCACGATCACGCAGTATCTGCGCCCGACCCCGCGGCACCTCCCCGTGCAGCGCTGGGTGAAGCCGGCCGAGTTCGTGGAGTTCAAGGAGAAGGCCGAACGCATCGGCTTCCTCGGCGTGCTCGCCGGCCCCTTGGTGCGCTCGTCGTACCGCGCCGGGCGCCTGTGGGCGCAGTCGATGGTGTCGAAGGGCCGCGAGATCCCGCCTCACCTCGCGCACCTCGCGAAGGACATCGCCTCCGCCGACGCGGGGTTCGCCCAGGCGGTGTGAGTGCGCCTCAGACCGGCCAGACGTAGGGCAGATCGTCGGGGACGTCGCCGAACCGAGGGACGTAGAACTCCGGGTCCTTGCGGACGAGATTCGAGCGGTGCGCGAGGTGGAACGCCTCGTCGCCGACCCACGGCGGGAGGTCGAGTTCGTTCTGCGCCAGGCCGTCGACCTCGGGCGCGAACACGCGGATCTTGGCGCGCACGGTGTCGGCGCGGCCCTGGGCGATCCACTCGTCCGTCATGACGAGGCCGTACGAGACGAGCGCCGGCAGGTGGCCGTCCCACATCTTCGCGGCGGGGTGGTGGCGCCAGCCGTGGTCGGGCACCGTCAACGCGCGCAACAGCTGGAACGTCTCGACGCGCTGCTTGCCCAGCCGCTTGAGATCGAGAACGGCCGCGGATGCCGTGAACGAGGGGTACGGCAGAAAGGTCTGCACGCCGTCAGTCGGCGCTGGTGACCGACTGCACCCGCCCGTCGGAGGCGAGGTTCACCAGCAGCACGTCGTCGGTGGCGTCGGGATCGAGCGCGTACTCGAGGACCGCGAAGGGGTCGGCCCCGCCGTGCTCGTCGGCGAGGATCGTCATGCTCATCAGCTGCAGGGCCTTGATCACGTCGATATGCGTGTCGCCCGTGACGTCGGTGAGCAGGTCTTCGATCTCTTCGCCGAAGGTCGCCTGCTGCTGGAGGATGTACTCCGTCACCTCGCTGGTGCGGTCGTCGAGCTCGTTGACCATGGCGTTGCGTGCGGCGAGGTCGATCGCCTCGAGGGACGAGACCATGGATGCCGCGACGTCGAGTGCCTCGACCGAGACGTCGTCCTGGTCGGGAGCGGTCAGGTCGACCGTGACACTCTGATCGCCGAACTCGACGTTCTCACTCCAGAAGATCGACCCGTCGGGGCCCGACTCGAGGAGTCCGAAGAAGTCGTGCTCGATGGCCATGACTCCATGTAAGCAGTCCGTCCCCTCTTCGGGAAGACGACCCGCCCGCACCCGCGCATGCGATAGGGCACGGCGGCTCCGCCGTCAGTCAACGAGCGACGAGGCGAACACGTGCGGGGTGAAACCCGTGAGGTCGTTGATGCCCTCGCCCTGGCCCAGGAGCTTGACGGGGATGCCGGTGAGCTCCTGTACCGCGAGCACGAACCCGCCCTTGGCCGAGCCGTCGAGCTTGGTGAGCACGAGACCGGTGACGCCGGCGCTGTCGAGGAAGGCCTGGGCCTGCATGAGACCGTTCTGGCCGGTCGTCGCGTCGAGCACGAGAAGGACCTCGCTGATGGGGGCCTGCTTCTCGATGACGCGCTTGATCTTGCCGAGCTCGTCCATGAGGCCGCCCTTGGTGTGCAGGCGACCGGCGGTGTCGACGAGCACGATCTCGGTACCGGTCTCTTTGGCGTGCGCCACGGTCTGGAAGGCGACGGATGCCGGATCCTGGCCCTCGTGCTGGGGCCGGACGATGGTCGCTCCCCCGCGCTCGGCCCAGGTGGCGAGCTGGTCGACGGCCGCCGCGCGGAAAGTGTCGGCGGCGCCGACGACGACGGTGCGGCCGTAACGCTGCAGGAACTTGGCGAACTTGCCGATCGTGGTGGTCTTGCCCACGCCGTTGACGCCGACCACGAGCACGACGGCGGGACGCTCGGTGAGCCGCAGCGTCGTGTCGAACTTGGCGAAATGCTCTTCGAGCGTCTCCTTCAGCATGCGCTGCAGGTCGCGCGGATCCGTGGTGCGGTAGCGCTCGACCTTCTCGCGCAGCTCGTCGACGAGCCGCTCCGTGACGTCGGGGCCGAAGTCGGCGGTCAGCAGGGCCGTCTCGAGGTCTTCCCACGTCGTCTCGTCGATGGTGGGTTTGACGAACAGCCCGCGCAGCGCGCGGCCCAACGACCAGGAGTTCTCAGCCATTGCTTCAGCTTACGGGCGCGGGTCGGGCGGCGCGGTCGCCCACGCGCTGGCCCACGACGGCCGAGACGCCGTCCTGCCGCATCGACACCCCGTACAGCGCGTCGGCGATCTCCATCGTGCGCTTCTGGTGGGTGATGACGATGAGCTGGCTGCTCGCGCGGAGCTTCTCGAACACGCCCAGCAGGCGCCCGAGGTTGGCGTCGTCGAGCGCCGCCTCGACCTCGTCGAGGATGTAGAAGGGGCTCGGGCGCGCCGTGAAGATCGAGGTCAGGAAGGCCACCGCCGCCAGCGAGCGCTCGCCGCCCGACAGCAGCGACAGACGCTCGATCTTCTTGCCCACCGGTCGCACCGACACCTCGATGCCGGTCGTCAGCGGATTCTCGGGGTCGGTCAGGGCGATGCTGCCGGTTCCGCCCGGGAAGAGGATCGGGAAGATCTCGGTGAACGCCGCGCGCGTGTCCTCGAACGCTGCGACGAAGATCGTCTGCATGCGTTCGTCGAGCTCGGCGATGATCGTCTGCAGGTCGGCGCGGGTCTGCTGCAGGTCGGCGAGCTGCTCGGTGAGGAAGGCGTGGCGCTGCTCGAGGGCGGCGAACTCCTCCAGGGCCAGCGGATTCACCCGGCCCAACTGCGACAGCTTGCGCTCGGCATCCTGCAGTCGACGTTTCTGCGCCGCCCGCTCGAACGGGACGCTCTGGCCCTCCGTCTCGGTGGGGATGAGCTGGTCAGGGCCGTATTCCGAAACGAGAATGTGCTCGTCGAGCGCGAGTTCCGACTGCGCGCGCTCGAGCAGGCTCGTCACGTGGAGCTTCTTCTCGTGCATCTGCAGCTCGAGGCCGTGCACGCTCTCGGTCAGTCGCGCGAGTCGCTCGCGCACCACCGTCTCGTCGGCCCGCGCGCGGGACAACTCGGCGGTGACCGCGGTGCGCGCCGCCTCGGCCGCGGCGAGCTCGACGCGCGCCTGACTCACCGACCGGTCGATCGCGTCGAGCAGCGCCGGCAGCTGCCCCGCGACCTCGGCGGCGACCTCGCGCTGAGCACGGCGGATCACCGCCCGGCGAGCGGCCTCTTCGGCCGCCGACCGCTCCCGCTCCCGCTGCTGCTCGAGCTGCACGATGCGCGCCTCACCGGCCCGCACGCGTTCCTTGAGCGTCTCGATGTCGAGGCGCGCCCGCATCTCGCCCTCGCGAGCCGCGTCGACGGCGGCGGCCATCCCCTCGCGCGCCGACGCATCGAGCAGAGGGCGCGGCGCCTCGAGCGCCCGGGCGAGGGCCTCGTCGGCTCGGCGGGCGGCGTCCTCGGCCTCGGCGACGGCCGTCTCGGTCTGCGCCAGCCCCGCGGCCAGTCGTTCGCACTCCGCGACGGCGGCTTCGTGACGCACCGTCACGCGGTTGACCTCCTCGGCGTGAGCCGCCAGCGCGGCGTCGTGCTCGCGCAGGTGGGCAAGCGCATCCTTCGTCTTCTGGCGCGCCTCGGTCAGCACGCGCTGCTCGTCGGCGAGGGCCTCTCGCAGCGAATCGGCCACGACGACGATCTCGGCCAGACGCTCGGCGGCGCCATCGCGCTCGGCGGCGAGTTCCAGCCGCGATCGGCCCGCACCCGAGCCGGCGCGCACGGTGTGCGCGGTGAGCAGCTCCCCCGCCCGGGTGACCAGCGTCACTCCGGGCTCGAGAGACGACTGCGCCGCGCGCGCGGCCTCGAGGTCGTCGACGATCACCACGCGCGAGAGGATCCCGCGCACGCCCGACGACGCGGTGACGACGTCGACGGCCGGCGTCCCCCCGGCGACGCGCGCGGGCTGCGCCTCCGCGGCATCCGCGATCGCGATGTCGACGACGCCCAGATCCGCCTCGCTCGCGGTCTGCGCCGCCGCGAAGGCCGCCGCGGCGTCGTCGACCAGCAGACCCTCGGCGAGGCCGCCGAGCGCCGCGGCGATCGCCGCCTCGTAGCCCGCGGTGACCTTCACGTCGTCTCCGACGAGACCCCGGATGCCGCGACCCCCGGCGGCGATGAGGTCCGCGGCCGCATTGCGCACGTCGAGGGCGCGGCCGAGAGCCGTCGTCTGCGCCTCGAGGGCATCGCGTTCGCGTTCGGCGGCGTGCAGGCGCTCGCGCAGCCCCGCCACGCGCGTCTCGACGTCGTTCGCCTCGCGCTGCGCACGCTCGTAGGCCGCAGCGTGTTCGGCGCTGGCCGCCTCGGGGGCGATGTCGGGATCGAGCCCCGCGCGCGCCTCCTCGGCCTCGGCACGACGGAGCAGCGCGGCGTCGAGGGCCCGCTGCTGTCGATCGACGCCCGCGCGCACGGCGGTGAGGGCCGAGTTCGCGGCATCCGCCGCACCGCGCAGGCTCGTCAGGCGCATGTCGTGCTCCGACACGAGGGCGCTCTGGGCGGCGATGTCGACGTCGAGCGCGTCGAGCTCGGCGCGCGCTCGCGCGACTCCGCGGGCGGCCTGCGACGCGGCATCCTGAGCATCGCCCAGGCCCGCGGCGATGTCGTCGATCTCGGCCCGGACGTCGTCGATCATCGACTGCGTGACGGTGGGCGCGAACCCTCCTCCGCCGTCACCGTCGTCGGTGAGCAGCGCGAGACGCTGACCGGCGAGCGTGTACAGCCCGCGCACGCGCTCCTGCACCTGCTCGAGGGCGAAGGCCACGCTGCGGGCACGGTCGACGGCCTCGGAACGCTGGTCGTTCTCGAGGCGCTCCACCCGGCCGCGGAGCCCTTCGGCCTGCTCCTGCAGGCCGAGTCGCTCGGTGTGCCGCTCGCTCTCGGCCCGCGCCGCGTCGGCGAGCTGGGTGCGCAGCAGCACGAGCTCGTCGGCGTAGAGTCGCGCCTTCGCGTCACGCACGACGGCGGCGATGGTCGCCGCCTCGCGCGCGATCTCGGCCTGCTTGCCGAGGGGCTTGAGCTGGCGCCGCAGCTCTCCGGCGAGATCGCTGAGACGGGTGAGGTTCGTCTCCATCGCCTCGAGCTTGCGCACGGTCTTCTCTTTGCGGCGGCGATGCTTCAGGATGCCGGCGGCCTCTTCGATGAACCCCCGTCGGTCCTCGGCCGTCGCCTGCAGCACCGTGTCGAGACGGCCCTGCCCGATGATGACGTGCATCTCGCGGCCGAGGCCGGAATCGCTGAGCAGCTCCTGCACGTCGAGCAGGCGGCACGTCTGACCGTTGATCGCGTACTCGCTCGCGCCGGTGCGGAAGAGCGTGCGGCTGATGGTGACTTCGCTGTAGTCGATCGGCAGGGCGCCGTCGGCGTTGTCGATCGTGAGCTGCACCTCGGCCCGGCCGAGGGGGCCGCGGGTCGAGGTGCCGGCGAAGATGACGTCTTCCATCTTGCCGCCGCGCAGGGTCTTCGCCCCCTGCTCGCCCATCACCCACGCGAGCGCGTCGACCACGTTGGACTTGCCCGAGCCGTTGGGACCGACGATGCACGTGACCCCGGGTTCGAGGGCGAAGGTCGTCGACTGGGCGAACGACTTGAAGCCGCGGAGGGTCAGGCTCTTCAGATGCACGTCACCCTCCCTCGATCGACCCGGCGTCTCACGCTAACCGAAAGGCGCGGAATTCCGCGGCGCCGGGCCGGTCAGTGCCTGGCGACGCGCCCGGGGACTAGCCATTTCTGGACGAGAGCTTGACATCGGCTGAGAGCCTTCGCTAGCGTCGGGGGTCGCAACCGACGTCGAAAGGAGGTCCTCCCATGATTCGCACCAACACCGGCTTCACCGCCACCGGCTTCATCGCCGTCCCCGTGCTCTCCGCACCCGTCACCGGAGTGACCACCGCCGTCGGCATGCCCTCTCGTCTGGGTTGACCCGTCGCGTCGAGACGCCCCGCGTCTCCGCTTCCCGTGAGCCGTCTTCCGACGCTGCTCCCGCTGGATCTTCACGATCCCGCCCGCGCCTCGCGCGCCTTTCCACTCGTCCTCTTCTTCACGGAGCCTCCGCATGAACGCCTTGTTCACGCGCGCGCCGCAGCACACGACGGCCGCGCCCACCACCACTCCCACCCCGTCCACGATCACCTTCGACACCACGGCCTACCGGCCGCTGGGCCTGTTCGATCGGCTCTCGTTGCGTCTCGGCCTCTGGCTGCTGACGCGGCACGCCGACCGCGCACGGGCCCTCGACCACCGGGCCGTCGAAGCCCTGCGGGCGCGCGACGCGGCCGCCGAGCGCGACCGCCGCGAACGCGCCTGGCAGAGCGCCGCCGCGTTCAGCCGCCCGCCGTTCTGATCCCGGTGGGGTCGACCACTCCGTCGACCCCACCCCTCCCTCTCCTCCTGCGACACGGAAGTCACGACATGACCACCCTCACGGCCGGCCTCGAGCTGCGCCCCCTGCACGTCCCCACCTCGATCGATGCACCGGATGCCGCGGACTTCCGCGACATGGTGCGCCTGCGCAACCTCATCTACGCCGAGATCTCCGGCCACGACGACGGGTCGATGCCCGCCGACGAACTGCTGCCGATGTACCAGCCCAAGCCCGACATGAAGCGCTATGCGTGGATCGTCGTGTTCCACGGGGAGGTCGTCGGCCGCGTCGGCCTCGAGTTCCCGCAGGAGGAGGGCGCCCGCACCGGCTTCTGGCACATCGACCTCCGGCGTTCCGCGTGGGGCCACGGCATCGGCCGCACCGCGTTCGCCCTCATCGAGAGCGTCGCCCGCGACGAGGGACGCACGGTCCTGCAGTCGTGGGCGGAGCACCCCGCCGCCGAGGGACCGCAGGTCGCGGCGCCGACGGGGTTCGGCGCGATCCCCGAGGATCACGCGGCCCGCTTCTTCCTGGCATCCGGAAACACCCTCGAGCAGATCGTGCGGGTGAGCGCCCTCGACCTCGAGGGCTCCCGACCGCACCTCGAGAACCTTCTCGCTGCGGCCGAGGCGGCCGCGACCGGGTACCGCGTGGTCCAGTGGACGCTGCCCACACCCGACGAGTTCGTCGACGCGTTCGCATGGATGAAGTCGCGCATGGTCACCGACGCCCCCTCGGCCGGACTCGAGTTCGACGAAGAGGTGTGGGATGCCGCGCGCCTGCGTCGCTACGAGCGCGACTACCTCGACGCCGGTCGGCACCTTCTCGTCACCGCGGCGCAGCACGTCGACACGGGCGAGCTCGCCGCCTTCAACGAGCTCGTCATCGGCAAAGACCGCGCGGCCGCCACGCACCAGGAAGACACCCTGGTCGTCGCGAGCCACCGCGGCCACCGCCTCGGCATGCTCGTGAAGTGCGCGGGGCTGCTCGCCTGGCACGAGGTGGCGCCGAGCTCGCCCCGCGTGATCACCTACAACGCCGAGGAGAACCGGCCGATGCTCTCGATCAACGAGGAGATCGGCTTCCGTGCCATCTCGTACGAGGGCGTATGGAAGAAGGTCCTCGACTGACGGGCGGGGGCGTCGGCTGCATCACCGACGCCCCCGTTCCGCGCGGTCTCAGGCGCCGATCAGTCCGCGCGCGCGGAGGTCGTCGACGGTGTCGATGAGCGTGGTCTCGGCCGGGCGGGGCGCGAAACCGAGCTCGGCCTTCGCCCGCTCATTGTGGATCACCAGCGGCGGGAGGTCGTCGCCGGGCACCTCCTCGACGGGTGCCTTCGATGCCAGTTCGCCGAGGTGCTCCCTCAGCACCGAGGCGACACCGAGCCACGACGTCGTCGGTCCGTCGGCGAGCAGCAGATACCTCCTGCCCGCGGCATCCGGAGCATCCATCGCCGCGAGATGCGCCGTGGCGACATCGCGAACGTCCACCACGCCGAAACGCTGACGCGGGGCGAGCGCCATCTGCCCGCCGAGGATGGCGAGGAACGCCTGCAACGATGACCGGGGGTCTGCCGTCAGCGACGGCCCCGCGATCCAGGTCGGGTTGAGCACGACGAGTTCGAGGGCGGCGCCCTCGCGCTCGACGAAGTCCCAGGCAGCGCGCTCGGCGACGGCCTTCGACCGCGGGTACGCCGGCAGTCCCGCGGTGCCGGGGTCGGTCCAGTCCCCCTCGTCGAACTCGCGCACGCCCTGCGCGTTCAGCGGCTTGGCGGAGTACCCGACCGCGGCGAACGACGAGGTCAGCACGACCCGCTTCACCCCGGCATCACGGGCCGCGCGCAGTGCGCGCAACGCACCGTCGCGCGCGGGAGTGACGACAAGATCGGCGTCTTCGGTGGCGTGCGTCATCGGAGAGGCGACGTGGTGCACGCCGGCGACCCCGGCCACCGCGGCATCCCACCCGGCGTCTTCGGTCAGCGAGGCGACGGCGACCTCGAGGTCGGCGTCATCGGCACCCGCGCGGCGGACCGCCGCCCGGAGCGCGGGCTCGGCCTCGAGGGAGCGGAGGGTCGCGCGCACGGAAGTGCCGCGCTGGAGAAGGTCGGCGACGAGGCGAGAGCCGAGGTATCCCGTGGCTCCCGTGACGAGGATGGTGCGGTGAGAAGTGTTCATGGTCAGAGTCGAACAGACCTCAAGCGCGTGAAGTCAAGCGTGGATCATCGCTTCGAGCCGCGGGGTGATCTCCGCCACGCGCGCCTGCGCCTCGGACTCGGCGGCGACGTCGCCGCGCTCGCGGGCATCCCACAGCGCGGCTTTGCGCTCCAGGTAGTCGCGGTGCACGTGGAGGGCCGCGATCTCGAGCTCGACCCGCTCGGCATGGCGCAGCAACAGATCCCGCTGCTCCCCCGCCGCCTCGTGCCCCCGCGCCCGATTCGCCTGATAGGTGCGCATGTCCTCGATGCCGACCCCCATCGCGCGCAAGCACCCGAGCACCTGGAGGTCGTCGAGGTCGCGCTCTCGATACCGTCGGTGTCCGCTGCTCGGATCGCGCGAGATCGGACCGATGAGCCCGACCTCCTCGTAGTACCGGAGGGTGGGTTCGCTCAGCCCCGAACGTCGCGCGGCCTGCTGGATGGTGACCATCGACATGCCACCAGCACAGCACACCTCAAGCGCTTGAGGTCAACGTCGCATCAGCGCAGCTTCTGGCAGTGCGGGCAGAAGTGACTCGAGCGGTTCATGAACGACACCCGCACGATCGGCCGCCCGCATCGCGGACACGGCTGACCCGTGCGGCCGTAGGCGTTGAGGGAGTGCGCGAAGTAGCCCGCCTGACCGTTGACGTTGACGTACTGCGCGTCGAAACTCGTGCCGCCCTCGGCGAGGGCCTTCTCGAGCACCGCCTGCACCTCGCCGAGAAGGCGGTTGACCGCCCGGGTCGGCAGATCGCGCGCCGAGGTCTCGGGGTGGATGCGCGCCGCCCACAGCGACTCGTCGGCGTAGATGTTGCCGATTCCGCTGGCCGCCGTCTGATCCAGCAGCACCCGTTTGATGCCGGATGCCGTGCGTGCGAGACGCGCGCGGAAGCGCGTCGCGCTGAATGCGGGATCGAGGGGGTCGCGACCGATGTGCGCGACTTGCGTGGGAACCCGCGCGAGCGCGGATCCCCGGCCGCCCGCCGCCCCGTCGGGGGTGTCGACGAGACGGTCGATCGCGAGCGAGCCGAAGGTGCGCTGATCGGCGAAGACGACCGAGAGTGCGCCGTGCTCCGGGTGTTCGAGCTCGATGCGGATGCGCTCGTGCCGTTCCTCGGGTGCCCCGGGCAGGCGCAGCAGCATCTGCCCGCTCATGCCGAGGTGCGTGACGATCGCCTCGTCGTCGCCGACCGGCATCCACAAGAACTTGCCGCGCCGCACGGCGGATGCGATGCGCCGGCCGGTCAGCTCGGCCTCGAAGTGGGCCGCTCCCCCGGTGTGCCGAGTCAGGGCGCGCTCGTCGCGCACGTCGACCGACGAGATGAGGGCGCCGGTGACGGCGGGTTCGAGACCCGCGCGCACCACCTCGACCTCGGGAAGCTCAGGCACGCGCGTCGAGCTCGCGCCACGCCGTGAGGGCGGCGGCCATCTCGGCCTGCTTCTTGCTCGACCCCTCGCCGGTGGTCGAGACGTCGCCCACCGTGACGGTCGCCGTGAAGCGGCGGTCGTGGTCGGGACCCGTCGCCTCGACGCCGTAGACGGGCGCAGACAGACCGAGCCGTGCGGCGATCTCCTGCAGGCTCGTCTTCGGGTCCATCGCCGCGCCATAGCGTTCGGGGTCGGCCATGAGGGGCTCGACCAGACGCAGGACCATGGCGGACGCGGCATCCGGACCCGCCGACAGGAAGGTCGCGCCGATCAGCGCTTCCATGGTGTCGGCGAGGATCGAATCCTTGTCGCGACCGCCGGTGAGGATCTCACCGCGGCCGAGCCGGATGTGCGCGCCGAGGTCGATCGTCCGCGCGATCTCGGCGAGGGCGACCGTCGACACGACGCTCGCGCGCCTCTTGGCCAGGCTTCCTTCATCGAGATCCGGATGCCGGGTGAACAGGCGCACCGTGACGGCTTGGCCCAGAACGGAGTCGCCGAGGAATTCGAGGCGCTCGTTGTGCGGGACGCCGCCGTTCTCGTAGGCGAACGAGCGATGCGTCAGAGCGAGTGAAAGAAGCTCGGGGTCGATGTCGACCCCGAGCTTCTCGGTGAGCGCTGCGCGCTCGACGTTGTTACGCGTCACGAATCGCCGATCAGACGTCGGCGACCTTGCGGCCCTTGTACTCGAGGAAGAGCTCGGTGCCCTGCGAGTCGGTGACGACCTTCGCCTGGTGGGGGCGGCTGTAGACGACCTTGCCGTTCTCGATGGTCTTGACCAGCGCGGGGGCTTCAGCCTTCCACTGCGCACGACGCGAGCGGGTGTTGGAGCGGGAGACCTTCCGCTTCGGGGGGTTACCTGCCATGACTAGCTCTTCTCTGTCTTGGGGGCGGCGCGGAGCGCATCGCCGTCGTCTGGGGTGTACTGCTGGAGCGCTGCCCACCGGGGATCGGCAGGCGTCTGCTCCGTGTTGCCGGGGCTTTCCGTCAGCCTCTCGCCCGTGTTCGGGTCGAGCCCGGGGCAGTCCGGCTGACACACCGGCTGGAACGGAAGCGACAGGACAATGGCATCCCGGACCAGATTTTCAAGATCCACGTGGTCGTCTTGAACGTCATAGTCGCTCGCTTCATCCCCAGGATACGCGAAAAGTTCCTGGAACTCGACTTCGACAGGCTCGGTGATGTCGATCAGGCAGCGTCCGCACACGCCCGTGGCGGTGGTGTCGACGGTGCCCGAGACGAGGATGCCCTCGTGCACCGACTCGAGACGCACGTCGAGTTCGAGCGTTTCGCCCTCCGGGATGGAGAGCAGCCCCTCGCCCCACTTCTCGGGGGTGGCGAGGTCGAGGCTGTGCTCGCGCATCTCGCCCGGGTGGCGCTCGATGTCGCGCACGGGGAGCTGGAAAGGTCCGGGTCGGTGGGTTCTCACGGTCGTCAATGCTACCGGCGGGCGCCTGAACGGGGGCCGGGCGGCACGCGGGGGCGAACGCCGGGCGGTTTGCTCGGCCCGTAGCGGCGCCTCAGATGCCGCGGGCGCCGGTGTCGAGGAAGCGGGCGACGGCCGGCGGCACGTAGGGCGACACGTCTCCGCCGAGTCCCGCGACCTGGCGCACGAGCGAGCTCGAGACGAGGGCGTGGGCGGGGTCGGGCAGCAGGAACACCGTCTCGACGTGCGCGAGGTCGCGGTTGACGATCGCCATGGGCGTCTCGTAGGCGACGTCGACCTGCGAGCGGATGCCCTTCACGAGCACCTTCGCGCCCACTTCGGTGGCGTAGTCGACGAGCAGCCCCATGCTCCACGCGGCGACAATCACGTCGCCCTCGACGCCTGCCTCCGAGATCGACTGCTCGAGCAGCTGCTGACGCTGGGCGATGGGCAGCATCGCCTCTTTGCCGGGGTTGTGCACGACGAGCACGTGCAGCTGGTCGAACAGACCGGCGGCGCGACGGATGACGTCGAGGTGACCGAGCGTGGGCGGGTCGAACGAGCCGGGCACGACGGCGATCCGGGGATCCATGCGGCCAGCCTACCGACCGCTCCGGCCGAGGCGGCGGGTGCTCAGGACTTCGCCAGCGCGGCGCGCTCCTCCACCCCGACTCGGCGTTCGAGGGCGGCGGCGAGGGCCGGATGCCGCTGCAGAGCCGGGTCGTCGGCGAGAAGCCTCTCGCCCTCGGCGCGTGCCTCGACGATGAGCTCGGAGTCGGTGATGACGCGCAGCAGCTTGAGCGAGGAGCGTGCCCCCGACTGGGCACCACCGAGCACATCGCCCTCTCCGCGCAGTTCGAGGTCGACCTCGGCCAGCGCGAAGCCATCGAGGGTCGCGGCGACCGCTTCGACCCGCGAGCGCGCCGAGGTTCCGGGCGCGGCCTCGGTCACGAGCAGGCAGAGCCCCGGCAGGCCTCCTCGCCCGACGCGGCCGCGCAACTGGTGCAGCTGCGACACGCCGAAGCGGTCGGCCTCGAGGATCACCATCGTGGAGGCGTTGGGCACGTCGACGCCGACTTCGATGACGGTCGTGGCGACGAGCACGTCGATGTCGCCGCGGGCGAAGGCCTGCATGACGGCGTCCTTCTCGTCGGCCGACATCTTGCCGTGCAGGATCTGGGTGTGGATGCCGCGGAACGCGGGCAGCTGCGACAGCAGGGCTTCGACCTGCACCACGCCCCAGCGCGTGCGCGCTCCCTCGGCGGCGGTCGGAGCGGGTGCATCGGGCGCATCGGCGGGTTCGTCGCTCTTTCCGTCGGCCACCTGATCGGCGTCGATGGCGGGGCAGACCACGAACGCCTGTCGGCCGAGCGCGACCTCCTCGGTCACGCGATCCCACACCC
The DNA here is from genome assembly GCF_021026215.1 of Microbacterium sp. JC 701. Lineage (NCBI taxonomy): Bacteria > Bacillati > Actinomycetota > Actinomycetes > Micrococcales > Microbacteriaceae > Microbacterium > Microbacterium sp. JC 701. The sequence continues at coordinate 516,847 of NZ_JAJNCV010000002.1, forward strand.
GGGCGAACCAGCCGGGCTTCTCGGCAAGAGGGGCGACGAACGACTGGATGCCCGCGCGACCGGCCGGCATGGTGCGGATGGTCGAGACGTCGAGGTCGCCGAACACCGTCATGGCCACCGTGCGCGGAATGGGCGTCGCGGTCAGCACCAGCGTGTGCGGGGAGTCGCCCTTGGAGCGCAGGGCCTCGCGCTGATCGACGCCGAAGCGGTGCTGCTCGTCGACCACCACGAAACCGAGATCGGCGAAGGTCGTCGTCGCGCTCAGCAGGGCGTGGGTCCCGACGACGATGCGCGCCTGACCCGACGCGACGCGCAGAGCCGCCTTGCGGCGCTCGGCCGCGGGCATCTGCCCCGTCAGCAGCGTCGGCATGAGCTCGGGCGCGAGCTCGGGACCCAGCATCCGCGCGATCGACCGCAGGTGCTGACCCGCCAACACCTCGGTAGGCGCGATGAGCGCGGACTGCCCGCCCGACTCGGCGACCTGCAGCATCGCGCGCAGCGCCACCAGCGTCTTGCCCGAACCGACCTCGCCCTGCACCAGACGGTTCATCGGCCAATCGGCCACGAGGTCGGCCTGCAGTTGCGCACCGACGGTCTGCTGGTCGGGCGTCAGCTCGAACGGCAGGATCGCGTCGAACCGATCGAGGAGTCCGCCCGCGGCGGCCGGTCTCTTGGTCGCCGACAGCGCGCGCACGAACTGCCGCTGCTGCAGCAGGGCGGTCTGCAGCACGAACGCCTCTTGCATGCGCAGCGTCTGCACCGCGGGAGGGATGTCGTCGTCGTGCTGCGGGCGGTGGATGCTCTCGAGCGCCGCCCGCGCCGGGAGCAGTCCACGCCGGGCGCGGAGACTCTCGGGCAGCGGGTCGTCGATGTCGTCGAGCCCGTCGAGCACGAGCGAGATGGTCTTCTGCACGAGGGTGCTGGGCACCGAGCTCGTCGCCGGATAGATCGGGATCGGCCGCTTCGCCGTGACCTCGGCCTCGGCGCGGGCTTCGGCGAGGTCGTCGAACAGCTCGTAGTCGGGGTTGGTCAGCTGCGTCTGGCGGCGGTACTCGCCGACCTTGCCCGAGAAGATGCCCCGTCGCCCGGGAGTGAGGTCTTTCAGCCGCCACGGCTGGTTGAAGTACGTCAGCGACATGCGCCCGTCGCCGTCGCTGATGACGACCTCGAGCAGGGATCCGCGCCGGTTCTGCATGCGGCGCTCGCTCGCGCTGACCACCTCGGCCACGATCGTGACGGGTTCGCCCAGCGGCAGAGAGGCGATGGGCGTGAGCTCGCCGCGTCGCGCGTACCGCCGCGGATAGTGCTCGAGCAGCTCACCCACGGTCTTCACGCCGAACGCCTTGTCGAACGCCGTCGCCGTCTTGCCGCCGATGGCGCCGTCGAGGCGCGACGCGAGCGAGAATCCGGGCATGCCTCCGAGTCTAGGCAGGGCCTCCGACACCGACGGCCCGCCCGGCGGCGACCACGCCCGGACCCTAGGCTGGGACGGTGACGCGCATCATCTCCGGCCGCGCCGGCGGCACCGTTCTCGACGTCCCCCCGAAGGGCACGCGGCCCACCAGCGACCGCGTCCGCGAGTCGCTGTTCGGCGCGCTCGAATCGGCCGGGCTCCTCGACGACGCGCGCGTGGCCGACCTGTACGCCGGATCCGGGGCCCTGGGGCTCGAGAGCCTGAGCCGCGGCGCGGCGTCCGCCGACCTCGTCGAGCTGTCGGCCCCCGCCGCGACGCTCATCCGCAAGAACGCCGACCGTCTGCGCACCGCGGGCGTGAACGCCCCCGCGCGCGTGCACCGGGCGAACGTCACGACCTGGCTCTCGGCATCCGTCGCCGAATTCGACCTCGTGTTCCTCGACCCGCCCTACGACGTCGGCGACGACGAGCTCACGCGCGCCCTGGTCGCCCTCGCTCCGCGGTTGAGTCCGGATGCCACGGTGATCGTCGAACGTGCGAAGCGTTCCCCCACGCCCGACTGGGCCGCCGCCGACCTCGAAGCCGACCGCGACCGCGCCTACGGCGACACGACGATGTGGTGGGGGCGCCCCGCCTGACTCAGCCGCGCCCGGCGTCCCAATCGCGGTAGGGGTCCCAGCCGCCGCGACCGGTCCAGGCGCGCCCGTCGACCGTGACCGCCTCCGCACCGCGCGGTTCGACCGTGCCGACGCGGCGACCGAGAGGGACGGCGTCTGCGGGGAAGGTCACGAGGAAGCCGTGGTCCTCTCCTCCGTCGAGCGCGAGGCCCGGGTCGTCTCCCAGCGTCGCGCTGTCGAACGCGATCGTGACGTCGGAGGCATCGGCCAGGCGCGTCGCGTCGAGCACGAGGCCGTCGGAGACGTCCATCATGGCGGTGGCTCCGGATGCCGCGGCCTCCAGCGCCTCGGCGATGGGTGGGCGCGGCCGGAGCTGGCGCGACAGAGCGCGGGCCTCGGCCGAGTCGAGCAGCGCCGGATCGACCGGGACCGGGGCCCCCTCGGCATCCGTGAATCGTCGGAACAGCACCTCGAGCCCGCGCGCGGCCTCACCCAGCTCGCCGATCACGTAGACGCCGTCGCCGGCGCGCGCGCCCGAGCGGCGCACCGGTTCGCGGCCGTCGAGGCTGCCGAGCGCCGTGACCGCGATCGTGAGGGTGTCCGACACGGTGAGGTCGCCGCCCTCGACCGCGCAGCCGGGAGCAAGCTCCGCGCAGGCGGCGGCGAGGCCGTCGGCGAAACTGCGCACGAACGACACGGGGGTGGCATCCGGCATCGCGAGGGCCACGAGCAGGGCGATCGGTCGCGCCCCCATCGCCGCGACGTCGGAGAGGTTCACCGCCGCCGCCTTGAACCCGAGGTCGAAGGGCTGCGACCACGCCAGGCGGAAATCGGGTCCGTGCACGAGCGTGTCGGTGGTTGCGACCACCCGCCCGTCGGGCACCGCCAGCACCGCGGCATCGTCGCCCGGCCCCACCGGCGCGGTCGAGGGAGGAAGGCGGTCGAGGATGCCGCGCAGGATCTGCCCCTCGGACAGCTCCCCCACAGTCATTGCACGGGTGGTCTCGGCGTCGGTCACCTCCCCACGCTATTAGCCTGGAGGGGTGCCCCGCTCCTCCCGCTCCCTCGCGCTCGTCGCCGCCCTCGTCCTTCTCCCGGGACTCGCGGCGTGCAGCACGACGGTCGCGATGGAACCGGCGAAGCAGGCGAACGACCCCGCCTGCGCCGACGTCATCTCGCGCCTGCCCGACCAGATCTCGGGCCAGCAGCGCCGGTGGACCGACGCGCAGTCGACCGGCGCGTGGGGCGACCCCGCCGCGATCCTCATGACGTGCGGCCTCGAGACCCCCGGTCCGTCGACGCTTCCGTGCCGTCCGTTCGACGGAGTCGACTGGCTCGTCGACGAGTCGCAGGCCGACCAGAACCGCTACACGCTCACGACCTTCGGGCGCAGTCCCGCGATCCAGGTCTACCTTGACTACGAAGAGGCGAGCAGCGCCGACGTGGCCCAGGCCCTCGGCCCACTGATCAGTCAGTACCTGCCGTCGACGGGTGCCGTATGCACCTCGGCCTCCGACACGACCCCGTCTCCGACGCCGACCCCCTGATCCCGCGCGTCAGGCCTTCGCGAGAGCCGCGTCGAGCAGGTCGCTGATGAGGTCGGGGTACGACAGGCCCGAGGCGATCCAGCAGGTCGGGAACATCGAGATCGGCGTGAACCCGGGCATGGTGTTGACCTCGTTCACGTAGAACTCGGTGCCGGTGTAGAAGAAGTCGACGCGCGCGAGACCCTGGCCACCGATCGCCTCGAACGCCTGGGCGGCGATCCGCTGCATCTCGGCGAGCTCACCGTCGCGCAGGTCGGCGGGGCACACGAGCTCGACGCCCGCCGCCCCGAGGTACTTCGCCTCGAAGTCGTAGAACTCCCGACCGGTCACGACGATCTCGCCGGCGACGCTGACGCGCACCGGTCCGCCGTCACGTCCGGGGAGCACGCCGCACTCCACCTCGCGGCCGACGATCGCCTTCTCGATCAGCACCAGGCCGTCTTCGGCGAAGGCGGTGTCGAGCGCGGCGTCGAGGTCGTCCCACTGCGACACCTTCGTCACGCCGACGCTCGAGCCGGCCTCGTTCGGCTTCACGAACACCGGCAGGTCGAGCGCGCGGATGCGGCGCTCCCACAGAGCGCGGTCTCGGGCGAGGTCGGCGCGGGTCACCGCGACCCACGGCACGACGGGCACGTTCGCCGCGCGAAGCACCTGCTTGGTGACGTGCTTGTTCATGCCGATCGCCGACATGAGCACTCCCCCGCCGGCGTACGGGATGCCGAGCAGCTCGAGCAGCCCCTGCACGGTGCCGTCCTCACCGAAGCGGCCGTGCAGGATCGGCAGCACGACGTCGACGTCTCCGAGGGAGCGGGTGCCCGCGGCATCCGTCACCGTCCACTCGCGCGAGAGCGTCGAGTCGGGCAGGCGCACGCGCGTGCCGTTGTCGCGCACCTCGGGCAGCGCGTCGGGGATCAGCGCGAACTTGTCGGGATCGTCGTCTTCGAGCACGAAGGCGCCGTCGCGCGTGATGCCGACCGGGATGACCCGGAAGCGGTCACGGTCGATCGCCCGCAGCACCCCGCCCGCCGTGGCGGAACTGATCGAATGCTCGCTGGAGCGCCCGCCGAAGAGCACCACCACCACCGGTTTGGTCATTCTGCGTCCTCTCGCCCTGCGGCTGGTCGTCGTCTGTCGTCAGGTGCGGTGCGATGTCGCGCGGGTCCATGGTCCCGTCGAGCACCATCTTGACCTGCTGCACGATGGGCATGTCGACGCCGACCTGCTTCGCGAGCTGCAGGACGGGGGCGACGGATGCCAGGCCCTCCGCGGTCTGCTGCATCTGGGCCACGACCTCTTTGTAGCCGTAGCCCTGGCCGAGCAGGCGCCCGGCGGTGTTGTTGCGGCTGAGCGGCGACTGGCACGTCGCGATGAGGTCGCCGAGGCCGGCGAGGCCCTGCAGCGTCTCGGGCTGGGCGCCTTGCGCGACGGCGAAGTCGGTCATCTCGACCAGACCGCGCGTGATGATCGAGGCCTTCGTGTTCTCGCCGTAGCCGACGCCGTCGACGATGCCGATCGCGACGGCGATGAGGTTCTTCAGCACGCCGCCGAACTCCGTGCCGATCACGTCGGTGTTCACGAACGAGCGGAAGTACCTGTTGCGCGCGCGACGGGCCACGGCCTCGGCGGTCTCGGGGCTCAACGAGCTGATGACCGCCGCAGTCGGCTGCTCGCGGGCGATCTCGAGGGCGAGGTTGGGACCGGATGCCACGGCGATGCGCGCCGGGTCGCACTCGAGCACCTGTTCGATGACCTGGCTCATGCGCAGGCCGGTCGACTTCTCGACGCCCTTCATGAGCGAGACGAGCGGTACGTCGGTGTGTTCGACGAGCGGACGGATGGCCGCGAGGTTCTCGCGCAGTGACTGGCTCGGCACCGACAGGAAGATCTGCTCGGCGCCGTTCAGCGCCTCGGCCAGATCGGTCGTCGCGGTCATGGTCCGCGGCAGGTTGATGCCCGAGAGGTAACGACTGTTGCGCTTGGACTCGGTGATCTCGGCGGCCAGTTCGGGGCGGCGCGCCCACATGACGACCGAGGCCCCGCCGTCGGCGAGGATCTTGCCGAACGTCGTGCCCCAGCTGCCCGCGCCGACGACGGCGACCTTGGGCCCGGTGGTGGGCACGACCGCCTTACGCGTCAAGGCGGCCCGTCTCGTTCTGCCCGTGCTGCGACGGGTTCCAGCGCTCGGTCGGAGCGGGAAGGCCCCGGATGCCGGCGAGCATCTCGGTGATGCGGTTCATCATCGCGTCGGTGGCCTTGGCGAGCGTGGCGGGCTGAGTCGCGGTCGCGGTGTACTCGCTGAGGTCCATCGCGGGTCCGATCTCGACGATCACGTGCGAGCGACGCGGGAACTTCAGCTTGCCGTAGCGCGGGAGGATCTGCTGCACGCCCCACTGCGCCATCGGGATCAGCGGCAGGTCGGCGGCGAGGGCGAGGCGCACCGCGCCGGTCTTGCCGCGCATGGGCCACAGCTCGGGATCGCGCGTGAGGGTTCCCTCGGCGTAGACGATGACGCCGCGGCCGTCGCTCGCGATCTGCTGCGCGGCCTTCATCGACTGGTTCGCGCTCGTCGAGGTGCGCGGCACGGGCACCATTCCGGTCGCCTTCAGGGCGGCCCCGAGAACGGGGACCTTGAACAGGCTCTCTTTCGCCATGAACCGCGGTGCGCGCCCGAGACGCCACACCGCGACGGCGACGATCACCGGATCGAACTCCGAGTTGTGGTTCGGAGCGATGACGTACGCGCCCTCCCGCGGGAGGTTCTCGGCCCCGCGGATCTCGATGCGGGCGAACAGGCCCGTGATGGGCACGATGATCGCCGCGAGCGGCCAGAAGGCGCTCGGCTTCGTCTTCTCGGGCGAGGCGGCCACGGGTCAGCCCACGACGTCGAAGTCGGCGTCGAGAGCGGTCAGCTTCTCGAGGAACTTCTCGTAGCCACGGCGGATGATGCCGATGTTGCGCACCGTCGACTCGCCCTCGGCGGCCAGGGCCGCGATGACGTAGCTGTAGCCGCCGCGCAGGTCTGGTACCTCGACGTCGGCGCCATGCAGGGGCGTCGGGCCGTTGATGACGGCGGCCTGCTCGAGCGAACGACGCGGAACGCGGCGGTCGGGGCTCGAGATGCCCTTCGGGTGCACGGTGATGTCGGCGCCCATTTTGTTGAGGGCCTCGGTGAAGCCGAGACGGTTCTCGTACACCGTCTCGTGCACCGTCGAGGTGCCGGACGCCTGCGTGAGGGCCACGATGAGCGGCTGCTGCCAGTCGGTCATGAAGCCGGGGTGCACATCGGTCTCGACCATGACGGGCTTGAGGGCGTCGCCGCGGCGGAAGAGGATGCCGTCTTCGCGCACGTCGAACCATCCGCCGGCCTTGCGGAAGACGTTGAGGAAGGTCAGCATGTCCTGCTGGCGCGCACCCTTGGCGAAGATCTCGCCGTCGGTCGCGAGCGCGGCGCAGGCCCACGACGCGGCCTCGTTGCGGTCGAAGATCGCGCGGTGGTCGTAGCCGACGAGCTTGTCGACGCCTTCGATGAAGATGACGCGGTTGGGCTCGTACGAGATGATCGCGCCCATCTTCTGCAGCACGGCGATGAGATCCATGATCTCGGGCTCGATCGCGGCGTTGCGCAGCTCCGTCACGCCCTTCGCACGGACGGCGGTGAGCAGCACCTGCTCGGTCGCGCCCACGCTGGGGTACGGCAGCTCGATCGAGGCGCCGTGCAGACCGTTGGGCGCCGTGATGCGGATGCCCTCGTAGCTCTTGTCGACGACGGCGCCGAAGGCGCGCAGGGCGTCCATGTGGAAGTTGATGGGGCGATCGCCGATGCGGCATCCGCCGAGGTCGGGGATGAGCGCCTCACCCAGGAGGTGCAGCAGCGGGCCGCAGAAGAGGATCGGGATGCGCGACGCGCCCGCGTGGGCGTCGATCTCTTCGAAGTGCGCGGCGACGGCGCCCGAGGGGTCGAGGTGGAGCGTGCCCTCCTCGTCACCCTCGGTCACCGTGACGCCGTGCACCTCGAGGAGCGAGCGGACGACCTTGACGTCGCTGATCATCGGCACGTCGCGCAGCGTGCTCGTGGTCTCGCCCAGGAGCGCGGCCACCATGGCCTTCGTCACCAGGTTCTTCGCGCCCTTGACCTCGACGGTTCCGCGCAGGGGCCGGCCGCCGCGGATCGCGAGGGTCTCGGCCGCCTCCCAGTCGGGCTGTCCGGGGTTCTGGTCTCCGGAATCGGTGACGAGTGTGCTCATGGGGGGTGGACCTCACTTCGTGGACGAGGGGCGGCAGATCGACCCGATCGGGTCGATCGGGCTCAGCGGACCGGAAGGGTCTGCGGCCGCCATGCCTCGCGGCGCGCCTCGAACTGCGTGATCTTGTCTTCGTCACGCAGCGTGAGCCCGATGTCGTCGAGCCCTTCGAGAAGCCGCCACCTAGTGTAATCGTCGATCTCGAAAGGGACCGTGAGGCGGCCGACCGTGGCGGTCTTCGCCTGCAGGTCGACGGTCATCTCGATGCCGGGGTGCGCCTCGAGGACGGCCCAGATCTGCTCGACCTCGTCTTCGGTGATCACCCCCGTGACCAGGCCTTGCTTGCCCGAGTTGCCGCGGAAGATGTCGGCGAACTTCGGACTCAGCACGACGCGGAACCCGTAGTCGCGCAGCGCCCACACGGCGTGCTCGCGGCTGGATCCCGTTCCGAAGTCGGGGCCGGCGACGAGAACGGATGCCGAGCGGTAGGCGTCCTGATTGAGAACGAACCCGGGGTCTTGGCGCCAGTTCGAGAACAGGGCGTCTTCGAAGCCCGTCTTGGTGACGCGCTTGAGGAACACGGCGGGGATGATCTGGTCGGTGTCGACGGCCGACCGCTTCAGCGGGGCCGCGATTCCGGTGTGCGTGGTGAACTTCTCCATGTCAGGCCTCCGCCCCGGTCGAAACGGTCTCGGTGGGAACGGGGTCCAGATCGGCTGGGCTCGACAGCGTTCCGCGCACGGCCGTCGCCGCGGCGACGAGCGGCGACACGAGGTGCGTGCGGCCGCCCTTGCCCTGGCGTCCTTCGAAGTTGCGGTTCGAGGTCGACGCGCAGCGCTCCCCCGGGGCCAGCTGGTCGGGGTTCATGCCCAGGCACATCGAGCACCCGGCGAAGCGCCACTCGGCGCCGAAGTCGGTGAAGACCTTGTCGAGGCCCTCGGCCTCGGCTTCGAGGCGCACGCGCGCCGATCCCGGCACGACCATGACGCGGACGTTCTCCGCCTTGGTGCGCCCCTCGATGACCGAGGCGAAGGCGCGCAGGTCTTCGATGCGGCTGTTCGTGCAGGAGCCCATGAACACGGCATCCACCGGGATGTCCTTCATGGGGGTGCCGGCCTGCAGGTCCATGTACTCGAGCGCCCGCTCGGCCGCGGCGCGCTCGTTGGCGTCGGCGATGTCGGCCGGGGTGGGGACGACGTCGCTCAGCGAGACGCCCTGACCGGGGTTCGTGCCCCAGGTGACGAAGGGTTCGAGCTCGGCGGCGTCGAGGAACACCTCGGCGTCGTAGACCGCGCCCTCATCGCTTGGCAGTGTGCGCCAGTAGGCGACCGCGTCGTCCCAGTCCTGGCCCTGCGGCGCGTGGGGCTTGTCCTTGACGTAGGCGAAGGTCGTCTCGTCGGGGGCGATCATGCCCGCGCGGGCGCCGGCCTCGATCGACATGTTGCACATCGTCATGCGCCCCTCCATCGAGAGGAAGCGGATCGCGCTGCCGCGGAACTCGAGCACGTAGCCCTGCCCGCCGTTGGCGCCGATCTTGGCGATGATCGCGAGGATGATGTCTTTCGCGGTGACGCCGGGCTTCAGCTCGCCCTCGACGGTGATCGCCATCGTCTTGAAGGGCTTGAGCGGCAGCGTCTGCGTGGCGAGCACGTGCTCGACCTCGCTCGTGCCGATGCCGAACGCCATCGCGCCGAACGCACCGTGGGTCGAGGTGTGCGAGTCGCCGCACACGACGGTGATGCCCGGCATGGTGAGGCCGAGCTGCGGGCCGACCACGTGGACGATGCCCTGCTCCTTGTCGCCCAGCGAGTGGATGCGGACGCCGAACTCGTCGGCGTTGCGGCGCAGCGTGTCGATCTGCGTGCGGCTGGTGAGGTCGACGATCGGCTTGTCGATGTCGAGCGTCGGGGTGTTGTGGTCTTCGGTCGCGATCGTCAGATCGAGCCGCCGCACGGGGCGCCCCTCGGCGCGCAGGCCGTCGAAGGCCTGGGGGCTGGTGACCTCGTGCACGAGGTGCAGGTCGATGTAGATGAGGTCGGGCTGACCGTTCTCGCCCTTGACGACGAGGTGGTCGTCCCAGACCTTCTCGGCCAGGGTGCGAGGGTTCTCGGGAATCGTGCTCATGTCTTGCGTTTCTCCTCGGAAGGGGGTGTGAGGCCCGCGACGAACTCCGCGACGAGAGAGGCCTAGGACAAGGTCTCGTCGCGGCCGCTAAGGAGGAGGCGAGCGATCCGCACGTCGTCACGATACCACCGGCATCCGACACCCCTGCCGTCACGAAGAGGCACCGGATGCCGCGCCGGCGGTGTCACAGAGCGACGCACGTTTCGTCGCCCGGCGCCCGCGCGTGCGAATCTGGGCCGACCCGAAGGAAGGAGTGCGCCATGGCCGCAGGCGCCGACACCGGTTTCTCCACTCGCCAGGTCCACGCAGGATCGGCGACCGCGCAGGCGAGCCCGCGCGCGACGCCGATCTACCTCACGGCGGGTTTCACGTTCAGCGACCTCGACGAGTCGGCCGCGCACTTCGGCGAGGGCACGGGCTTCGGATACAGCCGCACCGGCAACCCCACCGTGCACGCCGTCGAGGAGCGCCTCGCCTCGCTCGAGGGCGGCGACCAGGCCGTGCTCGTGTCGAGCGGTCAGGCGGCGGTCACCGTCGCGCTCCTCGCCCTCGCGGGAGCCGGCGACCACGTCGTCGTGTCGGAGCACATCTACGAGGGCACCCGCGGTCTCCTGCTCGACAACCTCGCGCGCCTGGGGGTCGAGACGACCTTCGTCGACACCGATGACCTCGATGCCTGGCGCGCCGCGATCACGCCCCGCACGCGGGCCCTCTTCGCCGAGACGCTCTCGAACGCCCGCAACGACGTGCTCGACGTGGCCGCGGTGGCCGCGATCGGCGCCGAGCACGGCATCCCGCTCGTCGTCGACAGCACGTTCACCACTCCGTACCTGCTCCGCCCGATCGAGCACGGGGCCGCCGTCGTCGTGCACTCGGCGAGCAAGTTCCTCGCCGGTCAAGGCGCCGTGCTCGGCGGGGTCATCGTCGACGACGGTCGCTTCGACGCCGCGGCATCCGGTCACCGCTTCCCCCACCTCGTGCAGACCGACCGCCTGGGCGGCGCCAGCTACGCCGAGAAGTACGGCGCCCGCGCGCGCGGACAGTACATCCGCGAGAGCGTGGCACCGCGGTTCGGGCCCTCGCCCTCGCCGCTGAACGCCTTCCTCATCGGCCAGGGCATCGAGACGCTGAGCCTGCGCGTCGAACGGCAGTCGCAGAACGCCCTCGCCGTCGCCCGCTGGCTCGGACAGCGCCCCGAGGTGGAGCGCGTCGACTACATCGGTCTCGACTCGCACCCCCACCACGACCTCGGTGAGCGGTATCTCACGCGCGGCTTCGGCTCGGTCTTCACCGTTACCCTGCGCGGCGGGCTCGAGGCCGCGCGACACGTCGTGCAGTCGGTCGAGGTCATCACGCACATGACCCACCTCGGCGACGTGCGCTCGCTCGTGCTGCACCCGCAGAGCACCTCGCACGCCGCCCGCACCGTCGAGGAGCGCGAGCGCGCGGGGGTCTTCCCCGGCACGATCCGCCTGTCGATCGGCATCGAAGACATCGACGATCTGCTCGCCGACCTCGACCAGGCGCTCGTCGGCGTCCCCGTCCTCGAGCGCGAGACGGTCGTGCTGTGAGCCGGCTGCAGCACTTCGGCTGGTTTCTCGCGCGCGGCTTCGGCCCGCACGGGTGGGGCCACCCCTCCCTGCGCTGGAACCACCGCTGGACCGAGCCCGGCCTCTACCAGGACTCCGCCCGCACGCTCGAGCAGGCCGGTTTCGACCTGCTGATCATCGAAGACGCGCCCTCTCTCGGCAGCGCCGACACGATCGACCTGCGCGTGCGGCACGCCTTCGGCGGGCCCAAGCACGACCCGCTGCTGCTCGCGCCCTATCTGTTCGCGGCGACGCGGCACCTGGGCGTGGTGCCGACGGTCAATCCGGCCGCGTACCTGCCGTACACCGCCGCCCGGCAGTTCGCGACGCTCCAGCACCTGAGCGGCCACCGTCTCGGCCTGAACGTGGTCACCGACACCGGCAGCGCGCGACACTTCTCCCCCGCGCCGCAGCTCGGGCACGACGCGGCCTACGACCGTGCCGAAGAGTGGCTCGACGGCATCCGGAAGCTCTGGAACAGCTGGGGTGAGGGCGCTCTGGTCGCCGATGAGGAGACGGGTGTCTACGCCGACGGCACGAAGCTCGAGGCGGTGCAGCACCGAGGCGAGCACTTCGGCTTCGACGGGCCGCTCAACGCCGTCCCCTTCACCGACGGCGCGCCGGCGATCGTCTCCCCCGGCGGATCGGGCCGTGGCCTGTCGTTCGCGGGGCACAACTCCGACGTGCAGCTCGCGCTCGCGCCCCTCGACGAGCAGAGCATCCGCGCGTATCGCGGTCGCATCCACGCGGCCGCCGAAGCAGCGGGGCGCACGGCGTCCGACATCAAGATCCTCTTCGCGATCCAGCCCGTGCTCGTCTCGTCGCCGGAGGAAGCCGATCGTCTGGTCGCGGCATCCGCCGATCCGACCGACGAGGCGCTGGTCGCCATCGCGCGCAAGCAGTCCAGCGATCTCGAGACCGATCTCACCGGGCTCGACCTCGACAAGCCGCTCGACCGCTCGATCTTCGGCGAGCACGTGTCGGAGGGCAGCATCCGCCGCCTCGTCGGAAAACACGACGACGACGCTCCCCTGCGCACGATCCTCGCCGCGCACGCGCGCCTGGGCCGGTTGAACGACGGCTCCGGCTTCGTGGGGACCGCCGACGAGTTCGCCGACCGCATCGAGGAGCTCGGCGACTGGGGCAACGACGGCGTGCTGCTGTGGGGCGACCTGCACCCGGTCACCGTGCACCGTGTGCTCGACGACCTCGTGCCGATCCTGCGCCGGCGCGGCATCCTCCGCGAGGAGTACGTCGACGGCGGCCTGCAGGCGAATCTGCGCGCGTTCTAGCGGGTCGGATGCCGTGACCCCAGGTGGCTGAGCCTGTCGAAGCCACCGGAACCCGCCGGCCCCGCCCCAGGTGGCTGAGCCCGTCGAAGCCACCGGACCCCGCGGGCCCTCACCCCGGTGGCTGAGCCTGTCGAAGCCACCGGACCCTGCTGGGCCCGGACCCTTCGACAAGCTCAGGGTCCTCGACGACCAGCCCTCAGGCGCTCAGTCGCGCTCGGGCTGCTCCACGGTCGCGGGGGTGCCCTTCTCGTCTGCGACCTCCGCCGCTGCCTCGTGACGGTCGTTCGCCGACGACTCCTTGCGCGACGATGCGAGGCTCGCGAGGGTCGCGACCGCCATCGACAGCACGATCACCGCGAGCGAGACCCACGTCGAGATCTCGGGCGCCCACTCGATGGGCTCCCCGCCGTTGAGGAACGACAGCTCGTTGACGTGCATCGCGTGCAGGATCAGCTTCACGCCGATGAACGCGAGGATGAACGCGATGCCGTAGTGCAGGTACTTCAGGCGGTCGAGCAGGTCGCCCAGCAGGAAGTACAGCTGGCGCAGACCCATCAGCGCGAAGAGGTTCGCGGTGAAGACGATGAACGGGCTCTGCGTGATGCCGAAGATCGCGGGGATCGAGTCGATCGCGAACAGCAGATCGGTCACGCCGATCGCGACGAACACGATGATCATGGGCGTGAAGACCTTCTTGCCCTTGATGCGCGTGATGACCTTCTTGCCGTCGTACTCGTCGCTCATCGGCAGCACGCGACGCAGCGTCCGCACGATGAGGTTCTCTTTCTGCGAGTCGTCGTCGTGGTCGTCGCCGGGGAACGCCTGGCGGATCGCGGTGTAGATGAGGAAGGCGCCGAAGAGGTAGAAGATCGGGCTGAAGTTCTCAATGATCGTCGCGCCGACCAGGATGAACGCGCCACGCAGGATGAGCGCGATGATGATGCCGACCATCAGCACCTCCTGCTGGTACCGGCGCGGCACCGAGAACTGGCCCATGATCAGCACGAAAACGAACAGGTTGTCGATCGACAGGCTGTACTCGGTGAGCCAGCCCGCGACGAACTGACCCGCGACCTCTCCCCCGGCGACGATCCACAGCACCCCGGCGAAGATCAGCGCGAGCGTGACGTAGAAGACGACCCACAGCGTCGACTCCTTCGGCGCCGGGATGTGCGGGCGCTTGAGGATGATGAGCAGGTCGGCGATGAGGATGACGACCAGCACCACCAGCGTGATCGTCTGGAAGAGCGGGTCGAGCTGCAGCTCCATCGCGGGGCCTTTCGTCGGGGGAAACGCTCGAGTTTATCCGGTGCTCCACGTCGGCCACCGCCTTATGCAAGTAGTGCTCATAACGTGCGTACATCCGTGAGACGATCCGCTCGGACCGGACACTTCTGTAGTGAGAGAGTGCTCGCAGAGCCTCGGCCCGATCGGGAAGTGGATGCCGATGACCGACGACGTGATCGACGACGGGGCGCTCGTCGCGCGCGCCGCGGCCGGCTCCGAGGCGGCCTTCCGCACGCTGTACCGCGCGTACGTGCGGCCGGTGTACTGGGTCGCGTTCGGGCTGCTCGGCGTGACGGCCGATGCCGAGGACGTCGCGCAGGAGACCTTCGTCGTCGCGTGGCGGAAGATCCCGTCGCTGCGTCTCGAGGGCGCCTCGCTCCTGCCGTGGCTCGTGACGGTGTGCCGGCTGCAGGCGCAGAACAAGCTGCGGGCTCGACGCCGCCACGGTTCGCACGCGGCGCTCGACGACGAGATCCCCTCGGCCGTCGACGTCGAGGCGCAGGTCGTGCAGGCGCAGACGGTCGCCGCGATCCTCGCCGCCGTGGACCGTCTGAGCGAGCTGGATCGCGAGATCTTCCGCCTGTGCGCCGCCGAGGGTTACGGCTACGAGGCGGCCGCCGCGTCGCTCGGCGTCTCGCACGGCACGGTGCGCAATCGCCTCTCCCGCATCCGTTCCCGGGTGCGCGCCACCGCGATGGAGACCGAGACCCCATGACCACCCCGACCCTTCCCCCTCTGTCCCACGACCGCGTGGAGGCCATCGAAGCCGCCGTGTTCGGTCGCATCGCCGATGAGCGCGACCGGCGGCGTCGGCGACGCCGCGGCGTCTGGACCGGTGTCGCCGCGGCCGCGGCCGTCGTCGTGGTCGCCGCGATCGTCGGGCCCTCGCTCGGCGTCACGCAGGGCACCGGCGCTTCAAGCACCGCGATCGAGGCCGGAAGCGCCCCGGAGTCCGGATCGCGCGATCAGTCCGCGGGCGGTTCGGTCGCCGACACCGCGCCGGTCGCCCCGGGTCCGGATGCCGGCACCTCGGGTTCTGCCGGTGCGAGCTCGACGGAACAGGGGTCCGCGGCATCCGGAACCGCCACCGCGGGGCGCGACATCGTGGCCACCGGATCGAGCACCGTCGAGGTCGACGACGTCGCCGCGGCGATCGCCGCCATCAGCGCGACGGCGACCGGAGTCGGAGGCTACGTCGAGTCGTCGCAGGTCGGCGGTGGGCAGGTGCTCGTACCCATCGACGGCGCCGCGTCGACGACGCCGACCACGGACTCGGGCTGGATCACCGTGCGCGTGCCCGCCGACACCCTGACGCAGGTGATGGAGGGCCTCGGCTCCGTCGGCGACGTCACGGCGACGAGCGTGACACGCTCCGACGTGACCGAGCAGAGCGTCGACCTGCGCGCCCGCGTCGCCGCCGGCGAAGCCTCGGTCGCCCGTCTCACCGAACTGCTCGCTCAGGCCGCGTCGGTGTCCGACCTCGTCACCGCCGAGTCCGCGCTCGCCGATCGGCAGGCGCAGCTCGACAGCGACCGCCAGGTGCTGCAGAGCATCGAGTCGCAGGTCGCCCTGTCGTCGCTCAGCGTTCAGCTGAACGCGCGCACGGCCACGGTCACCGCGGATCCCGCGGGCTTCGGCGACGGCCTGGTCGCCGGGTGGAACGGCCTCGTCGCGACCCTCAACGGACTCGTGATCGGCCTCGGATTCCTCCTGCCCTGGATCGTCGTCGCCGGCGCGGCCTGGGCGATCGTGTGGGGCGTGCGGCGCGCGATCCGGCGTCGCCGCGCGGCGCGCGAGGGCTGAGCGGCGGGCGACGGCGGTGGGGCCCAATCCGCGCACGCGGCTCCTCGTCCGGCCACCGTCGCCGACAACGACGAAGAGCCCCGACCATCCGGTCGAGGCTCTTCGTCGTGTTGGTGACCCCAGCGGGATTCGAACCCGCGTTACCGCCGTGAGAGGGCGGCGTACTAGGCCGCTATACGATGGGGCCGCGTCGCAACCGTTCAAGTATGCATCACGATTGACGCGCACGCAAAATCGGGGCCGAGCCACCGAATTCCCGGGCGTGTCCGGCCACCGTACCGCGCCAGCACGCGCGACGGAAGAGGCATTAGACGCTGTTCACCCGCTGCGCCAGCGCTTGCCGTGCCCCCGCCGCCGGGAGTTGACTCGACTCATGCGTCTCACCAAGCACGAACACGCCGCTCTCGTCGTCTCTGAAGCCGGACACAGCCTGGTCATCGATCCGGGCAGCTTCACCTCGCCGCTCGACGACCTCGACGGGCTCGTCGGCATCGTCATCACGCACGAGCACGCCGACCACTGGACCCCTGAGCACCTCACACGTCTGCAGAAGGCCCACCCCGGCGTGCCGGTCTTCGGTCCGGAGGGCGTGCGCGAGGCCGCCGCCGGCTTCGACGTGTCGGTGGTGAACCCCGGCGACACGCTGGACCTGGGTCCGTTCCACTTGGAGTTCTTCGGCGGGAAGCACGAGGTCATCCACTCGTCGATCCCGGTGGTCGACAACGTCGGCGTCCTCGTCAACGAGTCCCTCTACTACCCCGGTGACTCGTACGCCGTTCCCAAGCACAAGAAGGTCGCGCTGCTCGCAGCCCCCGTCGGAGCCCCGTGGCTGAAGATCGGAGACGCCATCGACTACGTGCTCGACGTCAAGCCCGAGCGCGTGTTCGCCACGCACGACATGACTCTGTCGGTCGCGGGCAAGCAGATGGGCGATGCACGCCTCACCTGGGCCGTCGAGCAGCACGGCGGGTCGTTCGTCGACCTCAAGCCGGGCGACTCGACGGAGATCTGACGGGCCTCCGTCCCGACACACGAGAACACCGGATGCCGCGAGCCCTGGGGCCCGCGGCATCCGGTGTTCTGATGCGAGGTGCTTACTGCGCGTCGAGATCCGTTTCGAGCAGAGCGACGAGCTCGTCGAGCGCCTGCTCGGCACCCTCGCCCTCGGCCTTGAGCGTCACGACCGTGCCGTGACCGGCGCCCAGACCCATGAGCGAGAGGATGCTGCCGGCGTTGAGGTCGGCTCCGCCGTCGGCCGAGATGGTGACGGGCACCTTCTTCTCCTGCACGGCCTGCACGAAGAGCTTCGCGGGGCGGGCGTGGAGTCCGGAGCTGCTGGCGATGGTTGCCTGACGTTCTGCCATGGTGAATCCTTCCGATTCGACGGGGGTGTTTACGCGGCGACCGTGGCTGCGGGCGCAGCCTCGGTGACGGCGGCGTCCTTGGTGCTGCGGCCGATGCCCTTGAGAGCGACGACGATGAGCGCCGTCACGACGGTACCCGCGATGATCGCCAGCGGGAAACCCCACACGGGGTTGATCGCGAAGAGCACGAAGAAGCCGCCGTGCGGGGCGTACGACTGCACACCGATGAGCATGCTCAGACCACCGGTGATCGCACCGCCGACCATCGACGCGGGGATGACGCGCAGCGGGTCGGCCGCGGCGAACGGGATCGCGCCCTCGGAGATGAACGAGGCGCCGAGCAGCCACGCGGCCGCGCCGTTCTCGCGCTCGACGGGGGTGAACTTGCCCCGGGCGAGGATCGTCGAGGCCAGCGCCATCGCGAGCGGGGGCACCATGCCGGCGGCCATGACCGCGGCCATGATGAGGTACGGCGCGGTGTTGGTCTGCGTGGCCGCGGCGAGGCCGGTCGTGGCGAAGACGTAGGCGACCTTGTTGACCGGTCCGCCGAGGTCGAAGCACATCATCAGGCCGAGGATCACGCCCAGCAGGATGGCGCCGGCACCGCTCGCGGCGAGCGAGGTGAGGCCGTCGGTCAGCGCCGTCATGAGGGCGGCGATCGGACGACCGAGGAAGAGGATCATCAGACCCGACGCGAAGATCGACCCGAGGAACGGCACGATCACGACGGGCATCAGGCCGCGCAGCCACCGCGGCGCGTCGAAGCGTCCGAGCCACCAGGCGATGAAACCGGCCAGCAGACCGCCGATGATGCCGCCGATGAAGCCGGCGTTCATGAGCACGGCCACGGCACCGGCGACGAAGCCGGGCGCGATGCCCGGGCGGTCGGCGATCGCATAGGCGATGAACCCGGCGAGCACGGCGACCAGGAAGCCCATGGAGGTGGCGCCGATCATGAACGCGACGGAGCCGAGGTACTGCCCCAGCGGGCCGAACGACGAGGTCAGGTTCTCGGTGGGCAGGTCCCACAGCGAGTTCTGGATGATGATGTTGGCCGCGTTCTCGGTGACCTTGTAGCCGCCGAGCAGGAAGCCGAGGGCGATCAGCAGACCGCCACCGGCGACGAACGGGATCATGTAGCTGACACCGGTGAGCAGCCAGCGCTGGATGCGGCGACCCACCGACTGCTGCGCGACGGGGACCTCCGAGGCGGATGCCGCGGCGCCGGCGCCCGGCACGCGAGCGGCGTTCGGGTTCTCGCTGGCGGCGAGGGCCTCGGCGATGAGCTGCTTCGGCTGCTCGATGCCGCGCTTGACGCCCGCGCGGACGACGGGCTTGCCCGCGAAGCGCTGCGGCTCGCGCACGTCGACGTCGACCGCGAAGATCACGGCGTCGGCGTCGTCGATCACGCTCTGCGGAAGGGCCTTGTAGCCGCTGGAGCCCTGCGGTTCGACGATCAGCTCGACGCCCTCCGCCTCGGCGCCGGCGGCGGTGAGCGCGTCGGCGGCCATGAAGGTGTGGGCGATGCCGGTGGCGCACGCGGTGACCGCGACGATCTTCTTCGTCGTGGTGGTCGTGGCGCCGCGCGACTCGGCGCGGGTCGCGGCGGGTGCGGGTGCGGCTGCGGGCGCGGCGGCTGCGGCGGGCGCGGCGGCCGGGGTGATGGCATCCGTGATGATCTTCACGGCGTCGGTGGGCGTCTGCGCCGCGCGCAGGCCCGACATGAAGTCGTTGTTCATCAGGCTGCGGGCGAGCTGCGACAGCACAGAGAGGTGCGCCTCGTCGGCACCGGCGGGCGCGGCGATGAGGAACACGATGTCGGCCGGGCCGTCGGGGGCGCCGAAGTCGACGCCGGGCGTCAGGCGGGCGAAGGCGAGGGTGGGCTCGGTGACCGAGGCGCTGCGCGCGTGCGGGATGCCGATGCCGCCGGGCAGGCCCGTCTCGTCTTTCTGCTCGCGGGCCCACGCGTCGTCGAAGAGCTCTTGCGCGCTGGTCGCGCGGCCCTGCGCGACGACGCGCTCGGCGAGGGCACGGATCACCGACTGCTTGTCGGCGCCCAGGGGCGCGTCGAGGCTGACGAGCTCCGGAGTGATGATGTCGGACATTGTCGTGACCTCCGTGGTCAGGATGTGGCGGTGGGGGTGGAGAAAACGGAAACGGCGATCGGGCCCGCGGGCAGATCGGCCGGGGTCGGGGGCTGCGTGCCCGGCAGGGTCGCAGCGGCGGCGCCGTAGGCGATGCTGCGGGCGAGGCGGTCGGGGGCGGAGGCCCCCTCGAGGTCGGCGAGCAGGTAGCCGGCCAGCGAGCTGTCGCCCGCGCCGACCGTGCTCGCGACCTGGATCTTGGGGGCGTATCCGCGCCAGGCTCCCTCGGCCGTGAAGAGCAGCGCTCCGTCGGCGCCGAGGGTGACGAGGGCGGATGCCACGTGCTCGGGCACGAGCTGGTGCGCGCGGCGGGTCGCTTCGGCGATCACGTCGAGGTCCCCCGCGGCGTCTTCGCCGACCAGTTCGGCGAGCTCCTCGTGGTTGGGCTTGATGAGGTCGGGCCGCGCGGTGGCGACGACTTCGGCGAGGGCTGCGCCGGAGGCGTCGACGGCGATGCGGGGGGCGTCGGCTGCCCAGCGTTCGCGGACGGCCGCGACGAGGTCGGCGTAGAACGACGCCGGGACACCCGGCGGGAGCGACCCCGCGAGCACGAGCCAGGTCGCGCCCTCGGCCGCGGCCACGACACCGTCGGTCACGGCCTGCGCCTCGGCCGGCGAGAGCTCGGCGCCCGGCAGGTTCAGCTTGGTGGTCTCGCCCGCCGGGTCGGTGATGGTGAGGTTGGCCCGGGCGCGACCGGCGACGTCGACGAGGTCGAGGGCGATGCCGGTGTCTTCGAGCAGCACCCGGTAGGGATCGTGCGCGCCCACGGGGACGACGGCGCGGGCGGGGGCGCCGGCGGCGGCGACGACGCGCGCCACGTTGACGCCCTTGCCGCCGGCGTCTTCGCGCGACGACAGCGCGCGCTGCACCTCACCGGGCGCGAGGGCGTCGGAGAGCACGACGGCGCGGTCGGCCGAGGGGTTGGCGGTCAGTGTGACGATCATGCGATGCGCACCTCGATGTCGGCGTCGGCGAGGGCCTCGGCGAGCGGAGCGGGCGGGGCCGCGTCGGTGACGAGCACGTCGAGCTCGTCGAGGCGCGCGAAGCGCACGAGCAGCTCCTCGCCGAACTTGGCGGCGTCGGCCACGAGCACGATGCGTCGCGCCGACTGGATGATGGCGGCCTTGACCGCGGCCTCTTCGGGGTCGGGCGTGCTGAGGCCGAACCCGGCGCTCAGTCCGTTGGTCCCCACGAACGCGATGTCGGGGCGCAGCTCGCCGATCGCGCGAACGGTGTGCGCGCCGACGGCGGCGCCGGTGACCCCGCGAACGCGCCCGCCGATGGTGGTGAGCGACAGGCGCTCCTCCCCGGCGAGCAGGTGCGCGGCCTCGAGCGAGTGCGTAACGATCTCGACGTCGTCGATTCCCGCCCCGAGGGCCTCCGGCAGCAGGCCGGCGACGGCGGCGGGGGTGGTTCCGGCGTCGATGAAGATCGAGCCGCGGAAGTCGGGGGTGAGCAGCGAGGCGGCGGCGGCCGCGATCGCGCGCTTGGCGTCGCGGTGACGCTCGCGGCGCTCGGTCAGGGGCGATTCCGCGGTGCTCCCCCGTGCGACGTCGACGGCGCCGCCGTGCACGCGGCGGAGGGTTCCGAGACCCTCGAGACGGTCGAGATCACGACGCACGGTCTCGGTCGTGACGTCGAAGCGACGGGCGAGGTCGACGACGCTGACACGTCCGACGTCGCGCAGTTCGCGCTCGATGAGCTGCTGGCGCTCCATTGCGTACACGGGGTTCTCCTTCGAGGATTCCCACACGATACAACACGAAACAACACAGAGCAACAGAAAAGCGAATCCGCAGACGACGGCGGGGCCGCGGCGTCATGCGCCCCGGCCCCGCAGTCGTTGCGCTCGTCAGGGCAGCGAGATCCCGGCATCCAGGAACTCGTTCGTCGCCAGGTCTTCGGGCGTCAGACCCTGCTCCACCTCGACGCCCCTTTCGGCGAGGATCGGCGAGACGATCTGCTGCACCTTCGCCACCCGGTCTGCGTCGAACGACCCGAAGACGCCGTCGGCCCCGTTCGCGACCAGGTCGAGCTCCCGCTGCTGTGTGGTGGAGTTCTCGGCCTCGGCCGCGGGGTACACCCACCCGTTGTCGTAGGCCTCGACCGCGCGCACGAGCAGATCGTTGGCCGCGGCGGGATCCGCGAAGTAGTCCACGCTCGCCTGCTGCACGACGGGCACGAGCTTCTCGAGACAGTCTTTCTTCGCCGTCACGTCCTCCGTCCGCACCGACAGCGCCACCGCGTAGATCGGGTACCCCGTGTCGGCGACCAGCTGGTACGACAGGGGGCGACCCCACTCGGCGATCGCGTTCTCGTACACCCACGGCTCGACGGTCGCGAAGCCCTGCTGCGCATCCTTTCCGTCGGCCGCGACGAAGCCGGCGGGCGTGCCGTCGTACGAGCCGTCGAGCTGGTCGGCGCGGAGCTGTCCCGACCCGACCAGGTAGTCCATGTACGTCGTGCCGTCGAAGTAGCGGACGGTCGTCGAGGTGCGGCCGATGTCGGCGATCGTGCGCACGTCGGGGTAGGTCTGCGGGTCCCACATGATCGCCCACGGCGCCTTCTCGAACGTCGACATGACGGCCGTCGTCGGCAGGGCGTCCGAGGCGGAGATCGCGTCGTCGGTGTTGACCCACCCGAGCAGGATGTCGGGGTCGGTGTACATCTGCGAGGGCACACCCTGGAATCCGATCGCGGGGCCGCCGGCGCGGATCTCGACGTTCACGCCGGTCCACTCGCCCTTCGACATCAGCGGGCCCGACACGCTCTTGCGTGAGGCGTCGATCTCGGCATCCGCTCCGAGCAGGTTGAAGAGCCCGCCCTGTTCGGCCTGGGGGTTCCAGTCGGTCTGGATGACGACCGTCGAGGGGCAGACGCTCGAGAGGTCGACGGAGCCGATCTCGGCGCCCGACGACGGCGGGGCAGCGGGGCCGGCCGCGCTTCCCGCGCCCGCACAGGCGCTGAGGGCGAAGGCGGCGACGGCGAGGGTGGCGACGGCGGCGGGGCCGCGGCGATACGGGGACATGGGTGCTCCTTGCGGGTTCGGGTGGTGCTCAGAGGGTGTCGAGGGAGGTGGATGCCGGCTGGCCGGCGAGGGTGAAACGGTCGATCGTCGTCGTGTAGAAGCTCGCGCCGAACCGCCCGATCGGGGCGTAGTCGGCGAGGCGCACGCGCATGAGCTCGCGGTCGATGAGCCCGGACCGCGTGCGCAGTCGCCGGATCCGGCCGAAGAAGATCTCGCGGCTGGGGATCTCGAGCCGCTGCCAGAGTTCGCACTCCAGGGCGACGGGGGCGGCGGCGATGACCGGCGGGCGCACCGTCTGCGCGGGCACCGTGTCGACGCCGACGAGGGCGAGTTCGTCGACGTGGGACGGATGCCGAGTGCTCGTGGCATCCATCTGCTCAGCGAGCGGACGGTCGACCAGGTGCACGACGAACTCCCCCGTCGCGTCGATGTTGGCCGCCGTGTCCTTGCGACCACCGTCGGCGGGGCGGTCGATGCTCACCATCAGCAGGGGCGGGTCCTCCCCCACCATCGCGAACATCGAGAAGGGCGCGGCGTTGACCACCCCGTCGGCGTCGACCGTCGTGATCCACGCGATGGGACGCGGGACGATGAGACCGGCGAGCAGTTTGTAGCGCTCATAGGGCGGCAGGGTGTCGAAGTCGTCGACCTCGTGCGGGGTGGTGGGCTCAGGCATGGCTGGCCACCCACCAGCTGATCAGCAGGTCGCGCAGGGCCGCCTCGTCGTCGTCGCCGTACAGGTCACGGCGCGCGTGTGCATCGAGGAGCGCTGCCCCCGTCTCGTCGAGCGATACTTCGACCCGCTCGGTGGTGACGGGCGTGCGCGCGAACGTCGGCGAGTACTCGGGGTCGCGTCGCAGCGATCGCTCGGTACGGATGAGGGGCTGCGTGAACGCGGCGGGCGTGCGCTGGGAGCGGTGCGCGCGCAACCCCGGGACCGCGGCGAGGTCGGCCTCCGCGGCATCCATCACCGTGACATCGAGTGGGCGCAGCGCGTAGTTGCTCGTGCGGAAGATGTCGTTGCCGCAGACGTTCGGCACGGCCAGCACGTCCATGAGCGCGATCAGCTCGACGAACGCGTCGGCCGGGGTGTGCTGGTGCACGACCTCACAGGAGCCGTCGGGGTTCACCCGCGTTCCCATGAACAGGTTGAACGAGTCGTGCACGTCGTCGGGGGTCAGCCCGTATTCGCGCTGCGCCTCTGCCTGCATGTCGGCGCAGTTCGTGTGCTCGTCGAAGCCGAACATCGACTCGTACATCGCGGCGCTGCACCGCGGGAACAGGGTGTCGTTGAGCCCGGCGTCGTCGGTGAGCAGGTACATCATCGCCCGCTCGCGCGGCGGGGCCGACCACAGGAACGATCCCTGGTCCGGATGGATGCCGTGCAGGGTGCGCGTGCGGCCGACGTGCATCGCCTCGCGGTAGTCGTGCAGGTTGAAGACGTTCAGGTCGGCGCACTGGTCGCCCGACACCTGCGACACCCGCAGAATCTGGCCGGCCCGCACCTCGAACGCCTTACCGGTGCCGGGCTCGAGGCGGTGTTCTTCCCGCACGACGCGCTGGGTCGACGGTGTGAAGGCGACGTCGTCGCGCCACGTCCACTCCGTGGGCTGCACGCCCGGGAGGGGGCGGCGACGGATCCCGGATGCCGTTTCGGTGAGAGCCGTGCGTGCGAGGTCGTCGAGATCGAGTGCTTCGCCGGCGGAGAGGGAGCGGTCGAAGAGTTCGCGCTGCTGAGCGGTGAGGGTGACGTACACGTGGCGTCCTTTCTGTATACAGGTGCATTCCTATCTCGTATACAGACTGCGCGGGTTTCACCCATGCGTCCAACAGGTTTCGGCCCTCTGGAACCGTGAGAGAGGGTCTCTCTCCGTATACAGTCGAGCCATGCCACGATCGACGCCCGCAGACGACCCCCGCCCGTCGGAGCGCGCGGAACGCGCGTACGAGGCTCTGCGTGCCGCGATCATCGAGGGAGCGCTCACGCCCGGCACGAAGCTCGGCGAAGAAGCCCTCGCCGCGCACTACGGCGTGAGCCGCACGCTCGTGCGGACGGTCCTGCAACGCCTCGTCGGAGACGGCGTGGTCGACTCACCTCCGGGTCGATCGGCCGCCGTCGCCCGACCGACCATCGACGAGGCGCGCGACGCGTTCACCGTGCGGGCCGCCCTCGAGCGCGAGGGCGTGCGCCTGGTCGCCGAACGCCGAGACCCGGCCGCCCTCGCACGGCTGCGCACTCACGTGCGGGCGGAGCGCGAGGCCTGGGAGTCCCGGCGCCCGACCGTGTCGGCGCGGCTCGGCGGCGAGTTCCACCTGCTGATCGCGCGCGAGAGCGAGAACACCCTGCTCGTGCGCTACATGTCGGAAGTCGTGTCGCGGACGGCCCTGATCCTGTCGATCTACGGACGCGACATCGACCAAGAGGTCTCGATCGCCGAGCACGAGCAGCTGCTCGAGATGCTGGAGGCGGGCGACGCCGACGCCGCGTGCGCCCTGGTCGAGCATCACCTCGCCGACGTACAGCGCAAGAGCCTCGGGCGAGAGACGGACTCCGGCGAGGAGCTGCTCGCGGTGCTCTCCCGCTACTGAGCCCGCCCCCGCGCTACGGCGCGACGACCGAGATGCGGAACGACTCCGTCTTCCCGTCGGGTCCGGTGAGGGTCGCGGCCGTGGTCCCGAGGGCGCGGGCGGTGAAGCCGGGACGGAAGACCGCTCCTTCCGAGGGGCCTCCGCCCGAGAACTCGGCAATCGAGACGTCGTCGGTGGTCCCCGTCCACTCCGCCTCCGTGCCGTCGGGCACGGCCAGCACGAGAGAGGTCGCGATGACGACGGAGACGTCCGTACCGTCGAGATCGCCGGGAGTGACCACCGAAGGGGCCAGGGCCTGATCAGCGGATGCCGCGGGGCTCGGCACCACGGCGGTCGGGGTCACGGCATCCGGAGTCTCCTGCGTGCACCCCGCGAGGAGAGCCACGACGGCCGCGGACACCAGGATCAGGCTCGCGTGCGTGACGGTGCGACGGATCACGACGGATCGCCGCCGAGCGGGATCTCGATCGAGGTCACGGGAGCGTCGACCAGGCCCAGCAGACCGCCGGGCGACGCCTCGGGCTGCTCGTCGTCGGGCAACATCTCGGCTCGCGTCTTCGGGCGGGCGGGCTCGCCGGGCAGGCCGGCCCACTCGCCGGGTTCTTCCGGTCGCTGTACGAACAGTCCCATGCCGACATTGTGCCCCTGTCTCCGTCGACGACCATGACCGACCGGCAGCGTCATAGCGGGTTCACGGCTGAGCGCCGTCGGCGGATACGCGAAAGGCCCGGGATCTCTGCGATCACCGGGCCTTTTCGTGAAGCTGGGGTACCTGGACTCGAACCAAGAACAACGGAACCAGAAACCGCCGTGTTGCCAATTACACCATACCCCAATGGCTTCGAGCCGTAACTCGTGCCGAGGATCAAGCTTACGTGACGCGGAGCGATGCACCAAACCGGGGCCCCGCCCCGCGCGTCCCGGGCGCGTCCTGGGCGGCGCGTCGCCCGGACGCCACTATCGCAGAATCGCGCGCGGATCCCCGATTCGCGTCGCAATTCCCGCGTTCCGCTCCCCTGCGCCGGAACGCGCGATCCCCGCGACCGGAGAGTCGCGGGGATCGTCGGAGCGTCTCAGCCCAGGTGCGTCACGAGGGCGCCGAGGCGGCGGAGCGTCTCGGTCTTGCCGAGCAGTTCCATCGACTCGAACAGCGGCGGCGAGATGCGGCGACCGGTCAGGGCGACGCGCGGCGGACCGTACGCGACGCGGGGCTTCAGGCCGAGCTCCTCCACGAGGGCTTTCGACAGGGCCTCCTGCACGGCTGCAGCGGTGAACTCGCCGTCGGGCACGAGCTCGAGAGCGCCGACGGATGCCACGAGCACCTCACCCGCGTTGGCGGGGAGCCCCTTCATCGCGTCGTCGGCGTAGTCGACCTCCGACACGAAGAGGAACCCGAGCATGCCGGGGACCTCGCCCAGCAGCTGCACGCGCTCCTGCACGAGCGGCGCCGCCTGAGCGATGATCGCGCGGTGCTCCTCGCTGGGCTGCTCCGCGATGAAGCCCGCCCCCGCGAGGTAGGGCACGATGCGGGCGGCGAAGTCATCGGCAATCAGCATGCGGATGTGGTCGCCGTTGATGGCCTCGGCCTTCTTCTGGTCGAAGCGCGCCGGGTTGGGGTTCACATCGGCGATGTCGAAGGCGGCGATCATCTCGTCGAGCGAGAACACGTCGCGGTCGCTCGCGAGCGACCAGCCGAGCAGCGAGAGGTAGTTGAGCAGACCCTCGTGGATGAAGCCCTTCTCGCGCTGCAAGAAGAGGTCGGCCTGCGGGTCGCGCTTGGAGAGCTTCTTGTTGCCGGTCTCGCCCAGCACGAGCGGCATGTGGCCGAAGCGCGGCAGGAAGTCGGTGACCCCGGCGTCGAGCAGCGCCCGGTACAGCGCGAGCTGACGAGCGGTGGAGGGCATGAGGTCTTCGCCGCGGATGACGTGGGTAATGCCCATGAGCGCGTCGTCGACGGGGTTCACGAAGGTGTACAGCGGGATGCCGCCGGCACGAACGATCACGAAGTCGGGGAACGACCCGGCCGGGAAAGTGACCTCGCCGCGGATGAGGTCGACGAAGGTGAGGTCTTCGTCGGGCACGCGCACGCGCCACGCGGGCTCGCGCCCCTCGGCGCGGAAGGCGGCCTTCTGCTCGTCGGTGAGGTCGCGGTCGAAGTTGTCGTAGCCGAGCTGCTTCGCCCGGCCGTTCGCCTCGTTGCGCGCGTCGATCTCTTCGGCGGTCGAGTAGCTCTCGTACACGGCACCCGCGGCGATGAGCTTGTCGAGCACCTCGCGGTAGATCTCGTGGCGCTGCGACTGGCGGTAGGGGGCGTGCGGGCCTCCGACCTCGACACCCTCGTCCCAGTCGATGTTCATCCACCGCAGCGCCTCGAGGAGCTGCTGGTAGCTCTCCTCGCTGTCGCGCGCGGCGTCGGTGTCTTCGATGCGGAAGACGAGCTTGCCGCCGTTGTGCCGGGCGTAGGCCCAGTTGAACAGGACGGTGCGGATGAGACCGACGTGCGGCAGCCCCGTGGGTGAGGGGCAGAACCGAACGCGAACGTCGGCGCCGGTGGCGGTCGTGGTGCGGGGATCGGGCGTGGCAGACATCCCCTCGATCCTACCGGCGGGCGGTACCCATGCCCGTGGAGTCGAGATGGCGGGCCAGCACCTCGCCGACGACCTCGAGAGCCGCCCCCACCGCGGGCACGTGCTCAGCGCCGCGAGCAGTGACGACGTGGAGCGTTCGGGCCTCCGCACTCGGCAGGCGCGGCGCCGCGATGCCCGAGAGCATCGGCAGCGAGACGACGGCCATGCGCGGAAGGATCGCCATGCCCACCCCCTGTGCGACGAGGTTCTCCACGGCGATGAAGTTGTCGGTCTCGAACGCGATGTCGGGCGTGAATCCGGCACGACCGCACGCCTCGAGCAGGTGCCCGCGGCACTGGGGACACCCGGCGATCCACCGCTCCCCCGCCAGCTGCGACAGATCGATCGGGTCGTGAGCGGCCGCGGGGTGCCCCGTGGGGACGACCACGACCGTGTCGTCGTCGCCGATGACCCGGGACGAGAGACCGGATGCCGCGGACTCGAGGTGTTCGCGTCGATCCCCGGGGTAGCTGTAGGTGAGGGCGATGTCGGCGCGGTCTTCGCGCACGGCGGCGATCGCCTCGGGCGGCTCCGCCTCGACGAAGCTGATCGAGACACCCGGGCGACGCGCGGTGACCGCCGCGATCACGCGGGGCACGACGATCGACGACGCGGAAGGGAACGCGGCGATGCGCACGCGTCCCGCGCGCAGTCCCCGTAGTTCGGCGAGGTCGCCGGCGGCGGCGTCGAGGGCGGTGGTGACCGTCGCCGCGTGTCGGGCGAGCACCTGGCCGGCCTCCGTGAGACGAACGCCCCGGCCCACGCGCTCGACGATGGGCAGACCGGCGCGGCGCTCGAGACGGCGCAGCTGCTGGCTGACGGCGGGTTGGCTGTACCCGAGGGCGCGCGCGGCGGCCGTGATCGAGCCGGTGTCGGCGATCGCCTTGACGACCCTCAGTCCGTGGGCGTCGAGCGGGTCGTCGATGTCGGCCATGCGGATACATAAGCAGACTGCATGGGTCCCATGCAACACCTGCTCTAGTGCAATGTCAGGCGCGACGGGATCCTGGATCCATGAGCAGCCTCGCCTCGCACTTCGCTGGCGGCCGCGACTACCTCGCAGCCTGCACCCTCGGTCTGCCGACGCGCGCCACGGTGTCGGCCGTGCGCGCCGACCTCGAGTCCGCGGCATCCGGTCGCCCCGACGTCGTCGGTGCCTCGCTCGCCGTCGAAGACGCCCGGGCCGCGTACGCCCGCCTGGTCTGCACCCCCGTGCGAGACGTCGCGATCGGCTCGCAGACTTCGGTGCTGGTCTCGCTGATCGCCGCCTCGGTGCCCGACGGCGCCGAGGTGCTGTGCGCCGAGGGCGACTTCGCCTCGCTCGTCGCGCCCTTCGCCCACGCGGGCCGCGGAGTGCGTCTGCGCACGGCTCCCCTCGACCGACTGGCCGACGCCGTCTCGCCCGACACGTGGCTCGTGGCGTTCTCGCTCGTGCAGTCGGCGACGGGAGAGGTTGCAGATGCCGCGGGCATCGCCGCCGCTGCCGCCCGTGCCGGCGCGCGCACCCTCTGCGACCTCACGCAGGCGGCCGGCTGGCTCCCCGTCGACGCGACCATGTTCGACGCGACCGTCTGCCACGCCTACAAGTGGTTGTGCTGCCCGCGCGGAGTGGCGTTCCTCACCCTCTCCCCCGCGTTCGCGAGCGAGATCCGCCCCGTGCAGGCCGGCTGGTACTCCGGCGACGACCCGTGGTCGTCGTGCTACGGAACGGGGGACGTGCTGGCTCCCGATGCCCGCCGCTTCGACGTCTCGCCCGCGTGGCAGGCGTTCGTGGGCGCGGCGCCCGCGCTGGCGCTGTTCGCCGATGCCGACATCACTGCCGCGTACGTGCACACGACGGGTCTGGCGGCGCGCTTCCGTGACGGCCTGGGGCTCGCGCAGCCCGAGCGCCCGTCGGCGATCGTCACGTGGCCGGATGCCACCGGCGAGGCGCTCGCGCAGCTGACGGCGCACGGCATCACGGCGTCGGGGCGCGCGGGCCGTGCTCGCGTGGCGTTCCACGTCTTCAACGACGAGCTCGACGTCGACCGCGCCCTGCACGCCCTCGGCGTGCGCGGGGCCTCAGACCTGTCGGCCTTCGACGGCCTGGTCTACGCGATCTGAGCCGCGCGTTTCGTAGCGACTCACGTGGCGGGTGAGGACCGCCGGGCTCCGACGACCACGGCACCGACGCACACGAGCGCGACGGGCACGAACGCCCACAGCGCGAGCCCGCCGTACCCGACGAGGCCGAGGATGACTCCGGCCACCACCGAGCCGACCGCCGCGCAGGCGGTCATGAGGGTGTCGCTGCGCCCCTGACGTCGAGGACGCAGGGCGAGCGGCGTCGCCTCGGTCAGCAGCGCGGAACCCGCTACTGTCGCGGCGCTCCACCCCAGCCCGAGCAGCGCGAGAGCGACGAGCACGCCCGCCTGACTCTCGGAGAAGGCCGATGCGACGGCGAGGGAGGCGGCCAGCAGCACCTGTCCCAGCACGATCACGGCGATGCGTCCCCACCGGTCGGCGAGCACGCCGAAGACCGGGGACAGACCGTACATGCCGAACACGTGCAGGGCGATGGTGACGCCGACAGCGAGGGTCACGGCATCCGGGGCGACGATGTGCGAGAGGTGCACCGGAGTCATCGCCATCACCGAGGCCATCGTCACGTGCGAGGCAGCCACCGCGAGCATCGCGAAGCGCGCGGTGCGCGGGCGATCGATTTCGGGGGTGGGAGCGAGGGCGGATGCCGTCCGCTCGCGGTCGAGGCGTTGGGCGAGCAGGAGCGGGTCGGGGCGCAGCACGAGCACGTACAGCGCGAACGCGCAGACCTGCGCGGCGAACGAGAACAGGTACGCCCCGGTGAGCGGCGGCATGCCGACGCTTGCGCCGATGAGCTCGCCGGGAGCCAGCAGCAGCGGCCCGACCACCCCGCCCACGGTCGTGGCCCAGACCACGGTCGCCAGATCGCGCCCGCGGCGCGTGCTCGTGGACAGATCGGTGGCGGCGAACCGCGACTGCAGGGTCGCCGCGTTGCCCGCGCCGATGAGGGCGATGCCCACGAGCAGCAACGGGAAGAGGCGCAGCGCTGCCGCGGCGATCACCACGGTGATGCCGATGAGAGCCGCGACGTTGCCCGTCGTCAGCGCCAGGCGGCGTCCGCGACGGCCCGCAAGTCGCGCGAGCGGGATCGCGGTGAGCGCCGCGCCGAGGGTGACGGATGCCGTGGCGAAGCCCGAGAGCGCCTCCTGCCCCGACAGGTCGGCCGCGAGCAGGGCTCCGAGCGACAGTGTCGCCCCGAACGCGACACCCGTGAGTACCTGCCCCGCCGCGAGCACCCGCACCGTGCGGCGCTGGGCGGCGGCGAGGTCGATGCCCGCGGGTGCGGCGGTGTCAGGCATCGCGCGCGGTGTTGCGCAGCACCCCGATGCCGTCGATCTCGACCTCGACGACGTCGCCGGCGTCGAACGAGCCGATGCCCGCCGGCGTTCCGGTGAGGATCAGATCGCCCGGGAGGAGGGTGAACACGGCGCTGGCGTACTCGATGAGCGCCGGGATGTCGTGGATCATGTCGGACACGGGACCCTGCTGACGCACCTCGCCGTTGACGCGCGTCGTGATGGACGCGGTCTTCAGATCGAGGTCGGTCTCGATCACCGGGCCGACGGGGCAGAACGTGTCGAAGCCCTTCGCACGCGACCACTGGCCGTCGGTGGCCTGCAGGTCGCGAGCGGTGACGTCGTTGGCGACGGTGTAACCGAAGATGTACTCACCCGCGCGCTCGGCGGGGACGTTCTTGGCGATGCGACCGATGACGACGGCCAGCTCGCCCTCGTAGTCGGTGCGCGAGCTGAGCTTCGTCGGGCGCACGATCTGGTCGTTCGGACCGATGACCGAGGTGTTGGGCTTGAGGAACATCAGCGGCTCGGCGGGAGCCTTTCCGCCCATCTCGGCGGCGTGGTCGTGGTAGTTCTTGCCGATGCAGACGACCTTCGAGCGCGGGATGACCGGCGCGAGCAGGGCGACCTCGGACAGGGGGATGCGCTCCCCCGTGGTGCCGAAGCCGGCGAACATGGGGTCGCCTTCGAGCACGACGAGGTGGTCGTCGTCGACGATGCCGTAGCGGAGGGCGTCCTGGTGGCTGAAACGAGCGATCTTCACGGAACCAGCCTATCCGCGGCCTCCGACACCAGTGAGGGTCCGGCCCTTCGACAGGCTCAGGGACCCCCTTCGACAGGCTCAGGACCCCCTTCGACGGGCTCAGGGACCCCTCCGACAGGCTCAGGGACCCCTTCGACAGGCTCAGGGACCCCCTTCGACAGGCTCGGGGACCTCGCCTTCCCCCGGCCCCGCGGCGGTAGGGGTGGCTGAGCCCGTCGAAGCCCCCGCACGAACGACGGAGGGGCCCCCGGCATCCGGGAACCCCTCCGTGAGACGACGCGCGTCAGGCGTCGAGTCGGTACAGCCAGCCGTGCTTGTCTTCGGCGCGACCGTACTGGATGTTCGTGAGCTCTTCGCGCAGTTCGAGGGCGAGGGTGCCCGAGGGCTGCTCGTCGATGAAGTCGCGGCCTTTGAGCACGCCGATCGGGGTGACGACCGCGGCGGTGCCGCACGCGAACACCTCGACGATATCTCCGGATGCCACGCCCTGGCGCCACTCGTCGAGCGAGACGTTGCGTCCTTCGACGTGGTGGCCACGGTCGCGGGCGAGCTGCAGGAGCGAGTCGCGGGTGATGCCCTCGAGGATCGAGTCGGACTGCGGGGTGACGATCGTGCCGTCTTTGTAGACGAACACGACGTTCATGCCGCCGAGCTCTTCGACGTTGCGGTCCTGGTCGAGGAAGACGACCTGGTCGCACTCGTTCTCGTACGCCTCGGACTGCGGCAGCAGGCTCGCGGCGTAGTTGCCGCCGGTCTTGGCCGCACCCGTACCGCCCTTGCCGGCGCGGGAGTAGTCCTCGCTGAGCCAGATCGACACCGGCTGCACGCCGCCCTTGAAGTAGGCGCCGGCGGGGCTGGCGATCAGGTAGTAGGCGACCTTGTGCGCGGGGCGGACGCCGAGGAACGCCTCTTTCGCGAACATGAACGGGCGCAGGTACAGGCTCTGGTCGTCACCCGACGGCACCCACGCGCCGTCGACCGCGATGAGCTCGCGCAGCGACTGCAGGAAGTACGGAACCGGCAGCTCCGGGAGCGCCAGGCGACGGGCGGAGCGCTGAAGGCGGCGGCCGTTCTGGTCGGGGCGGAAGGTGTGGACCGAGCGGTCGGCGTGACGGTAGGCCTTGATGCCCTCGAAGATCTCCTGGCCGTAGTGCAGCACCGCTGCCGCCGGGTCGAGCGAGATGGGGCCGTAGGGCGAGACGCGCGGGCGGTGCCAGCCGCCGCGCACCGACCAGCAGATGTCGACCATGTGGTCGGTGAAGCTCTGCCCGAAGCCGGGGTTGGCGAGGATCGCGTCGCGGTCGGTCGTGCTCTTGGCCGCGAGGTTGCGCGTGACGGAGAACTCGAGCGGGTCGAGTCCGGTGTCGGGATCGGTGTCGATGGTGGTCATTCGTTTTCCAAAGCTTCTCGAGTGCCGGAGGCGATGCTCGCCGATCGGTCCAGGTTACGCCTGGACGCGTTCGGCGATGGCGTCGCCGATCTGAGCGGTGGTGCGGACCCCGTCGCGGCTCGCGATGTCGTCTTCGACCGCGCGGGTGACGCGGGCGGATTCGTCGGTCAGCCCGAGGTGGTCGAGCAGGAGGGCGACGGAGAGGATCGCGGCCGCGGGGTCGGCCTTCTGGGTTCCCGCGATGTCGGGCGCCGATCCGTGCACGGGCTCGAACATCGAGGGGAAAGCGCCGTCGGGGTTGATGCTGCCCGATGCGGCGAGGCCGATGCCTCCGGTGACGGCGCCGGCCAGGTCGGTCAGGATGTCGCCGAAGAGGTTGTCGGTGACGATCACGTCGAAGCGGCTCGGGTTCGTGACCAGGAAGATGGTTGCCGCGTCGACGTGCAGGTAGTCTACGTCGACCCCGGGGAACTCCTGGGCCACGGCATCGACGATGCGCTTCCACATGCCGCCCGCGTGGACGAGCACGTTCGTCTTGTGCACGAGCGTCAGCTTGTGGCGACGGCGCTCCGCGAGGGCGAAGGCGTAGCGGACGACGCGCTCGACGCCGTAGGCGGTGTTGACCGAGGTCTCGTTGGCGACCTCGTGCGCGGTGCCGCGGCGGATCGAACCGCCGTTGCCGACGTACGGGCCTTCGGTGCCTTCGCGCACGACGACGAAGTCGATGTCGCCGGGCTCTGCCAACGGCCCCGCGGCGCCGGGGTACAGCTTGGAGGGGCGCAGGTTGACGTAGTGGTCGAGCTCGAAGCGGAGCTTGAGCAGCAGGCCGCGTTCGATGTTCGCGTCTTTCAGGCGCGGGTCGCCGGGCACTCCGCCGACGGCGCCCAGCAGGATCGCGTCGTGGCCGGCGATCGCTGAGAGGTCGTCGTCGGTGAGCGTGTCGCCGGTCTCGAGGTAGCGACCGGCACCGAGCGAGAAGGGCGTCTTCTCGAACGTGACGTCGGACGCGGCGGTGACCGCATCGAGTACCTTGACGGCCTCTGCAACGACCTCGGGACCGATTCCGTCACCGGGGATGACGGCCAGTTTCACGACACGCGACATCGCTCTCCTCAGAGCTCGGGCACGTCATTGCTTCGACGTGCTGCGGGATCCTCCCAGGGTAGTGGCAGCGATCACGCCGGCCACGACGATGAGCCCGGCACCGATGAGGGCGGTGACGACCACACCGGAGTCAAAGGCGTGCGCGGCGGCGGTGCGGAGGGCCTCGGCCAGCGTCGGATCGTCGAGCGTGTTCGACACGGCGACGGCGCCCGCGAGGGTCTCGCGCGCGGCCTGGGCCGCGGCATCCGGCAGGCCGGCGGGCAGCACCAGCTGCGCCCGGTAGAACGCGGCCAGGATGCCGCCGAGCACCGCCGTTCCGAGCACGGCGCCCACCTCGTAGGCGGTCTCGGACACGGCGCTCGCGGCCCCGGCCTTCGCCGACGGCGCGCTCGAGAGGATCAACTCGTTCGACACCGTCTCGGCCGCGCCGATGCCGATGCCGAGCAGCCCGAACGCCACGATCAGCAGGACGAGGTCGGCGGTCGAGAACGCCACCATCACGTAGGCGACGACCGAGAACGCCAGCGCCGTGGGCACGACGACCCGCGGAGCGAAGCGCTTGGCAACGGGGACGACGGCGAGACCGGCGATGATCATGAGCACGAGCCCGGGCAGCAGCGCGAGACCGGCGACCATCGGCGACAGGCCGACCACCAACTGCAGGTGCTGGGCGACGAAGTACAGGAACCCCACGAGCCCGACCACGCTCAACAGGTTGACCAGGATCGCACCCGAGAAGGTGCCGCGCCGGAACAGCGACATGTCGAGCATCGGCGAGGTGAGGGCGCGCTGGCGGCGGACGAACAGCCAGCCGAACACGATGCCCACGACGAACAGCACCGGAGCCAGCGACATCGGACCATCGACCGCGAGCTTCTTGATGCCGTAGACGATCGGGACCATCGTCGCGAGCGAGAGCACCACACTGGTCGGGTCGAAGCGACCCGGCGCGGGGTCGCGGCTTTCGGGCACGAAGAACGGCGCGAGGATCAGCAGCGGCACGAGCACCGGCACCGCCATGAGGAAGACCGAGCCCCACGAGAAGTGCTCGAGCAGGAATCCGCCGACGATCGGACCGAGGGCCGCACCGGCGGAGAAGCCCGAGGCCCACACCGCGATCGCGAACCGGCGCTGGTCACGGTCGCGGAAGATGCTGCGCAGGAGCGACAGCGTCGACGGCATGAGCATCGCGCCGAACACGCCCATGAGGGCGCGACCGGTGATGAGCAGAGCCGCCGTCGGTGCGAAGGCGGACAGCGCCGACACCACGGCGAACCCGGTGGCGCCGATGAGCAGCATGCGACGGCGCCCGAAGCGGTCGCCCAGAACACCCATCGTCACGAGGAGACCGGCGAGCACGAGGGGGTAGACGTCGATGATCCACAGTTGCTCGATGCTCGAGGGCTGCAGCGCCAGCGAGATCTCGGGCAGCGCGAAGCTGAGCACCGTGTTGTCGACGGAGACGAGCAGCACGGGCAGCATGAGCACGGCCAGCGCGAACCATCCGCGCCACCCGGCGCGGGTCACGGTGATCTCATGGGTGGGCAACGACGAGGTGAGCATGATTCCGAGTTCCGTTTCTAAACCGTCTAGCCGGTATAGTATCAGAGGAGAACCGATGCCCGCCAGTACGATCGAGGAACCATGAGTCGTCCCCCTCTCGCCCGCGACGCCGTCCTCGACGCGTTCACCCGCATCCTCGTCGACGAGGGCGAACGGGCGGCGACGATGGACGCCACGGCCCGCGCCGCGGGCGTGTCGAAGGGCGGACTGCTCTACCACTTCGGTTCGAAGAGCGCCCTCGAAGAGGCCCTCGTCGCCCGCCTCGAGCAGCTCGCCCGCGACGACGTCGCCGAGATCGAGAACTCCGACGAGGGCGTGGTCGCCGCGCACCTGAGGTCGTCGCAGAACACCGGCTCGCCGCTCGACGTCACGATCCTCGCGGTCTCTCGCCTCGCGCAGAACGGCAGCGACGCGGCATCCGCGTGCCTGCGCCGCGTGCGCGAGCTGTGGGAGGAGAGCCTCCGCGCGCACACCCGCGACGAGACGGCGCTGCAGATGGTGCTGCTGGTCAGCGACGGGCTCTACTTCAACGCGGTGCTCGACCTCAACGCCGTGCCCGGCCCGACGATCGAGGGCGCCGACCTCGACAAGCTCATCGACGCCGTGGTCGCCGCCACCACCTGAGACCGCCGCGGGCCACAACCGCGATCCTGCCGATTCCGGCCGCGCAGAGCCAGAACCCGCCCAACGAACGACGAAGGGGGCCGCTCTCGCGACCCCCTCCCCCGGTACAGCTCAGGGCATCAGCCCTCGACGATGTCGATCTGGCGGAACAGGTCGGCGCCGACGGCCTCGCGCATGGCGACGAGGATCTCGTCGGGCACGGGCGAGTCGACCGTGAGCACCGAGAGGGCACGGCCGGTGGCATCCGGAGCCGCCACCTGCAGACCCGCGATGTTGATGCCGGCTTCACCCAGCTTCTGGCCGTAGATCGCCACGATGCCGGGACGGTCGGCATACCGCATGACGACGTGGTGCTGCTCGATGGGCACCTCGATCTCGTAGCCGTTGATCGAGACGACCTTGGGCACCATGCGCGTGCCGGCGAGCGTGCCCGCGACCTCGAGGGTCGAGCCGTCGGCCAGCGTGCCGCGCAGGATCGTGATGTTGCGGTAGAGGGGGCTCTCGGCCTCGACGACCAGGCGGGCCTCGACGCCGCGCTGCTCGGCGAAGAGCGGGGCGTTGACGTACGAGACGCTCTCGCTGACGATGCGGCTGAAGTATCCCTTGAGCGCTGCGAGGCGGTAGACGCTGACGTCGTACTGCGCGAGCTCGCCGCGCACCTCGATCTCGAGGCTGGTCAGGGCGCTGTCGGCGAGGCCGCTGAAGAACTGACCGAGCATCTCGACCAGCGCGATACCGGGGCGCACGAACGGGTCGATCGCACCGCCGGCGACGTTCACGGCATCCGGAACGAGATCGCCCTCGAGGGCGAGCTTGACGCTGCGCGCGACCGAGACGCCCGCCTTCTCCTGCGCCTCTTCGGTGCTGGCGCCGAGGTGCGGGGTGACGACGACGTTCGGCAGGTCGAGGAGCTTGCGGGCGGGGCCGCCCTCGGCGGGGGGCTCGGTCGAGAACACGTCGAGGCCGGCGCCGGCGATCTCACCGGTGGTGAGGGCGTCGAACAGCGCATCCTCGTCGATGAGACCGCCGCGGGCGACGTTGATGACGTAGGCGGTCTTCTTCATGCGGCGCAGCTGCTCGGCGCCGATCATGCCGGTGGTCTCGGGCGTCTTCGGCATGTGGATCGTGACGAAGTCGCTCTGCTCGAGCAGCTCGTCGAGCGACACCAGCTGCACGCCGAGCTGCTGCGCGCGGGCGGCGGTGACGTAGGGGTCGTACGCGATCACGCGCATGTCGAAGCCCTGCAGGCGCGCGGCGATGAGGGCGCCGATGCGTCCGAGGCCGATGATGCCGATCGTCTTCTCGAACAGCTCGGTACCGGTGAACGAGCTGCGCTTCCACAGGCCCTGCGCGAGCGAGGCGTGCGCGGCGGGGATGCGGCGCGCCAGGCTCAGCACGTGACCGACGGTGAGCTCGGCGGCCGAGATGATGTTCGAGGTCGGGGCGTTGACGACCATGACGCCGGCCGAGGTGGCCGCCTTGATGTCGACGTTGTCGAGGCCGACACCGGCGCGGGCGACGACCTTGAGCGACGGCGCCGCGGCGAGGGCCTCGGCGTCGATCTGGGTGGCCGAGCGCACGAGCACCGCGTGGGCGTCGGCGAGGGCCGACAGCAGCGCGGGGCGATCGGTCCCGTCGACGTTGCGCACGTCGAAGTCGGGGCCGAGCGCGTCGATCGTGGCGGGAGAGAGTTCTTCGGCGATGAGCACGACGGGCTTCGTCACGGATACGTCCTTCGAAACGGTGCTGGGGACTGACGCGCACCGTCGCACACCGCCGGCGCGAACCGGGCGCGCGACCCGTGCGGGCCGTCTGTCAGCCTAGCGCGGAGCCGTGTGGCGCCCTGACCGTGTGACGCCGCACGACGGTGGTCGGGCGCTCACCGCGAGTCGCCCGATCAGCGCGGAGCCGCGCAGACCTCGCGCCGACATCCGCCGGGCGTGCCAACACCGCGAGACTGCATCTCGCTGACGAACCCGCGTCAGCCTGACACGCAGATGTCAGCGAGATGCGGTCTCGCGTGACGAAAACCTCCGCGCGAGAAGAACGCGATCCCGGATGCCGGGACCCCCGGAGTTCAGCCGCCGTAGAGGCCGTACGAGGTCGTACCGTACCCGACGATCGCAAGCCAGAACGCGGCCGACAGCGTCAGACCTGCGAGCAGCACGATCGCGAGCTCTCCGGCCTTGCGTCGTTGCCCGATCGCGAACGAGACGCCGAAGGCGGCGAGGGGGAAGACGATCGGGAGGATGTAGACGAACCACCCGAGACCGTTGAGTCCGAGCGGACCGTTCACCTGCTGGATCAGCAGCGCGACCGAGCTCCACACCACGTAGGCGTAGAACAGGCCGAAGAAGCCGGCGATCGTGACGAGCAGCCACGACGGAAGGACACGGGTGCGGGCGGCGGTGCTCACAGGAAGGCTCCCAACGACAGGAACGGCCACGGGATGAGCAGGATGATGCCGAGCAGCAGCAGCAGGAACCGCTGCCACGTGCGCCAGCTGCGCGTCAGCACGAGGACCGTGACGAACCACACGAGAGGGGCGAGACCGGCGCCGATGGTCAGCGCGACGATCGTGACCTGGGGAACAGGGAGTCCGAGGTCGACGAGGCGGAACCCGGCGAGCAGCCAACCCACGGCGAACAGGATGAAGGCCATCGCGATCATGCCGATGCCCACGAGACCGACGTTGCCGAGGGGAGCCGAGGGCCCCGCGTGCGCCTCTTCGGCGTCGGGTGCGGGTTCGACGAGGCTTTCCGGATGCCGAACGGCCGGCGTGGTCTGCGCGGCTGCCGGTTGCAGCGGCTCGGGCTCGGGGTCGGGCTGCAGCGGCTCGGGCTCGAGCGGCTCGGGCTGCAGCGCCTCAGGCGCTGAGTCTCCGGACGCTGCGGGACGGGCTGCGCTCCCCCGGCCGGGCATGTGCTTCTCGCCGACGTCGAGAGTCGGGTCGTCGTCACCGCCCCACGAGAGGGCGTCGTCATCGCGCGGAGTGCTCACGCGACCACGCTAGCGCGGCTCCCCCGCCGCTTCGTCGCGCCCCGCCGGTCGCCGGAGGGCGCGGCATCCGGAACCTCGAGACGCCGCGGAGACGCCGAATGCCCCGGGGCCAGAGGCACCCGGGGCATTCGAGACGACGAGACTCAGCGCGCTGCGGAGCCCTCGACGTAGTCGGTGTCCTGCTGCTTCCACGCGAAGAGGCCGCGCAGCTCCTTGCCGGTCGCCTCGATGGGGTGACCCTGCTCCTTCTCGCGGAGCTCGAGGAACTCGGGGGCGCCCTTGTCCTGATCGGCGATGAAGCGCTCGGCGAAGGCACCCGACTGGATGTCGCTGAGCACGGCCTTCATGCTGGCCTTGACGTCGGACGAGATCACGCGCGGGCCCGAGACGTAGTCGCCGTACTCGGCCGTGTCGGAGATCGACCAGCGCTGCTTGGCGATGCCGCCCTCCCACATGAGGTCGACGATGAGCTTGAGCTCGTGCAGCACCTCGAAGTAGGCGATCTGCGGCTGGTAGCCCGCCTCGACGAGGGTCTCGAAGCCGGCCTGCACGAGGTGGCTCATGCCACCGCAGAGCACGGCCTGCTCGCCGAACAGGTCGGTCTCGGTCTCTTCGGTGAAGGTCGTCTTGATGACACCGGCGCGGGTGCCGCCGATGGCCTTCGCGTACGAGAGAGCGGTGTCCCAGGCCGAGCCCGAGGCGTCGCTCTCGACGGCGATGATGTCGGGGATGCCGCGTCCCGCGACGTACTCGCGACGCACGGTGTGACCGGGGGCCTTGGGG
This sequence comes from Microbacterium sp. JC 701, assembly GCF_021026215.1. Lineage (NCBI taxonomy): Bacteria > Bacillati > Actinomycetota > Actinomycetes > Micrococcales > Microbacteriaceae > Microbacterium > Microbacterium sp. JC 701. The sequence goes on from NZ_JAJNCV010000002.1 coordinate 557,117, forward strand.
GCGACGAGGATCACGTCGACACCCTCGGGGGCGTCGATGTAGCCGAAGCGGATGTTGAAGCCGTGCGCGAAGGCGAGCGTCTTGCCCTCGGTGAGCTTGTCCTTGATCGAGTCGGCGAAGATCGAGCGCTGGTGCTGGTCGGGCGCCAGGATCATGATGAGGTCGGCCCACTCCGCGGCATCCGCGACGTTCTTGACCTCGAAGCCGTCTTCCTGCGCCTTGGCGGCCGACTTGGAGCCGTCCTTGAGCGCGATGACGACCTGGACACCCGAGTCGCGCAGGTTCTGCGCGTGGGCGTGACCCTGCGAGCCGTAGCCGACGATCGCGACCTTCTTGCCCTGGATGATCGAGAGGTCGGCGTCGTCGTCGTAGAAGATCTCTGCCATGAGGATGTTTCTCCTTGTGTGAGGTCCCCGAGCTTGTCGAAGGGACCGGGGGTTTGTGGGACGTGTGAAGTTCGGGGTGTCGGGCCCTTCGACAGGCTCAGGGACCGACGGGTTCGGGGTGTCGGGCCCTTCGACAGGCTCAGGGACCGACGGGTTCGGGGTGTCGGGCCCTTCGACAGGCTCAGGGACCGACGCGTTCGGGGTGTCGGGCCCTTCGACAGGCTCAGGGACCGACGGGTTCAGCCGCGCAGGACGCGCTCGGTGATGCTCTTGCCGCCGCGGCCGACGGCGAGCAGGCCCGACTGCGCGAGCTCCTTCACGCCGAACGGCTCGATCGCCTTCAGGAAGGCGGCGACCTTGCCCGAGTCGCCGGTGATCTCGATCACGATGGCGTCGGGGGCGTAGTCGACGACCGACGCGCGGAAGAGGTTGACGACCTCGAGCACGTTGGAGCGGCTCGCGTTGTCGGCGCGCACCTTCACGAGCACGTGCTCGCGCTGCACGGAGCTGGCGGCGTCGAGCTCGACGATCTTGATGACGTTGATGAGCTTGTTCAGCTGCTTGGTCACCTGCTCGAGCGGCAGACCTTCGACGTCGACGACGACCGTGATGCGCGACAGGCCCGGCACCTCGGTGACGCCCACGGCGAGCGACTCGATGTTGAAGCCGCGACGGGCGAACAGGCCCGCGACGCGGGTCAGCAGACCCGGCTTGTCCTCGACGAGGAGGCTCAGAACGTGACGAGACATCTCAGTCCTCCTGCTCGTTGAAGGCGGGCGAGTGGTCGCGCGCGTACTGGACGTAGCTATTGCTGACGCCCTGCGGCACCATCGGCCACACCATCGCGTCGGCGCTCACGACGAAGTCGATCACGACCGGGCGATCGTTCGTGTCGAGGGCGAGCTGAATCGCCGCGTCGATTTCGTCTTCCTTCTCGACGCGGATCGCCAGGCATCCGTAGGCCTCGGCGAGCTTCACGAAGTCGGGGATGCGACGCGTGCCGTGTCCCGTGTTCAGGTCGGTGTTGGAGTGGCGGCCGTCGAAGAACAGCGTCTGCCACTGGCGCACCATGCCCAGCGAGGAGTTGTTGATGATCGCGACCTTGATCGGGATGTCGTTGATGACGCAGGTCGCGAGCTCCTGATTGGTCATCTGGAAGCAGCCGTCGCCGTCAATCGCCCAGACGGCGCGCTCGGGCTGGGCCACCTTGGCGCCCATGGCCGCCGGAACGGCGTAGCCCATGGTGCCGGCGCCGCCGGAGTTGAGCCACGCGTTCGGGCGCTCGTACTTGATGAACTGCGCCGCCCACATCTGGTGCTGACCCACGCCCGAGGCGTAGACGCCCTCGGGACCGGTCATTTCGCCGATGCGCTGGATCACGTACTGCGGCGAGAGCAGCCCGTCGGTGGTCGGCGTGTACCCGAGCGGGAACTCCTCGCGGAGGCCGTTCAGGTAGGTCCACCACTCGGTGTAGTCGTGCGGGTTCTCGGCGTCGGCGGCGCGGAAGGCGGCGTCGAGGTCGACGAGCACGTCCTTCAGGTCGCCCACGATCGGCACGTCGGCCGTGCGGATCTTCGAGATCTCGGCGGGGTCGATGTCGACGTGCACCACCTGCGCGTTCGGGGCGAACAGCGCCGCCTTGCCGGTCACGCGGTCGTCGAAACGGGCACCGAGCGAGACGAGCAGGTCGCTCTCCTGCAGGGCGAGCACCGCAGGCACGGTGCCGTGCATGCCCGGCATGCCGAGGTGCTGCTCGTGCGAGTCGGGGAACGCCCCGCGCGCCATGAGCGTCGTGACCACCGGGGCACCGGTCGCCTCGGCCAGCACCTTCAGCTCGGCCGCGGCGTTGGCGCGGATCGTGCCGCCGCCCACGTACAGCACGGGCTTCTTCGCGGTGGCGAGCAGCTGGGCCGCGGCCTGGATCTGCTTGCCGTGCGCCTTGGTGACCGGCCGGTAGCCGGGCAGCTCGATCTTGGGCGGCCACACGAACGGCGCTTCGGCCTGCTGGGCGTCCTTCGTGATGTCGACGAGCACGGGGCCGGGGCGCCCGGTCGAGGCGATCTCGAAGGCCGCCGCGATCGCGCCGGGGATCTCGTCGGCCGACTTCACCAGGAACGAGTGCTTGGTGATCGGCATGGTGATGCCGACGATGTCGGCCTCCTGGAAGGCGTCCGTTCCCATGAGGGTGGAGAACACCTGGCCGGTGATGCAGACCAGCGGCACCGAGTCCATGTAGGCGTCGGCGATCGCGGTGACGAGGTTGGTCGCACCGGGGCCCGACGTCGCGATGGCGACGCCGACCTTGCCCGAGGCGGCGGCGTAGCCCTCGGCCGCGTGGCCGGCGCCCTGCTCGTGACGCACGAGGATGTGGCGCACGTGCTCGTCGTCCATGAGCGGGTCGTAGACGGGCATGATCGCCCCGCCCGGCAGACCGAACACGTCGGTGACGCCGAGCAGGTCGAGCGAGCGGACGACCGCCTGCGCACCCGTCATCACGGGCGCGGCAGCGGCGCGGGCGGGCGGCCGGGGAATGGCTGCCGTGGAGGAATCGATGGACATGGGAGTACCTCGAGAACCGGGAGAAAGGTGAGAAGGGGGACGGCCGTCAGCCCGTGACAGCGCCCTCGGCGGCGGAGTGCACGAGCTTGGAGTACTTGGCCAGAACGCCACGGGTATAGCGCGGGGGAAGCGGTTCCCAGCCTTCACGGCGGGAACTCAGCTCGGCGTCATCGACGATCAAGTCGAGAGTGCGAGCGGCGATATCGACCCGTATCAGATCACCATCGCGCACGAAGGCGATGGGACCTGCGTCCACCGCTTCGGGAGCTATGTGGCCGATGCACAGGCCGGTTGTGCCGCCTGAGAATCGTCCGTCCGTCAACAGTAGTACATCTTTTCCGAGGCCCGCGCCCTTGATGGCCGCGGTGATCGCGAGCATCTCGCGCATGCCGGGGCCGCCCTTGGGGCCCTCGTAGCGGATGACCACGACGTCGCCGGCAGCGATCTCGCCCGCCTCGAGGGCGTCCATCGCCCCGCGCTCGCGCTCGAACACGCGGGCCGGACCCTCGAAGACGTTTCCGTCGAAGCCGGCCGACTTGACGACGGCCCCCTCGGGGGCCATCGATCCGTGCAGGATCGTGATGCCGCCCGTGGCGTGGATCGGGTCGTTGAACGAGTGGATGACCTTGCCGTCGACCGGGTCGGGGTTCAGGTCGGCGAGGTTCTCGGCGAGGGTCTTGCCCGTGACGGTGAGCGCGTCACCGTGCAGCAGGCCCTCGTCGAGCATGGCCTTCATGATCACCGGGATGCCGCCGTGGCGGTCGACGTCGTTCATCACGTACTGGCCGAAGGGCTTCATGTCGGCCACGTGCGGCGTCTTGTCGCCGATGCGGTTGAAGTCGTGCAGGTTCAGCTCGACCTCGGCCTCGTTCGCGATGGCGAGCAGGTGCAGCACGACGTTGGTCGAGCCGCCGAGCGCCATGGCGAGGGCGATGGCGTTCTCGAACGCCTCTTTGGTGAGGATGTCGCGCGTGGTGATGCCCTGACGCAGCAGGTTGACCACGGCCTCGCCCGAGCGGTGCGCGAAGTAGTCGCGGCGGCGGTCGGCCGAGGGCGGGGCGGCGGAGCCGGGGAGGCTGAGGCCGAGGGCCTCGGCGACGGATGCCATGGTGTTGGCGGTGTACATACCACCGCACGCGCCCTCACCGGGGGCGATCGCGCACTCGATGCGCTTGAGGTCGGCCTCGCTCATCTTGCCCGCGAGGCACGCGCCCACGGCCTCGAACGAGTCGATGATCGTGACGTCTTTCTCGGTGCCGTCGCTGAGCTTGACCCAGCCCGGGGCGATGGAGCCGGCGTAGAGGAAGACGCTCGAGAGATCGAGGCGGGCGGATGCCATGAGCATGCCGGGGATCGACTTGTCGCAGCCCGCGAGCAGCACGGAGCCGTCGAGGCGCTCGGCCATCATGACGGTCTCGACGCTGTCGGCGATGACCTCGCGCGACACGAGCGAGAAGTGCATGCCCTCGTGGCCCATCGAGATGCCGTCGGAGACGGAGATGGTGCCGAACTGCAGCGGGTAGCCGCCGCCGGCGTGCACGCCCTCTTTCGCGCCCTGCGCGAGGCGGTCGAGGCTGAGGTTGCAGGGGGTGATCTCGTTCCAGCTCGACGCGATGCCGATCTGGGGCTTGTCCCAGTCCTCGTCACCCATGCCGACGGCGCGGAGCATTCCGCGCGACGTGGTGGCTTCGATGCCATCGGTGACGACGCGACTGCGGGGCTTGATGTCGAATTCGCCGGTGTTCGGATTCTGCGGTGCGGGCATTCTCGAAGTCTATTGCGCGGGTACGACACCCGATGCTCCGCAGACCCGTGAACGCTCGATTAATCGGCGTCCGCGGGTGCGCGGACCATCGGTCTACGAGATGTGGGCTCGGCGCAGGCGTGCCACGTTCTCGAGCACCTCGACGAACGCGTCGATGTCGGGCACCCGCAGTGTCGCGGCGGTCTCTCCCCCGCCGATGCGCACGCCGAGGTCGCCCGGGCCGAGCGAGCCGAGGGCGTCTTCGTCGGTGACGTCGTCGCCCGCGAAGAGCACCGAGGTCGCGGCGACGCGTTCGCGCAGGTGCGCGACGGCGGAGTCCTTGCCCTCGTGGCGGAACGAGAACTCGAGGATGTCGTGCCCGGTGCGACGCCGCCACGAGGGCGCCTCGGCGGCGAGCAGCTCGTCGGCCCGCTGCTGCGCGGCGGTCGAGGCCGCGGCATCCGCGGTGCGGGTGTGGATGCCGAGACCGAACTGCTTCGGCTCCACGCGCACCCCCGCCAGGTCGGCGACGGCGTCACGGATCTCGGCGGTCAGCCTGTCGCGCAGGGCGAGATCGTCGGAGTCGTCGCTCGACTCCCCCGCGCCCGTGCCGGGCTCCCACGACTCCGCGCCGTGCGATCCCATGAGCCACCACGGCGACGAGTCGTCGTGCTCGGCGATCTCGCGCAGGTCGGCGAGCGTGCGGCCCGACACGAGCGCGACAGTGGTGCGCGGCAGGGCGGCCAGGGAATCGAGCGCCGCACGGGCACCCGGAGTCATCCGCGCCGACATCGGCTCGTCGACCAGCGGCGAGAGGGTGCCGTCGAAGTCGAGCGCGATCAGCAGGGTGTCGGTCGTGGCGACCGCCTCGATCGTGGCGTCGGCGGCGGTCACGCGGCATCCACCCCCCTGCTTGCACTCGGGGCGCTCGCGAGTGCGGCGGTCATCCGGCGTCCGTCTCGTCGATGGGCTCGCGCTCGGGCGTCGACCCGTCGTCGTCGCGGGTGATCTGTTCGGCGGCGGCGCGCGACGACTTCTCGTGGAACACCGAGAGCGCCTCGAGGAAGTCCTGCGACCAGTCCTCGACATCGTGGTCGCGCACGCGCTTGCGCAGCGCCCGCATGCGACGCCCCTGCTCGGCGGCGGGCATGTCGATCGCCCGCATGATCTGGTCTTTCAGACCGTCGATGTCGTGCGGGTTGATGAGCAGCGCACTGCCCATCTCGTCGGCGGCACCGGCGAACTCGCTCAGCACGAGCACGCCGCGGTTGTCGATGCGACTGGCCACGTACTCCTTCGCCACGAGGTTCATGCCGTCGCGCAGGGCGGTGACCAGCATGACGTCGGCGGCGAGGAAGAGGGCGACCATCTCTTCGCGCGGATACGACTGGTGCAGGTAGCGAATCGCGGTGTGCGTGGTCGTGTCGTAGTCGCCGTTGATGCGACCGACGGTCATCTCGATCTCGTCGCGCAGCTGCACGTACGCTTCGACGCGTTCGCGGCTGGGGCTGGCGACCTGCACGAGGGTCGCGTCTTCGACGCTCGCTCGTCCGTCCTCGAGCAGCTCGCCCCAGGCCTTCAGGCGGTGGCGGATGCCCTTGGTGTAGTCGAGGCGGTCGACGCCGAGCAGGATCTTGCGCGGGTTTCCGAGTCCCTCGCGGATCTCCTTCGCGCGCTGCTGGATCTCGGGCTTCTGCGCGAGCTCGATGTACGACTCGGCGTCGATCGAGATCGGGAACGCCTTCGCCAGCGCGACGCGGGTGCCGCCCTCGGCATCCGGAACGAGGATGCCGCTGGCCTTGGTCTCGTAGCGCAGCTGGCGGCGCACCGCGCGGGCGAAGTTGCCGGCATCCGCCACCCGCTGGAAACCGATCACGTCGGCGCCGAGCAGCCCCTCGAGCACCTGCTTGCGCCACGGGAGCTGCGCGTACAGCCCGTACGCGGGGAACGGGATGTGGTGGAAGTAGCCGATCGTGAGGTCGGGGCGCATCTCGCGGAGCATCTTCGGCACCAGCTGCAGCTGGTAGTCCTGCACCCACACGATGCCGCTGTCGGCGGTCACGTCGGCGGCGGCCTGGGCGAAGCGCTGGTTGACCTTGACGTAGGCGTCCCACCAGGCGCGCTTGTACGTGGGCTCGGCGATCACGTCGTGGTACAGCGGCCAGATCGTGTCGTTCGAGAAGCCCTCGTAGTACAACTGCACGTCGGAGGCCGACAGGGTCACCGGAACGAGATGGGTGCCGTCGAAGTCGAAGGGCTCGACGGTGACGTCGGCCTGCCCGGCCCACCCCACCCACGCGCCCTCGGCGCTGCGCATGACGGGTTCGAGAGCGGTGACGAGACCGCCCGGTGAGCGTCTCCACCCCTCGCCGTCGGGGGTGCGATCGACGGGCAGACGGTTGGCGACGACGACGAAATCGGCCTGGGTCACAGGTCCTCCTCGGGGGATCGTCCTCAGGCTAACAGCGGGCCCGATCCGCGCACGGGGGTGGACGGGATGCGATATGTCCGTTCCATCGGCCGATGCTCGTCCTGTCAAGGTGCGGCAGCGGATCGACCTGCTCGATAGGTTGGGCGCATGCGGCAGTACATCTTCGGAACCGGTCTCCTCAGCGCCATCACCGGCGGCGTCACGCTCTTGCGCGGCCTCAAGAACGACGAGCCGTTCACGTGGCGCACTGCGCTGGCGTGGCTCAGCTGGGGAATCACCCTCGCCCTCGCCGTCGGCGCGGTGGTCGACACCCGTCGCGCACGCCGTGGCCGCACGATCGCCGGCGACTCCCCCGTCCAGAAGAAGCAGGCCAAGCTGCTGAAGAAGCGCCTCGCGCGCTGAGCGCTCACCACCATCGGTTTCCGGATGCCGCGGCCTCGAGGTCGCGGCATCCGTTCGTTTCGGCCTGGCCCTAGCGGGTGAGGATCAGCGCGTCGCCCTGACCGCCGCCTCCACACAGCGCCACCGCGGCCGTGCCGCCGCCGCGACGCACCAGCTCGTGCACCGCGTGGACGACGAGCCGGTTGCCCGAGGCGCCGATGGGGTGACCGATCGCGATGCCGCCACCGTGCGGGTTGACGACCTCGTCGGAGACGCCGAGCTCGGCCTGCGACCGCGCGACCACGGCCCCGAAGGCCTCGTTGATCTCGATGAGGTCGAGGTCGGACGCCGCGATGCCCTGCTTCTCGAGCGCCTTCGCGATCGCGCGGGCGGGCTGGGCGTGCAGGGAGTTGTCGGGGCCGGCGACCTGACCGGACGCTCCGACCACGGCGAGCACGTCCCAGCCGCGCTCGTCGGCGATCGCACGGGTGGTGACGACCACCGCCGAGGCGCCGTCGGAGATCTGCGAGGCGTTGCCCGCGGTGATCGAGCCGCCCTCCGCGAAGGCGGGACGCAGCTTGGCGAGCGTCTCGACCGTCGTGTCGGCGCGGATGCCCTCATCGGCGGTGACGACGACCGGTCCCTGAGCCTGTCGAAGGGCGCCCTTTCGCTGCGGGATCGACACCGGCACGATCTCGGCGTCGAAGACGCCCTCGGCTTGCGCTGCGGCGGCACGCTGGTGGGAGCGTGCGGCCACGGTGTCCTGGGCTTCGCGGGTGACCTCGTATCGAGCGTTCGCGCGCTCGGTCGAGGCGCCCATGCTCTCGCGGTCGTAGGCGTCGGTGAGGCCGTCGTACGCCATGTGGTCGAGCACCTCGACGGAACCGTAGGCGTAGCCGTCGCGCGAGTTCATCAACAGGTGCGGGGCGCGGGTCATCGACTCCATGCCCGCGGCGACGACCACCGTCGCATCGCCGAGGCGCAGCATGCGCGCGGCGTCGATGATCGCGGTGAGGCCCGACAGGCAGACCTTGTTGATGGTGGCGCTGTGCACGTCCCAGCCGATGCCCGCTTCGATCGCGGCCTGGCGCGCGGCGTTCTGCCCCGCTCCGGCCTGCAGCACCTGCCCCACGAGCACGGCGTCGACGGCATCGGCCGGAATACCGCCGCGCTCGAGCGCCCCGCGGATGGCGGCAGCGCCCAGCTGCACGGCGGAGAGCGGGGCGAGCTGCCCCTTCAGGCGGCCCTGCGGGGTGCGGGCGGCGGCGACGATGACGACGTCGTTCTGTGCGCTCATGCGTGCTGCTCCTCAGCGAGTCGGACGGTCAAGGCGGGTTCGGTTGCGGCCCGCACCTCATCGACGCTCACCCCGGGGGCGAGCTCGACGAGCACAAGGCCATCCTCCGTCACATCGATGACGGCGAGGTCGGTGATGATGCGGTCGACGACGCCGCGGCCGGTGAGCGGCAGCGAGCACTCGTCGACGATCTTCGGCGAGCCGTCTCGGGCGACGTGCTCCATCAGCACGATCACGCGGGCGGCGCCGTGGACGAGATCCATCGCCCCGCCGGGGCCCTTCACCATCTTTCCGGGGATCATCCAGTTGGCCAGGTCTCCGGATGCCGACACCTGCATCGCCCCGAGGATGGCAGCGTCGATCTTGCCACCGCGGATCATCCCGAAGCTCAGGGCCGAGTCGAAGAACGCCGACCCCGGGAGGGTGGTCACGGTCTCTTTGCCGGCGTTGATGAGGTCGGCATCCACCGCGTCTTCGGTCGGATAGGGACCGACGCCGAGGATGCCGTTCTCGGACTGCAGCACGACCGTCACCCCGTCGGGAACGTAGTTCGGCACGAGGGTGGGCAGGCCGATGCCGAGGTTGACGTAGGCGCCGTCGGCGAGCTCGCGAGCGGCGCGGGCGGCCATCTCGGTGCGGGACAGGGGCATGTCAGTTCTCCTCCGTGACGGTCGTGCGCGGTGCGATGCCGGGTCCCTGATCGCGAGGTCCCTGAGCCTGTCGAAGGGACCGGGCGCCACGCGAGCGAGGTCCCTGAGCCTGTCGAAGGGACCGGGCGCCACGCGAGCGAGGTCCCTGAGCCTGTCGAAGGGACCGGGGCCCGCAGCTCCGCGTGATCACTGCTCCCCCTCCCGAACAGTGCGCTTCTCGATGCGCTTCGGGATGTCGGGCCCGACCTCGACGATGCGGTGCACGTAGACGCCGGGCAGGTGCACGGCATCCGGGTCGAGCTCTCCGGGTTCGACGAGGTGCTCCACCTGCACGATGCAGGTGCGTCCGGCCATCGCGGCGAGGGGGTTGAAGGCGCGCGCGGCCTTGCGGAAGACGAGGTTGCCGTGGCGGTCGCCCGTGTAGGCGTGCACGAGCGAGAAGTCGGTGGTGATGGCTTCTTCGAGCACGAACTCGCGTTGCTCGCCGTTCACGTCGAAGGTGCGCACGTCTTTGACCGGGGATGCCACGGCGATGCCGCCGGCGCCGTCGTAGCGACGCGGCAGGCCGCCCTCGGCGACCTGCGTGCCCACACCGGTCTGCGTGTAGAAGGCTGCGATGCCCGACCCGCCGGCCCGCAGCTTCTCGGCGAGGGTGCCCTGAGGGGTGAGCTCGAGTTCGAGTTCGCCGGAGAGGAACTGCCGCTCGAACTCCTTGTTCTCGCCGACGTACGACGAGGTCATCTTGCGGATGCGACCGGCCCCGAGCAGAATGCCGAGCCCCCAGTCGTCGACGCCGCAGTTGTTCGACACGACCGAGAGGTCGCGGGTCCCCTGGGCGAGCAGCGCCTCGATCAAGGCGATGGGGTTGCCCGAGAGGCCGAACCCGCCGACGGCGAGAGACGCCCCGTCGGGGATGTCGGCGACGGCCTCGGCGGCTGAGGCGACGGTCTTGTCGATCACGCGAACTCCTTCGTAGCGGCGTCCCTCCACCTTGCGGTGCGACCGGATGCGGTCGCGAGTCGCTTCTTGTCATGTGGATGCCGCGAGGCGTAGCGTCCACATCGTGGACACACCGAGGCAAGAAGTCGACGTCAGCGCGACGGGCATCCCCCACGCCGCGCACGGATCTGCGCGGAGGGCGGGGACCCCCGTTCCCGGAGCGCAGGCCATCGCGCGCGCGGCGCACCTGCTGCGCCTGGTGACGGCGGCCGGTGACACCGGCGCCTCGGTCGCAGACCTCGCCCACGACGCCGACCTGACCCGCCCGACCGCTCATCGCCTGCTCAGCGCCCTCCGCGTCGAAGGTCTCGTCGACCGCGACGATGCGACCGGGCACTGGCTCCCGGGGCCCGAGCTCTACCTGATGGGCAGCGTCGCGGCATCCCGCTTCGACATCACGGCGACCGCGCGCGACATCGTGCGCTCGCTCGCCGTGCGCACCGAGGAGAGCGCCTTCCTCTCGGTGCGGCGCGGCGACGAGACCGTCTGCCTCGTGCGCGAGGACGGCAGCTTCCCCATTCGCTCGTTCGTGCTTTCTGAGGGCGTGAGGTTCCCCCTCGGCGTCGCATCGGCGGGGCTGGCGATCCTCGCGTTCCTCCCACCTCAGGATGTGGATGCCTACCTCGAGCGCCACCCGGAACTCGTCGAGCGGTGGGGAGCCTCCCACTCCCCCGCTCGACTGCGCACGCGCATCGCCGACACGCAGGCCCGGGGCTACGCGGTGAACCCCGGCCTGATCGTCGAGGGCAGCTGGGGCGTGGGCGCCGCCGTCTTCACGCGCACCGGCGACCCGCAGTGGGCACTGAGCCTGACCGGGGTCGAGTTCCGCTTCGGCGGTGAGCGACTCGCCGAACTCGGGCGGATCCTTCTGGCGCACGCCCACCAGCTGTCGACGCGGATCGCCGCGCGGTAGCCGCGGCGCGCGAGACCGCCGCCGCACGCGGCATCCCCCATTTAGATACCCACGGTATATAACGGGGGTATACTTCTGGATATGACCCGTGACGACGACCTCCAGCGCCTGCTGCTCGCGGTGCACGCGCTCACGCGTGTGGCCGCTCTCGACACGAACTCCGATGCGCCGGCGGCGCAGTGGCGCACGCTGACCCTGCTGCGCGACCACGGCCCGCAGCGCCTGGGCGACCTCGCGACGCTCAGCCGTGTCACGCAGCCGGGCATGACCCGATTGATCCGGCAGATGGATGCCGCGGGGCTCGTCTCGCGCCGCAGTCATCCGGCCGACTCCCGCGTCAGCGTGGTGGCGGCGACGGAGGACGGTCTCGACGCCCTCGAGCGGTGGTACGAGCTCTTCCGTTCCGCTCTCGCGCCGCACGTGGCCGACCTGTCCGACGCGGAGTGGGAGGCCGTGCGCACGTCGGCCTCGGCCCTGTCGCGCCAGGTCGGAATGGTGCCCGTCGGGTCGAACGATTTCACCGAGAACCCGAACGACGATGCGCCCGCCTCGCGCGGCGCCGCACGTCGTTCCGAAGAAGAAAGGGAGGTGGTCCGGTGAGCGCCGGTACCGCAGCTAACCCGGCCGAGAAGGCCCCCAGCGTCTGGAAACAGCCCGCACAAGTCTGGGCGGTCGCCTTCGCGTCGGTCGTGGCGTTCATGGGCATCGGGCTCGTCGATCCGATCCTCCCCGCGATCGCTGACTCGCTGCAGGCGAGCCCGGTGCAGACCGAACTGCTCTTCACGAGTTACCTCGTCGTGACCGGCCTCGCGATGCTCATCACCAGCTGGATCTCGAGCCGCATCGGCGCGAAGGCCACCCTGCTGGTCGGCCTCGGCCTGATCGTCGTCTTCGCGCTGTTCTGCGCGCTGAGCGGCAGCGTCGACGCCGTCATCGGCTTCCGCGCCGGGTGGGGTCTGGGCAACGCCCTGTTCATCTCGACGGCTCTCGCGACCATCGTCGGAGCAGCCTCGGGCGGCACGTCGTCGGCCATCATCCTGTACGAGGCCGCGCTGGGCCTCGGCATCGCCGTGGGTCCGCTGCTCGGCGGCGTTCTCGGTGAGGTCAGCTGGCGCGGGCCGTTCTTCGGCGTCGTCGTGCTCATGGCGATCGCGTTCATCGCGGTGGCGGTGCTGCTGCGCGGACCCAAGCCCGAGCGCACGCCCCTGCCCTTCAGCGCCCCCTTCCGTGCGCTGGGTCGTCCGGCCCTCGCGATCCTCGCGGCGACCGCGCTGTTCTACAACATCGGCTTCTTCACCCTGCTGGCGTTCTCGCCGTTCCCCCTCGGTTTCGGAGCCATGGGCATCGGCCTCACCTTCTTCGGCTGGGGTGTGGGCCTGGCGATCACGAGCGTGTGGGTGGCGCCCCTGCTGCTGCGTCGGCTGCGGCTGACCACCGTGCTGCTGATCGCCCTCCCCCTGCTCGCGATCGACCTCGTGGTCGCCGCGTTCACGGTGGCCTCCGCGACGGCTCTCGTCGTCTGCATCATCGTGGGTGGTCTGGTGCTGGGTGTGGTCAACACCGCCCTCACCGAGGCCGTCATGGAGGCCACCGACCTGCCGCGCTCGGTCGCGTCGTCGGCCTACTCCGCCGTCCGCTTCCTCGGCGGCGCCGTCGCTCCGCCGCTCGCGGCGTGGCTGTGGCACGCGTACGGCGCCGACGTGCCGTACTTCATGGCCGCGGCATCGGTGTTCATCGCCGCCGCCTGCATCCTGTTCGGCCGCCGCCTGCTGGCCCACGTCGACGGCTCGCACCCCGACGCCGCCGACGAGGGTGCCGCCGTGCTGGTCGGAGACGCCGCGTAACGACATCACTCCCCCGCGAGCACCTCTCGCACCACGGCCCGCGCGCCGGGTGCCGACATGACGATCGAGTAGTGATCGACATCCGGCACTCGGCGCGTCGCTGCGAGTTGCGGGAATCGCGCGCGGATGCCGTCGGGGTCGGGATACAGCGGGGGCACCTCGCCGGACAGTCCCCGCTCGGCCGCGATCAGCCGGGTCGGGCGGCGCAGTCGTTCAAGGGCTCCGGCGATCGCCTCGCCGGCGTTCTGATCGATGGAGTCGGCTTCGACCGTGGCGAACGTCGTCGCCGGGCGGAGCGCGGGTGGCTCCCCGACCAGGTCGTAGGCGAAGTAGGCGTCGAGCAGCGGGTCTTCGCGCCCGACGAACGCCGGGTGCGCGCGCCAGAAGTCGCGGTACGCGCCCACGCTGTCGAACCGCATGTCGAGCCGCGCCGCCGTCGGGCCGAGCACGTGGCGCACGGCCGCGCGCGGGTCCATTCCGGGCGGCAACGCCAGAGGCAGGCCGCCGTCGACGAGCACGATCCGCTCCACCCGGTCGGGGTGTCGGTCGCCGAACACCGCCGAGATGAATGCCCCCATCGAGTGCCCCACGACGACCACCTTCTCGACCCCGAGGGCGTCGAGCACCGCGGCCAGGTCGTCGGCGTGCTGCGCCAGCCCGGTCCGTCGCGTCGAGGCTGCGCTGCGGCCCCGCCCGCGCAGATCGGGGGCGATCAACCGTGCCGAGGTCTGTTGCGCGACCCATGCCCACGCCAGGTGCGACGCGGTGACGCCGTGCACGAGCAGCCACGGGGTGCCCTCGGCATCCGGATGCCATTCCCCGACGCGCAGGGCCCCCTCTTCGACCGCGAGGTCATGGGTGACGTACGTGGCGGGCGAGGCGCTCTCGATCGGCATGGCGACATGGTGGCACGGGGGTCCGGAATCGGGCTCCGCCCGTGCTCTCGGTTCAGCGGGCGGTGCGTTTGCCCATGTCGGCCACCCGCTCCTGCAGCGTCTCCCAGAGCTGTTCGAAGCGCGCGTTCCACGGTGTCGCGAACCCGCCGTTCTCCCACCGATGCCGCACGACGTCGAGAGTGACCCACTCCGACTCCAGCACTTCTTCCGGATCCGGCACCGGCACGGGCTCCCCGTCGACGCGCGCGACCCACAGGTCGAAAAGCGCCCGCTCCTCGATCACCCGCCCGACCAGCACGAGGTCGTCGCGGGCGACCTGCATCCCGGTCTCTTCGGCGAGCTCGCGCACCGCGCCGGTCCGGCTCGTCTCTCCGCGCAGGGCGCTCCCGGCCGGGAACTCCCACGCGAGCGGGTAGTCCTTGCTCTCGGCCCGTCGACTCATCAGCACCCGGCCGGTGGACGACACCAGGCAGACGGATGCCACGATGTGGAACGACCCGGCCGGCACCGGGCCGTCACCGCGTCGGTGGAGGGTGCCCGTGGGCGTGCCCTGAATGTCGGTCACGTCCCACATCTCGTCGTCGGCCATGGCCCCATCCTTCCGCGCGCACGCCGCGAGCGCACCGGCCACGCCGGGCGCAACGGGCAGCGGTCAGAGCCTGGCGCACACGGGCGCTCAGGTGACGCCGATCGCCGCGGTCGTCGGGGCCGCGGTCGCCGTCCTGGTCGGCGGCGGTCTGATGCTGCTGGTCCGCCGACGGGCGCGACAGCGCGCGTGAGGTGAGCGGAGGCGGTGCGTCCGGGTACTGGTCCCCGGGCGCATCGCCTCCTCGTCATGTCAGCAGGTCTTGGAACACCATCGAGGTGCGCGTGCGCTCGATGCGGGGTGACATGCGGAGCGTCTCGATCGTCGACGAGACCTGCGCGCTCGTCGCCCCTTCGACCACGATCACCGCGTCGGCGGCCCCCGCCACGGTGACGGCGAGGGAGACGTGCGGGAGCTCGGCGACGATCTCCCTCAGTTCGGAGACGCTCGCATTCCCCCGGCAATACACCTCCACGATCGCCCGCGCGTCGAGAGGCCGCGTGGCGGTCTCGATCGTGAATCGCGTGATCGTCCCCTCGGAGTTCAGCGCCTCGATGCGACGCTTGACGGTCGAGGGGGCGAGGCCGAGCTGTCGGGCGATGGCGGCGGCGCTCGCCCGGGAGTTGTCGCGCAACGCCGCGAGGATGAGATCGTCCACGGTGGTCCTCTCCACGGATATCCGGATGCCGCGGCGCGGTGAACGATTCGTCCGAGCCGCCGCGGCGATGCGCGACATTCGACCACGCTCAGGCACGTGGGCCCGTCCGTGCGACGGCCCCGGGAGAGCGGGTGAAAACCCGCGACCGCACGGTCGAGGACGACGCAGGCGGTCCGTCGACGGAGTCACCCGATCACGACGGTGGCCGGTCCTCGACGAGGGTTCATCCTCAGATCAGGTCGAAGGGCATGTCGTCTTCGTCGTGCGTCCGCGGCGTCGGCCGGTCGACGCGTTGCGGCTCCGCAGAGGCGGAGCTCAGATGCACGGTCTCCACCGCGATCGTCGCCGACGTCGCGGGGGTGACGAGGATGCTCATCTTCCGTCCGTCATCTGCGGTGACGGTGAGGAACCCACCCTGCGCGTGAACCGCCGAGAGGATCTGGCGTCGCAGATCGTCAGCGTTCTCGAGCGGCGCAAGCGCGTGCGTCACCCCGTCGACGGTGACGTGTACTCGCTGTATAGAGTGCGCCATGCCATGAACGCTAGGGGGCGACGCTGCGGATGGGGCCGGGGTTGTTCGGGGACACCGCACGAGGGACACTACGTGGCCGACGCCGACGAACCGGTCAGCCGTATGCTCGCAGCGTGACCGATGCATCTATCGAAGAGTCCCCGCCACGACGCTCGCGAGCTCAGCTCGAAGCGTGGGTCCGTGAGTTCGAGGAGCAGGAACACTGCATCGCCGGGAAGATCACCATCCCACCGCAAGAGGACAACGGCGTAGACGACACCGGTCTGGTCATCCTGAACCTGCGAAACGCGTCACCGTCCATCTACATGAGGCCGCGGGGGTACGACGATCCGACCTGGGAGCTGACGGTCACCGAGCAGCCGACCGATCTCACGCTGTCCGTACACGACATCGCGAGCCTGGCCGCGGAGCTCGTCATCGCGAGCAACCTATGCACCTTCCTCCAGTACAAGTCCCTCGATTGGGATCGTCGGAGTGGTCAGCGCCGGGCGACCGAGGGCGGTTCGCGGACCAACCACGCCACGACGCGGAAGCCGGCGATGGGCTAGGACTCGAGCGGGGCGTTCGTGGGGAGCACTTCGCCGGCGCGCTTTCTCAGCTGCGGCGCTCGCCAGTTCGGCGCTCTGACCGCGGCACACGCTGCGAGATGCACGGGTTCGTGGTGAGCCCAGAGCACGGCCATTCCGTCACGCTGATCGGCGAACGATCCGAGGGGTTCGGATCGTCGTCAGGCGGTCCAAATACCGTCCGCCCCGCGCGACATGAAACCGAACAATCGATAGGTGCACGCGCCGAGGACGAAGTCGTCTTCGACTTTCTTCCACGTCGCCTGAGGTGGCGGTTTCGGCATTCCCCACATGTGGCCCCCCTTGCACCCTCGCCATTCGAGGCGAGAAAGGCCCCGCGAGCCATTGTGCTGAGAGGAGGCCATTTACCGCCCTGGAAAGACGAAACGACCCCGGCGCCCCTGGGGAAGGGACGCCGGGGGCGTTCGACGTGCTAGCTGGCGCGGCGCTCAGACCGCCGGACCTGGCCATGAACGATGTCGGGGAGGTGCTCCCCATTGACCGTGACACCGACCAACGCGATGCCGCGCAGGTCGACATCGCCGAACATGAACCGGCCGAGCTGTCGCTCGCGGTCCGTCAGTCCTGAGATGCTGCTCCAGCTAATGGGCTCGGATTCGTGCACAACGTGCCTCTTCTCTGCCCCCCCGGTCGCCGAAGCTACCAGCGCAGAAGGCGAGGTGGGAGGGGTTGCGCTGTCGTGCCCACCCACGCCGTGAAACGAGAAGATCCCCGGCCCTCCGAGTGCTCGGAGAAACCGGGGATCCAGGTGGTGCACCCCCTGGGACTTGAACCCAGAACCCACTGATTAAGAGTCAGTTGCTCTGCCGATTGAGCTAGAGGTGCGTATCTTTCGGCCGGAGTTTCGCTCCCCGCGCCGAGGAATGACGTTACCAGGCGTGACGCGAGCACACCAAATCGGCTCAGCATCGCCGGTTATCCTGGGGCCGTGTCCCGCTCTGATCAGCCCGCCGCGTCCTCCCCCGACAGCACCCCCACCGAAGCTTTCGCCGACGACCTCGCCCTGGCCCTCCGCCTCGCCGACGCCGCCGATGCGGTGGCGATGCAGCGATTCGACGCGTCCGACCTGCGCATCGACACCAAGCCCGACCGCACGCACGTGACCGAGGCCGACCTCGCGACCGAGCGCGCGATCCGCCAGATCCTCGACAGCGAGCGCCCCGCCGACTCCGTCCTCGGCGAGGAGTACGGCACCTCGGGCGATACCGCGCGCCGCTGGGTGATCGACCCGATCGACGGCACGCACAACTACATGCGCGGAATCCCCGTCTGGGCGACCCTCATCGCCCTCACGGTCGACGGTGTGCCGCAGGTCGGCGTCGTCAGCCAGCCGGCGCTCGGCCGACGCTGGTGGGCCGCCACCGGTCACGGCGCCTGGACCACGACCCCGACCGGCGAGACCCGCCGCATCCACGTCTCGGCGATCGACGACGTCTCGGCCTCGAGCATCAGCTTCCAGAGCATCGAGCAGTGGGACGACGTCGACCTCCTCCCCACCCTCGAGAAGCTCTCGCGCGCGGTGTGGCGTGATCGCGGGTACGGCGACGCCCTCCCCTACATGTGGCTCGCCGAGGGGCGTCTCGAGCTCGTCGCGGAGTTCGGCGTCAAGGAGTACGACATCGCCGCGATCGCCCCGATCGTGCGCGAGGCCGGCGGGAGCTTCAGCGCGTTCGACGGGTCCGACCGCCTCGACGCCGAGTCGTCGCTGGCGACCAACGGTGTGCTGCACGACGCCTTCCTCGACCTGCTGCACGAGGACGACGCCCGATGACCCGCCGCGCACCGCACGCCGCGGCGATCACCGCCCTGGCCGTCGTCACCGCCCTCGCTCTGGCGGGGTGCTCGGCATCCGGCGCCCCCGAAACCGCGCCCAGCGTCGCCGCGACCGCGAGCGGACCGGCGGTCGACGGCAGCGCGCCCACCGACTCGCCGGAGCCCGAAGACGAACCCTCGATCGCCCCGACGTGCGAGAACATCATCCCCAAGACCCTGGTCGACAACTTCACGAGCGTCGGGTGGACATCGCAGGAGGATCAGTTCCGCGTCGGCGCGACGCCGCTCGACGGCGGCATCCAGTGCAAGTGGGGCGACCAGAGTATTGCGTCCGACCGCGTGCAGATCTTCGGCTGGGCACCCATCGACGATTCGACCGCCGCCCAGGCCGTGAGCGACCTCACCGCGGCGGGCTGGAAGGTCGAGAAGGACTCCGACGGCACGTACGTCACCGAGAACCCCGACTGGCTGAACGGACGCGGCGTCGACGGCTACGGCCTCACCTACCTCTTCGGCGACGGCTTCGTGAAATTCGCCGACACCCGCCAGAGCCTTCTGCTGGTCGACAGCCCGCGCGCGTCCTGAGCCGCCGGCATCCGGAGACGAAGATCCCGGATGCCGAGACCTCACGTCACGCGAGGCTCCGGCCTCAGCGGTACGGGTTCGTCGCCCCGGCGTCGCGCGCTGCCGCGAATCCCTCGTCCCACGCGTCGCCGCGCGCCTCGACGTCGCGCCAGAGCGCGTCGGCCTGCAGCACGCGCTGCGCGAAGGCGACCCAAGCGGTCCACTGCGCGGTGATCTCGGGCGGCTCCGCGTCGGAGGCGCTCCGTGCCGTCGCCGTCCACGTCTCGGCATCCGGCGTCGGCAGCAGGTGGAACGGACCGACGTCGATGCGCAGCGCGCGAGGATCAGGCATCCCTCGACGCTAGACGCACCGCGCGGCGTCGCGCCACGACCCGCTCGCGTAGGCTCGAGGATCGTGGCTATCGGCTCGACCATTCACACCTTCACGGTGCACCTCTCCGACGTCGACCGCGGTGTCTACGACGAACTGCAGCTGCGCGTGGCTCGGCATCCGTCCGAGACCGCTCCGTACATGCTCACGCGCGTGCTCGCGTACTGCCTCGAATACGAGGAGGGCATCGGCTTCAGTGAGGGCGTTGCCGCGACCGACGAGCCCGCCGTGATGGTGCGCGACCTGACCGGCGCCCTGGTGGCGTGGGTCGAGGTCGGGGCTCCGGATGCCGCGCGCCTGCACACCGGCAGCATGAAAGCCGATCGCGTCGCGATCTACACGCACCGCGATCCCGAGAAGGTCGCCGCCCCGTGGGCGGGCAAGCGCATCCACCGCGCCGACGAGGTGCTGCTGCACAGCTTCGAGCCCGGGTTCGTCGAGAAACTCGCGGATGCCATCGATCGCCGTAACACCGCCACCCTCACCCGCACCGAGGAGCGTATCTACCTCGAGCTCAACGGCGTCTCGGGCGAGACCGACGTCTTCACGCGGTCCGCGGCCTGATCACAAACCAAGAAAGCCCCCACCCTCGCCGAAACGGGCGAAGATGGGGGCTTTCTCACGTGACGGTGGTTCGTGGAGCTGGGGGGAATCGAACCCCCGTCCAACGCTGGGTCTCCGCGTTTTCTCCGGGCGCAGTCTGTGCAGACGTTCTACTCGGCTCCGACCTTTGTCACAGACACCTAAGTCGACAAGCCCAGCCTGGGAAAAGTCCCGCGTGACGTCCAGACGCCGTCACACAGCAAGACCCCTAAATGACGCCAGATTCCGTGGCGGGGTCGCACACGGCCTGACGGACTATCGGGCTCGCTTACGCAGCGAGGGCGAAGTCAGTGCGCTTAGCATTGGCACTTATTGTTTTGCAGGGAGCGTTTACGAGATAACCCCACATCCTCGGCCCGCTTCTCGCGGGTTCGCAGGCGCTGTCGAAACCGATCAGCCCCGGGAACTCCGTGAAGGAGCGACCATCGTCACGCTGTTGAGTTACCACCTCAGGGCCGAAGCACCCGAGCGTCCCAGTCTATAACGGATCCCGCGGCCCCGTGATTCCCGTAGGCCCTGTACCTCGGGGAGGTGGCTGAGCCCGTCGAAGCCACCGCGACGCCGCGGGTACCTCCGAAAGGTGGCTGAGCCTGTCGAAGCCACCGGGACGTCGCAGGTACCTCGGAAAGGTGGCTGAGCCTGTCGAAGCCACCTGGACGTCGCGGGTACCTCGGAAAGGTGGCTGAGCCTGTCGAAGCCACCGCGACATCGCGGGTACCGGTCCCTTCGACAAGCTCAGGGACCTGGGGCGGGAGGTGGCTGAGCCTGTCGAAGCCACCGGAACACCGCGGGTACCTCGGGGAGGTGGCTGAGCCTGTCGAAGCCACCGCGACATCGCGGGTACCGGGCCCTTCGACAAACTCAGGGACCTTCGACACGCTCAGCGACCTGGGCCGGTCCCGTATGCTCGCGCCATGACTGCCGTCGTCATCACCGTCCGAGGCGAGAGCGAGGCGCGCGTGCGCGCCGAAGAGGCCGCCGTCCGCGTCACCGTCACCACCGACGGCCCCGCCCGCGGGCCGGTCGTCGAGCGGGCGCAGGAACGCGCCGCCGTCGTGCAAGACGGCCTGGTCGCGCACCTGCGTTCGGGCGAGGTGTCGGAGTGGTCGAGCGCGCGCGTGTCGGTGTGGTCCGACCGTCCGTGGAACCACGACGGCGCGCAGCTCCCCCTCGTGCATCACGCCAGCGTGGAGCTGTCCGCGACCTTCATCGACGCGGGCGCCCTGTCGTGGTGGCTCGGCGATGTCGCCGAGTCCGACGACGTGCAGGTCACCGCTGTCGAGTGGCGCCTCTCCCCCACCACGCGCGCCCGTGTCGAACGCGAGGTGGCCGCGGCCGCGGTCGGCGTCGCCGTCGAGCGCGCCAGTGCGTACGCGGACGCTCTGGGCTTGGCATCCGTGTCTCCGGTGGAAGTGGCGGATGCCGGATTGCTGGCGACCCGGCCCGAGGTACAGCACCCGCTGGCGGCGCGCATGATGTCGGCCGACCACGCCGGCGGACCTTCATTCAGCCTGCAGCCGTCGGAGATCGTCGTGACCTCGGTCGTCGAGGGGCGCTTCCGCGCGGAGTGACGGCGAGCCGCGATCGAGCTCAGTCGCCCAGGCGGTTCTTCGTGCGCATCGCGCGCTCGGCCTCGCGCTTGTCTTCGCGCTCGCGGATCGTCTGGCGCTTCTCGAACTCGCGCTTGCCCTTGGCGACCGCGATCTCGACCTTGGCCTTGCCGTCGAGGAAGTACAGCCGCAGCGGCACCAGCGTGTATCCGCCGGCCGAGACGGCGTGCGAGAGCTTCACGATCTCTTCCTTGTGCAGCAAAAGCTTGCGCGTGCGCTTGGCCGAGTGGTTGGTCCAGTGACCCTGCGAGTACTCGGGGATGTGCACGGCGTCGAGGAACGCCTGACCACCGTCGATGTAGGCGTACCCGTCGGTGAGGTTCGCGCGCCCCTGGCGCAGCGACTTCACCTCGGTGCCGGTCAGCACGAGACCGGCTTCGTACGTCTTCTCGATGGCGTAGTCGTGACGCGCCTTCTTGTTCGACGCGATGAGCTTTTCACCTTGCTCACGAGGCATGGTGCCACCTCCTCATGATCAAGGGCACACAGAGCCCTACAGTCTATCGCACGGCAGACGCCGAGACGGCTGCGTGCTACGCGCGCAGCCAGCGGCGGATCGCGAAGCTCGCGCTCAACGCGGCGAGCAGAACGCCGATCACCACGATCGCCGGGATCACGAAGGCGACATCGCCCAGGGTGACCCACGAGGTGATGAAGCTGATCCGATCGCGCAGGTACTGGTTGACCCCGACGCCGACGATCGCCCACACCGCGACGCTCGCGAGCGCCGAGCCGATGAGCGCGGCGAGCACGCCCTCGACGATGAACGGCGTCTGAATGAAGCGGTTCGAGGCACCGACCAGGCGCATGATGCCGAGCTCCCGCCGTCGCGCAAACGCCGAGAGGCGGATGGTCGTCGCGATCAGCAGCACCGCCGCGATGAGCATGAGACCGGCGATGCCGACGGCGACGTAGGTCGCGACCGTCAACGCCTGGAACAGCGGCTCGAGGTACTGCATCTGATCGGTCACCTCCTCGACGCCCGCCTGGCCGCTGAACGCCTCGGAGATCACGTCGGACTGGCTGGAGTCGACGAGGTTGATGTTGAACGTCGCGTTGAACGAGTCGGCCGACACCACGCCGAGGATGCTGTCGGGCAGCTGGCTCTTGGCGCTGTCGAACACCTCCTCGCTGGTCGAGAAGGTGTAGTCGCGGATGAGGGGCGCGAGCGCCTCGCCGTCGAGCGTCGCCTTGACGGCGTCGATCTGGTCTTGCGTGGCGGCCTGGCCGGTGGTGCAGGTCGGCACGTCCGACACCGACGCGCACATGAACACCGCCACCTGGGCGCGGTCGGCCCAGTACGACTGCATCTTGCCGATCTGCATCTGCATGAGCATCGCGGCGCCGACAAAGGTCAGCGACACGAAGGTCACGAGGATGACCGAGATGACCATCGACGCGTTGCGCCGCAGGCCCGTGAAGGCCTCGGAGAGGATGAGACCGAACCTCATGACGTGGGTCCTACTTCGTCGTGGCGGTCTTTCGATCCTCCGAGTCCGAGCCGGTCGGCGAGACCGAGGGCGTCGACATCGGGGCGCGTGACCGGAATGGAACGTGTATTGGTGCCCGGCTCGCGCTCGGCGTTCTGCTGCGTGACGGCGGGGGCGGATGCCGCGGACGCGGCCTCTTCGCGCGGCTCGGCGTTCTCGCGTGCCGCCGACGTCGGCGCAGCGGTGGCCGGAGCCTGCGCTGCGGCGGGCCGCTCGGCATCCGGAACGCGAAGCGGCTCGACCGGACCGGTGAGGCCGGTCACCTCGCGCTGCACCTCGAGCACCGCGGTGAGGGCGGCGACGGCCGCCGCTCCGCGCTCGACCTCGGGTGCGAGGCGCGGGAGGCTCGACGTGTCGCCGTAGCCGCCGTGACGCTCGTCGCGCACCATCTCGCCGCCACGCAGCTCGATCACGCGACGCTGCATCTGGTCGACGAAGCCGGCCTCGTGCGTGGCCATGACGACGGTCGTGCCGCCGGCGTTGATGCGCGCGAGCAGGCGCATGATGTCGATCGAGGTGCCGGGGTCGAGGTTTCCGGTCGGCTCGTCGGCCAGCAGCACCTGCGGACGGTTGACGAGCGCGCGAGCGATCGCCACGCGCTGCTGCTCACCACCCGAAAGCTCGTGCGGCAGACGCTTCTCTTTGCCGTCGAGGCCGACGAGCGCCAGCACCTCGGGCACGGCCTGCTGGATGAACCCGCGCGAGGCGCCGGTCACCTGCAGCGTGAAGGCGACGTTCTGGTGCACGGTCTTGTTCGGCAGCAGACGGAAGTCCTGGAAGACCGAACCGATGTGGCGCCGGAAGTACGGCACCTTGCGGTTCGACAGGCGGCGCAGGTCGCGACCGAGCACGACGACGCGCCCCTCGCTGGGGGTCTCGGCGCGCAGGATGAGCTGCAGGCACGACGACTTGCCCGAGCCCGAGGCTCCGACGAGGAAGACGAATTCCCCGCGCTGCACCTCGAAGTCGACGGCGTTGAGGGCGGGCTTCGCGGTGCCGCGATACCGCTTTGTGACGTTCTCGAACCGGATCATGGCTCGACGAGCCTAAGCGCGGGCTTCGAGCAGGCCGTCAGGACGCGCCGTGTCGTGAAACCGAGAGAGCCCTATGGATGCCGAGGTGATCGGCATCCGCAGGGCTCAGGCTCGGGCGGAAAGACGGCTCAGTCGTCGTCGTCTTTGCGCTTGCGCCACCGGATGCCGGCCGCGATCAGACCGTCGAGGTCGCCGTCGAACACGACCGCCGGGTTACCGACTTCGTACCCGGTGCGGAGGTCTTTCACCAGCTGCTGGCCGTACAGGAAGTACGAACGCATCTGGTCGCCCCAGCTCGCGGTGATCGTGCCGGCGAGCTCCTTCTTCTTGGCCGCTTCTTCTTCGCGCTTGAGCAGCAGAAGGCGGGTCTGCAGCACACGCATGGCGGCCGCGCGGTTCTGGATCTGCGACTTCTCGTTCTGCATCGAGACGACCAGGCCCGTCGGAAGGTGCGTGATGCGCACGGCGGAGTCGGTCGTGTTGACCGACTGCCCACCGGGGCCCGACGAGCGGAACACGTCGACGCGGATGTCGCCCTCGGGCACCTCGACCTCGACGGCCTCTTCCATCACGGGGATGACCTCGACGGCGGCGAAGCTCGTCTGTCGCTTGTCGGCGCCGCCGAAGGGGCTGATGCGCGCGAGGCGGTGCGTGCCGGCCTCGACCGACAGCGTGCCGTAGGCATAGGGCACGTCGACCTCGAAGGTGGCCGACTTGATGCCGGCGCCTTCGGCGTAGGAGGTGTCCATGACCTTGACGGGGTACTTGTGACGCTCGGCCCAGCGCAGGTACATGCGCAACAGCATCTCGGCGAAGTCGGTGGCGTCGTCGCCTCCCGCGCCGGAGCGGATCGTGACGACCGCGGAGCGCGGGTCGTACTCGCCGTCGAGGAGGGTCTGCACCTCGAGCTGGCCGATCACGTCTTTCAGCGAGGCGAGCTCACGGCGCGCTTCGTCGGCCGACTCGTCGTCTTCCATCTCGATGGCGAGCTCGACGAGCACCTCGAGGTCGTCGAGGCGCTGCTCGATCTCCGAGACGCGCTTGAGCTCGGCCTGCTTGTGGCTCAGGCTGCTGGTGACTTTCTGGGCCTTGTCGACGTCGTCCCAGAGGTCGGGGGCACCGGCCTCTTCACTGAGGCGATCGATGTCGGCTTTGAGTGCGTCGACGTCGACCACGGCCTGGATATCGGCGAAGGTCGAGCGCAGCGCCTGGATGTCGGCGGTCAAATCGAGTTCGAGCATTTGACATCAAGCCTATCGTGGAGACGGTGACAGCCGACTCTCCCCGGAATGTGCTGGTGCGCTTCGCACCGATGATCTACGGCCCCACCCTGCTGTTCGCCCTCGGCGAGGGCGCGGTGATCCCGCTCATCCCGGTGATCGCGAACCGCCTCGGCGCCGACGTCGCCCTCGCCGCCCTCGTGGCCGCAGCCCTGGTCGTCGGCCAGCTCTGCGGCAACATCCCCGCCGGGTGGGCGGTCGCCCGCTTCGGCGAGCGCATCACGATGGGCGTGGCCGGCATCGTCGTGTTGGCCGGCCTGACCGGCATCGTATTCGCGCAGTCGCTGGCGTTCTTCACCGCGGCGGTGTTCCTCATCGGCTTCTGCGCGGCGTCGTTCGCCCTGGCCCGTCACTCGTTCATGACCACGCGCGTGCCGCTGACCTTCCGCGCCCGTGCGCTGTCGTTGCTGGGCGGCACGTTCCGCCTCGGCATGTTCGTCGGCCCGTTCATCTCGGCAGGCCTGCTGGCGATCTTCGGCGACGAGACGGCATCCATCGTCTTCTTCGCCGTCTGCCAGGTCGCCACGATCCTGCTGGTGTTCTTCGGCCCCGATCCCGAGAAGGCCGTGCCGGTGGGCGCGGGCTCCCCCACCCGCCGCGGCACCGGCGACTCCCGCGACGCCGAAGACACCGGCGAACCCGTCACCGGCGCGATCCCGACCGTCGAGCGCGAGGGGGTGTTCCGCACGATGTGGCGTTTTCGCGGCGTGCTCGCGCGGCTGGGCCTCGCGGCGGCGTCTCTGTCGGCCGTGCGCTCGGCCCGCCAGGTGGTGCTGCCGCTGTGGGGCGTGTCGCTCGGACTCGACGCCGGCACGATCGCCGTAGTCGTCGGCGTCTCGGGCGCGATCGACTTCGCCCTGTTCTACGCCAGCGGCCAGGTAATGGACCGCTTCGGGCGCCTGTGGGCGGCCCTGCCCGCGATGGTGCTGATGGGTGCGGGCTTCCTCGCCTTGTCGTTCACGCACGAGCTGGGCTCGGCGGCCATGTGGTACGCCATGTTCGCGGCGGTGCTGGGGGTCGGCAACGGCCTGTCGAGCGGCATTCTGCTCACCCTCGGCGCCGACATCGCGCCGCCCACCGAGCCCGCCGCGTTCCTCGGCTCGTGGCGCACGTTGACGGATGCCGGCGGCGCCATCGCCCCGCTGATCGTGTCGGCCCTGACGGCCGCGGTCTCGCTGTCGGTGGGCGTGGGCGCGATGGGTGTCATCGCCGTGCTCGGCGCGGCGGGCTTCATCCGCTGGGTCCCGCGCTACGTCCCGCGCACCCGCTGACCCGCCTTCCCTCTGATCGCGAGAGGGGTCCCTTTCGGTCGCTTCCGGACCCGTTCAGGCGACGAAAAGTGACCCCTCACGCGCGCCCCGGACGACCCTTCGCGGAGCCCCGCCCGTGTTACGTCGCCGTAAACATTCCGGCGACTCTTGCCGGATCTGTCGATTCCCTATGAGAATCGTCGAACGTTCGCTTCCCTCTGAAGCAGCGTGTCATTCCCCCTGGATGATGCGGGCGTCGACGCCCGCAGAGAGGTGCCTTTGACGTGCCCCGATACACCCTGCATTCCCCTCCCTCTCGCGCTCGTCGCGCCTCCGCGGTGCTCGCCGCGGGTGCCCTCGTCGGCGGCGCCCTGCTGTCGGCGCCGGCCGCGTTCGCTGCCGCCGCACCGGGCGACTCCCCCGAAGACCTCGGCCTCACCGGCGCCGACGTCATGACCCACCTGACCGAGCTGGCGCGCATCAGCGAGTCGTTCGCCGACGACGGCTACCGCGTCTGGAACGGCCCCGGCTACGAGGCCGCCGCGCAGTACGCCGAGAAGGTGCTCGAAGACACCGGCGCCTTCACGGTCTCGCGGCAGGTGTTCGAGGTCGACACCCCCGAGTTCGGTGAAGCCTCGCTCACCGTCGACGGCACCACCTACGAGGGCTCGCACTTCGACAACAGCGAGGGCATCGACGCCCCCTACACGGGCGCCCTCGCCCTTCCCCTCTCCGCAGACGGCGGCCGCCTCGGGTGCGAGCCGACCGACTTCGCCGACATCGCGGCCGGGGCGATCGTGCTCGTGCAGCGCGGTGTCTGCTCGTTCGAGCAGAAGATCGACAACGCCACCGCCGCTGACGCCGGGGCCGTCTTCATCTACAACAACGAGCGTCCGCCCGAGGAAGAAGCCTCTCCCGACGACCAGCTGACCAACGTCACCTCGGGTGCGCGCAACCCCGACGACTCCCCCGCCGCCACCCTTCCGCAGTCGAGCGGCGACACCCTCGCCGCGCTGATCGAGGCGGCTCCGGCCGACGCCCCCGTCGAGGGCACCGCGGTGATCGAGAAGCAATTCCTCACCACGAAGACCTTCAACGTCATCGCCGACTCCATCGCGGGCGACCCCGACGACACCGTCGTCATCGGCGCGCACCTCGACGGTGTGGCCGAGGGACCGGGCGTGAACGACAACGCCTCGGGCTCGGCCGCCGTGCTGGCGCTGGCCGAGAAGATCGCGGCATCCGACGTCCCCAACGACAAGCGCATCCGCCTCGCCCTGTGGAGTGCCGAAGAAGTCGGTCTGCTGGGTTCGACCGCCTACGTCGCCGACCTGGTCGAGAACGACCCGGCCGAGTGGGAGCGCATCTCGGCGTACCTCAACTACGACATGATCGGCTCCGAGAACTTCACGGTCGGCGTGTACGACGCGAACCGGTCGACCTACCCCGCCGAGGGCGTCACGATCCCCGAGGGGTCCGCCGCGATCGAGCAGGTGTACACCGACTACTTCGATGCGATCGAGCAGCCGTGGATCGACACCGAGTACTCCGGTCGCAGCGACTACCAGGCGTTCATCGACAACGGCGTGCCCGCCGGTGGCCTGTTCTCGGGCGCCGACGACACGAAGACCGCGGAGCAGGTGCAGCAGTTCGGCGGCACCGCGGGCGTCTTCATGGACCGCAACTATCACACGGTCAACGACACCCTGGCGAACGTGAACACCGACGCGATCGACATCTTCGCCCCCGCGATCGGTCACGCCGCGGCCGACCTCGCGTGGGCCGCCGTCGAAGAGCCGCCGGTGGAGCCCTCGCCCGAGCCCACGCCCGGCGAGCCCTCGCCCGAGCCCACCACCGAGCCGACGAGCGAGCCGTCGCCGGTTCCGTCCGAGGAGCCGGCCGCGGTTCCGAGCCCGTCGCCCTCGGTCACGACCGGTCCCGGCGCGAACGGACCCGATCGCGGTGATCTGGCCGCCACGGGATCCGACGTCGAAGGATCCCCGCTCCCCGCGATCGGCCTCGGCATGCTGGCGATCGGCGTGATCGTCGCCGCCGGTACCGCAATCGTGCGTCGACGCGCACACGAGTGACGTCGTAGAAACGCGACAGCGCCGGGGTCTTCGGAGACCCCGGCGCTGTCGTCGTTTCGGCTTACTCGCTGACGCGGATGAGCACCTTGCCGGTCGCTCCCTGCTCGACGGCGTCGTGCGCAGCGGCGGTGTCGCCCAAGTCGAAGAAGCTCAGCGGCAGGCCTGCGCCCTCGCCCACCGGCAGCGCACCGTCGGCGACAGCCGCCGCAACGTCTTCGGCGGCGGCGAGAAGAGCGCGCTCCCCCACCGTGTAGAGCAGCAGGCCCTGCCAGCGCACGTTCTTCGCGAAGCTCACGCGCACGGGGGCGGTGAAGTCGTCTCCCCCGTTGTCGGCGTAGTAGCCGACGGTGCCGTGGTTGGCGATCACCTCGACGTCGAGGGCGGCGTTGTCGGCGATCGCGACCTCGACGATGTGCTCGACGCCGTTCGGGGCGAGTTCGCGGATGCCGTCTGCCAGCGAATCGCTCGGATACTGCAGCACGTGGTGGGCGCCGGCCGAGCGCGCGAGGGCTTCCTTCTCGTCGCTGCTGACCGTGGCGATGACCGTCGCGCCGGCCCAGACCGCGAGCTGGATGGCGGCGTGACCCACCGCACCCGCACCACCCTGCACGAGCACCGTGCGTCCGGCGAGGGCGCCGGGGGCCAGGCGCGAGGGGCCGTCCTCGTGCACGGTGAGCGCGCGATGCGCGGTCATCGCGGGCACGCCGAGGCTCGCGCCGAGCTCGAACGAGGCGTCGTCGGCCAGCGGCACGGCACGCGCGGCGGGCAGGATCGTGTACTCGGCCGCCGTGCCGAACGGACGCTGGTGCGCCGCGAGGTAGATCCACACCCGCTGGCCCACCGTCAGATCGGTCACGCCGTCGCCGACGGCATCCACCACTCCCGAACCGTCCTGGTTGGGCGTCACCTCGTCGAACGGCAGGGGGCGGCCGGTCGTCGCGCGCGCCTTCCAGTCGGTCGGGTTCACGCCCGACACGACGACGCGAACGCGCACCTCGCCGGGTCCGGGTTCGGGCAGGGGCTTCTCGGCCAGCGAGAGGACGGAGGAGTCACCGGGCTGGGAGTACGTGATCGCCTTCATGGAGGAGTGAACGGATGCCATGGCGTCCAGCATTCCCCCGCGGCGTGTCGCGGCGGGGAAACGGGCGTGGGCTTGACGGCTCCTTCACATCGTGAGAGCGCCCCGCCTGCTTAGAATGAGCACACTCGCGGGAGTGGTGAAATCGGTAGACACGCAGGATTTAGGTTCCTGTGCCTTCGGGCGTGGGGGTTCAAGTCCCCCCTTCCGCACGTTTCGCCCTTTCCGCACTGCCTTCTCGACCCGACGGGACCGATGTGATCCACACCACCAGCGCGCTGCTCCCGTGGCTCGACCCTGCGGCCATCATCACCAACTCGCAGCCCTGGGCCCTGCTCGTGGTGTGCTTCATCATCTTCGCCGAGACGGGCCTGCTGATCGGCTTCCTGCTCCCCGGTGACACGCTGCTGATCATGGCGGGGCTGCTGTCGCACTCCACCCCGGCCGCCCCCAACGGCGTCTTCGGCCTCAACGCGTGGTGGGTCGCCCTGGCCATCGGCGTCGCGGCGTTCATCGGCGGTGAGGTCGGGTATTTCATCGGCCACAAGGCCGGTCCCTCGATTTTCGAGCGCAAAGAGTCGGGCATCTTCAGCAAGAAGAACGTCGAGCGCACGAACGCGTTCTTCGAGCGCTTCGGCGGCCTGACCGTGATTCTCGCGCGCTTCGTGCCGGTCGTCCGCACCTTCGCCCCGATCGCGGCGGGCGTCGGCCACATGCCGTGGAAGAAGTACTCGCTCTACAACCTCATCGGCGCGATCCTCTGGGGCATCGGCCTCACGATGCTCGGGTACGCGGTCGGGTACATCCCGTTCATCCGCGACATCGTCACCGAGTACATCGACGTGATCCTGCTCGCCGCGGTCGCCGGCACCGCGATCTTCATCGCGATCCACTACTTCCGCGAGCGCGCCGCCGCCAAGCGCGAGGGTGCCGTCTCGCACGCTGAGGCCGAGTCGCTGACGCTCGACCCGAAGACGCTCGAAGACGGAGATCAGCCCGCGCGCTAAGACGCCTTCGACGTCTTCTTCTTCGCGGGGGCCTTCTTCTTCGGCGCGTCCTCGGTCTTCTCGCCGCGCGCGGCCCGGCTGCGCTCGACGCTCGCGCGCAGCGCCTCCATCAGGTCGATGACCTCGCCGCCGTCCTCTTCCTCCTGCTTGCCGAAGGTCGCGTCGGTGTCGAGGGCGTCGCCCTGCTCGAGCTTCGCGTCGATGAGAGTGCGCAGCTCGGCCTGGTACTCGTCGGTGAACTCCTCGGCGTCGAAGTCCTTCGAGAAGCTGTCGACGAGCGAGGCCGACATCTCGAGCTCCTTCGCCGAGATCCGCACGCTCTCATCCAGCGCCGGGAATGCCGCTTCACGCACCTCGTCGGCCCACAGCAGCGTCTGCAGCACGAGCACGTCGCCGCGCACGCGCAGAGCCGCGAGCCGTGTCTTCTGCCGCAGCGAGAAGCGCACGATCGCGGTGCGTTCGGTCTGCTCGAGCGTCTTGCGCAGCAGCACGTAGGCCTTGGGCGACGACGAGTCGGGCTCGAGGTAGTACGCCTTGTCGAGCGTCAGCAGGTCGACCTGGTCGCTGGGCACGAACTCGACGACCTCGATCTCGCGGCTGCGCTCGCTCGGCAGCGACGAGAGGTCGTCTTTGGTGAGCACGACCGTCTGCTCGCCGTCGTCGTAGGCCTTGTCGATGTCCTGGTAGGGAACGACCTCACCGTCGATCTCGCAGATGCGCTGGTACCGGATGCGCCCGCCGTCTTTGTTGTGCACCTGGTGCAGAGAGACGTCGTGGTCTTCGGTCGCGGAGTACACCTTGACGGGCACGTTGACGAGGCCGAAGGTCAGGGCGCCTTTCCAGATCGATCGCATGCCCCCAGTGAACACCGAAAAGGTTCCGGATGCCGAGCCCCTTGCGCCCCGCCAGGTGGCTGAGCCTGTCGAAGCCACCGGACCCCCGCGAACCCCCAACCGAGGTGGCTGAGCCTGTCGAAGCCACCGGACCCCCGCGAACCCCCAACCGAGGTGGCTGAGCCTGTCGAAGCCACCGGACCCCCGCGAACCCCCAACCGAGGTGG